>NZ_JAHUWM010000002.1:0-756336 GCF_019218985.1 Pseudomonas sp. PDM30
TCCTTTGTAACTTCAACCACTTGCGCTTCAGATCTCTCGTCAGCGGGAGGCGAATTCTACAGCGTTACACGCTGCTGTCAACACCTCTTTTTCAACTCCCTTTCGGCTTCGATGAACTGAAGCAACCCGCTGCCGAAAACTGCGTAACTCTTTGTTTACCAAGGAGTTTTCCGTTTCGACTGCGCCGGAAGTGGGGCGAATTATAGACACCTGGAATCTGCCGTCAAGCACTGATTCAGGTTTTCTATCAATAAACTGCGGAAAGCAGCAAAACACCCCAAAGGGTGCCTATATAGAGGAGCCGAAACTCCCTCTATATAGAAGAGACCTATCAGAGAACGCCAGAAGCCTTGAATGCGGACACCGCTCCGACATCCAGACCCAACACACGCTGCAAAACTTCAAGCGTGTGCTCACCCAGCAGAGGAGGTGCAAAACGATACTCAACCGGCGTCTCCGACAATCGAATCGGGCTCGCCACCTGAGGCACCATCCCGGCCAGCGCATGCGGCAGTTCGATAGCCAACCCACGCGCCTTGACCTGAGGATCGGCAAACATCTGGGCCACGTCATTGATAGGCCCGCATGGCACGCCAGCCTGTTCCAGTTGCGCCACCCATTCAGCGGTAGTCTTGAACACCGTCGCCTGGCGGATCAGCGGAATCAGTATTGCCCTGTTTGCCACCCGCAGCTTGTTAGTGGCAAAACGCGGATCGTCCGCCCACTGCGGCTGCCCGGCCACTTCCGCAAACTTGCGGAACTGACCATCGTTCCCGACGGTAAGGATGAAATCGCCATCCGCCGTAGGAAAATCCTGATAAGGCACGATGTTCGGGTGAGCATTACCCAAGCGCTTAGGCGCGTTGCCTGTCGTCAGGTAGTTCATTGCCTGATTGGCCAGACAAGCCACCTGTACGTCCAACAGTGCCATATCGATATGCTGACCACCGCCGTCGTGATCCCGATGCGCAAGCGCAGCCAGGATCGCGACAGTCGAATACAGCCCGGTGAGGATGTCCGTCAGCGCCACGCCAACCTTCACCGGCCCCGCACCCTCTTCGCCTTCAGGTCGCCCCGTCAGACTCATGAGGCCGCCGAGCCCCTGGATCATGAAGTCATAACCCGCACGCTTGGCATAAGGACCGGTCTGGCCGAACCCGGTGATCGAGCAATAGATCAGATCCGGATTGATCGTCTTCAGCGTTTCATAGTCCAGGCCATAAGCCGCCAGACCGCCGACCTTGAAGTTCTCGATCAGGATGTCCGACTTGGCCGCCAGTTCACGCACCAGCTTCTGCCCTTCAGGGCGAGTGAAGTCGATGGTGACAGATTGCTTGTTGCGATTGGCCGACAAGTAATAAGCAGCCTCGCTGGTATTCTCGCCATAAGCGTCTTTAAGGAACGGCGGTCCCCAGGCGCGCGTGTCATCGCCGTTACCCGGACGCTCGACCTTGATCACTTCAGCGCCAAGGTCGGCCAGGATCTGCCCGGCCCAAGGCCCGGCCAGCACCCGCGATAAATCCAGTACCCGTAGATGCGATAGCGCGCCCATGGACGTTCTCCTTAATAGAACGCCTGGAGGCCGGTTTGCGCACGACCGAGGATCAGTGCATGGACGTCGTGAGTACCTTCATAGGTGTTCACCACTTCCAGGTTGACCAGGTGACGCGCCACACCGAATTCATCGGAGATGCCGTTGCCGCCCAACATATCGCGAGCCATGCGCGCGATGTCCAGGGACTTGCCGCAAGAGTTGCGCTTCATCATCGAGGTAATTTCGACCGCAGCGGTACCTTCGTCCTTCATACGACCCAGACGCAGGCAGCCTTGCAGCGCCATAGTGATTTCAGTCTGCATGTCGGCCAGCTTCTTCTGGATCAACTGGGTAGCGGCCAGTGGGCGACCGAACTGTTGACGATCCAGGGTGTACTGGCGAGCGGTGTGCCAGCAGAACTCGGCTGCACCCAGCGCACCCCAGGAGATGCCGTAACGTGCCGAGTTGAGGCAAGTGAAAGGACCTTTCAGACCACGGACGTCCGGGAAGATGTTCTCTTCCGGAACGAACACGTTGTCCATCACGATTTCACCGGTGATCGATGCCCGCAGGCCCACCTTGCCATGAATCGCTGGAGCGCTCAGACCTTTCCAGCCTTTCTCCAGAACGAAGCCGCGAATGTCACCGGCATCGTCCTTGGCCCAGACCACGAACACATCGGCGATCGGGCTGTTGGTGATCCACATCTTGCTGCCGGTAAGGCTGTAGCCGCCTTCCACTTTGCGCGCACGACTGATCATCGCGCCCGGGTCGGAGCCGTGGTTAGGCTCGGTCAGGCCGAAGCAGCCGATCCACTCTCCCGACGCCAGTTTCGGCAGGTACTTCTGCTTCTGCGCTTCGGTACCGAATTCATTGATTGGCACCATCACCAGCGAGGACTGCACGCTCATCATCGAGCGATAGCCGGAGTCGATGCGCTCGACTTCACGGGCGATCAGGCCATAGCTGACATAGTTCAGGCCGCTGCCACCGTATTGCTCGGGGATGGTTGCGCCCAACAGGCCGACTTCGCCCATTTCGCGGAAGATCGCCGGATCGGTCTTCTCATGACGGAAAGCTTCGAGGATGCGCGGCGCAAGGCTTTGCTGAGCGAATTGCGCAGCCGTGTCGCGAATCATTCGTTCTTCTTCAGTGAGCTGTTGATCCAGCAGCAGGGGATCGATCCAGTTGAAGCTAGCTTTACCGCCCATGAGTGTGTCCTCTCGAATCGGGTCAAATAACGTAGGCTGATCCTAGGCCCGGATCGGCGCGACGGCAAACGAGGATTTTGCATACTGTTGTGCTAATTTCTCACTCCGAAACGTCGCAAAAGAGCTTTTATGCGATGTATTAGTGAGGTTGACGTACATGCGCAGAAAGATACCCAGCACCACCGCCCTGATCAGCTTCGAGGCCGCGGCGCGCCACGAGAGCTTCACCAAGGCCGCCCAGGAGCTTTCGCTGACCCAGGGAGCGATTTGCCGACAGATTGCCAGCCTTGAAGAGTTCCTCAGTGTGGAACTGTTCCGACGCTCGCGGCGCGGGGTCAAGCTGACGGAAGCCGGACTCTCCTACAGCCGTCGGGTGGCCACTCAGCTCGATGCCGTTGAGCGCGACACCTTGTCCGTGATGGGCCAGCAGGGCACCAACGTGATCGAACTGGCCGTAGTTCCGACCTTCGGCACCCAATGGCTGCTGCCGCGACTCAAGGATTTCCAGCAGAAACACCCGGAAGTGACGGTCAACCTGACCAACCGCACGCGGCCGTTCCTGTTCGCCGACACGGATTTTGATGCCGCCATCTACTTCGGCGACGCGGATTGGTCGGGTACAGAATCCCACAGGCTGATGGGTGAAAATCCGATGCCCGTTTGCAGCCCCAACCTGCTCGGAAACAAGACCAGTCTGACGCCCGGGGAAATCGCCGACTTGCCTCTTCTGCAACAAACCACTCGCCCCTATGCCTGGCGCCAATGGTTCGACTCCCAACACCTGAATGTCCCGCGAGACATGACGGGCCCCCGCTACGAGCTATTCTCCATGCTCGCCCAGGCAGCCATGCACGACATGGGCATTGCCCTGATTCCACCGTTCCTGATTCAAAGGGAGCTGAAAGAGAAACGCCTGGTGATCGCCAACCCCCAAGCACTGTCCAGTATCAAGGCTTACTACCTGATGATTCCTGAGCGAAAGGTCGAATCCGCGTCTTTAAAGGCATTTCGTGACTGGCTGGTAAATCAGGCGTACAGCTACAGCCTAGAGGGATAAAGGCTCTACAAGGTTACTTGACCCCGTAGTCAGCAAAACAAAAGCCCTACAGATATACGTATTTGTCGCATGGCAGCAAACTGTATCGACAAGTCGTACAAACGTCCCACAAGCGCCTGATGACGCGGCTTTGCGCCACTATTTCGAGGCAATGCCGCATCATTCATACGGCCGATGTGTAAATTCTTCAATTTCGGCCAGAATCCTTGAAAAGCACGGTCTGCAAGGGATTGAGCCGGTTGGTTGCGACATTCGGTCACGGGGTGACTTGTAGTTAATTTTCCGTCACCCGTCATAATCCCTTGAAGGGCACAAAGTTCGCCTGCAAAATGCCGCGCCCCGCCCTGATTTGGCGGGATCGTGCTGATCGGCCGCCCCAGCCGCACCATCCGTAGTGCATGGGTTTACTCAATAAGATCACGCAGGAGATTTGACGTGCACATTGGTGTTCCTCTCGAAACCCAGACCGGTGAAACACGGGTTGCTGCAACCCCGGAAACCATCAAGAAGCTGATCGGCCAGGGCCATAAGGTCACTGTACAAAGCGGCGCCGGCATTAACGCCAGCGTTGTCGACAGTGCCTATGAAGCGGCAGGCGCAAGCATTGGCAGCGCCAACGATGCGTTTGCTGCCGAGCTGATTCTGAAGGTGGTCGCGCCCAGCGACAGCGAGCTCGCCCTGATCAAGAGCGGCACCGTAGTGGTGGGCATGCTCAATCCGTTCAGCAATGAAACCATCGCCAAAATGGCCGAATGCGGCATTACCGCCTTTGCCCTGGAAGCCGCGCCGCGCACCTCCCGCGCCCAGAGCCTGGACGTACTGTCGTCGCAAGCCAACATCGCCGGCTATAAAGCCGTGTTGCTGGCCGCGCACTACTACCCGCGTTTCATGCCGATGCTGATGACCGCTGCGGGCACCGTGAAAGCGGCGCGCGTGCTGATTCTGGGTGCCGGTGTGGCCGGTTTGCAGGCCATCGCTACCGCCAAGCGCCTGGGGGCGGTGATCGAAGCGTCTGACGTGCGTCCTGCGGTAAAAGAGCAGATCGAATCCCTCGGCGCCAAGTTCGTCGACGTGCCCTACGAGACCGATGAAGAGCGCGAATGCGCCGTCGGTGTCGGCGGTTACGCTCGCCCGATGCCGGCCAGCTGGATGCAGCGCCAGGCCGCGGCCGTGCACGAACGCGCCAAGCAGGCGGACATCGTTATCACCACCGCGCTGATTCCGGGCCGCAAGGCGCCGACGCTGCTCAGCGCGCAAACCGTGGCCCAGATGAAACCGGGTTCGGTGGTCATCGATCTCGCGGCCGCCCAGGGCGGCAACTGCCCGCTGACCGTGGCCGACCAGGTGGTCGTCGAAAACGGCGTGACCATCGTGGGCCCGACCAACCTGGCCAGCGCCGTGGCGGCTGACGCTTCGGCGCTGTACGCCCGCAACCTGCTGGACTTCATGAAACTGTTGTTCGATAAAGAAGGACAACTGGTGATCAACCTTGAAGACGATATCGTCGCCGCGTGCCTGATGTGCCGCGACGGCCAGATCGTGCGCAAGAACGGCTGAGGATAAAAACAATGGAAGACATGCTGATCTCTGACGGTATCTACAACCTGATCATCTTCGTGCTGGCGATCTATGTCGGTTACCACGTGGTCTGGAACGTCACGCCTGCGCTGCACACCCCGTTGATGGCGGTGACCAACGCGATCTCGGCGATCGTGATCGTCGGTGCCATGCTGGCAGCGGCTTTGACCGTGACGCCACTGGGCAAGACCATGGGCACCCTGGCCGTGGCCCTGGCCGCGGTCAACGTATTCGGTGGCTTTTTGGTCACCCGCCGCATGCTGGAAATGTTCAAGAAGAAAGCGCCGGCAAAAGCTCCGGCCGCCAAAGCTGAAGCAGTCAAGGCTGAGGTGCAGCAAGCATGAGCATGAACCTGGTTACGTCCCTGTATTTGATCGCCTCGGTCTGCTTCATCCAGGCGCTCAAGGGCCTCTCGCACCCCACCACGTCGCGCCGTGGCAACCTGTTCGGCATGCTCGGCATGGGCCTGGCGATCCTCACCACTATCGGCTTGATCTACAAGCTGGCTGCGCTCTCTTTTGAACAAGGCGGGGCCCAGGCCGGTATCGTCTACGTGATCGTCGGCCTGCTGATCGGCGGCACTGCCGGTTCGATCATGGCCAAACGCGTTGAAATGACCAAGATGCCGGAGCTGGTCGCCTTCATGCACAGCATGATCGGCCTGGCCGCAGTGTTCATCGCCGTGGCTGCCGTGGTCGAGCCGCAGTCGCTGGGCATCGTCAAGCAACTCGGTGACGCGATCCCGGCCGGTAACCGCCTGGAACTGTTCCTCGGTGCCGCCATCGGTGCAATCACCTTCTCCGGCTCGGTGATCGCCTTCGGCAAGCTGTCCGGCAAGTACAAGTTCCGCCTGTTCCAGGGGGCACCGGTACAGTTCAGTGGCCAGCACAAGCTGAACCTGCTGCTGGGCCTGGCCACACTGGGCCTGGGCGTGACGTTCATGCTCACCGGCGACTACACCGCTTTCGGCGTGATGCTGGCGTTGGCCTTCGTGCTCGGCGTGCTGATCATCATCCCGATCGGCGGCGCGGACATGCCCGTGGTCGTGTCGATGCTCAACAGCTACTCCGGCTGGGCAGCGGCGGGCATCGGCTTCTCGCTGAACAACTCGATGCTGATCATCGCCGGCTCGCTGGTAGGTTCGTCCGGTGCAATCCTCTCGTACATCATGTGCAAGGCGATGAACCGCTCCTTCTTTAATGTGCTGCTCGGTGGCTTCGGCAATACGGCGGACGCGGCCGGCCCGGCGGGTTCGAAAGAAGCCCGTCCGGTGAAGTCCGGTTCGGCCGACGACGCGACCTTCCTGCTGACCAACGCCGACACCGTGATCATCGTGCCGGGCTACGGTCTGGCGGTGGCACGTGCGCAGCACGCGCTGAAAGAGCTGACCGAGAAGCTGACCCATCGCGGCGTGACCGTGAAGTATGCGATCCACCCGGTTGCCGGTCGTATGCCCGGCCACATGAACGTGTTGCTGGCCGAGGCCGAAGTGCCTTACGACCAGGTGTTCGAGATGGACGACATCAACTCCGAGTTCGGCCAGGCCGACGTGGTGCTGGTGTTGGGCGCCAACGACGTGGTCAACCCGGCCGCGAAGAACGATCCGAAATCGCCGATTGCCGGCATGCCGATCCTCGAAGCGTTCAAGGCCAAGACCATCATCGTCAACAAGCGCTCGATGGCCAGCGGCTACGCCGGCCTGGACAACGAACTGTTCTACCTGGACAAGACCATGATGGTGTTCGGCGACGCTAAAAAGGTCATCGAAGACATGGTCAAAGCCGTCGAGTAACCCTCTGCGGCACACGGAACGCCCCGACTCGTCGGGGCGTTTTTGTTTGCGCAAATCGTCGGACAAACTATCCTTTTGTTACCGATCCGGTAACGGTGTTTTGCTTGAAAGGCCCGGAATAGACGCCTCGATTGCGACCTTGGTAGCGGGACAGAAGCCAGCGCAATTCACTAGACTGCACGTCCTGCTACCTGTTACCCGAGATAACAATCCATGTACCGTGACCGTATTCGCCTGCCTTCGTTGTTGGACAAAGTGATGAGCGCTGCCGACGCTGCCGCTCTGATTGAGGACGGCATGACCGTCGGCATGAGTGGCTTTACTCGCGCAGGCGAAGCCAAGGCCGTTCCCCAGGCGCTGGCCGAGCGTGCCAAGGTCACGCCGCTCAAGATCAGCCTGATGACCGGCGCAAGCCTGGGCAACGACCTCGACAAGCAGTTGACCGAAGCTGGCGTGCTGTCGCGGCGCATGCCGTTTCAGGTCGACAGCACTCTGCGCAAGGCGATCAATGCCGGCGAAGTCATGTTCATCGACCAGCACTTGTCGGAAACCGTGGAGCAATTGCGCAACCAGCAATTGAAGCTGCCGGACATTGCCGTGATTGAAGCCGTGGCGATCACCGAGCAAGGGCATATCGTGCCAACCACCTCGGTCGGCAACTCGGCCAGCTTCGCGATTTTCGCCAAGCACGTGATCGTCGAAATCAACATGGCGCACAACCCGAATCTCGAAGGTCTGCACGACATCTACATTCCGACCTACCGCCCGACCCGTACACCGATTCCGCTGGTCAAGGTCGACGATCGCATTGGCAGCACCGCCATCCCGATTCCACCGGAAAAAATCGTCGCCATCGTTGTCACCAACCAGGCTGACTCGCCCTCCACTGTGCTGGCGCCGGACGTCGAGACCCAAGCCATTGCCGACCACCTGATCGACTTCTTCAAACAGGAAGTGGCAGCCGGGCGCATGACCAACAAGCTCGGCCCGCTACAAGCCGGTATCGGCACCATCGCCAACTCGGTGATGTGTGGCCTGATCGACTCGCCGTTCGAAGACCTGACAATGTATTCCGAGGTGCTGCAGGACTCGACCTTCGACCTGATCGACGCGGGCAAGCTGAGTTTTGCCTCGGGCAGTTCGATCACCCTGTCGAGCCGGCGCAATGCCGACGTGTTCGGCAATCTGGAGCGCTACAAGGACAAACTGGTTCTGCGTCCGCAGGAGATCTCCAACCACCCTGAAGTCGTGCGCCGCCTTGGCATCATCGGCATCAACACGGCACTGGAGTTCGACATCTATGGCAACGTCAACTCCACTCACGTCTGCGGCACGCGGATGATGAACGGCATCGGCGGCTCGGGCGACTTCGCGCGCAACGCGCACCTGTCCGTGTTCGTGACCAAGTCGATCGCCAAGGGCGGTGCGATCTCCAGCGTGGTGCCGATGGTCAGCCATGTTGACCACACCGAACATGACGTCGACATCCTCGTGACCGAAGTGGGCCTGGCAGACTTGCGAGGCCTGGCGCCTCGGGAGCGTGCCCGGGTCATCATCGACAAGTGCGTGCACCCGGATTACCGCCAGGCGCTGAATGATTACTTCACCACCGCGTGCGGCATCGGCGGGCACACCCCGCACATCCTGCGTGATGCCCTGAGCTGGCACATCAACCTGGAAGAAACCGGGCAAATGCTGAAGAAGTAATTGGTACAGATAGCAGCTGGCGCAAACACAGTTTCGTCAGCTTGCTCTTACTACTTCACACTCTGAAAAAAACTGTACTACTGTACCGGTAATTTCCTAGGGGAAATTCCTACCTTATCGAGTCAAAACAGCAATTTTGCACCTTAACAGTGCAGATAGGTACAGTTGCCTCAAATTCGACCAGTACACCCCCTATAAACAGTTAACTGAGCTCGCACAATACAGATGAACTGTATCTACAGAGACTAGGCAAACGAGAGGATCATGGGCACCAGTTAAGCCACTACCTAATCCCGCCATAAGCGGAAGGATGAAAACCATGGAACGTACACTCAGTTCCGAACTGTTCTTCGAAGACACCGCTGCAAAAACCCAGGCTTCCCTGCCTCTGCGCGTTATCGCCAACTTGATGCTGTGGCAGCGCCGCATCACCAGCCGCCATCAACTGGCTCGTCTGGATTCGCGCCTGCTGGCTGACGCCGGGATTAGCGAAGCACAACGCTACGAAGAGCTGAGCAAGCCGTTCTGGCGCTAAGTTAGCGTCGCTGGCTCTGACCTGAAGGTCCACCGCCAGCAACCCGAATTGAAAAAACAAAACCCGTCGTGGGAAGCCACGACGGGTTTTGTCGTTTTGGCCTGTCAAATCCGCTTTTACAGTAGGGAACCCTGAACACCAGTACAGTTTGCAAAAACTACAAACTGAATGAGTACAATATCGTCGCAGTGTGTCTGCAACGGAGATTCGACCGGTGTCAGCATGGAGCCCTCCACTTATCAGGACAGGGAACGCGCCATGAGTTCTTTACAGGATGTTTCGACCCCATCATTTCGATCAAGACCTTGCCTGCACTGGGTCAGAGATCTGCTGACAGGATTCTTCGCTAGCCTGGAAAGGGCGAGAACACGACGTTTACTGGCTCAACTCGATGATCGTCAGCTATCGGATCTTGGCATCAGCGACGCTGAGCGCATCAATGAACTGGATAAACCGTTCTGGCGCTGACTGCCTGTTTGCATGACGGGCTGTTCGAACTGACACACTCAGGCCTAATATCAAGTCAGAACGTGGCGAGCACCAAGCGCCTGGCGTCTGACTTTGCAGACACTGCGCCATTTTTCAACTGGTTTACCCAAAGGAGTTACCCATGTCCCGTCTCCGCCTGCTCAGCGCTGCAGCCCTGTTTGCCGTGGCAGCCAATGCCAGCGCAACCAGCTTCATCGTGACCACCGACGCTGTAGTTAACGCGCTCAAAGCCACATCCGATGCGACCTCCGACGTCATATCGTCGTCCTTCAAGGATGACAAGATCGTCCTCGCGGCCCGTGATGACGCCGCCAGTTTCGTCGCCAGCGAAGGTTCCATTCGCGGAGTGAAACTGGAAAGCGCCATCGACCACATTCACCGCCAGGCGCCACAGCTGAACGCAACCGACGCACAACTGGCGCAGGCGATCCTGACGATCTAAACGACTGCACAAGGCATGGGGCACGCCCGACGTGCCCTAATGTTTCGGCGCTGGCTCTAGAACGGGCCTTGCGCTAGCCTTGGGACTCACTTTCAACTGTCGAGTCTCATGCGTTTTCCTTCAAGTTTCTTGATCGCTCCAGCCTTTCTTTCCCTTGGTTACTGCGGATCGGCCCACGCTTATGACGCCTTCAACCTGTCCACCCAAGGCATCGTCGCCAGCGGTTACGCCACAAGTTTGGTGACCTCCGCCCCCTTCGACCATAAACTGCTGCTCGCTGC
Source organism: Pseudomonas sp. PDM30 (assembly GCF_019218985.1). NCBI lineage: Bacteria > Pseudomonadati > Pseudomonadota > Gammaproteobacteria > Pseudomonadales > Pseudomonadaceae > Pseudomonas > Pseudomonas sp. PDM30. The sequence goes on from NZ_JAHUWM010000002.1 coordinate 10,627, forward strand.
CCATGATGACGCCGCGGCATTCATTGCCAGTGACGGCCAACTGAGAGGCGCACGACTGGAGTCTGCCTTGCGGTATCTGCGTCGGACCCAGGCAAAACTTCGTGCCAACGACCTTGAACTGGCACAAGCAATTCTCGTCCAATAGTTATCCCTGTTTTTTCTGGAGTCATTCCATGCGTAACCCGCTGATTGCTGCCACCTTAGGTCTGCTGCTGTTGGCCGATGTGGCCCAGGCACATACTCTGGTTGCCACGAGTAATATTCTGATCCGTGCTACCCAGCGCACCCTCGATTTCACCTCCGACACCACCACGTCCATTCGCGATTCGAAAATCGTGCGCGAAGCCCAGGACGATGCCGCCAGTTTCGTTGCCAGCAATGGCGACATTCGTGGCGCTCACCTGGAATCCGCCTTCGATTTACTGCGTACCCGTGTGCCGGAAGCTCGTGACGCCAGTGACCAGGATCTCGCCGAAGCCATCCTCGCACTGTGAAGCGTCAAGGTGCCTGGCTGCTGGCCGGGGCCATGTTGCTGCTCGGCAACACGGCCCACGCTGGCCTTCAATTACAGCTCAAGACCGAAGGTCTGACTCCCGCGCAACAGCAAGCCAGCCAGGCGCTGCTCGATGAAGCCATGCAGGCACTGCCGCCACGCTTTATCGAGCAACTCGATCGACGCATCGACGTCGACTGGACGGATGACATGCCGGGAAACGCCTACGGTCAGGCATCACTGGTGTCCGAACTCGATCTGAACCGCAACCTGCTGGCCAGCCTCACCGATGGCAGCGCCGCGACCAAGAAAACCCTTCGCCCCCATGGCACCGTGCGCCGGGAAATGCTGGCCACGGTGGTGCACGAGCTGACTCACATCTATGATCGCTCGCGCCTGTGGTCGGATGCCGAACGCAAGCTGATTCAGCGCTGCACCCAGCGCAACAACAGCTCAGGGCTGGTTGGCATTCCCGACCAATGCCGGGGCCAGTCCGATCGGCGTTTTACCCTCAGTGACGATCCGCGTCTGCTCGACCTCGCCGGCTGGCAGCAATACGTAGGCCGTCGCGGTGAACGCGAACAGCACAATCGCCAGATTGCCCGCAGCCCGGACATCTACGAGACCAGCAGTCCAAAGGAGTTCGTCGCGGTCAACATGGAGTATTTCCTCCTCGACCCGAGCTACGCCTGCCGCCGTCCCTCGCTGTATCGCTACTACCAGGAACATTTCGGCTGGGCGCCTGCCGCCAAAGACACCTGTAGCAAGACCTTCGCGTTCCTCAATGCCGGCAGCGACTTCGCCAAGACACCTTTGGGCCAGGTCGATCCGGAGCGAGTCTATGCCGTTGACTATCTGCTGGCCGAGGCCAACCAGAACCTGTTCAGCCGCTGGGGTCACAGCATGTTGCGCCTGGTGATCTGCGCGCCAGGCCGACCACGCGGACCGGATTGCCGATTGGATCTGGACCAGCATCTGGTGCTGTCTTACCGCGCCTTCGTCGGCGACGTGCAGCTGTCGAGCTGGGATGGCCTGGTCGGTAAATACCCGTCGCGACTGTTTATCCTGCCGCTATCCCAGGTCATCGACGAATACACCAAGACCGAACTGCGCAGCCTGGCCTCCGTGCCCCTGAACCTGTCGCGCAGAGAGATTGAAGACGTGGTCGGACGTGCCGCCGAGATGCACTGGAGCTACGACGGCAACTACTTCTTCCTGTCGAACAACTGCGCGGTGGAAGAGCTGAAGTTACTGCGTGGCGGCACCAATAACCCGCAATTGGTGGGACTCGACAACATCATGCCCAACGGTTTGCTCGAAGTGCTGAAGGGCCGCGGACTGGCGGACGCCAGTGTGCTGGACGACCCACGAGAAGCCTTGCGCCTGGGTTATCGTTTCGACTCCTTTCGCGAGCGTTATCAGGCGATGTTCGAGATCCTGAAAAAGCACTTGCCGATCAAACAGGAAACCGTCGAAGACTGGCTCGAATTGAAAGCGGCAGAGCGTCGGCAATGGTTCGAGCAGGCCGATTTGCGCACCAGCGCGGCGTTGTTGCTATTGGAACAAGCCAGCTTCCGTCAGCAGTTGCTGCTGGCCCAGGATGAAGTGAAGCAGCGCTATCTTGGCGCCCGAGAACTAAAGAATGGCGGCATGGACAAGGCCAACGAGACGCTCAAGGACATTCTGGCCAACAGTGGTTTCCTCAGCCGACCGGCAGAACTGCTGGGCACCAAGGGTTATGGCCTGCCGCAACCGAGCGAGTGGGAGCATCTGGAATCGGAAAGCAGCCAGCGCCAGAAGCAGCTCCTGGCGCTGTCCGGGGATCTGGACAAGGAAGTGAGGGCATTGCTTGAACCAGGCCGCGCCGCCGAAATGGCCGCCAACGAGGCCAACGTGAAGCAGATTGGTGAACACCTGCGCAAACTGCACAAGGCATCAGGCGGGATAGAGTTGCCTTGATACCGCAACCTGTGGGAACGAGCTCGCTCCCACAAGATTTACAGCGTTTAGCCACACATAGCAAAAAGGGCTTCAGAACTCAGTCCTGAAGCCCTTTTTGCTGTTCAGCCTGTGCCGCGCGGCTCTAATTCCACTGTCTCAGGCACTTTACCCTCAGCTGACGCGAGCTTTACGCACGCCGTCCGCCAGTGCCGAGCACAGGCTCAGCACGCCATCCACGGCTTGTTCCGGGGAGGTGGCATTGGCGATGTGATCGATCAACGCCGAGCCCACCACAACACCGTCGGCCAGACGCGCGATGGACGCCGCCTGTTCCGGAGTCCGGATACCGAAACCGATGCTGATCGGCAGGTCGGTATGGCGACGCAGACGGGCGACCGCTTCCTCGACGTGTTCCAGCGTGGCAGCGCCGGCGCCGGTCACACCGGCCACCGATACGTAGTAGACGAAGCCGGAGCTGCCGTTGAGTACGGTCGGCAGGCGCACATCGTCGGTGGTTGGCGTGGTCAGGCGAATGAAGTCCAGGCCCGCGGCCTGCGCCGGGTCGCACAGTTCGCCGTTATGCTCTGGCGGCAGGTCGACCACGATCAGGCCGTCAACGCCGGCTTCCTTGGCTTCGGCGATGAAGCGCGGTACGCCGTACATGTGGATCGGGTTGAAGTACCCCATCAGCACCAGCGGTGTTTCGTTGTTGTCCTGGCGGAACTCGCGAACCATTTGCAGAGTTTTCGCCAGATTCTGCTTGGCACCCAACGCACGGATGTTGGCGAGCTGGATTGCCGGGCCGTCAGCCATCGGATCGGTGAAGGGCATGCCCAGTTCGATCACATCGGCGCCAGCCGCCGGCAAGCCCTTGAGGATAGCCAGGGACGTGTCATAGCCCGGGTCGCCGGCTGTCACGAAGGTCACCAGAGCGGCACGGTTCTGTTCCTTGAGTTCGGCAAAACGCGTTTGCAGGCGGCTCATCAGTGTTTCTCCTGCTTAGATTGTTCCATGTGGTGCATCACGGTCTGCATGTCTTTATCGCCACGGCCGGACAGGTTGACCACCATCAGGTGATCCTTTGGCAGGGTCGGGGCGCGCTTGAATACTTCAGCCAGGGCATGGGCGCTTTCCAGGGCAGGGATGATCCCTTCCAGGCGGCAGCACTGGTGGAACGCAGCGAGGGCTTCGTCGTCGGTCACCGAGGTGTACTGAACTCGGCCGATGTCATGCAACCAGGCGTGTTCCGGGCCGATGCCCGGGTAGTCCAGGCCGGCGGAGATCGAGTGGGCATCGATGATCTGGCCATCGTCGTCCTGCAGCAGGAAAGTACGATTGCCGTGCAGGACGCCTGGAACGCCGCCATTGAGGCTGGCCGCATGCTTGCCGGTCTCGATGCCATAGCCGGCGGCTTCAACGCCGATGATTTCGACACTCTTGTCGTCGAGGAACGGGTGGAACAGGCCCATGGCGTTGGAACCACCGCCGATACACGCCACCAGGCTGTCCGGCAGGCGACCTTCCTGGGCTTGCAGCTGCTCGCGGGTTTCCTTGCCGATTACGGCCTGGAAGTCGCGAACCATCGCCGGGTAAGGGTGCGGACCAGCCACGGTACCGATCAGGTAGAAGGTGCTGTCGACGTTGGTCACCCAGTCACGCAGGGCTTCGTTCATCGCGTCTTTCAGCGTGCCGGTACCGGCTACCACCGGGATCACTTCGGCACCCAGCAGCTTCATGCGGAACACGTTGGCCTGCTGACGCTCGATGTCAGTGGTGCCCATGTAGATCACGCAATCCAGACCGAAACGCGCAGCAACAGTGGCCGTGGCCACACCATGCATGCCGGCGCCGGTCTCGGCGATGATGCGCTTCTTGCCCATGCGCCGCGCCAGCAGGATCTGGCCGATGCAGTTGTTGATCTTGTGCGCGCCGGTGTGGTTCAGCTCTTCACGCTTGAGGTAGATCTTCGCGCCGCCGCAGAACTCGGTCAGACGCTCGGCGAAGTACAGCGGGCTTGGACGTCCGACGTAGTCGCGCTGGAAGTAGGCCAGTTCTTCCTTGAATGCAGGATCTTCCTTGGCCAACTCATATTCGCGGGCCAGGTCGAGGATCAACGGCATCAGGGTTTCGGCAACGTAGCGGCCGCCGAACGCGCCAAACAGGCCGTTGGCATCAGGGCCGTTGCGCAGATTAGTCTGGGTCATGGGGCGCTCCAGTTGAATGCATGAAGTGATGCATAAAGAGATAGTGGGCTTCACTCTACCCCTGACGCCTCGGCCTGAAAACCGATAAGATCGCCACAACCTGTCAGGAAAACTCACAGATCAAATGAGCCATGACCTTCCTCCGCTGAACGCGCTTCGCGCCTTCGAAGCCACCGCCCGCTTGAACAGCGTCAGTCAGGCGGCCGAACAGCTGCACGTCACCCACGGCGCAGTCAGTCGGCAACTCAAGTTACTTGAAGAACACCTCGGCGTAAGCCTGTTCATCAAGGACGGTCGCGGCCTGAAACTCACAGATGCCGGGTTACGCCTGCGTGACGCCAGCAGCGAAGCCTTCGAGCGCCTGCGCGGCGTATGCGCCGAACTCACACAAAGCTCCGCCGATGCGCCATTCGTGCTCGGTTGCTCTGGAAGTCTGCTGGCGCGCTGGTTTATTCCAAGACTGGGGAGACTCAATGCCGACCTGCCGGACTTGCGCTTGCACCTGTCGGCCGGAGAAGGCGATCTGGATCCGCGAAGACCGGGGCTGGATGCCTTGCTGGTATTTGCCGAGCCACCCTGGCCGGCGGACATGCAGGTTTTTGAGCTGGCCAGCGAACGTATCGGCCCGGTCATGAGCCCGCGGTTCGCCGGCTATGAACGGCTCAAGCAGGCGCCGGAAACTGCACTGCTGAACGAACCCTTGCTGCACACCACGTCACGCCCGCAAGCCTGGCCGAACTGGGCGCAACCACGCGGGCTCGACGCCAGGGCGCTGAAGTACGGCCAGGGATTTGAACATTTGTATTACTTGCTGGAAGCCGCCGTCGCAGGTCTGGGCGTGGCGATTGCCCCCGAACCCTTGGTGACGGAGGACTTGAAGGCCGGCCGCCTGGTTGCGCCTTGGGGCTTCAGTGAAACCCCGGCGCAACTGGCGTTGTGGCTACCCAAGCGCGCCGCGGACGGACGCGCCCGGCAACTGGCGCAGTGGCTCAAGAACGAGCTGCGTCGCGCGGATTAATCACGCTTGCACAACAGATAAGCGGCCAGCAAGCCTAATGCACCCACGGCGACACCAGCTGTTGTCCAAGGATGTTCCTGGGCGTAGTCCCGGGTGGCAATCCCGGTTTCACGGGTTTTGACCTTGACCTCTTCATAGGCATCGCCAAGCAAATGGCGCGAGTGCTTCAAGGCATTCTCGGCGTTGCTTTTCAGGGTCTTGAGGGTTTTACGCGACTCGTCCGAGGCGTCGTCTTTCAGGCTTTCCAAAGACTTGAGCAGACTCTCGATCTCGGCTTCCATGCTTTGCAATGAGGCTTTGCGTAACGAGTTGTTGGCCATGGTGGCTCTCCTGCATTGGTGATGAGTGGCGTGTGTTGGTTGGGACTTCATGGGTTCGAGAAAGTGCAGAAAATCTGAACTTCACCCTCAGAACGACCAACAGAAGAAATAGGAAAAATCACTGCTAGTCTGTAATTCACACGCCGAGGAGAACGCCATGTCTGACCATCACACCTACAAGAAAATCGAGCTGATCGGCTCGTCCACCAGCAGTATCGAAGATGCGATCAACAACGCGCTGGCCGAAGCCAGCAAAAGCATCAAGTACATGGAATGGTTTGAAGTGACCGAGACCCGTGGGCACATAAGGGACGGCAAGGCTGCGCACTTTCAAGTGACCTTGAAAGTCGGGTTCCGGATTGCCAGCAGCTGACTTTGGGCTAGTCTTCTGAACTTGCACGCCGGTCGAATGCCATAGGGAATGGCAAAGCACTACATGAGTGCGTCCGGCTGACGGCTGGTTACCCCCTATGATCCGACCAGGGAATGCAACCGATGAAGAAGTTTATGTTGGCAGTAGGTTTGTTGAGCCTTGCGGGGAGCGCGTTGGCGGGCGGCAAGCCATGCGAAGAGCTGAAAGCCGAAATCGCAGCGAAACTTGATGCCAAGGGCGTTTCCGGTTACTCGCTGGAGATTGTCGACAAAGGTGCCGCAGGCGGCGGAAAAGTTGTTGGCAAATGCGAAGCGGGTGCCAAAGTAATCGTCTATAAAAAGTAGGCCGATTCTCGCCCGAATGAAAAAGCCGACGCCGTGGCGCCGGCTTTTTTATGCCTGCCGTTTGAGCATCAACCCCGCATGACCTGCGCCAGCAGTTCGTAGGAATGCACGCGATCGGCATGTTCGTACAGGTCACAGGTGAAAATCAGCTCGTCAGCCTGGGTCTGTTCGATCAGGACCTCGAGTTTGGCGCGGATTTTCTGCGGGCTGCCGATCATCGCCAGGCCAAGGAAATCGTGCACGGCATCTTTCTCATGGGGCAGCCACAGGCCGTCCATCGTCTTCACCGGCGGACGCTGTACCAGGCTTTGGCCACGCATCAGGGCGAGAATCCGCTGGAACACCGAGGTCGCCAGGAAATCGGCCTGCTCGTCGGTATCGGCGGCCACCAATGGCACGCCGAGCATCACGTAGGGCTTGTCCAAAACGGCTGACGGCTTGAAGTGATTGCGGTAGACCCGAATCGCTTCATGCATGTAGCGCGGTGCGAAATGCGATGCGAAGGCGTAGGGCAAACCGCGCTCACCGGCCAGTTGCGCACTGAACAGGCTCGATCCCAACAACCAGACCGGCACATTGGTCCCGGTCCCCGGCATGGCGATGATGCGTTGGTCCGGGGTACGTGGCCCAAGGTAGCGCACCAGTTCCGCCACGTCTTCCGGGAAATCGTCGGCGCTGCCGGAGCGTTCGCGGCGCAGCGCACGTGCGGTCATCTGGTCGGAACCGGGGGCACGCCCCAGGCCCAGATCGATCCGGCCCGGATAAAGGCTTTCCAGGGTGCCGAACTGTTCGGCGATCACCAACGGTGCGTGGTTGGGCAACATTACCCCGCCCGAACCGACTCGAATGGTCGACGTGCCACCGGCCAGGTAACCGAGTAGCACCGAAGTCGCGGAACTGGCGATGCCATCCATGTTGTGGTGCTCAGCCACCCAGAAGCGGTTGTAACCGAACTTCTCGACATGCTGCGCCAGGTCCAGCGAGTTGCGCAGCGATTGGGCCGCGCTGCCGTTCTCGCGCACGGGCACCAGATCGAGGGTCGAGAACTTGATATCGGACAGTCGTTTCATAAACCTGCTTCTCCAATTGAGGGCGCAGGTTTGTTCTTGCGAACGCAAACCTGCCGAATCCAAAAGCGTATTCATGCAATGTGGGCATATACCCGAGTTTCAATAGCCCGGTAAAAAATCCCGCGAAAAAAGCAGACTGATCGGGCGAGATGAACTTTGCGCCACTGTCTATCCTCACAACCCTGGCAAGTGAAAACCACGAAGGCGCGACGTTTCGCGCCAATCTTGAGGAGACAGGCATGGCTATCGTTAAGAAAGCATCGGCCCATTGGGAAGGTGATCTGAAAACCGGCATCGGCTCGATTTCCACAGAAACCGGCGTGCTCCGGGAAGCTCCCTATGGCTTCAAGGCGCGCTTCGAGGGCGGCCGGGGCACCAACCCGGAGGAGTTGATCGGCGCGGCCCACGCCGGCTGTTTCTCCATGGCGTTTTCCATGATTCTCGGTGATGCCGGCCTGAAGGCCGATAGCATCGACACCCAGGCAGAAGTCACTCTGGATCAAGTGGACGGCGGTTTTGCGATCACCGCAGTGAAATTGATTCTGAAAGCGAAAATCCCCGGGGCGACGCAGGCGCAGTTCGAAGAACTCAGCAACAAGGCCAAAGAGGGCTGCCCGGTATCCAAAGTGCTGAATGCGAAGATCAGCCTGGAGGCAACATTGGTCGGCTAGATTTTAATTGAAACGAAAAGATCGCAGCCTTGCGCAACCTGCCGGGATTATTTGGCAAAAGGTGCTCAAGGCTGCGATCTTTTTTGCGTCGCGACAGACTCGCCCGCTAAAACTGTGGTCGAATAAATGACAGCAGCGAAAACCACGATTGTGCGTGCTGCCTCAAAGGAGCTTCAACCATGAAACGTTTTGCCTTGGCGGTTATCTGTTGCGCACTGGCCACTTCGGCCTTGGCGGCACCGAAACCCTGCGAAGAGCTCAAGGCCGAGATCGAAGCCAAGATCCAGGCCAGCGGCGTATCTTCCTACACGCTTGAAATCGTCACCAACGACGAGGTCCATGACCAGAACATGGTTGTGGGTTCGTGCGAAAACGGCACCAAGAAAATCATCTACCAGAAAAACGACCGCTGACCGCTCACATCAGGCAGTAGGATTCCCGGTCTTCAGCAACGATTTCGCGCTTGGCATTGTACAGCCGGGCACCGGGGGTAAAGGCGATGGAACGGCCTTCGAGCACATAACGCTGACCGGCTTCGAAATGATCGTAATTGATGGTCAGGTAGCACAGCCGTTCCGAGGGGCCGCCCATCATCCCCAATCCGCCACCGGGTACTTCAAAGTCGAAACGCACGATCAGTTCATGGCTTCCCGGCGTGACCTCGAAAAAACGCCCGTCGCGCAGGCGTTGTTTATCCAGTCGTTCGGCCATCAACAACTTGTCGTTAGGGAAGGGCGTCGAGAATTCGATCCAGGCCATCTGTGGATTGGGTGTCGGCATCGGGCTTTGGCAGCCCGCGACAACACCGACGGCGAGTAATAGCATCAACCTGCGCATGATGGATGTCCCAAGGGATATGCATCCAGCATAACGCCGATCAGGTGTGTTGACAGCCTGCCGGTGTGCCTTGGCCAATCACTTTGCGCTGTTGATCGTAGAGTTTCGCCCAAGGCCGAAAACCGATGTTCCCCGCCTGTAGTTGATAACGCTCACCCGCGTTGAAGTCGCTGAATTTCACGCTCAACTGACAATCGCGCCACAACGGCTCGGCGTCCGGGCCGATATTGGTGGGCTGGACTGCGAATTGGTAGCGGACCGTCAACTCATGGCTACCGGGATGAACCTGGAAATAGCGTTTATCGTCAGTGATTTTGTCATCGACCTCCAGCGCCTGCAGCGCCGTATCTTCCTGCTTCGAATCAAGGTCGATCCAGGCTTGCGCAGGATCATGGCGGGGTATTCCGAAACCAGCACAGCCGGCCAGCATCAGCAGGCCTCCTGACAGTATCAACATGCGCATAGCGGAGCTCCAGTCTGGCGGGATAGTCTTGTGGAAAGACTCTCCAAGGAAGAATTATTGTGATCAGGCCGCTTCCTAGCCTTGGGTTACTTGATCGCGTTTTTCGCGTTTTGTTTCCGAGCCTGCTGTTTTTGTTGCTCAACGGCTGCACCAGCACCAGCTATTACAGCCAACTGGCCAGCGGCCAACTGCAGTTGCTGCGGGCGAGGGAGCCTGTTTCCAGCGTGATTGCCGACCCGGCGCGCGATCAAAAACTGCGTACACACCTGGAGCAATCGCAAAAGGCCCGAACCTTCGCCAGCCAGCAATTGCACCTGCCGGACAACCAGAGCTACCGCCTGTACGCGGACATTGGGCGCCCCTTCGTCGTCTGGAATGTCTTCGCCACACCGGAATTTTCCCTCAAGCCCGTAAACCACTGCTTCCCCATCGCCGGTTGTGTGGCTTATCGCGGTTACTACAGCCAGAGCGCAGCCCGCGGTGCAGCGGCTTTGCAACGCTTGCAAGGCATGGACGTGTCGATTGGCGGCGTCGAGGCCTATTCGACACTTGGCTGGTTCAACGACCCGATCATCAGTTCGATGATGGGCTGGGGGGATGAGCGACTGGCCACGCTGATCTTTCACGAGCTCGCCCATCAACGTTTCTATGTGAAGGACGACACGGAGTTCAACGAATCCTTCGCCACCTTCGTCGAGCAGGAAGGTACTCGCCAATGGCGCGCCTACCGCCACATGCCACCGGATAACAATGCGCAGGCACGTCAGCGCGACCAGTTCACTGAGTTGGTACTCAAGACCCGCACCCGACTGGAAAAGCTCTACACCTTGCCGTTGCCAACCGAACAAATGCGCCAGCGCAAGGCGGCCGAGTTCGAACGCTTGCGCAGCGAATACCGGCAATTGCGTGACCGTCAGTGGGCCGCAGACAAACGCTACGACGCGTGGATCCATGCCCCCATGAACAACGCCCGGTTATTGCCGTTTGGTTTGTACGACCAATGGGTGCCGGCTTTTGCCGCGCTGTTCCATCAGGAGGGTGGCGACTGGCTCAAATTTTACACCGCCGTGGAAAAGCTAGGCGCCTTGCCGACGGGCGAGCGCAAGGCCGCGCTGAAAGTGTTGGCTGGCGGGGCCGATCAACCAAAGAACCAGTAGCAAACCCCGATAGCCCCCAGCACCCCGGCAAGCTCCGCCAGCAATGCGCAGCCAACCGCATGGCGTGCGCGCTGGATGCCCACGGCACCGAAGTACACCGCCAGCACATAGAACGTCGTTTCGGTACTGCCCTGGATTGTTGCTGCCACCAGCGCCGGGAAGCTGTCCACGCCCGAGGTCTTCATGGTTTCAATCAGCATCGCCCGGGCGGCGCTTCCCGAGAAGGGTTTGACCATCGCCGTCGGCAGCGCATCGACGAAACGCGTGTCCCAACCGGCCCATTCCACCAGATGCCGGATCCCGTCCAGACCGAAGTCCAGTGCCCCGGATGCCCGCAGGACACCCACCGCGCAGAGCATCGCCACCAGGTAGGGCAGCAAGTTCTTGGCGACATCGAAACCCTCTTTGGCACCTTCAACAAAGGCCTCGTAGACCTTCACTTGGCGCAGCGCGCCGATCACTAAAAACAGCATGATCAGGCCAAACAGCGTCAAGTTGCCGAGGATCGATGACAGGCCGGCCAGAGCGGTCGCCGAAAGGGTCGCCAGCAACGCCATGAAGCCACCGAGGGCTAGGGCGCCGGGGATCAGGTAGGCCAGCACAACGGGGTCCCAGACGCGCAGGCGCTGCATGAACGCCACCGACAGGAAGCCGACAATGGTCGAGCAACTGGTCGCCAGCAGGATCGGCAGGAACACCAGCGTCGGGTCCGGCGCACCTTGCTGGGCGCGATACATGAAGATGGTCACCGGCAGCAGGGTCAGCGAGGAGGCGTTGAGCACCAGGAACAGGATCTGTGCATTGCTGGCGACGGTAGCGCTGGGATTGAGCTCCTGCAGTGCCTTCATGGCCTTGAGGCCGATCGGTGTGGCGGCGTTGTCCAGGCCCAGGCCGTTGGCCGCGAAGTTAAGGGTGATCAGGCCGATGGCTGGATGACCCGGCGGGACTTCAGGCATCAGGCGCAAAAACAGTGGCCCCAGGGCCCTTGCCAGCCATTCGACGATCCCGGCTTTCTCGGCAATGCGCAGAAAACCCAGCCAGAGGGTCAGGGTGCCGAACAGCAGCACCATGACTTCGACCGACAGCTTGGCCATGGCAAAAATGCTTTCCACCATCGCCGCGAATATCCCGGCGTTGCCACCGATCAGCCACTGGGCCAGCGCCGATACAGCTGCCACGATGAAGAAGCCAAGCCACAGGCCATTGAGCATCAGTCAAATCCCCCCAAAAGATCCGCGAATGATAGCGGGGTAGCCAGAAACGACAAACCCCGGATTTCTCCGGGGTTTGTTGTAGGAGCGAGCTTGCTCGCGATGGACGTCAATGATGATGCGGGCATTCTGGATAAGCCCGGTGCTCCTGCCACCATCGCGAGCAAGCTCGCTCCCACAGGTTTTGCATCAATTGCTGGAGGTTTCACCCGCCGGCAGTTTTTCCTTGCTGCGCCAGTGCGGCAGGGAGTTCCAGTAGCGCTGGCCCTTGGCGTCGTCGTACATGCCTTCCCAACGAGCGATAACCAGAACGGCCAGGGCGTTACCGATCACGTTCAGTGCGGTACGAGCCATGTCCATGACGCGGTCGACACCAGCGATGAACGCCAGGCCTTCCAGTGGAATACCGACGCTGCCCAGGGTGGCCAGCAGTACCACGAAGGACACACCCGGTACGCCGGCGATGCCTTTGGAGGTGACCATCAACGTCAGTACCAGCAGCAGTTGCTGGCTGATCGACAGGTCGATGCCATACAGCTGGGCAATGAAGATCGCCGCGATGCTTTGGTACAGGGTCGAACCGTCGAGGTTGAACGAGTAACCGGTCGGCACCACGAAACTGCAAATGGCTTTCGGCGCGCCGTAGGCTTCCATCTTCTCGATCACGCGCGGCAGCACGGTTTCGGAGCTGGCGGTGGAGTAGGCCAGTACCAGCTCATCCTTGAAGATGCGCATCAGCTTGATCACCGAGAAGCCGAACAGGCGAGCGATCAGGCCCAGGATTACGAAAGCGAAGAAGGCGATGGCGACGTAAACCAGGATCACCAGTTTGGCCAGCGGTATCAGCGACGCGAAGCCGAAGTTGGCAACGGTCACCGCGATCAGTGCGAACACGCCGATCGGGGCGTAGTTCATGATCATGTGAGTGACCTTGAACATGCTTTCCGATACGCCCTGGAACATCTTCACCAGCGGCTCGCGCAGGTCCGCCTGCAGGCTCGACAAACCGAGACCGAACAATACAGAGAAGAAGATGATCGGCAGCATTTCGCCGCGAACCATGGCCGCGAAGATGTTCGACGGGATCAGGTTGAGGATGGTTTCGATGAACGCATGTTCATGCTGAACCTCGGCCGCTGTGGCCTGGTACTTGGAAATGTCCACAGTGCCCAGGGTGCTCATGTCGATGCCGGCACCCGGATGGAACAGGTTGGCCAGCAGCAGGCCGACCACGATGGCGATGGTGGTGACGATTTCGAAGTAGATGATGGTCTTGAAGCCGATGCGCCCCAGCTTCTTGGCGTCACCGACGCCGGCAATGCCGACGATCAAAGAGGAAATGACGATCGGGATCACGATCATCTTGATCAGACGGATAAAGATATCGCCTGCCGGTTGCAGGACGTTGCTGATCCACCAGGCTTTTTCGGCACTGAAATGGTTGAGCAGCGCACCGATTGCAATCCCCAATACCAGACCGATGAGGATCTGCCAGGCGAGGCTAAGCTTTGCCTTCTTCATATCTTTACCCTTACTTGTTGTTTGACTCAGGGAGATGCGCGAACTGGAACGCTTGTGGCGAAAAAGTCCAGTGCATCTGCCCCCCGTATAAGGTGCCCCGGAACGCGTGTTTACGGCTCTCTGGCAGGCGAAAAAAGGCGCAACTATTCCGATGCAAGGAAGCGCCGTCTAATGCCGTAAACGCCTACCCTATGCCGAATCGGCATGAGGTTTTTTTACCGAAACGCGCGTCCCAACCGGTTCGAATACGACATTTCGGCAGGCATAAGTGCCGTGAACCGGCCATCACAGAGCAGATTGAGTATTTTTCGAGCAGTGGCCGAGCGTTGATTTTTCAGCAAAATCGCGCAGGACGAAGGGAAAAATCGCGGCCAAAGAAAGGTGATTTTTCTCGATATACGGTCGCAGATGAAACACCGGGAAAAGTATTTTCCGACGTAACACGGACAAGGACGGGATAACACTGATGAAATCGAGACGAGCGCTCTATTTCAATGTGTTGCTTGATCAAGCCCTTGGCAAGTCCGTCGAGCCTTGGCGGTCCGACGAACTTGCGCAGCAGCTTTTCCTGACCCGGCCCTTGCGCAGGTACTCCCTGTACCCGTAGGTCACTCCGCCCCTGAAACAGGCAGAACGTCCCGACCCCTTGGTCATGCGCCGGCCTTCCTCAGGTGGCGCAGGTGGAAAGAGGCGCTGTGGCCTCCTTCGTGTACAAATTCTGTCCGGTCAACAAGCCTGCATGGGCAGGTCAGGCATATCGGGGAAACGCCAGCCCTCATGCCATGGCACTACCGCCCAACAGCTGGGCGGCTGCCAAGTCTTGAACAACCCTTCTCATATCAGCCTCGACCGCGACGGCCCAAGAAGAAGGAGACAATGAACATCACCAGGAACACGACAAACAAAATCTTGGCGATACCCGTGGCGGTGCCCGCGATACCACCGAAGCCCAGTACAGCAGCGATGATGGCGATGATCAGGAATGTGATTGCCCAGCTCAACATGGTGATTCTCCTTACGCTTCTGTTTAAAGGTGCTGCGTTTCCCGGCGCATGGGGTGCGGCGGAAGTTTTGCCTAGAACACCCAACGCTCTTGATGACGTATCTCACCCACAGGCCCGGCCTGGTCGACATCCATCATGCGCATCGGGGGGCTATCGGCCTGACCGCTGCTGACAGCGCTGAAATGGGTTTGGGTCGGATGCGGAATCGACAAACGTGGCGCTTCCGGCTGCTGGCTCTGCTCCCAGCGCAGAAACTGCTGGCCGCCGATCAGGGTGATCAACAGTGCCAGAACGGCAAACAACCCTTGCTGGATAGACACAGGCGAGAGGTGCAGGTGGGCGGCACGTTGACGGTTCATCCTGGAGCTCCTACCACTGGGGTCGGTATTCGATTGCGGGCGTTTGTTTTTGAATGCCCTGGTTAACCAGACAATTGCAGCCTGCATGCCAGCTTTTATTTTGAATAATTTCTTTTTATATCAATACTTTACGAACATAAAAAATTAACTTCGCACGCATCCTGCACGATGCCTCTTGTTCAGTCGTGCGTATTGCACGATTGGTTTGAAGGAAGACGTAAATTTTTTGAATTGAGAGAAGGGCGCGGATGTCAGAAATACACGCTGGCCTTTGCAGGAAACCGGGCATCCATTTAAGACCCACGAAATTCGCCGGCTAAGCGATACATGGGATGAAAGCTACCCTGCCATGACAGGAATGGCTCAGAATCAATCATGCAACTTGCCCGATTTCTCCGAGACTAAATAACGATCATTCATTAAGGAGCGTAGGAAAATGGAGTCCGCCACTGAGCATCAAGGCCGCATTCTGCTGGTGGATGACGAATCCGCCATCCTGCGTACTTTCCGTTATTGCCTCGAAGACGAAGGCTACAGCGTGGCCACCGCCACCAGCGCCGCGCAGGCAGAAGCCCTGTTGCAACGGCAGGTCTTCGACCTGTGCTTCCTCGACTTGCGCCTGGGTGAAGACAACGGCCTCGATGTGCTGGCCCAGATGCGTATCCAGGCGCCCTGGATGCGGGTGGTGATCGTCACTGCGCACTCTGCCGTCGACACGGCGGTGGATGCGATTCAGGCTGGCGCCGCCGACTATCTGGTCAAACCGTGCAGCCCCGATCAATTGCGGCTGGCAACCGCCAAGCAACTGGAAGTGCGGCAATTGTCGGCGCGACTGGAAGCCCTGGAAGGCGAGGTACGCAAGCCCATGGATGGTCTGGACTCCCACAGCCCGGCCATGAAAGTGGTACTCGAAACCGCCCGCCAGGTTGCCACGACCGATGCCAATATCCTGATTCTGGGTGAATCCGGTACCGGCAAGGGCGAACTGTCCCAAGCCATTCACGGCTGGAGCAAACGCGCGAAGAAATCCTGCGTCACGATCAACTGCCCGTCGCTGACCGCCGAGCTCATGGAAAGCGAACTCTTCGGCCACAGCCGCGGCGCCTTCACCGGCGCCAGCGAAAGCACCTTGGGCCGAGTCAACCAAGCTGACGGCGGAACGCTGTTTCTCGACGAGATCGGCGACTTTCCCCTGACATTGCAGCCGAAGTTGCTGCGCTTTATTCAGGACAAGGAATATGAGCGCGTCGGTGATCCGGTGACCCGCCGTGCCGATGTGCGCATCCTTGCGGCCACCAACCTCAACCTTGAGGACATGGTGCGCGACGGTCGTTTCCGTGAAGACCTGCTCTATCGCCTGAATGTCATTACCTTGCACCTGCCACCGCTACGCGAACGCCGCGAAGATATTCTCAACCTGGCCGACCGTTTCCTGGCACGCTTCGTCAAGGAGTACGCCCGTCCCGCGCGCGTCTTCAGCGACGAGGCCCGGGAAGCACTGCTGGGCTATCGCTGGCCGGGCAACATCCGTGAACTGCGCAACGTGATCGAACGGGCGAGCATCATCTGTCCGCAGGAACGGGTCGAGATCAGTCATCTGGGCATGGCTGAAACCCCGGTCAACAATGCACCGCGCATCGGCGCGGCACTGAGCCTGGATGAGCTGGAGAAGGCCCACATCGGCGCGGTCCTCGCCACCGCCGATACCCTGGATCAAGCGGCGAAAACCCTGGGCATCGATGCCTCGACGCTGTACCGCAAACGCAAGCAGTACAACTTGTGAGCAATCGCCGATGAAACTGGCGATGAAATTGCGGACCCGGCTTTTCCTGAGCATCTCCGCACTGATCACCGTCGCGTTGCTCGGGCTCTTGCTCGGGCTGGTCAGCGTGATGCAGATGGCCGGCAGCCAGGAAGCACTGATCCGCAGTAACTTCATCACCCTGGACCTGGGGCTCAAGCTGCGTCAGACCCTGGGTGATCAACTGATCATCATGCTCAGCGAGAAGCCTGACTCCGCCGCTTTCGCCGCCTCGAAGCAGCGTTATTTCCAACTGCTGGAGGAGGGCATCGCCCAGGAACCGGAGGAAACCGCAAGCGAGCACGGTTTCAGAAAAGCCAAAGCCGACTACGAGCGTTTTATCCAGGCTTATGAAGCGTCCCCGGACCCGTCGAAGGTGCTCAGCAGCCACGACAACCTGACGGAAAAATTCAATGCGCTACGCAATGGCCTGATCGCCGAGCACAAGCGCGCGCTTGATAACATCAGCGATACCGAGCGCCAGGCCCGGGAGCAGGCGCTGCTGTTTGCCGGGTTGCTTGGCCTGGTGGGGCTGGCGGTGCTGATCATCGGCTTCGTGACCGCACAAGCCATCGCCCGGCGTTTCGGGGAGCCCATCGAGGCCTTGGCCAAGGCGGCGGACAATATCGGCCAAGGCAATTTCGATGTCACCCTGCCGATTTCCTCGGCGGTGGAACTGAACCAGCTGACCCGGCGTTTCGGGATCATGGCCCAGGCGCTGCGTGAGCATCAGGCCACCAACGTAGATGAGCTGCTGGCCGGTCAGCAGCGCTTGCAGGCCGTGCTCGACAGCATCGACGACGGACTGCTGATGATCGACCGTCAGGGCCATCTGGAACACCTTAACCCTGTAGCCCAGCGTCAGTTGGGCTGGGAGTCAGATCGTCTGGGTCAGGGGCTGGGTACGGCGCTGGAGCGCCCCGAGCTCGATGAGCAGCTGCAACTGGTGCTGCGCGGCGGCACGCTGGAGCGGGCGCCGGAAGACTTGAGTGTCGAAGTCGATGGCGAGTCGAGACTGCTGACCTACAGCCTGACCCCGGTCAGCCATACCCAGGGCCATATTCTGGGTGCCGTGATGGTGCTGCATGACGTCACGGAGCAACGAGCGTTCGAACGGGTACGCAGCGAATTCGTATTGCGAGCCTCCCATGAATTGCGCACACCGGTCACCGGCATGCACATGGCCTTCGGATTGTTCCGTGAGCGCGCTCACTTTGCCCCGGATTCCCGGGAAGCCGACCTGCTCGATACCGTGAACGAAGAGATGCAGCGGCTGATGCAGTTGATCAATGACCTGCTGAATTTCTCCCGTTACCAGAACGGTTTGCAGAAACTCACCCTGACGCCGTGTTCTATCGAGGCGTTGCTGGAACAGGCTCGGTCACGTTTTGCCACATCGGCCGAAGAGAAGGAAATCAATCTGCTGGTGGAAGTGCAGGGGCCTTTGCCGCGGTTGCAGGCCGACCAGCCGCAACTGGAGCGGGTACTCGACAATTTGCTCGACAACGCCTTGCGTCACACCGGCTCCGGCGGGCGGATACGCTTGCAGGCCCGGCGTCACGGTGACCGGGTCATCATCAGTGTCGAGGACAACGGCGAAGGCATTGCCTACGGTCAGCAGGGGCGGATCTTCGAGCCCTTCGTGCAGGTTGGACGCAAGAAGGGTGGGGCCGGGCTCGGACTGGCCTTGTGCAAGGAAATCGTGCAATTGCATGGCGGACGGATGGGTGTCTATTCACGGCCGGGGCAAGGTACTCAGTTCTACATGACGCTGACCGTTTAGGTCACCCTCACGCTTCGTCATCCAGGCGCCGGCCGGCCCGACGCCGTCCCCGGGTAATCAATTCAGTGAACTGCACTGCGCTCAACGCGCGGGCGAACAGCCAGCCCTGGCCGAACTTCACGCCTTCACTGCACAGGAACGCGGCCTGGGCCTCATGTTCGATGCCCTCGGCAATCACCTTCAGGTGCAGCGACTGGGCCATATGAATGATATGTGGGGCCACGCCGCTGCTGGCGGCGTCATGGCCCAGCGCATCAATGAACGCCTTGTCGATTTTCAGGCAATCGACTGGCAGGGTTTGCAAATAGGCGAGGCTGCAATAGCCGGTGCCAAAATCATCGATCAACACCTGATGCCCGACATCCCGTAGCGCTTGCAGGTTTTCCCGGGCCACCACCACATCGACCAACCCGCGCTCGGTGACTTCAAAAGCAATTTGCCGCGCAGCGACGCGATGCAGGGTCAGCAGCCGCGCCATCACCTGGCCAATCCGCGGAACCATCACATCACACGCCGCGAGATTGACCGAGATGTACAGCTGCGGGTTCGCACGCAGCAACTGGCCGAGTTGCTCGAGCAGGCGCTGCAAGACGAAGTCCGTCATCTGGCGAATCTGCCCGGTGTTCTCCGCCATCGGAATGAACAGGTCGGGACTGGTCAGGGTACCGTCCGGCCTGCGCCAGCGCAGCAGTGCTTCTGCCCCGACACAGTTGCGGCTATCGAGGTCGAAGATCGGTTGGTACAGCACCTGCAACTCGCCACGGCGAATCGCGCCGGCCAGCTCGGCGTCCAACGACTGCCGTTGGCGCACCAGCAAAAACACCAGGAACCCAACGCATATGCCCAGCGCAAGGCTGGCCGGCAGCAACCACCACCAGACCGCCGGGATATGCATGCCGGTGCGCGGGCTGATCAACACCAATTGATATTCCGGGTTGTCGGTGGGCATCCGGTATATCAGGCGTGCCTGGGTGATCTGCAGCGCATCACGGTTTTTCGGTGGCCAGGCCTCGGCCGGCGGCCAGACCTGAGAAGCGCCCAGCACCGGAATCGCGCGCGCGCCATGGTCCAGAACTACAAGCAGGCTGCTGCCCGGCGACAGGTCGACCATATCGGTCAAATGCCCGCGAGAGGTCGCCACCCGGAAATTCCCGCGCCCGAGCATCAGCGCGGCACGGTTTTCATCGGGTTCAGTGGTGGTATTGAGCCAATAGCTGTAAGTCGGGCCTTTGATGTCTGGCGATCGACTCAGCGACAGCCCTTCCTGACGAGGGCGATTGGAGCAGATTCGTGAAGAGTCCATGTAGGCGGCTTCGTAGACGAAGCGATAATTGAACGTAACCTGTTGCAAGGTCGCGATCATTTCAGCATCGCAGCCGCGCAACGGTTGCGCTTCAAGGTCATCAAGGCTTTCACGCAGTTGCCCGAAGAGCTGTTCGAGACGGGCGAGGAAGCGTTCGCCCTGAGCATTCATTTCTTCGCTTTCGCTTTGCTCGACCTGGTGTATGGCGACGAACAGGCTGCCGGCCATCAATAATGTTGCGCTCAAGACAGTAGACATCAGCCCCAGGAACCAGGGGCGATGGAACCAACTACGGAAGGTCTCTCGAGCAGCAGTCATTGTGCAATATCCGATGTATTACCAATGAGTTATAGCTGCTGATTGGAAAAAAGCCCTGACCGTCGGGCGGGCGTCATTATTTTGTCTGGTTCAACACCCACAGTAGCGCGGCGGTTTGCGCATCCGGAGTGCCATCGAAACGCGCCGGACGGAAATGCATCTGAAATGCCGCTATCACATGTCGTGTCGCGACATCGAGCTCGCCGGTCTGTGGCGAGGCATAACCCAGGCGGGCCAACTGCGCCTGAAACCAACTGATGCTCGGCAACTGCTCGGCGAACAACATTTGCTGGCGCGCCACCGACTGTTCATTCGGCCAGATGCCCAAGCCTTCGGCGGCCAGACGCTTCCAGGGGAACAGCGGCCCCGGGTCCAGCTTGCGCAAGGGAGCAATATCACTATGGCCAATGATCTCGCGAGGTTTTATGCCGTGACGTTTGCTAATGTCCTTGAGCAACACGATCAGCGACTGGACCTGGTCTTCGGTGTAGGGATACCACACGCGTCCGGTCGGGGTGTCCTCGAAGCCCGGGTTGACGATTTCGATACCGATGGAACTGGAGTTCAGCCAGGTGCGGCCATTCCACTCACTCTCCCCGGCGTGCCAGGCCCGCACATTTTCATCCATCAGCTTGTAGATGGTGGCGCCCTTGTCGTCGCCGATCAGGTAATGGCTGCTGACCTCACCGTGGGTCAGCAATTGCAACGAACGCTCCAGCGAGGCATTGGTGTAATGCACCACCACAAATTGCACGCGGCTGTCGTAATTGGCCGAAGAGTGGCTGGTGTTGAAACGGGGGCCGCTGGCACAGCCGGCAAGCACAATCAGCGATAAGATCAGAGCAAAATATTTCATGGCGAAAGGCAGTACACGCAAGACAATAATGCAACAGTGTAACGTAATGCCTTGCGGGCGGACGGCAATCCCATCGAATTAAACAAAATGGAACAGATCACCGTCAGCTCGGTTCCACTCGGTTGCGGCCGGCATTTTTTGCGCGATACAGCGCCTGATCGGCTCTTTTAAGTACCTGATCGCTATGTTCACCCGGCCTGAACGCCGTCATTCCGATAGACACGGTGATGGTCACCGGCTCTCCCTTGAAGTGGAACGGACAGGCTTCAATGGAGGCCCGCAAGCTTTCCAGCATCTTCAGCCCCGCCGCCGGCACCGTGGATGGCATTAACAGCACAAATTCCTCGCCGCCGAACCGGGCAATGAAATCCGTTCCGCGCAGCCGCTTGCGCAGTACGCTGGCGATGATTTTCAGCACTTTGTCACCGGCCAGATGCCCGTAGTTGTCATTGATGCGCTTGAAATGATCGAGGTCGAGCATGGCCAGCAACAGCGTGTTGCCATGTTGTTGCCATTGTGTGACTTCATGACCCAGGCGCTCGCTCCAGGCCGCGCGGTTGGGCAGCCCGGTCAACGGGTCGACCAATGCCTTCTGTCGTTGCTCTTCAAGGTGCTCGCGGTAACCCTGGGCCTCCTGCTCCATATGGGCGACCCGCTCGGCCAGGCTGTGCAGGCGCGCAGCGACTTCCTGCTCGCGCTCATCGCGCTGTTTCTGGTGCTGGTCCATGGTGCCCAGCAAGCCTTCGAGATGGTTTTCCAGTACGTGCTTGAGATCTTCCAGGTCCGCGGCTTCCTGCATGCTGCTTTGCAGGCCATCGACCTGTTCGCGGATCTGCGTGTCCATCTGTCGCGCAGCCGAACGGTTGTCGGCGTGTCCCGCGGTGGCGGCCTGCAAGTTGCTCTGGAACGATTCGAGACGTTCGTTCAGTCGTTGCAGATAGGCTTCGAACTCATGCTGGCCGCTGTCGGTAATGGCCAGCATCAATGTGGCGAAGTCGTCGAGAATCGGCAGCAATTCGTACCAGTTCAGACCGTTTTTCAGACGATCGCGCATGGATTCTGCTTGTGGACGATGACGCTCGGGCAGTGTCAGGTCGTCGAGCAGCCCCAGCAACGTGTCTTCGATGTGGCTGGCCACCGAGCTGTAGGAGGGCTCGGGGGAATCCGGGAGTGCGTAGAGAATGTCGTGTTCGGATGACGCATGATCGACGACGGCCACGTCCTGCATCGGAATCGGAGGTAAGGGCAAGCTATCGGGTGATGCTTGCGCGGTCAGCTCGTCGGGGTTCGCTTGCGACTCAGGTGATATCGCGATGGTTTCCGGGGTCGGTTTCTCGGCCGATTCGATTTCCGCCGCGGCTGCACTGGGTGGTTGAGGCTCCGCAGCCGGAGGTGCAAAAGCCACGGTTGGCTCGGTCGGCGCGAACTCGTCCTCGACTCGCTCAACAGCGGGTACTTCGCAGCTTGCCGCAGGGCTCTCGGCTACAGGGGCAGCCAGCGCAGGAGCAGAGGCCGTTGATGCCTCCGTCTCCTGCGCTTCACGACCGCCGAACAACCGCTGCAGCAAGCCCGGCCGGCCGTTCTCCGTTGGGGTCTCCAGCTGGCTCAGGGCCTTGCCCTGCAAGCCACTCAGCTCGCTGAGCAGCAAGGGCATCTCGCGCGCCTGACTGACCCGCGCATCCAGGTGCTTGGCGAAATTCTTGAGTGGCCGACTCACATCCCGTGGCAATGGCAATGTTTGCAGTTGCGTGACCAGCGCAGTCAAGGCGGCACTGGTCTGGTTGACTCGGGTTTCCCGACGCTGTTCGGAGTCGAGCACGGCTTTTTCCAGGCGTGGAATCAGCGCAGCCAGGCCGGCGTCCATGTCATCGGTACGCACGACTTCGCGCATTTCCTTCATGCATTGGTCAACGGCGCGGTCCGTACCTTCCGCTGCCAGGGTGCTGCGCACCAGCCCGCGACGCAGCAAGTCGAGCCGCGCGTCCCAGCGACGTTCGAGCTTTTCCTGTTGTTCGATGCTTTTGAGGTATTTCTCTTTCCAGCGCTGTGCTTCGTCGCTCATTCATGGGATCCGCGAGGGGCAGGACTCAACGCGGGCAATGCATCGGCCGTGAGCGAACCCGGCAAACGAATCTCTACCGCGACCGGCAGGTGATCGGAAATGGGCTGTGCCAGCACCTCAACCTTTTCCAGGGTCAGGCTCGGGCTCAGCAGGATATGGTCCAGGCAGCGCTGTGGGCGCCAGCTGGGAAACGTCGCTTCCAGTTGCGGCGCAAGCAGGCCGAGATCGCGCAACGGGGAATGTTGCAGCAGGTCACTGGCATGGGTGTTCATGTCGCCCATCAGCACCTGATGCTTGTAGTCGCCGATCAACTCGCGGATGTAGGCCAATTGCAGACTGCGTGCCCGGGCGCCCAACGCCAGGTGCATCATGACCACCACCAGCGCTTCCGGGCCTTCGCCGAACCGTACCAGAATGGCTCCGCGACCCTTTGGTCCCGGCAACGGATGATCCTCAATTGCCCACGGACGCAATCGGCTGAGCACGCCATTGCTGTGCTGGGCCAGGCGACCGAGATTACGATTGAGTTGTTGATACCAGTAGGGAAAGGCGCCGAGCTGGGCCAGGTGTTCGACCTGATTGACGTAACCTGATCGCAGGCTGCCGCCATCGGCCTCTTGCAAGGCGACCAGATCGAAGTCGCCTAGCAGATTGCCGATTTTCTGCAGGTTATCGGCACGCCCCGTGTGCGGCAGCAGGTGCTGCCAGCCCCGGGTCAGGTAATGCCGATAGCGCTCGGTACTGATACCGACCTGGATATTGAAACTGAGCAAGCGCAGACGACTGTCTGCGGGCAGGCCCGTGGATTCCAGATGATGCTCGTTGACCCGCGGATCATGCAGGCCAACGATGCGTTCAGTACCCCATCGGCGCATGGCAGTGACTGCCCTTAGTTGGCGGCAGCCTTGTTAGCCGCTCGCTCTTTGTCGATCAGTTTGTCGGCCAGTTGCAGGGCCTGTTCGGCACCGCCGGCAGAACCCACGTCGAAGCGATACTTGCCGTTGACGACCAGGGTTGGAACGCCGGAGATTTCATACTTCTTGGCCAGTTCACGGGCTTGAACAACCTGGCCCTTGATAGCAAAGGAGTCGAAGGTGGCCAGGAATTTATCCTTGTCTACGCTCTGGGTAGCCAGGAAGTCAGCCATGTCATTCTTGTCGATCAGCTTCATTTTTTTGTTCTGGATCGCGTCGAATACCGCGGCATGAACCTTTTGCTCAACACCCATGGACTCAAGGGTCAAGAACATTTGGCCATGAGCATCCCAAGCTCCGCCGAACATGGCTGGAATACGCTTGAAATTCACATCGGATGGCAGTTTTTCAGCCCAAGGATTGATTGTCGGTTCAAAATGATAGCAATGCGGGCAGCCGTACCAGAACAGCTCCACCACTTCGATCTTGCCAGGCACGGCAACCGGAACCGGATTGGTCAGCTCGACATAAGGGGCGGCTGGGGCGTCGGCGGCCTGGGCAGTCATGCCAAACAGGCTGGCAGCGGCAAAAACGGCACTGATGATCAGATTACGCATGCTTTACTCCTGGACAAATTTTTTCGCCGCGCGCGATTGTTTTCAGACAGATCCTGGCGGGCTTGAGTTCTGTAGTGTAACGGCAGCGGCCACAAAAAAGGGCGGCCAAGGCCACCCTTTTTATACTTGCCGAGACGGATTAATCGAGCGTTAACGTTGCAGGCGATCAGCACGCCGTTCAACGCCCGATCCACCGGCCTTAGTGCAGGCCTTGAATGTAGCTGGACACCGCGGCGATGTCTTCGTCGCTCAGCTTCTTGGCAATGCTCTGCATCGGTTTGGTATCGCCGTCGTTGGTGCGGCCACCTTCTTCCTTGCGGAAATCGACCAGTTGCTTGCCGACGTATTGAGCGTGCTGGCCACCCAGGTGCGGGAAACCGGCAGCCGCGTTACCTGCGCCATTTGGCGAGTGGCAACCGGTGCAGGCTGGCAGGCCCTTGGCCAGGTCACCACCACGGAACAGGGCCTCACCGCGAGCGACGATCTTCGGATCGGCGGCACCGACGCTGCCTTTCTGGCTGGCGAAGTAGGCAGAGATGTCCGCCAGGTCCTGATCGCTCAGGTTGGTCAGCAGGCCGGTCATTTCCAGAACGGTGCGCTTGCCCGACTTGATGTCGTGCAATTGCTTGGTCAGGTAGCGTTCACCTTGACCTGCCAGTTTCGGAAAGTTTGGCGCCATGCTGTTGCCATCCGGGCCGTGGCAGGCGCCACAGACGGCGGCTTTGGCCTGGCCGGCTTTTGCATCACCCGGTTGTACTGCCTCACCTGCAGCATGGGCCATGCCGGAGATGCCCACGGTCAACAGCAGACTCACGATCAATTTCTTCATCAGCTAATCCAACTACGGCTAAGGGTTAAGAGTTATGGACCGGGCTTACTCGCTCATCCAAAGGATGATGGCTCGGTAATCCTCGGCACTGCAGTCCATGCACAAACCACGCGGCGGCATCGCCTTGAAACCCTGGGTCACGTGTTGCACCAGCGTCTCCATACCTTTCGCCAACCTCGGCGTCCAAGCTTCCTGATCGCCTTTTTTCGGCGCCATGGGGAGTTGGCCGGAATGACAGGCACCACAAACACGGTTGTACACAGCTTCCGGATCCTGTGTAGCCTGAGCGCTGTAAAGCGGCATCAATACACCGGCAGCTAGCAGCCATTTCGTCATAAAACGACCTTTTCAGGGTTGAGAGCGAGCTGCGTTCTAGTGCGCAATCAAGGTCTGTCGCTCTCGTGAACTTCGTCCTACGCTGGGACAAAGCGCACACAAAATCTGCGGCATTATATACTGGCGTCACTGAAACGGAAGCGACACTGCTTGCCACACCCATTCCTGGCGCCGCCCACATCGGAAATCCCATGCAACTCAAGAATCCCATCCTCGGTCTGTGCCAACAGTCCACCTTCATGCTCAGCGCCGCCAAAGTCGATCAATGTCCGGATGACGAGGGCTTCGAAGTCGCCTTCGCCGGGCGTTCCAACGCCGGCAAGTCGAGTGCCTTGAACACCCTGACCCACGCCAGCCTGGCGCGCACCTCGAAAACCCCGGGACGCACGCAGCTGTTGAACTTCTTCAAGCTAGACGATGAACGCCGTCTGGTCGACCTGCCGGGCTACGGTTATGCAAAAGTACCGATCCCGCTCAAGCAACACTGGCAGCGTCACCTGGAGGCATATCTGGGTGGTCGCGAGAGTTTGAAGGGTCTGATCCTGATGATGGACATCCGCCATCCGATGACCGATTTCGACCTGCTAATGCTCGACTGGGCCGTGGCTGCCGGGATGCCGATGCACATTCTGCTGACCAAAGCGGACAAGCTGACCTATGGCGCGGCCAAGAACACCCTGCTCAAGGTTCAGGCGGAAATCCGCAAGGGTTGGGGCGATCTGGTGACAATCCAGCTGTTTTCGGCCCCCAAACGCATGGGCCTGGAAGATGCCTACACCGTGCTGGCTGGCTGGATGGAGCTGGCGGACAAGGGTGCCGAAGCAGAGATTCAATAAATATCAAAAACTGTTTGTGGTGCGCTTTTGCCTTGCCTGAGCGCATCACAGACAGTTTTTCTCGGGGCAAAAAAAACCCCGGGCTTCATATGGGGAGGGAGAAGTTCCGGGGTTGAAGCTCTAGACCGCTAGGGCGGGGTCCAGATATCTGCCAACACTTAACACAACATAGGAGCATCGAAGGGCTTCACCAGCCATTCAGTAACTCTGAGTGGTGGTGCGCAAGATTAGTTCAGATTTTTTTCAGATAGCTTTGAAATTACTCTGATAGCCCTCCGAACCAAGCTATTTTTTTGCGCCCTTCTGCCGCGGCACTATGCCGCAGCAGAGCTCGCTCCTACAAGAAGGCTCAGTGAGCCTCATCCCAGTTATTTCCAACACCCACTTCGACCAGCAACGGCACATCCAGCTTCGCCGCTTCGCTCATGTGTACGCGAATTTCATCGCGAACCTGGTCGACCAGGTCTTCACGCACCTCGAGCACCAGTTCATCGTGCACCTGCAAGATGACTTTGGCGTCGAGGCCCGACGCGGTCAGCCAGTTATCCACCGCGACCATGGCTTTCTTGATGATGTCCGCAGCGGTGCCTTGCATCGGTGCGTTGATTGCCGTGCGTTCGGCAGCGGCGCGCTCTTGCGGCTTGTTGGAGTTGATGTCCGGCAGGTACAGGCGACGGCCGAAGAACGTCTCGACATAACCTTGCTCGGCGGCCTGGGCACGCGTGCGGTCCATGTACTGGCGAACGCCGGGGTACCGGGCGAAGTAGGTATCGATGTAGGCCTTGGCGGTCTTGGTGTCCACGCCGATGTCCTTGCCGAGCTTCTGCGCCCCCATGCCGTAGATCAGGCCGAAATTGATCGCCTTGGCACTGCGGCGCTGGTCGGAGGTCACTTCGGCCAGTTCGACCTTGAACACTTCGGCGGCGGTAGCGGTGTGTACGTCCAGATTGTGGCGGAAGGCGTTCATCAGCCCTTCATCCCGGGACAGGTGCGCCATGATCCGCAGTTCGATCTGCGAATAGTCCGCAGCCAGCAGCTTGTAACCGACCGGGGCCACGAAGGCCTGGCGGATGCGACGCCCTTCGGCGGTGCGCACCGGGATGTTCTGCAGGTTCGGATCGCTGGAGGACAGCCGCCCGGTGGACGCCACCGCCTGATGATACGAGGTATGGATCCGCCCGGTACGCGGGTTGATCTGCTCCGGCAGACGGTCGGTATAGGTGCTTTTCAGCTTGCTCATGGAGCGATATTCCATGAGCACTTTCGGCAATCGATAGTCGTCTTCTGCCAGTTTGGCCAGCACTTCTTCGGCGGTTGATGGCTGGCCCTTGGCGGTTTTCTTCAGTACCGGCAGGCCGAGCTTCTCGTATAGGATCACGCCAAGTTGCTTGGGCGAACCGAGGTTGAATTCCTCGCCGGCAATCTCGAAGGCTTCACGCTCCAGCGCCACCATCTTGTCGCCCAGTTCGATGCTTTGCACGCCCAGCAAGGCGGCGTCGACCAATGCGCCCTGGCGCTCGATACGCGCCAATACCGGCACCAACGGGATTTCGATGTCGGTCAGCACACTGGCCAGGCTCGGAATAGCCGAGAGTTTTTCGAACAAGGTCTGGTGCAGACGCAAGGTGATATCCGCATCTTCGGCGGCGTAAGGCCCGGCCTGCTCCAGGGCGATCTGATCGAACGTCAGCTGTTTCACGCCTTTGCCGGCGATGTCCTGGAAACTGACCGTGGTGTGGTCCAGATACTTCTGCGCCAGGCTGTCCATGTCATGGCGGGTGGCCGTGGAGTTGAGCACATAGGACTCAAGCATGGTGTCGAAGGCGATGCCGCGGACGGTAATACCGTTGTCCTGATCGCCGCCGATGGCGCAGTTGGCCAGGATGTTCATGTCGAACTTGGCGTGTTGGCCGACCTTGAGCTTGTTCGGATCTTCCAGAATCGGCTTGAGCGCGCGCAGGACCGTGTCACGATCCAGCTGCTGTGGCACGCCGATGTAGGAATGAGTCAACGGGATGTAGGCCGCTTCGTTAGCCTGAACCGCGAACGACAGGCCCACCAGTTGCGCCTGCTGCGCATCGATGCCGGTGGTTTCGGTGTCGAAGGCAAACAGTCTGGCGTTGTTCAGTTTTTCCAGCCAGGCATCGAACCGCGCTTGATCGAGGATGGTTTCATAGGCGGCTTCAGCAGCGACGACCGGTGCTTCGGCCTCTGGTTCGCTGAACAGATCGGCGGCCGGTGCTGGCTCGGTAGCAGCGCTCAGTTCCAGGCGTTTGGCGTCGCGATCAAGGTCGTTCAGCCAGCTCTTGAACTCCAGCAGGGAGTACAACTCGTAGAGTTTCGCAGGATCTTCCGCGCCCATTTTCAGGTCGTCGAGGCCAACGTCCAGTGGCACGTCAACCTTGATGGTCGCCAGCTGATAGGACAGGAAGGCCATTTCCTTGTGCTCTTCGAGCTTGGCCGGCAGGGTCTTGGCGCCGCGAATCGGCAGGGTCGGCACGATGTCGAGTTGCGCATAGAGCTCGGTCAGACCGCCGTTCACACCGACCAGCAGGCCGGAAGCCGTCTTCGGACCGATGCCTGGAACACCCGGAATGTTGTCGGAAGAATCGCCCATGAGCGCCAGATAATCGATGATCTGCTCCGGAGCGACGCCGAATTTCTCCTTCACGCCCTCCACGTCCATGCTGCTACCGGTCATGGTGTTGACCAAGGTAATGTGACCGTCGACCAGTTGCGCCATGTCCTTGTCACCGGTGGAGATGATCACCGGACGATCCGCCGCCGCGCTGCTGCGGGCCAGGGTGCCGATCACGTCATCGGCCTCGACGCCTTCGACGCACAGCAGCGGGAAGCCCAGGGCGATCACGCTCTGGTGCAGCGGCTCGATCTGCACGCGCATATCGTCGGGCATGCTCGGACGGTTGGCCTTGTACTCGGCGAACATCTCATCGCGAAAAGTCCCACCCTTGGCGTCGAACACCACGGCGAACGGACTGTCCGGATATTGCTTGCGCAGGCTCTTGAGCATGTTCAGCACGCCCTTGACCGCGCCGGTCGGCAGGCCTTTGGACGTGGTCAGCGGTGGCAGCGCGTGAAAGGCGCGGTACAGGTAAGAAGAACCGTCCACCAGGACGAGGGGGGCTTGGCTCATGAGCAGGATCAACCTTTTCGGCGGGTCCGGCGCTAGAATAGCGGGACCGTTGACGACAAAGGGACAAGGTTATCATGCGCACACTAAATCGCCTGTTGCTGGCTGGCTTGTTTGCAATCGCACCATCGGCCGTGATGGCGGCGGACGATGCGCCATCGGCGGACCCGGATGTCACCATTCGCACGGAAGGGGATAAACTCATTCAGGAATACCGGCAAAACGGCTTTTTGTACGCCATCAAGGTCACCCCAAAGGTTGGCAAACCGTATTTCCTGGTGCGCGCGGATGGCTCGGAGGGAAACTTCGTCCGTTCCGACTACCCGGATATGCTGATTCCGGCGTGGGAAATTTTTAAGTGGTAAGTCGTCCTTAACTTTAATCGGCGCCGGCTCAACAGCGGCGCCCGTACTGGCAGTTTAAACATGTCTGTGTTCACCCCCCTGGCTCGGCCCGAGCTGGAAGCTTTTCTCGCCCCTTATGGCCTCGGCCGCCTGCTTGATTTCCAGGGGATTGCCGCCGGTAGCGAAAACACCAACTTCTTTATCAGCCTGGAGCAGGGCGAGTTTGTCCTGACCTTGGTCGAGCGCGGCCCGGTTCAGGAGATGCCGTTCTTCATCGAACTGCTCGACGTACTGCACGGCGCCGACCTGCCGGTGCCTTACGCCTTGCGCACCACAGACGGTGTGGCCTTGCGCGAACTGGCGGGCAAACCTGCGTTGCTGCAACCGCGCCTGGCCGGCAAGCACATCAAGCAAGCCAACGCGCAACATTGCGCGCAGGTGGGTGAATTGCTCGGCCATCTGCACCTGGCGACCCAGGCCAATATGATCAAGCGCAAAACCGATCGCGGCCTGGACTGGATGCTGGAGGAGGGCACACAGTTTTTGTCGCACCTCGATGCCGAACAGAAAGACCTGCTGCAACGGGCGCTGGAAGAAATCACCCGGCAGAAGGAAAAAATCCTGGCACTGCCGCGGGCGAACATTCACGCCGACCTGTTCCGCGACAACGCGATGTTCGAAGGCACGCACCTGACCGGGCTGATCGACTTCTACAACGCCTGCTCCGGGCCGATGCTCTACGACGTGGCGATTGCCTTGAACGACTGGTGCTCGGACGACGATGGCGTAATCGATGGACCGCGAGCGCGGGCCTTGCTGGGCGCTTACGCGGCCTTGCGACCGTTCACCGCCGCTGAAGCCGAGTTGTGGCCGACCATGCTGCGGGTGGCTTGCGTACGGTTCTGGTTGTCACGCCTGATCGCGGCGGAGTCGTTTGCCGGACAGGATGTGTTGATTCACGATCCGATGGAGTTCCAGTTGCGCCTGGCGCAGCGGCAGACGGTCAATACGCCGTTGCCTTTCGCCCTTTAAAGGCTTTGACCTGTGGGAGCGAGCTTGCTCGCGATAGCGGCAGGTCAGTCAACATTGATGTTGATGTAATGCCGCCTTCGCGAGCAAGCTCGCTCCCACAGGGTCTGGTGTCGGTTACAACGACTCCAGGCACCCCGCCAGATCATTCCCCAATTTCTCCAACACCTGCTCATAGCCCTGGGCCGTCGCCGGCGTGTACCCGCCCAGCGCATCCAGTTCAGCCAGTTTCACCGGCAAACCCGCCACCAGTGTTTCCGCCAGACGGGGCCGCAGCGGCGGTTCGCTGAACACGCAGGTCTTGCCGACTTCCTGCAATCGCGCGCGCATCGCCGCGACATGCTGGGCACCGGGTTGCACTTCGGCCGCGACGCTGAACACACCCACGTGCTTGAGGCCGTAGGCGTCTTCGAAGTAGTCGAAGGCTTCGTGGAAAACGAAGTAGGGCTTGCCCTGAACCTCGGCCAGGCGCTTCTTCAGGCGCGCATCCAGTGCATCGAGACGCTCGTCGAAGGCTTTCAGATTGCTCTGATAGCGCGCGGCATTTGCAGGATCGGCGGCACTCAGATCAGCCGCCATTTTCGTGGCGATGACCCGGGCGTTGACCGGCGACAGCCACAAGTGCGCATCCAGGCTGCCCGGACGGTGATCGTGGTCGTGTTCGTCGGCTTCTTCAGCGTGGGAGTGGTTATCTTCGGCAAAGTGACGCAGTTTCATGCCCGGCAAATCCTGCACGGCGACGTTGGGCAACGTACGGCCATTGAGCACACGTGGCAGGAAGCCCTCCATGTCCGGGCCGATCCAGTACAGCAGGTCCACCGATTGCACCTTGCGTACGTCGGAAGGGCGCAACGCATAGTTATGCGGTGAGGCACCCGGTGGCAGCAAAACCTCGGGGATCGCCACGCCATCCTGCACCGCCGCGGCGATCAGTTGCAGAGGCTTGATGCTGGTAAGGACCTTGACCTCGGCCTGCGCCGAACCGATCAGCAGAAAACTTGCGATAAATGCGACAAAAACAGAAAAAAGTCGGGACACGATGACCACTCGAAGAGGCGAGAACGGGTAACATAATAACGTCTCTCACAAACCTCGTCGCCGCTCATGCTAAAAACACCGATCGCCAGCCGTCCCCACGACCACTCACATTGCGTTCACAGCGCTTTGTCCGAGGCCGATGCCCTGTGCGCACGTCAAGGTCTGCGCCTGACCGCGTTGCGCCGGCGAGTGCTGGAGCTGGTGTGGCAAAGCCACAAGCCTTTGGGTGCCTACGACATTCTCGCGGTCCTCAGCGAACAGGACGGTCGTCGCGCCGCACCGCCGACGGTGTACCGCGCGCTGGATTTCCTGCTGGAAAACGGCCTGGTCCATCGGATTTCCTCGCTCAACGCCTTCATCGGCTGCAACCACCCGGAACATGCTCACCAGGGTCAGTTCCTGATCTGCCGTGTGTGCCACGCCGCGATCGAACTTGAGCAAAAATCCATCAGCGACGCGATCATCGCCAGCGCCAGGGATGTCGGGTTTGTCGTCGAAGGCCAGACCGTTGAAGTGGTCGGTCTCTGCTCCGGTTGCCAGGGGGCTTGATGAGCAACGCGCTGATCCGTCTTGAGCAGGTTGCCGTCACGTTCGCCGGGCAACCGGTGCTGGACAACATCGAACTGAGCGTCGAGCCGGGGCAGATCGTTACCCTGATCGGCCCCAACGGCGCAGGCAAAACCACCCTGGTGCGTGCCGTGCTCGGCCTGTTGAAACCGGACAGCGGCAGCGTCTGGCGCAAGCCGAAACTGCGGGTCGGTTACATGCCGCAAAAACTCCATGTCGATCCGACCCTCCCGCTGTCGGTCCTGCGTTTCCTGCGCCTGGTACCGGGGGTGGACCGTGCGATGGCCTTGGCTGCACTCAAGGAAGTCGGCGCCGAACAGGTGATCGACAGCCCGGTGCAAAGCGTTTCCGGTGGCGAAATGCAACGTGTGTTACTGGCCCGTGCCTTGTTGCGCGAACCGGAACTGCTGGTACTCGACGAACCGGTACAGGGCGTCGACGTGGCCGGCCAGGCCGAGCTGTACAGCCTGATCACCCGCCTGCGTGACCGTCATGGTTGCGGTGTGCTGATGGTCTCCCACGATTTGCATCTGGTGATGAGCACCACGGACCAGGTGGTTTGCCTCAATCGTCACGTATGCTGTTCCGGCCATCCCGAGCAGGTCAGCGGCGATCCGGCTTTCGTCGAGCTGTTCGGAAAGAACGCACAAAGCCTGGCGATTTATCACCACCATCACGACCACGCCCACGACTTGCATGGCTCGGTGGTCAAGGCGCCCGCGTCGGGCCAACCCCATGTTCACGGAGATAGCTGCAAGCATGGCTGATTTTCTGCTCTACGCCCTGCTTGCAGGCCTGGCCCTGGCCGTCGTCGCAGGCCCGCTGGGGTCTTTCGTGGTCTGGCGGCGCATGGCCTATTTCGGCGACACCCTGTCCCACGCGGCATTGCTCGGCGTGGCCCTGGGCTTTTTGCTGGATGTCAGCCCGACCGTTGCCGTCACTGTTGGCTGCTTGCTGTTGGCGGTGATGCTGGTGACGTTGCAACAACGCCAGCCGCTGGCATCCGACACACTTTTGGGAATTCTCGCACCCAGCACGCTCTCTCTGGGCCTGGTGGTACTAAGCTTCATGCACGAAGTGCGGATCGACCTGATGGCCTATCTGTTCGGTGACCTGCTGGCGATCAGCCCGACCGATCTGGCCTGGATTCTTGGCGGCAGCGCGGCGGTACTGGTCTTGCTGGTTACGTTGTGGCGCCCATTGCTGGCGATCACGGTGCATGAAGAACTGGCCAGGGTCGAAGGTTTGCCCGTGGCGGGATTGCGCCTGGCGTTAATGCTGTTGATCGCCGTGGTAATTGCCGTGGCGATGAAAATCGTCGGCGTGTTGCTGATCACTTCGTTGCTGATCATCCCGGCGGCGGCGGCACAACGTCATGCTCGCTCGCCGGAACAGATGGCACTGGGCGCGAGCCTGCTGGGCATACTCGCCGTGTGTGGCGGGCTGGCGCTGTCCTGGTTCAAGGACACCCCGGCTGGCCCGTCGATTGTGGTGACGGCCGCCGCGCTATTTCTGCTGAGTTTTGTTCTGCCCCGTCGAGGGGTGTAGACTTGCTCGTTTTTTGCGCAAATAGAGAGTCGCAGGAATGAAGTCGTTCGCCTCCCGTTATCTGCTCCTTGTCGCATTTTCTTTGCTGCTGGGCGCCTGCCAAAGCACGCCACCGGCGGCCACCGAAGCCGCCGATGCGCGGGCCGCGGCCATCGTACAACTGGAACAAAACATCGCCAGCGATGAACTGGCCATCGCCGAAGACCAATTGGCAGCCTTGCAGGCCGAATCGCCCAACGATACTTCCCTTGAGCAATACCAGCGGCAGCTGGCCGAAGCCTATCTGCGCCGCAGCCAGATCGTGCTGCAAAAGGGTGACGTGGATGCCGCAGCAACTGCCCTGAGCCGTGCCCGCGCGTTGATGCCCAAGGCTCCGGCACTGACCGGCGGAGTCAACGGCTCGATTGCCCAGGCGCGCAAGGCCGAACTGGAAAGAGCCGAAGCCGCCCTCAAGGCTGCCGAAGCCAAGCCAAAAGCCAAGGTTATCGACCTGACGGCTGAAAGCACCACGGTCGTGCTCAATATCAACGATATGGGCAAACTGCGTCGCCAACTGGATGCCATTGCCGCCGATGTGGTGAATTTTCAGTGCGACGTGAGCATTCAGGCTCCACGCACTAATGATTACCCTTGGCTGGCCAACTTGCTGACCAAACGGGTAAAGAAACTCGATCCTGAGTTTGATCTGAAGCTGGAGCGGCAGATTTTGCGCAGTGTCCCGGCGCAGATGGTTCTAACACCTCGTAAATCTTAAAAGCATCGCGAGCAAGCTCGCTCCCACAGGGTTTCGGGTTGCCCACACATTTTGTGACCAACACTTCTCTACTGTAGGAGCGAGCTTGCTCGCGATGGCGGTCTCCCTGGCTCCGCAGATCTTCAGGCCGGAATCGCCTTGGCCTTCGCCTCCCTGTCCCAAACCCGATGCTGCCCGATCGCGGCCAAAAACGGTTTGATCAATTTCGCATCCGCACCCACGATCAATCCCGCATCAGCCTCCAGTTTCAACACATCCAGCAACTGCTTCGCCTCGCCCTGCAAGGCAATAGCCTTCAGATGCTTGTATGCCTCCAGCAAGTAATGCAGCGCCACCCCGTCAGTGCTCAACCCCTTGATCGACGCGGCTCCGCCCGGCACGTACACCGCATCGAACACCACTGACGGCGAACCCTCCATCGAAGCATCGACAGCCAGGGTTTTGCCATCAGCCGTTTTCACTGGCGCCGAACTCGGCCCTAACAGTTTCGCGTGGGCGCCCTCTGCTTCCAGCGCTTTCTTCATTGCAGCGATCGAAGCGACATCAACGCCGTTTGCCACCAAAAACGCGACTTTTCGCGTCTTGATGGTTTCCGGCAACAGATTGGCCTGGCTCAGTGCAGGTGAATGATCCAGTGAAGTTTTGCGCACCTCGATGGTTCCTCGACTG
The DNA here is from genome assembly GCF_019218985.1 of Pseudomonas sp. PDM30. NCBI lineage: Bacteria > Pseudomonadati > Pseudomonadota > Gammaproteobacteria > Pseudomonadales > Pseudomonadaceae > Pseudomonas > Pseudomonas sp. PDM30. The sequence continues at coordinate 46,368 of NZ_JAHUWM010000002.1, forward strand.
GGCGCAGGCAATCCAAGGTTCTGCGCCACGCGCCTGGCCAACTCCAGATCGATATTGGCGAGGATTTCGTTCACTTCCCGGACGCGGATCGCTTCGCGCTCAACCTTGCCCAACTCAAAGCTATAGGCCGAGATGATGTGCTCCCGCTCATGCTTACTCATGCTGTGGAAAAACAAGCGAGCCTGGGAGAAGTGGTCCGCGAACGACTCGCTGCGCTGGCGAATCTTGTTGGCGTCGATGCGTTCCGGGTAGCTATCGAACCCGCCGTCCTGAGCGGAGGCCGGCGTTTCCTTCGGCCAGCCGCCATCAATGGAGTTCGGCTCATAGGAGGCACGTCCCTTGTCGATAGTGGTGCGGTGCTGCGCATCCCGCTGGCCATTGTGGAAGGGTGACACCGGACGGTTGATCGGGATCTCGTGAAAGTTCGGCCCACCAAGTCGGCTGATTTGCGTGTCAGTGTAGGAAAACAATCGACCTTGCAGCAGAGGGTCGTTGGAAAAGTCGATCCCCGGGACGATATGCCCGGGGCAGAAGGCAACCTGCTCGGTTTCGGCGAAGAAGTTGTCCGGGTTGCGGTTCAGCACCATCTTGCCCAGCGGCGTGATAGGGACCAATTCTTCGGGGATCAGCTTGGTGGGGTCGAGAATGTCGAAATCGAAGGCATGTTCGTTCTCTTCTTCGATGATCTGCACGCCCAACTCCCACTCCGGGTAGTCGCCGATCTCGATCGACTCCCACAGATCACGACGGTGGTAGTCGGCATCTTTTCCCGCAAGCTTCTGCGCTTCGTCCCACACCAACGAGCAAGTGCCGGCCGTGGGTCGCCAGTGGAATTTGACGAACCGCGATTTTCCTTCGGCGTTGATCAGGCGGAAGGTATGCACGCCGAAGCCCTGCATGCTGCGCAGGCTTTTCGGGATCGCCCGGTCGGACATCGCCCACATCACCATATGCGCCGACTCCGGCACCAGCGAGACAAAGTCCCAGAAGGTGTCATGGGCCGAGCCCCCGGTAGGGATTTCGTTGTGTGGCTCGGGTTTGACCGCGTGCACGAAGTCAGGAAACTTGATGGCGTCCTGAATGAAGAACACCGGCATGTTGTTGCCCACCAGGTCGAAATTGCCTTCGTCGGTGAAGAACTTCACGGCGAAACCTCGCACGTCGCGCACGGTATCGCCGGACCCTCGCGGCCCCTGTACCGTGGAAAAGCGCACGAAGACCGGGGTTTTCTTCGCCGGATCCTGCAGGAAACCGGCCTTGGTCAGCACAGAGTGACTTTCATAACTCTGGAAATAACCATGGGCACCGGTCCCGCGAGCGTGAACGATACGCTCCGGGATCCGCTCGTGATCAAAATGCGTGATCTTTTCACGCATGATGAAATCTTCCAGCAAAGACGGCCCGCGGGCCCCGGCCTTCAGGGTGTTCTGGTTGTCCGCCACTTTTACGCCCTGGTTGGTGCGCAAGGCTTGCTCAGTGGCATCGGAGCGAAATGTTTCCAGGCTGTCGAGCTTGGCGTTGGTGTTGTGGCGGTCCGGGGTATCGGACCCGGCCAGGGCACTCCGGGTGGCGGCAGGCTTCTTGGTACTCATCAGGCGTGAACTCCTCAGGCGTATTCCAGTGGCCTAAGTAGTGACTGACGTGCTTCTTCAGCCGTTCCTTTTTTCTGACCTTTGATCGCGTTATTGCCAAATGACAGGACAAATACGAAATAAATGCTAAGAACCTCTATACGGACAGGCTAAAATGCGCGCCCGGCTAACCGCTGATCCTTTTCTAACGCGCCCCACAAGGTTCGCTACGTGATCGAGTTTCAAAACGTCCATAAAACCTACCGCGTCGCCGGTAAGGAAATCCCCGCCCTGCATCCGACCAGTCTGACGATTGAGAACGGGCAGGTTTACGGCTTGATCGGTCATTCCGGCGCAGGAAAAAGCACCCTGCTGCGTCTGATCAATCGCCTGGAAAACGCCAGTGGCGGCAAAATCACCGTCGACGGTGAAGAAGTCACTGCACTCGACGCCAACGGCCTGCGCCGCTTCCGTCAGCAGGTCGGGATGATTTTCCAGCACTTCAACCTGCTGGCCTCCAAGACTGTCGCCGACAACGTCGCGCTGCCTCTGACCCTGGCCGGCGAATTGTCGCGCAGCGAGATCGATTCGCGCGTGGCCGAGTTGCTGGCGCGGGTCGGCTTGTCCGACCACGCGAAAAAGTACCCGGCGCAATTGTCCGGCGGGCAGAAGCAGCGTGTCGGCATTGCCCGTGCACTGGCGACCAAGCCAAAAATCCTGCTGTGCGACGAAGCCACCAGCGCCCTCGACCCGCAAACCACCGCATCGGTCCTGCAATTGCTGGCCGAGATCAATCGCGAGCTGAAACTGACCATCGTGTTGATCACCCACGAGATGGACGTGATCCGCCGGGTCTGCGACCAGGTAGCCGTGATGGACGCCGGCGTGATCGTCGAGCAAGGCTCGGTGGCCGAAGTGTTCCTGCATCCGAAGCACCCGACCACCAAGCGCTTCGTGCAGGAAGACGAGCAGATCGACGAAAGCGAACAGCGTGACGACTTCGCTCACGTGCCAGGCCGCATCGTGCGTCTGACCTTCCAGGGCGACGCAACCTACGCGCCGTTGCTGGGCACCGTCGCCCGGGAAACCGGCGTGGACTACAGCATCCTGGCCGGTCGCATCGACCGCATCAAAGACATCCCCTACGGGCAACTGACCCTGGCCGTGACCGGCGGCGACATGGAAGCAGCCTTCGCCCGCTTCACCGCAGCCGACGTCCACATGGAGGTGCTGCGCTAATGGAAGCCCTGACAAGTTTCTTCGCCAATATCGACTGGTTCGAAATCTGGCTGGCCACCGGTGACACCTTGCTGATGCTGGGTGGTTCGCTGTTGTTCACCGTACTGCTTGGCCTGCCGCTGGGTGTGCTGCTGTTCCTGTGCAGCCCGCGCCAGTTGCTGGAAGCCAAAGGCATCTACGCGATGTTGTCGCTGGTGGTGAACATCCTGCGCTCGCTGCCGTTCATCATCCTGCTGATCGTGATGATTCCGTTCACCGTGTTGATCACCGGTACCTCCCTTGGTGTCGCCGGTGCAATTCCGCCGCTGGTAGTGGGTGCCACGCCGTTTTTCGCGCGTCTGGTGGAAACCGCCCTGCGTGAAGTGGATCGCGGCATCATCGAAGCGACCCAGGCCATGGGCGCGACTACACGACAGATCATCACCAATGCCTTGCTGCCTGAGGCTCGTCCGGGCATCTTCGCGGCGATTACGGTGACCGCCATTACACTGGTGTCCTACACGGCGATGGCCGGAGTCGTTGGCGCTGGTGGTCTGGGTGACCTGGCGATCCGTTTCGGTTACCAGCGTTTCCAGACCGATGTGATGGTGGTGACAGTGGTGTTGCTGCTGGTACTGGTCCAGATACTGCAAACCGTTGGCGACAAATTGGTCGTCCACTTTTCCCGTAAGTAAGACATGAGCCGGCCATTCGCTGGCAGGCGCCAAACGGGCGCCTCACATGGAGTTAGCTGAATGAAAAAACTACTCGTGGCCTTCGCGGCCGTTGCGGCATTCTCTGCCCACGCTGAAACCCTGACCGTCGCGGCCACTCCGGTTCCGCACGCCGAGATCCTCGAATTCGTGAAGCCGGCCCTGGCCAAAGAAGGCGTGGACCTGAAGGTCAAGGTATTTACCGACTACATCCAGCCGAACGTGCAGGTCGCGGAAAAACGCCTGGACGCCAACTTCTTCCAGCACCAGCCGTACCTGGATGAGTTCAACAAGGCCAAGGGCATCCATCTGGTTTCTGTGGCTGGCGTGCATCTGGAGCCCCTGGGCGCTTACTCCAGCAAGTACAAGACCATCGCTGAACTGCCTGGCGGTGCCAACGTGGTCATCCCGAACGACGCTACCAACGGCGGCCGTGCGCTGTTGCTGATGGCCAAGTCCGGCCTGATCAAGTTGAAGGATTCGAACAACATCCTGTCGACCGTCAAGGACATCACCGAGAACACCAAGGATCTGAAAATCCGCGAACTGGAAGCCGCGACCATCCCGCGCGTGCTGACTCAGGTCGACCTGGCGCTGATCAACACCAACTACGCGCTGGAAGCCAAGCTTGATCCGGCCAAGGACGCGCTGTTCATCGAAGGCAGCGACTCGCCTTACGTGAACATCCTCGTTGCCCGTCCAGACGACAAGGACACCGATGCGATGAAGAAACTGGTGGCTGCCCTACACAGCCCGGAAGTGAAGGCCTTCATTCTCGAGAAGTACAAAGGCGCAGTAGTGCCGGCGTTCTGATCGAACTGCTGCAATGCAAAAGGGGATGCCAAGTGCATCCCCTTTTTTGTGCCTGGAAATACGGCCCCAGTGGGAGCGAGCTTGCTCGCGATGGGGCCATAACATTCAACATCCAAGCTGACTGATCCACCGCCATCGCGAGCAAGCTCGCTCCCACAGGGTTTGGTGGTGTTTTCAGTTGCGCTTGAGCATCACCGGCAACTGCGCCACCAGCTTCGCATTGTTCAACGGCGCCCGAATGAACCCACGCTGCGTCCCATCCGGCCCGATCACCGCGAGGTTGCCACTGTGGTCAACGGTGTAGTTCGGCTTGCTCGTGTCAGCCGGAATGAACGGAATGCTCACCGCGTTGGCGATCGTTTGCAGTTCATCGGTCGACGCCGGGGTCAGGCCGATGAACTGCGGGTCGAAGTAGCCCAGGTACTGCTTGAGCTGCTTGGGCGTATCGCGGTTCGGGTCGACGCTGACCAGCACGATCTGCAATTTATCCACAGCCTCGGGCGGCAACTCGCTCTTTATCTGCCGCAACTGGGCGAGGGTGGTCGGGCAGATGTCCGGGCAGAAGGTGTAGCCGAAGAACAGCAGGCTCCACTTGCCTTTCAATTCATTGATCGCGACCGGCTGGCCGTCCTGATTGGTCATCATCACGTCCGGCAGATTACGGCTCTGCGGCAGCAAGATGATGCCGGCGTCGATCAGTGCCGTCGGATCGCCCTGGTTTTTCCCGGACAGCACCTTGTTGACGGTCAGGCCCAGGATCAGTGCGACCAGGGCGACAAGTATGAAGACGGTTTTCTGGGTTCGAGTCATAGGTTCAACAATAGGTAGTGGTCTACGAGCAGGGCGATAAACAGCAGGAACAAGTAGTAGATAGAGTACTTGAACGTGTTGATCGCCGCGTGCGGCCGAGTGCCACGGTACAGCACCACGGCCCATTGCAGAAACCGCGCGCCCAGCCCGAGCGCACAGACCAGGTAGAGCGTGCCGCTCATGTGGATCACATAAGGCATCAGGCTGACGGCAAGCAATGCGAAGGTATAAAGCAGGATGTGAATCTTGGTGTAGTGCTCGCCATGGGTGACCGGCAACATCGGGATGTCGGCCTTGGCGTATTCCTCCTTGCGATGGATCGCCAGCGCCCAGAAGTGCGGCGGGGTCCAGGCGAAGATGATCAGCACCAGCAGCAGCGGTTCGGCGCTGACGTGACCGGTGGCGGCGGTCCAGCCGAGCAATGGCGGCGCGGCACCGGCCAGACCACCGATGACGATGTTCTGCGGGGTCGCGCGCTTGAGGAATCCGGTGTAGACCACCGCGTAGCCGAGCAACGAGGCGAGGGTCAGCCACGCGGTCAGCGGGTTGGTGAACGCCAGCAGCATGGCTTGCCCGAGGACCGCCAATACCAGCGCGAACGTCAGCGCGGCGGTCGGCGAAACCCGGCCTTCGGCGAGCGGCCGCTTGTGGGTGCGCGCCATCACCGCGTCGATGCGCCGGTCCACCACATGATTGACCGCCGCCGCGCCACCGGCACACAGGGCGATGCCCAGGTTGCCGAAAATCAGCACCGTCCACGGCACCCCGGCGCGGGTCGCGAGGAACATCCCCACCAGCGAAGTGATGAGCATCAGCACCACGACTTTGGGCTTGGTCAGTTCCAGGTAGTCACGCCAGATCGCCTGACTGGGACGTTCGCCGATCAGAATCGCCATGGCATTTCTCCTTTTATTGTTATGGGCCCGGCTGAGTGTTTACGTGGGCTGAAGTGCCAGCGCGCTTGCTTGACCCGAACCAGACTGGTTCGGGCGTGGTAATTGACCAGCACCATGGTCAGCAACAGCGCCGCGCCGCCCGCGTTATGCGCGACGGCCACCGGCAGCGGCAGATGGAACAGCACGTTGCTGATGCCCAGGGTGATTTGTGCGCCGAGGGCGATCAGCACCAGGCCTGCCAGGCGCGTCATGCCAACCGCCTTCAGTTGCCAGGCCAGACCGAGCAATACCAGGGTGACCAGTAACGCGCCGATGCGATGAGTCAGGTGAATGGCCGTACGGGCATCGCTGTCCAGTTGCCCGCCGAGGTAGTTCGGGCCGATGTGCTGGGTCAGGTGAAAGCCGTTGGCGAAGTCCGCCGCTGGCAACCACTGGCCGTGGCAGGTCGGAAAGTCGATGCAGGCCACGGCGGCGTAATTGGAACTGACCCAGCCCCCGAGGGCGATTTGCCCGATCACCAGCAACAGCCCTGCCGTCGCCCAGTGCTGTAAACGTCGTGGCACCGTCAACGCCGGCAGTACGCCGGACAGGCGCAAGGTCAGCAGAAACAACAGGCTCAAGGTCGCGAAGCCGCCCAGCAAATGCCCGGTGACCACCTGCGGCCAGAGCTTGAGCGTTACCGTCCACATGCCGAACGCGGCCTGACCAAAAACCACCGCCAACAGGAACAACGGCAGCTTCACCGGCTGTCCGGGATGGCGGCGATGCACCCACGCACGACCCGCCAACACCGCGATTAACAGCCCCAGCGTGCCGGCGGAGTAGCGGTGGATCATCTCGTTCCAGCCCTTATGGGCCTCGACCGGAGCGTCCGGGAAATGCAATTCGGCATGGGCCAGTTGGGCTTCGCTTTTCGGCACGCTGATGAAGCCATAGCAGCCGGGCCAGTCCGGGCAGCCGAGGCCGGCGTGGGTCAGGCGGGTGTAGGCGCCGAGCAACACCACAATCAGTGCCAGCAAGGTGGCAAACAACGCGAGGCGAAATCCAGGCTTGGCCATGACGATGCCCTTATCCGATGTTCGACAGTTTCAGCAGGTGGCGCAGATCGTTGAGCAAGTCCTTGCCCTTCACCGACGGGTCGTAGCGCAGCACCAGATTGCCGTGGGGGTCGATGATCCACAGGTGCGGCACGTCATTGCTCTGAGCGCCTTTTGTGTAGGCAGGCAAGTCCAGTGAATAACGTTGCAACTGCGGGTACTCGCGTTGAAGTTTAGTCTCGTAATCGCTGTTCAGCGTCTGCGCGGTGGCCAATGCATGGCTGGCGCGGGACGCATCGCGGCCCAGGCCGATCTGGATTTGCCGCGCCAGATACACCAGTTGCTGGCAGTCCACCGCGCAATCCTTGGGCGCGGTCACCAGTATCTGCCAACGCTCTTCCTGGGCCTGCACGCCGATGTCCGCCCGGGTCTGACCGTTACCGATCAGCTCGCCGTGATAACTGCGGCCCTCGGGAACCCAGAAATTCAGCTTGTACATGCCGGTGGCAAGGATCATCGGACCGATCACCCCGAGCAGGATCAGCAGCAGTTGCATACGGCCCTTGCGCCGGTTCACCAACGGTTTCGCCTCAGACATGCTGGGTGGATTCATGGCCGCTCCCATGGTGTTTCTCCTTTGCGTTGTGCCAGCCGAGATAGAGATAAAGACCGAACAGGACGATCGCCATGGCGAACCACTGCACGGCATAAGCGATGTGTTTTTCCGGGCCCATGGCGACTACGGGCCAGTCGGCCTGGTAGATGGCGGGTCCGGTTTCGGCACGTAGTTCGTAGGCAAAGCCTTCGCGATTCAGTGCTGTCCAGAGCTTGTCTGGCTCAACGGCCGTAATCAGCTTCGGCCATGTCAACGTTGTGGGATCTGCGTGCAATTGGAACGTCGCCCCAGGGGAGACGTAGACCCACGCGTCAAGGCTTACCGCCTCGGTGGGTGTCTTGAATTGCGGTGGTGTGCGGCGCTCCGGCCAAGGCAACCAGCCGCGATTGACCAGCAGCCAAAGCCCGGTGGCCTGATCGTGAAAGGGTTGCAACAGCTCGACGCCAACCCTGCCGTTGCGCTGACTGTTATCCAGCAGCAGGCTGTGTTCGGCATCGAACCGGCCGTACAGGTGAACCCGACGGAAGGCCGGGTCTGTCGTGTGTTGCAGTTCGGTGCTGGCCATCGGCTCGGCGGCCCGCCGCTCGGTGTAGCTTTGCAGCAGCGCGCTTTTCTCCGCGCCCCGACTCAACTGCCAGAACCCCAGGGACACCAGTAGCGGCAGCAGCAGCGCCACCACCAGCGTTGGCACGATACCTGGCCGAAAGCACTTCATGGCATTGCCAGAAAATCGGTCATCGCGATAGCTATACTCAAGTACATCGCTTGTCCCCCCGGAGTCTCACCATGCTCAAAGCAGCCATCGTCCTGATGCTGATTGCCACGGTTGTCAGCCTGTTCAGCGGCCTGTTTTTTCTGGTCAAGGACGACAGCCGCTCAAACCGCCTCGTCATTGCCTTGAGTGTTCGTGTGACCCTGGCCGCCCTTACCCTTGGCTTGATTGCCTGGGGCTTTTTCAGCGGCCAGCTGGTTTCCAATGCCCCCTGGTAACTGCTGCTTTAAAGCACATAGACGAAAACAAACAGCCCGATCCACACCACATCCACGAAGTGCCAGTACCAGGTCGCCGCTTCGAAACCGAACTGGTGCTCGTTGTCGAAGTGCCCGCGCATGATCCGCATCAGCATCACGAACAGGATGATGGTGCCGATGGTGACGTGGGCGCCATGGAACCCGGTGAGCATGAAGAAGGTCGCGCCGTAGATGCCCGAGCCCAGGGTCAGGCCCAGTTCGCGGTAGGCGTGCATGTACTCTTCGGCCTGGAAGATGAGGAACGCACTGCCGAGCAATACAGTGAGCGCCAGCCAGAGTTTCAGTGCGCCGCGATGGCCCTTTTTCAAGGCATGGTGGGCGATGGTCACGGTCACGCTGGAACTGACCAGCAACACGGTATTGAGCAGCGGCAGGCCCCAGGGGCTAATGACTTCCTTGGGCGGCGGAAACAGTTTCGAGTCGGGGTTGCTCAGCAGCGGCCAGGTGAACTGGAAGTTCGGCCACAGCATATGCGCCATACCTTTGGCGCCTTCACCACCGAGCGCCGGTCCGGAGATTTGACGCACATAAAACAGCGCGCCAAAAAAGGCGATGAAGAACATCACCTCCGAGAAAATGAACCAGCTCATGCCCCAGCGGAACGAGCGATCCATCTGTGCGCTGTACAAGCCGCCGCGACTTTCCTTGATCACCGTGCCGAACCAGCCAAACAGCATGTAGGCCAGCAACAGCCCGCCGACGAAAAAGATTAGCGGCCCGTGGGATTCCGGACGCGCTGCTTTCAGATCATTGAACCAGGTGGCCAGGCCAAACACCGTGACGAACATCCCGACCGTGGCGATGATCGGCCATTTGCTCTGGGCCGGGACGTAATAATGTTCATGAGTTGCCATTTATTGTTCTCCTTATCGGGCACGCTCAGCCGCCAGTGTTTACAGCTACCGGTGGATGTCGGGCGGTGATATCGAACAGCGTGTAGGACAGCGTCAGGTGCTTCACATCCTTGGGCATATCACGGTCAACGATGAAACGTACCGGCATCTCGATCCGCTGACCGGGCTGCAGCACTTGCTGGGTAAAGCAGAAACATTCGGTCTTGTGGAAGTACGCCGCCGCATTGCTGGGCGCGATGCTCGGCACGGCTTGGGCGCTCATCGGTTTATCGGTGGGGTTGTGGGCGATGAAGATCATCTCGTTCACCGCCCCCGGGTTCGCGGTCAATTCGTCATGTTTGGGGTAAAAGTCCCACGGCATGTCGGCGGTGTTGGTCGACAGAAACTGCACGCGCACCTGCCGCGAGGTGTCGACCGTTTGCTCACCCTCGTACTGCCCGCCGGTCTTGCCATTAATGCCGAAGGCCTTGCACATCACGTCGTAGATCGGCACCAGGGCAAAGCCGAACACAAACATTGCCACCACCACGGTCAGCAGGCGCGTGACCAGTTTCTTCATCGAAATCGAGTCAGCCATGATTTCCGCACAACCCTGCAGGAGCGAGCTTGCTCGCGAAAAACTTGAGAGCGCCGTGGTGTGTCAGGCTTCCAGCGTCATCGTTGACGACCATCGCGAGCGAGCTCGCTCCTACAAAGGGCCAGGCGTTCATTTCACTTCCGGCGGCGTGGTGAAGGTGTGATACGGCGCCGGCGACGGGATGCTCCACTCCAGACCTTCAGCCCCATCCCACGGCTTGGCCGGTGCCGGCGCGCCGCCGCGAATGGTCTTGATCACGATGAACAGGAAAAAGATCTGCGTGGCGCCGAACATGAATGCGCCGATCGACGACACCATGTTGAAGTCGGCGAACTGCAGGTTGTAGTCCGGAATCCGTCGTGGCATGCCCGCCAGCCCCACAAAGTGCATCGGGAAGAAGGCCAGGTTCATGCCGATGAACGACAGCCAGAAATGCAGCTTGCCGAGGGTTTCGTCATACATGTGGCCGGTCCATTTCGGCAGCCAGTAGTAGGCCGAGGCGAAGATCCCGAAGATCGCCCCCGGCACCAGCACGTAATGGAAGTGCGCGACCACGAAGTAGGTGTCCTGGTACTGGAAGTCCGCCGGGGCGATGGCCAGCATCAACCCGGAGAAACCGCCGATGGAGAACAGGATCACGAACGCCACGGCAAACAGCATCGGCGTCTCGAACGTCAGCGAGCCCTGCCACATGGTGCTGGCCCAGTTGAACACCTTCACGCCCGTCGGCACCGCAATCAGCAACGTGGCGTACATGAAGAACAACTCGCCCACCAGCGGAATGCCGACCACGAACATGTGGTGCGCCCAGACGATGAACGACAGGAACGCGATACTCGCCGTGGCGTAGACCATCGAGGTGTAGCCGAACAATGGCTTGCGCGAAAAGGCCGGAATGATCGAGCTGACGGCGCCGAACGCCGGCAGGATCATGATGTACACCTCGGGGTGACCGAAGAACCAGAACACATGCTGGAACAGCACCGGGTCTCCGCCACCGGCGGCACTGAAGAAACTGGTGCCGAAGTGGATGTCCATCAGCATCATCGTCACGCAACCGGCCAGTACCGGCATCACCGCAATCAGCAGGAACGCGGTGATCAGCCAGGTCCAGACGAACAACGGCATTTTCATCAGCGTCATGCCGGGGGCGCGCAGGTTGAGGATGGTGGCGATCACGTTGATCGCGCCCATGATCGAACTGATCCCCATCAAGTGGATGGCGAAAATGAAGAAGGTCACGCTTTCCGGCGCGTAGGTCGTCGACAGCGGCGCATAGAACGTCCAGCCGAAGTTCGGCCCGCCACCGGCAGTGAACAGGGTCGACACCAGCATCAGGAACGCTGCCGGCAAGAGCCAGAAGCTGAAGTTGTTCATGCGCGGCAGGGCCATGTCCGGCGCGCCGATCATCAGCGGGATCATCCAGTTGGCGAGGCCGACGAAGGCCGGCATCACCGCACCGAAGACCATCACCAGACCGTGCATGGTGGTCATCTGGTTGAAAAATTCCGGCTGGACGATCTGCAGCCCCGGCTGGAACAGCTCGGCGCGAATCACCATCGCGAACGAACCGCCAAGCAGGAACATGGAGAACGCAAACCACAGGTACAACGTACCGATGTCCTTGTGGTTGGTGGTCAGCACCCAGCGCATCAGGCCTTTTGCGGGGCCATGGGCGTGGTCGGTGGCGGTATGAACATGCTCATCGATTACAGCAGTCATGTCCTGTCTCCTGCAAACAGATGGACTGGGCAGGCCGGGGTGCGTAGCCCCGACCGGTTCCTTACGTGCGCAATAGACCGCGTCATTTGCTTTCCGCCTGTTTCAGCTCCAGCACTTCTTTAGGCGTGACCATGTCGCCCTTGTTGTTGCCCCAGGCGTTACGTTCATAGGTCACGACCGCCGCGATATCGACCTCCGAGAGTTGCTTGCCGAATGCGGCCATGGAAGTGCCAGGCTTGCCGTGGAAGACAATGCTCAGGTGAGCGTCTTTCGGTCCGGTGGCGATTTTCGAGCCCTTGAGTGCCGGGAACATCGGCGGCAGACCCTGGCCTTCGGCCTGGTGACAGGCCACGCAGGTAGTGTGATAGACCTTGTCGCCGCGTTCCTTGAGCTCCTCGAGCGTCCATTCCTTGCTGGTCAGCTCTTTGAGCTGCGCGGCCTCGGCCTTGCGATCGGCCAGCCATTTTTCGTAATCGGGCTTTTCCTTGACCTCGACCACGGTCGGCATGAAGCCGTGATCCTTGCCGCACAACTCGGCGCACTGGCCACGGTAGATGCCGGGCTTGTCGATACGGGTCCAGGCTTCATTGACGAACCCGGGAATCGCATCGCGCTTGACCGCGAAAGCCGGCACCCACCAGGAGTGGATCACGTCGGCGGAGGTCACAAGGAAGCGCACCTTGGCACCGACTGGCAGCACCAATGGCTTGTCGACTTCGAGCAGATAGTGCTCGCCCTTGGCTTCCTTGTTGTTGATCTGATCCTGGGGGGTGGTCAGGTTGCTGAAAAACTCGACGTCCTGGCCCAGGTATTTGTAGTGCCACTTCCACTGGTAACCGGTGATCTGGATGTCGATCTCCGGCTCACTGGCGTCGTACATTTTGATCAGGGTCGCGGTAGCGGGAACCGCCATGGCCACCAGGATCAGGAAGGGCACGATGGTCCAGAGGATTTCGACGGTGGTGCTTTCATGAAATTTGGCGGCCACCTGCCCGGTCGAGCGTCGGTGGAGAATCATCGACCAGAACATGGCACCAAATACGATGATGCCGATCACCACACAGATCCAGAAAATGATCATGTGCAGGTCGAATACTGCGTGACTGATTTCAGTCGCTCCAGGCGCCATATTCACAGTCCAGGCCGCTTGCGCCTGACTGAAAATCGACCACAACAGGAGGCCCATCCAGACATGTGGATGTCGCATCATTGCGGGTTCCCCTTATCGTTCTTGTTATCCCGCCGGCTTTCACCTGCGGCAAGGGAGCGGCTGCATCAGACTACGAACTTGAGCACCGGGCCTTGCTGCATATGCAGTCGGGCGTCATCAGCTAACTCCATTCCACCCCGAGTATAGACAGCGACTCTCACCTCGCAATGCGAAGGCGTAAATGATCTGAAACAGCATTAACTTGCGTTGCAGGGCACGAATGGAGAAGGATGCAGACGAGTGGTGGCAAATCGATATAACGGGACCGTCTCAAGGATGAAATAATTATGACAAATGCGTCTTAGCATTTTTCGTAAGCCAGCTAAGTTATGTCTTCCCTATTTCATTGCCTTGTTTCCTGGAGTTTTCATGAACACCGCCGCATTGCGCGAGCAGATCCAAACAGCCCAACAACACGAAGCCGAGACCGGTCTGCTGACGCGCCAACTGGAAAGCAAACTGGCTCATCTGCACCCGGCGATCCAATTGCCGGAGGCCGATACCAAAGGCGTACTGACGCGATTTGTCGCCGCCTACATCGAAGAAGTGCCTGATCTGCTGGATGCAGCCAATGAAGTCGCCAGGGAAGCGGGCATTGAGTCACAGATCAAACCGGTGCTGAAAATCGCCGAGCAATACTTCCTCCAGCCGCCAGCCATCATGGCCGGCCATGCCGGGCTCGACAGTCTGCTGGATGAAGCCTATCTGGCGCATCGGTTTGTCGAAGAGGTCAACGACCTGTACATCAAGCATCTTGGCCAGCCACTGATCCCCTTGGACATGACTGTCGCCAACCTGATTGCTCACCAATTGATCGGTGAGACGTTCGCCAACCAACTGGACGAAGTGGTGCATCACGCCATCGACGAGATGCTCAACGACGAAACCTTCGCACTGGAGTCCGTGGAAGCCTACCGCGAGAAGCTCAACAGCCCGGACACCGGCGCCGCGTGGAAACGCTGGCCGTGCATGTCCCGCCGTTTGGGCGTAGGCCTGGAACTGGATCAGCCGGCGGCTTGATTCACCGGTAAACACAATCCCCTGTGGGAGCGAGCTTGCTCGCGATGAGGCTATGTCATTCAACATCAAAGTTGACTGATCTACCGCCATCGCGAGCAAGCTCGCTCCCACATCGGGCCTCAGCCAGCCGCACCTATGCCCGTGTTGGTACGAACCCTGCCTTCAAGTCTGCGCTTCAGCCCCCGCGATTCAATCAACAACTTCGAACCCTTGGCCGCATTCGCCCGACCCCACTCCTCCAGAAGCTCCAGACACGAGTGATCGATGTAGCTCAGGTTGTTAAGCGGCACATGCACCGTCGCGCCTGGTGGAATACTACCCAGCACCTGGGTCAGCGCCGGCACTTTGAGGAAGGTCGCCGCACCCACCAGGCGCAATTCCATTTCCCCTTCCTGAGGCAGGTCGATCAGGCTGATTTTCAACCGCGAAGCTTTCAGCGCAAGTTTCACCAGCGTCAGGCCGAAGCCAATCAATACGCCAGTCAGCAGGTCCGTGAAAACGATGGCGAGCGCGGTTGCCGCATAGGTGAACATCGGCGCCCGACCATACCGGCCCAAACTACGGAATACCTTGAGATCCACCAGCTTGAAACCGGTGTACACCAGCACGCCCGCCAGGCTCGCCACCGGAATGCTTTGCAGCACGCTGGACAGCAACAGTACGAACGCCAACAACCACAGGCCGTGGAAAATGGTCGAAAACCGCGTGGTTGCGCCAGCCTGAACATTCGCCGAACTGCGTACGATAACGCCGGTCATCGGCAACGCTCCAAGCAGGCCACACAGCATGTTGCCGATACCTTGCGCCGACAATTCCCGGTCGAAGTCCGAGCGCTGACCACTGTGCATGCGATCAACCGCGGCGGCTGAGAGCAAGGTTTCGGCGCTCGCGATGAAAGCCACGGCAAACGCCGCGATCAGCAAGGTCGGATCAGCCAGGTTGAGCAGATCCTCTGGCTTGAGCCAGTCGATGGCCTCCGTCAGGTTGGCCGGAACCTCAACCCGTTTGACCTGCAACGCCAGCATCAGGCTGGCAAGCGTGGCCAGACCGACCCCAAGTAGCGCGCCAGGAACGAAGCGCAGGGATTGCGGACGGAATTTATCCCACAGCCACATGACGGCGATTGTCGACAAACCGAGCAACCCGGCTTGCCAGCCAAACGTGGGCAACGCCAGAGACAGCGCCGCCGGGAAGGCCGCCAGGTTATCCAGACCCGAAGGTTTGGGCACGGCATCCAGCATCACATGCACCTGAGACAGGATTATCAGCACGCCAATCCCGGCCAGCATGCCGTACACCACCGCGGGTGCCTTCACTCGAAACCAGCAGCCCAGCTTCAATCGGCCAGCCACCAGTTGCAGCAAACCCGCCAACAACAGTATCGGCCCGAGCATGGCGATGCCGTGCTGGCGGACCAACTCGAACACCAGAACGGCCAGGCCCGCCGCCGGGCCGCTGACTTGCAGTGGCGAACCGGCCAACCAGCCGACCACCAGACCACCGATGATGCCGGTGATCAGGCCTTTGGCCGGCGGCAGCCCCGAAGCAATCGCGATGCCCATGCACAGAGGCAGGGCGACCAGAAACACAACCACCGAAGCCAGCAGCTCCCGTGGCAGAACAGCTTTGAGTCGAGCAGCACGCATGGTGAGTCTCCCGAAATTTTTCTTCAGGCATGGCAAAGCCAGGCTGCCTGAACGGCAGCCTCGGCTGAACCACACAACGATTTAGGAGGATTTAGAAGCGCGCTTTGGGCGTCGCCACGGGAATTGGCAGGCTGCCATTGAGCGGCAGGAAACAGCCTTGATCTGCGTCGTACGCTTTGATTTCGCTGGTTTCGATGTTGTAGACCCAGCCGTGAATAAATAGCTGACCGTTGGCCATGCGCGAAGCCACCGACGGATGGGTGCGCAGATGCTGCAACTGGGCGATCACATTCTCTTCAGTGAGGATGTGCATGCTTTCGCTTTCGCTGGAGCAGTTGCAGTTCTCTTGCACCATGGTTTTGGCCACTTCGGCATGACGCAGCCAGGCTTTGACCGTGGGCATTTTTTCCAGACTGTCCGGGTTGAGCACCGCGCGCATGGCGCCGCAGTCGGAATGCCCGCAAATGATGATGTGATGCACCCCAAGAGCCAGTACGGCGTACTCGATGGCCGTGGAAACACCACCGTTCATTTGCCCGTAAGGCGGCACGACGTTGCCGACGTTACGGGTCACGAACAGGTCGCCGGGGGAGCTCTGGGTAATCAGCTCGGGAACGATGCGCGAATCGGCGCAGGCGATGAACATCGCTCGTGGCCGCTGGGCCGTGGCGAGTTTCTTGAAGAGCTCTTCCTGTTGAGGAAAGATCTCATGATGAAAATGCAAAAAGCCGTCAACGATATGCTGCAACGCTGCATCGGCGGTTTCGGCCTCGGGTTGGGCTGAAGCCGACGCAGCCAACGACTGTTTATCCTTGTCACTCATCAATTCATCCTCATTGGCGGGCTCAGGGAGTCATCCCGTGTGGTCCGGTGTGAAGCCAGTGGCTGGTTAAAAAACATCCAGGCCAAACATCTCGACCCATCAGTCACTCGATGAACAAGGTAGCGGCCGAATCTTAATTGAAACTGAATAAAACGCTCTAGAATGCGTGTTACAGGTCACAAAAAACGTGACCAGCCTAAGACGCGAGCGCGATCTTCAGTACTCAACCATAGGCCAATTGTCCTCAAATCAACGACATTTGGCGACCAGGCGGACAAAAGGCATTGCAGTCTAGGTCAAAGCCTTCCCGGCGATTGAGCCCCAGGCGCTTGATGGCTTTGGCAAAACGCTGTGCCAGCAGGTCGGCGAAGGGACCTTCGCCGCGCATTCGAGCACCAAAGCGGCTGTCGTAGAGTTCACCGCCACGGCTCTGGCGAATCAGGCTCAGCACATGCGCCGCCCGTTGCGGATAGTGGGCGCCCAGCCATTCTTCGAACAGCGGCGCCACTTCCAGCGGCAGACGCAGCATCATGTAGGCGGCGCTTTGTGCTCCGGCGCCGTGAGCCTCGGCGAGCAGGCTTTCGAGTTCGCTGTCGTTGATCATCGGAATCATCGGTGAACACAGGACGCCCACCGGAATGCCCGCCTCGCGCATGACCCTGATCGCCCGCAACCGGGCCTTGGGCGCTGCGGCGCGGGGTTCAAGGATGCGTTTGAGATCGTCGTCCAGGGTGGTCAGGCTGATCATCACCGCCACCAGGTTTTGCTGTGCAAGTTCGGTCAGCAGGTCCAAATCGCGAAGGATCAGCGAGCCTTTGGTGACGATGGTCACGGGATGGCGATATCGCAGCAGTACTTCGAGGGTATGCCGGGTGATCCTGTATTCACGCTCGATCGGCTGATAGGGGTCGGTGTTGGAGCCGAGGTTGATCGGCGCACATTGATAGCCGCGTTTGGACAGTTGTTGCTCCAACACATCCACAGCGTTGATCTTGGCGATCAGCTTTGTCTCGAAATCCAGCCCGGGCGACATGTCCCAATAGGCATGGCTTGGCCTCGCGTAGCAGTAGATGCAGCCATGCTCGCAACCGCGATAGGGATTGATCGATCGATCGAAGGGCAAGTCCGGCGACGTATTGCGGGTAATGATGGTTTTCGCCGTTTCAATGCTCACCTCGGTGCCCTGGGTGAGCGGTACTTCCTGATACCAGCCGTCGTCCTCAACCACCGAATGGCTGGGGGCAAAGCGGTTGTGCGGGTTGGTTGCGGTGCCGCGGCCGCGGGGAGGCAGAGAGCTAACCATCAGCGGACTCCTTGATCTGTATATCCATACAGTAACCGACTCACTGCCTGTCGACCAGTACCGCTCAGCCCTTCATCTGACAAAGGGGCATCATGATGCTTACTTGTTCATTGATAATCAGAAAACTCAGGAAACATATAGTCAGTGGTTAGACTCAATACCCAACCGTATATTCAACCCAACAGGCAATACCCTCAACAGCAATCAAATAAAAGGATTTATTAATGTCTTTCTTTAATCAACGCGGTATTTTCCTTCAACTCATGAAACCAGGCCCTTCGGAACCCAACACCTTGGTTTCTTTGCAACTGGCTCGCAAAGAGTTGAGTTGGGATGCGGAAAATGAAATGCAAGTTGAAAAGCTGGTCGACTCAACTTACTACACCGCCACTTCCACCGACCTTGGCAACTCTTTCAGCATCCGGACCGTGGGCAAGGATGTCGATGGAGACGGGACCATCGATGCCGACGACAAAGCCAAGTTACAGGCGCTGGCAAAGGCTTATGCCAGTATCGTCAATCCCTGAGCCCTGACTTTCCGATCACTGGAAAGTGCTATTGCCGAATGCATGCGGGCTCCCGCATGCATTCCAGACAGCCTGGAGGATAAAAATGTCAATGCTCATAAAAACTGGTGCTTATCTACAACAAAAAGAAACGACGAAAGGTGTGCAGGTAATTATCAAGCTAATAAGGGCAGGCGAGTATCCGAACAAAACAATGGAGCAATTCGCTGATATTCTCGCAAGCGCTCCCTCAGTGACACTCCATATAAAAGACGAAGGCAAGACTTCAAAGCTCGATTTTGATCCTTGGTCCGATATCAATGTCACTCCAGACAATAGCATCGACGAAAAGGACATTGCCGCCCTTACACAACTTGCACTCGCTTTTTATCATCAACAAATAATTGCCCCAGAGGGCATAGCGTACCTTTATCGTCTTCCCGCTGAATCACCCGAGCTTCGAGTAGACGTTGAGGAATTTGAAATTGACGAAGATGATCATCAACTGTATAGCCTCGGTGTGTACGAAACCAAATCTGCGAATGCCGGCTCGTCTTTTGAAGGCCGCAAGCGCAACCCTTTAACTGGACAGGTGTTTAACTATGGGGTCGGACTGAACGAGCTGCTCAAATCCTTCATCAAACTGAAACTATAACCTGAGCGCGGACTTCACGATTCTTTGACAGTCAGCTCACAGGCCTTTGACCGTGCATGGCTGATCCTTGCCACCATCTTCCCGTCCCTTTCTGAACGGTCGCTCAAGCATGCTTTTTCCACGTTTTTTATCTGCAATATGCTTGTCGCTGGTTGTGCTCGCTAACCTGACACCGGCACTTGCTGACGACAGTGTGATGCAGCGTCCAGCAGACTGGGCTCAACAGATAGAGAAGCAATACAACCTCTTCCAGATGTCGCCGACGCTCTATCGCAGCGCCTTGCCGGACAAGGGCGCGGTGCCGCTGCTGGAGAAACTCAAGGTGGGTACTGTGATCAATTTCCTGCCCGAAGCAGACTCCAGTTGGTTGTCCGCGCCAGGCATCACGCAAGTACAACTGCCTTATCGCACCAACCATGTGGATGACGCCGATGTGCTCAAGGCCTTGCGCGCCATTCGGTCCGCCGAAGCCAAAGGCCCGGTGCTGATGCACTGCAAACACGGTTCCGACCGTACCGGCCTGATGGCCGCCATGTACCGGGCTGTCATCCAGGGCTGGACCAAGGAGGAGGCCCTGAACGAAATGACCCAGGGCGGCTTTGGCGACAGCACCCACTTCAAGGACGGAATTCGCTACATGATGCAGGCCGACGTGGAAAAACTGCGCACGGCCCTGGCCAATGGCGATTGCAGTACCAGCCCGTTCGCTGCATGTTCAATGAAGAGCTGGTTCAAGTCCGCTCATATCGAGTAAAAAAGCCCCCGTTGCATTGCGCAACGGGGGCTTTTTTCACTCAGTTTTGTTCGTCAGGCTTTTTCTTCAGCTTCGGATTCGGGAAGAACTGAACCGGCTGAACCTTGGTGTCGGCAGGTTTGGGGGCGCTGGTGTTCACCCGCGTACCCAACTCCTTGGGCACCGACAGCCCTTGCTCATTGAGTGTGTCGGAGTAACCGCAGGCCACGCACTCTCGGTGCGGGACCTGGTCTTCATTCCACATCATCAATTTATCCGGCTCGCTGCATGCCGGGCAGACCGCCCCGGCGATAAAGCGTTTTTTCGTAATCACAGGTCCCTCACTCATGCTGCCGCGCCCTCACTCAGGCCGCTGTGGCGCAAGAGTGCGTCAATTGATGGCTCACGACCACGGAAGTCGACGAACAGCACCATCGGCTCCTGGGAGCCGCCACGGGCCAGGATTGCTTCGCGGAACGCACGACCGGTGTCGGCGTTGAGCACGCCTTCTTCTTCGAACTTCGAGAACGCATCGGCCGACAGCACTTCAGCCCACTTATAGCTGTAGTAACCCGCGGCGTAACCGCCAGCGAAGATGTGCGCAAAACTGTTGGGGAAGCGGTTGTAGGCCGGCGGACGCATCACCGAAACCTCGTCACGCACGCCTTCAAGCACTTGCAGCACGCTGCGGCCGTCGCCGTGGGTGGCGTGCAGTTCGAAGTCGAACAGCGAGAACTCCAGTTGGCGCACCATCATCAGGCCGGACTGGAAGTTTTTCGCCGCAAGCATCTTCCCAAGCAGGTCCTGAGGCAGCGGTTCGCCGGTTTCATAATGACCGGAAATCAGCGCCAGGCCTTCCGGCTCCCAGCACCAGTTTTCCATGAACTGGCTCGGCAGCTCGACCGCATCCCAAGCCACGCCGTTGATGCCGGACACGCCAGCATGCTCGACGCGGGTCAACAGGTGATGCAGGCCGTGACCGAACTCGTGGAACAGGGTGGTGACTTCGTCGTGGGTGAGCAGCGCAGGCTTGCCGCTGTCGGCCGGGGTGAAGTTGCACACCAGGTTGGCCACCGGGCTTTGCAATACACCACCAGCGGTGCGACGACGGTCGCGGGCGCCATCCATCCAGGCGCCGCCACGCTTGTTGGCGCGAGCATAGAGGTCGAAGAAGAAGCGGCCGACGTGCTGGCCGTTTTCCTTGATTTCAAACAGGCGGACATCCGGGTGCCAGGTGTCGAAGCCTTTCTGCTCGGCAATCTCGATGCCGTACAGGCGCTGGACGATGGCGAACAGACCGCTGAGTACCTTGTCGATCGGGAAGTAGGCGCGCAGGGCTTCCTGGGCGACGCTGTAACGCTGTTCACGGAGTTTTTCGCCGTAGAAACCGCTGTCCCAGCTTTGCAGATCCGGGCAGCCCTGTTCGGCGGCATAAGCCTTGAGCTGTTCCAGATCCTGGGCAGCGAACGGTTTGCTGCGCTTGGCCAGGTCGCGCAGGAAACTCAGCACCTGATCGCTGGACTCGGCCATTTTGGTCGCCAGGCTCAACTCGGAGAAACTGCTGAACCCCAAGAGTTTTGCCAGTTCCTGACGCAGGTCGAGGATTTCTTCCATGACCGGGCCGTTGTCGTTCTGGCCGGCATTCGGCCCCTGGTCCGACGCCCGGGTGCAGTACGCGGCGTAGACTTCTTCACGCAGCGCGCGGTCCTGGGCGTAGGTCATCACCGCGTAATAGCTCGGGAATTCCAGAGTGATCAGCCAGCCGTCCAGATCCTTGGCCTGAGCCGCGGCGGCCATTTGCGCTTTGGCCGAATCAGTCAGGCCGGCGAGGGCGGCTTCATCGGTGATGTGCTTGGTCCAGGCCTGAGTGGCATCGAGCAACTGGTTGGAAAAACGGCTGCCCAATTCGGACAGCTTGCTCTGCACTTCGGCGTAACGCTTTTGTTCGGCTTCCGGCAGGTCGATACCCGACAGACGGAAGTCACGCAGGGAGTGTTCCAGGATAGTTTTCTGCGCCACGTCGAAGCCGGCGGCCTCCGGGCTGCTGGCCAGGGCTTCGAAAGCCTGGAACAGTTCGCGGTTCTGACCCATTTCAGTGGAATAGGCGCTCAAGGCAGGCAGGCACGACTCGTAGGCTTCACGCAGTTCGGCACTGTTGCACACGGCATTGAGGTGGCTGACCGGGCTCCAGGCGGCGCCCAGACGGTCGTTGAGTTCGTCCATCGCCAGCACCAGGCCAGCCCACGTTGGCTGTTTGACCTGGGTCTTGAGGATCTCGACGATAGCGGCACGGTTGTCAGCCAGGATCTGTTCAATGGCCGGTTGTACGTGTTCGGCGCGGATGGCGGAGAACGGCGGCAGGTCATAGGACTGCAAAAGAGGGTTGTTCACGCTCACGGTTGATACCTTGGCTGGAGAAACATGCAGCCATCTTAATTACAATCGACGTTCACCGCAGCTATCAGCAACAGAGAGAAACCCTATCGTGAACCTTCGCAAGTATCAGAACCACACGCCGCTGCTGGGTAAAGGCGCTTTTGTCGACGGCTCGGCAGTGGTGATCGGCGACGTTGAAATCGGCGAAGACAGCTCGGTCTGGCCGCTGACAGTGATCCGTGGCGACATGCATCGAATCCGCATCGGCGCGCGCACCAGCGTGCAGGATGGCTGCGTGTTGCACATCACCCACGCCGGGCCGTTCAACCCGGATGGCTTCCCGCTGCTGATCGGCGATGACGTGACTATCGCCCACAAGGTCATGCTGCATGGCTGTTCGGTGGGCAGCCGGGTGTTGATCGGCATGGGCAGCATCGTCATGGACGGTGCGGTGGTCGACGATGAGGTGATCATCGGTGCCGGCAGCCTGGTACCGCCGGGCAAGCATCTGCAAAGCGGCTTCCTGTATGTGGGCAGCCCGGTGAAGCAGATCCGCCCGCTGACCGACAAGGAACGCGCGTTTTTCACCTACAGCGCGGCGAACTACGTGAAGCTCAAGGACCTGCATCTGGCCGAAGGCTACGACCAGCTTTGACCCGGCCCCTTAATCAGGATTCGACATGCATTACCAAACCGTTTTGTTCGACCTCGATGGCACCCTGACCGACCCACGTGAGGGCATTACTCGTTCGATCCAGTTCGCCCTGAGCAAACTGGGTATCGATGAGCCGGACCTGGCCAGACTCGAACACTTCATCGGGCCGCCGCTGTTGCAGGCATTCATGCAGTTCTACGACTTCGATGAAGCCAAGGCCTGGGAAGCGGTGAATTTCTACCGCGAGCGCTTCAAGGTCACCGGCCTCTACGAAAACCGGGTGTTCGATGGTGTCACGCCACTACTGGAAACCCTGGGCGGACAAGGACGACAGCTGTACATCGCGACCTCGAAACCGTGGGTGTTCGCCCGGGAAATCGCCCGGCATTTCGATTTTGCCAAACACTTCAAGGTGATTTACGGCAGCGAACTGGACGGCACCCGGACCAACAAGGTCGAGCTGATCGCTCACCTGATGGCCGAAGAAAACCTGGACCCGGCCAACACTTTGATGATCGGCGACCGCAAGCACGACCTGATCGGCGCACGCAGCAATGGCCTGGACGCGGCGGCGGTAGGTTACGGGTTCGGCAGCCATGAAGAGTTGAGCGCCGAAGCGCCGGCGTATCACTTTGAGACGCTGGAAGAGTTGCATCAGGCGTTTTTGCCGAGCTGATCAGGCCGACACAAGTCAACTGTGGGAGCGAGCTTGCTCGCGATAGCGGTGTGTCAGGCACATTGATTGTGAAGGTGCCTCAGTCATCGCGAGCAAGCTCGCTCCCACAGGACTGCGCAAGTCCTCAAGGTCTGGGCGGCGGGGCGAGTTTCTGTCCTTGCTCAACCGCCCAGCTCACCACCAGCACAGTCAACTGATCACTCGCCTGACCGAACCCGGCCACCACCGCCGGGACCTGCACTTCACTGAGTGGCTGGCGCACTTCAAAACGGCGGCTGGCGAGGATGCGCTGGTCGTAACTGCGCACCAGCAATGCATCCAGACGCACGACCGCGCTGGCATTCGTGCCCTGGTATTCAGTCTGGAACGCCTGCAGGCTACCGCCCAATTCAAGATCGGTCTGGAAAATGCTGTCATCGGTGCTCAGCAGCGGCACCCGCCCGTCATGCTGGAAACCTTCCAGCAGACGATTGCGCACCAGCACCGGCGCCGGGTCGCTCCAGCGTGAACCCTTGTAATGGCTGATCACATCGCCCTGGGGAATTACGGCAATGTTCGGACTGTTCAACGCTTCGCTGGACTGGAATTTGCTCAGGCGCAGCGACCAGCGTTGCGGCGCGCCATGGCTGGCCGATGCGCTCTGGGCCGACGGCAATCGATAGACCTCGAAGGGCTCGGGCTTGGGCAGGATCGAGCACGAACTGATCAATGTGAAGCCAGCGAGGAGGGCAATCCGAATCAGCTTCATGGCGTAAATTCCTTGGTCTTGTCACTGCCCAGCAGGTAACCACTGGGGTTGGCTTCCAGGCGTGTGGTAATGGTGCGCAACGAACTCAGGGTTTCGCGCATCTCACGGACCGCCGGCCCTAGGCCATTAAGGCCTTGCATGCCGCTGTTGAGCGAATCCTGATTGGTGGTGATCAGTTTGTTGAGGGTGGCGCTGCTCTCCTGCAGCGACTTCATCGCCTGCTCGGCGCTGCCCAGCGCTTCCTTGCCATGCTCGTTGAGCAGCCCGTTGGCATTGCGCATCAACGCCGTCGTCTGCTCCAGCATGGTGTTGGCCTGCTTACCCACCGAGGCCAGTTGCTGCATGGTCTGGCGGATATCGCCGCGCTGTTCGGCAATGGCCCCGGTGGTTTGCTCCAGGTGCTCCAGGGTGTTGCTGATGCGCTCGATGTTTTCCGTGGAGAACATCAGATTGGCGTTATGCATCAGCGTACTCACCCCGGCCATCAGGTCTTCGCTGTCATTGAGCAGCCGGGCGATGGGCGAGGGCGAGGCGACGATGGTCGGCAGGTTACCGTCCTTGCCCTTGAGCGTCGGACTCTGTGGTGTGCCGCCGCTGAGTTGGATGATCGAAGTCCCGGTGACGCCGGTCAGGGCCAGTTTGGCCTGGGTGTCCTCCTTTACCGGGGTATCGCCGGCCAAGCGAATTCGCGCCAGCACCCGGCGCGGGTCTTTCGGGTCCAGGCGCAGCGAGATCACGTCGCCGACCTTGATCCCGCTGTACTGTACCGAACTACCTTGGGACAAACCGCTGACCGCCTCGTTGAACACGACTTCGTAGTCCTTGAACTCGGTGTCGACACTGGACTTGGCCAGCCACAGGCCGAACAGCAGCGCGGCCGTCACCACAATCACGGTGAACAGGCCGATCAATACATGATGGGCTCGGGTTTCCATGTCAGACCTCGTTGAGCTGTTGGGCGGCCGTCAATGCCGCGCGGCCACGAGGGCCATGGAAGTATTCGTGAATCCACGCATCGTTGGTTTCCGAAACCTTGTCGATGGCGTCCACCACCAGCACTTTTTTCTGCGCCAGCACCGCCACCCGGTCAGTGATGGTGTAGAGCGTGTCGAGGTCGTGGGTCACCAGAAAGACACTCAGGCCCAAAGCATCGCGCAGGGTCAGGATCAATTGGTCGAACGCGGCGGCGCCGATCGGGTCGAGACCGGCGGTGGGTTCGTCGAGAAACAGGATGTCCGGGTCCAGCGCCAATGCCCGAGCCAGCGCGGCGCGCTTGATCATGCCGCCGGACAGCGACGAGGGGTACTTCTCTGCGGCCGACAGCGGTAACCCGGCCAAGGCCATTTTCACCGCCGCCAGGTGCTCGGCGTCGTTGCGGCTCAAGCCGGCGTGTTCGATCAGCGGCAGGGCGACGTTCTCGGTCACCGTCAGTGAAGAGAACAGCGCGCCTTTCTGGAACAGCACGCCGAATCGCCGCTCCACCAGCGAACGCTCGTGCTCGGACAAGGTCGGCAGGTTTTTCCCGAAAACTTTCACCACGCCTTCGCTGGGCTGGCGCAACCCGACAATGCTGCGCAGCAGCACCGACTTGCCGCTGCCGGAGCCGCCGACCACGGCGAGGATCTCGCCCTTGTACAAGTCCAGGTCGAGGTTCTCGTGCACGCTCTGGCTTCCAAAACGGTTGCACAACCCACGGACTTCAATCACCGCCTCGGAGTGCGCTCTGGGGATACGACTCACCAACCCATCTCCATGAAAAACATCGCGGCGATCGCATCCATCACGATCACCACGAAAATCGACTGCACCACACTCGACGTGGTGTGCGCGCCCACAGACTCAGCGCTGCCACTGACCTTGAAGCCTTCGAGGCAACCGATGGCGGCGATGAGGAAGGCGAACACCGGCGCTTTGACGATCCCCACCAGAAAGTGCTGAACGCCGATGTCCGTTTGCAGCAGCGACAGGAACATCGCTGGCGAGATATCCAGCGCCACCGCGCAGACCACGGCACCGCCGATAATCCCTGACAGCATCGCCAGGAAAGTCAGCATCGGCAGGGCGATCAGCAACGCCAGGACCCGCGGCACCACCAGCAACTCTACGGGGTCGAGGCCCAGGGTGCGGATAGCGTCGATTTCCTCGTTGGCCTTCATCGAACCGATTTGCGCCGTGAACGCACTGGCGGTGCGCCCGGCCATCAGGATCGCGGTCAGCAGCACACCGAATTCGCGCAAGAAGGCAAACCCCACCAGGTCCACGGTGAAGACGGTGGCGCCGAAAGTGGCCAGCACCGTCGACCCGAGAAACGCCACCACGGCGCCCACCAGAAAAGTCAGCAACGCAACGATGGGGGCGGCGTCGAGACCGGTCTGTTCGATATGGGCGATCATCGGCGTGACGCGCCAGCGCTTGGGACGGAACAGGCCGCGGACGATGGTTTCGATGATCAGGCCGACGAAACCCAGCAGTTGCAGGGTGTCCTGCCAGACAGTGTCCACCGCGCGGCCAATGCGGGTCAGCAACTGAATGGAAACGCTGACTTCCGGCTCCTTGATCGGTACGCAGAAATCGGTCAACGAGCAGTAGACGGTTTGCAGCAACGCCCGATCCGCGGCAGGGAGTGTGCAATCAGGATGTTCGGCAGAGCGACCGAGGCGCTCGGAGCCGAGCAGCTCGACCAACAGCGAGGCACCGGCGGTGTCGAGGGCGCCGAGACCATTGAGGTCGATGGGGGTGTTGGCGTCGTACTGGCCGTGGAGTTTTTCGCTCAACAGCTTGAGGTCAGCGTAATGGGCAAGCGTCCAGTCGCCCGTCACCCGCAACCGCGCAGGGGTAATCGACGAGTCCAATCGGGCGTTGCCGGCCATCGTGCTGCTGATCATAAGCTCCGTGCTTGTTCAGTGATTACGCAGCTCTACGTAATAGCACGAACCGGACTACTTTTCTTTGATCGCTGTGCTGTCCGTGACTTTGAAGCGCAGCACGCCAATGACCTGGCCATCTTCGGTCAGGACCCGAACCTGCCATTTGCCGGCCGGGTTGCCCGGGAAGTTCTGCTTGTGGGTCCAGGCCCGGTAACCTTCCTTGCGCCCGCCACGAATATCCAGGGGGATGCGGTCGACCTCTTTACCGTTGAACTGCCAGACGTGATAAATCCGCTCGTCCAGGCCACGCGGGGCGTTGATCGCGGTGTACGCATAAAGCCCGCCATTACGGATCTGTTCGGCGCTGACTTCGTCGAGACTGGCGCCAGGTGTGCGATCCTGCATTTGCGTACTGATGGCCACGTCGGTCATCCACAGCGTCGCCGGCGGCACCCACGAGCGCAGCTCCCAACCAACGGCGCCGATGCCCAGGGTGATACTCAAGATCGCCAGCGCATTGCGCAGGGTACGAATCGGGAAGATCGACGCCAGGCTCGGGAACGACAGCAGCACCGAGATACCCAGTGCCCATTTGAAACTTTGCGCGGTGGTCAGGTGCATGATCACCGGCAATGCGGTGAGCAGCGCGGCGAACAGGGTCAGGGTGTGCAGGGCCAGAAACGCCCAACGCCGTGGAGCCAGCCACTTGTAGTAGAGCGGGTCGACGATCGAAATCAGCGCCGCGACGCCCAGCAACCCGGTGAAAAACAACTGGCCGCTGTTCCACGTCGTGGTGATGAAGAAGAACGGCAGGACAAAGAACAGGCTTTCCTGATGGATCATCTGCGTTGCGTAACGCAACAACGGTTCCGGTATTTCGCGCTTGAAGATGCGCGTGAACAGCTTGGTCAGGCTGTTTTCCAGCATCAGCCAGATCCAGCTGATCAGCATGATGGTGGTGATCCAGCTCGCCAGGCCTTGCTGGCGATCGACCAGAATGAAACTGCCCACCCCGGAGATGAAACCAAAGAGCGCAATGACCCCAGGGTACCGCTTCATCAAATCAAGGATGCGCTGTACGAAAAGGGATAGGTTTTGCATTCGGTGGTTTCACAGTCGTCGTAGGAAAAAACCTCGACAGGGTACCGCTGGTGCGGCGCTGTGGCGAGGGTTCACGATCAGTTACACCACGCAACCTGTAGGAGCGAGCCTGCTCGCGATGAGGCCGGCACATCCAACATTTTCGGCGGCTGACAATCCGCTATCGCGAGCAAGCTCGCTCCCACAGGGAACCGGCAAGGCCTCTCAGTCCGTTGTCACATGGAATGGTTACTTCCTGCGGTGCAAACGCCAGCCCACCAACATCAACACGATCAAGCCCACCCCACCGACCACCAGCCACATCAACTGGTCATAACTGAACAAAGGCTTCTCGATCCGCAAATACCCTGGTTGCAGGAGCAATTCGCGCACGGCCTTGTTCGCTTCTTCCAGGGTCACCCCTTGCAGCTCCCGGGCCGGGTTGGTGAAGTGACCGTCCTCGTAGTTACCGATGGCGCTCCAGTAGTAGTCGGCCAACGCGCTGTTGCCTTGTACGGCCCAGGCCTGGCGGGCAATCGCGGCCTGCTTGAGGCGGTTGAAGGTGTCGGCATTGAGGCCGTCCTTGAGCAGGCCGGCCTTCAGGTCCTCGAGTACTTGTTCGGCATCGGCCACGGCGTCGCGCTCAAGGTCGGCGTTGAGGCTCATGAAACCTACGCCGCCGAACACCTCGCGCTCCGCCCACGGGCCGTAGGACAAACCGTGAGCCAGGCGTAACTGGCGATAAAGCGCCCAATCCAGATAGTCCTTGAGCAAATCGAAGGTTTCATCGTGCCCATCCTCCAGTACCGGCTCCGGCACCAGCCAGTGCAACTTGGCGCCGTTGCCGACCAGACTGTGGGTCAAGGTGCGCTCATGGGTGGCGCTGGCCTGGATTTGCGGCAGCGGCGGATGCTCGCCAGGGGTGATCGCTTCCAACGCGCCATACGCCCGCTCCAGATAGGCTGGCAGCAACTTGTCGAGGTCGCCGACCACGATCAGGGTCATGTTGTTCGGCGCATACCAGTCCTTGCGCACCTGCTCCAGTTGTTCACGGGTCAGGTCATCGACTTGCGCACGCTCCGGGCATTTGAGGCCCAATTCCACGGCCAGTTGTTTGCTGGCCGTGTGGCCGAGGTCCTGACGATCGAGCCAGCGTTGCAGGTGCGAGTAATGGCCGCCGTCTTCACGCTCGACCACTTGCTTGGCCGCGTTGATGGCACTGTCGTCGAAGCGGGTCTGGGTCAGCAGCGCCAGCAACAGGTCGAGAACCTTGCGCTGGTTTTTCGCCGGGGCTTCGATGACGAAAGTCGTATCGGCATTACTGGTGAACGCGTTCCACTCGCCGCCCAGAGCCTGCATGCTTTCTTCCAGGCCGCCTTCGCCGCTGGCGTCGATACCGCTGAACAACAAGTGTTCCAGCAGATGCGGCAACTCCTTTTCTTCGCACTTGAAATCGTCCAGGCCAACGCCGACCACCAGCCGGATCGCCACATGCCCGTGGTCAGTGCCGGGCTTGAGCAGCAACTGCAAACCGTTGCGCAGGGTGTAGCCCTCGACCTGGAAGCGATCCAGGGCGAATGACGGGAATGAACCAAGCAACAGGCAGGCGAACAACAGACAACGCATAACGAGCTTCCGTACGGCTAGCGTAAGTTCAACAGACTTCAGGCAACTGTGGACGTTCAGGGTGAATGAGTGATGTCACTCAAATCGTCGACCACCAGCGCACCTGTGTCCGATGTTTCCAGCACCACGTAGGCACTGCTGCAAAACAGCGAATTAAGACGTTTCATGTCGGCGATCAGCTCCAGGTGCAACGAACTGGTTTCGATACTTTGCACGATTTTACGTTGCAAGCGGCTGACATGAGCGTGAGCCAGGCGCCGTTCCTGTGCACGGAAACGACGTTTTTCACGCACCAGCTGGCGGGCACTTTCCGGGTCGCCACTGAGAAACACCGACATCCCGAGCCGCAGGTTGGAAATCAACTGAGTTTGCAGCCCGGTCAATTCGTCCAGCCCCACTTCGGAAAACGACCGGCGCTGCGAGGTTTTCTGCTGCTGGACCTTGCGCAGCATGCGTTCGATCAAGTCACTGGCCAGTTTCAGGTTGATCGCCAGTTCGATGATTTCCGCCCAACGCCGGCTGTCCTGATCGCTGAGATCTTCCCGGGGCATTTGCGCCAGATACAACTTGATCGCGCTGTAGAGCGCTTCGACATCGTCGGTCAGGCGCCGCATTTCCTGGGTGACGGCGGTTTGCTTTCCGCGCAACACGTCGAGCATGGCTTCGAGCATGTTGTCGATCAGGTCGCCCATGCGCAGGGTTTCCCGGGCTGCGTTGGCCAGCGCCAAACCGGGGGTGACCAACGCCGTGGGGTCAAGGTGTCGGGGCTTGGCCGTACCGTTGACTAGCGGGCGCTCCGGCAGCACCCAGGCACAAAACCTGGCCATCGGCCCAACACTGGGCAGCAAGATCAGGCAACGCGCGATGTTGTAGAGCAGGTGAAAGCCAATGACCATTTCCTGAGGGCTGAAATCCAGGCCATCGAGCCAGTGCACCAGCGGATCGAGCACTGGAATGATCAGTAAAAGACCAATCAGTTTGTACAGCAGGCTGCCCAGCGCCACTTGGCGCCCGGCGGCGTTCTGCATGCTGGTGCTGAGGAACGCGAGTATGCCGCTGCCGATATTGGCGCCGATCACGAGCCCGATGGCCACCGGCAGGCTGATCACGTTGGCGCCCGCCAGGGTCGCGGTGAGCAATACAGCGGCCAGGCTGGAATAGGAAAGCATCGCGAACAGCGCGCCGACCAGGGCGTCGAGCAGGATATCGCCGGTGAGCGAGGCGAAAATCACCTTCACCCCTTTGGCATGGGTAATCGGGTGCGCGGCTTCAACAATCAGTTGCAGCGCCAGAATGATCAACCCCAAGCCAATGGCGACACGGCCCATCTGTCCGAGTCGGGTCTGCTTGCGCGACAGAAAGAAGATCACCCCGGCAAAAATCAGCAACGGCGACAACCACGACAGATCGAACGTCAGCACCCGCGCCATCAGGGCCGTACCGACATCGGCACCGAGCATGGTGACCAACGCTGGCGTAAGCGCCATCAGGCCCTGGCCGACAAAGGAGGTGACCAGCATCGCGGTGGCGTTGCTGCTCTGGACCATCGCCGTCACGGCGATCCCGGAGAGGAAAGCCAGCCAGCGGTTGGACATGTTATGGCTGATGACATGGCGCAAGTTGGTGCCGTAGACCCGCAGGATGCCGGTTCGGACGATGTGCGTGCCCCAGATCAGCAGGGCCACGGCAGAAAGCAAATTGAGCAGGGTGAGCATAATGACCCCCTGTGGTGTAGCGCCCCAAAGGAGCAAGTTGACGGTACCGCGCGACGTTCTACGTTCTGTACTTAAGCTGTAGTTGGCTAACGGTCTGCGCGCCAGCATCGCATAGCCAAAGACGCGATTGAAACAAAACTGTCATGAAAAGAGCGATCTTCCAGCCACACAAAACACTGTGGGAGCGAGCTTGCTCGCGATGAGGCCATCAGATTCAACTTTGACGTTGACTGACAGACCACCATCGCAAGCAAGCTCGCTCCCACAGGTTTTGCGTATTTACCGCTACCGGGTTACTGGCCCGGAATGTCCTTGCGCAGCTTTACCGGATCCTGCTGTTTCTTCTTTTTCGCGATGGCAGTGCGCATCCTGATGTTGATCGCTTCCACCGCCAGCGAGAACGCCATGGCGAAGTAGACGTAGCCTTTTGGCACGTGCACGTCCAGGGATTCCGCAATCAGCACCGTACCGACGATCAGCAGGAACGACAGCGCCAGCATCTTCAGCGATGGGTGCTTGTCGATGAACTCACTGATGGTGCCAGATGCCCACATCATCACCAGTACGGCCACGATGATTGCCGCGACCATGACCGGTACGTGGGACACCATGCCGACCGCAGTGATCACCGAGTCCAGGGAGAATACGATGTCGATGATCGCAATCTGGACGATGGTGTAGAGGAAGTTGCCGCCCTTGCCCGAAGGCTCTTCGTTGGTTTCGTCTTCACCTTCCAGCGCGTGGTACATCTCTTGCGAGCTCTTCCACAGCAGGAACAGACCACCGAAGAACAGGATCAGGTCGCGTCCGGAAATACCCTGGCCGAATACTACGAACAGGTCAGCCGTCAGGCGCATGACCCAGGTGATCGACAGCAGCAGCAGGATTCGCGTGATCATGGCCAGCGCCAGACCGAAAATCCGGGTGCGCGCCTGCATGTGTTTGGGCATGCGGCTGACCAGGATCGAAATCATGATGATGTTATCGATACCCAGGACGATTTCCAGGGCGGTCAGGGTGAAGAAGGCAACCCAGATTTCAGGGTTGGTCAGCCATTCCATGTGTATTCCTTTGAGCGATTGTTAAACCACAACGGGCCCGGGCTTCAAACAGCGAAGCCTGGACCCGAAGTGGTGAGTCTTGGGCTTATAGAGTGCTGAACACCGGGAAAGTCCCCAACAGCAGTGCAGCAATCAGTATGCAGATACAAACCAGCACTGCCCACTTCAGGGTGAAGCGCTGGTGGTCACCGAAGTCGATGCCAGCCAGGGCCACCAACAGGTAGGTCGATGGAACCAGCGGGCTCAACAGGTGGACGGGCTGACCGACGATCGAGGCACGTGCCATTTCCACTGCGGTTATACCGTAATGGCTGGCGGCTTCGGCAAGTACCGGTAACACACCGTAATAAAATGCATCGTTCGACATGAAGAAAGTGAACGGCATGCTTACCAACGCCGTGATCACTGCCAGGTACGGGCCGAGGAAGTCCGGAATCACCGCCAACAGGCTCTTCGACATGGCGTCGACCATCCCGGTGCCGGTCAGGATACCGGTGAAGATACCGGCCGCAAAGATCAACCCGACCACCGCCAGTACGCTACCGGCGTGAGCCGCGACGCGATCCTTCTGCTGTTGCAGGCAAGGGTAGTTGACGATCATGGCGATACTGAACGCCACCATGAACAGTACCGGCAACGGCAGCAGGCCGGCGATCAGGGTGCACATCAAGGCCAGGGTCAGGGCGCCGTTGAACCAGATCAGCTTCGGACGACGGGCATCCGGGAACTGCGAAACGCTGATTTCACTGTGGTCGATTTCATCGCCCACCAGGTGCAGTTCACCCAGACGCGCACGTTCACGCTTGCCGTAGAAGTAGGCAATGACCAGGATCGCCACCACACCAGCCAGCATCGCAGGAATCATCGGTACGAAGATGTCGGACGGATCCACATGCAACGCACTGGCGGCGCGAGCGGTCGGGCCACCCCATGGGGTCATGTTCATCACGCCACCGGCGAGGATGATCAGGCCGGCCATGATTCGCGGGCTCATGCCGATACGGCTGTAGAGCGGCAGCATGGCGGCCACGCAGATCATGTAAGTGGTCGCGCCGTCACCATCGAGGGAGACAACGAGCGCCAGAACGGCGGTGCCGACCGAAACTTTCAGCGGGTCGCCCTTGACCAGTTTGAGGATCTTGCGCACGGCCGGGTCGAACAGGCCGGAGTCGATCATCAGGGCGAAGTACAAGATAGCGAACATCAGCATCACGCCGGTTGGCGCAAGCTTGGTAATGCCTTCGAGCATCATCGGACCGATCTTCGGCGAAAAACCGCCGAACAGGGCAAAGATGATTGGAATGATGATCAGGGCGATCAGCGCGGACAGGCGCTTGGTCATGATCAGGAACATGAACGTGATGACCATGGCGAAGCCAAGGAAAGTCAGCATGGGAATACTCCAGGCGTAGCGCGGCTAGGGAATGGGCGGATCAGGCGGGATCAGCGCAGAACGGGAAGCACGAGACGTACGGGCGGAGTTGCAGCGAAGCGGCGGATGGAAGAGGACATCAGAATCACCATTGTTGTTGTTAAATGGGCTGTGCGAGCGATAAAACGCTGGCATTGGCCAACCGGTCTGTTGCCGGTAGTGGGGGCGATCCTAATCGGGGAAGCTTTCAGCCAGCTTTCGCCAATGAAAGCAAGGACCGGATGTGCAACCGATCGTCGGATTGGGTTTCAAGTCCCTGAACACAGGGCGGGAGGTTGAACATGGGCGAGCTTCACACCGGCGGCTGCCATTGCGGGCAACTGCGCTATCAATTCAGCGGGCCACTGCACGATATCGCCCACTGTCATTGTTCGATTTGCCGACGGGTCAGCGGCGGCATCGTGACTACCTGGATAACCGTGCCGGCATCCACCTTTCAATGGCTGGCCGGGACGCCGTCGCGGTACGATTCTTCATCCACCTGTGCACGATATTTCTGCGGCCACTGTGGGGCGCAACTGGCACTAGCGACGCAACTAAGTCCGGAAAGCATCGACTTGACCATCGCCACCCTCGACCATCCTGAGCAAGCACCAGCCGAGCGGCACATCTGGACCGACAGCCGCTTGCCGTGGCTGCATCTGGACGAACATTTGCCCGGCGAGGCTGGAGAAACACTCTGATCAAAAAACAGACAGGTCCAGCGGCCGAATCGCGCCCATCCAGATCGCGTGCTCGGTGTGGTCAAGCAAATCGTCGCCGGTGTCCGGGTGCAGGAACACCACCAGCCCCTTGCGGTTCAGCGCCAGCCACGGCAGAACGTCGCCCAGCACCTGCGGTTCGAACGCCAACTGGCAGCTCCAGTCCGGGTGTGGACCGACCGGGCGCTCGTGCACGCGGCCCATTTTCAATGGAAACAATTGCGCCGCCTGTTCACACAAGGCCCGCGCCTGCCCGATCGTGCTGGCATCGAAATAAACGTGGGCGTGGTAGCCCGTTATCTGCTGCATCTGAACCCCTCTGAAAGCTGTTCGAACCCTCGCCGTTTCCTGCGGGTCATACGTTATATAGACGCTGGAAAACAGGAAGCCCAGCCATGAAAAATGCCGAAACCCCCGTCGTGAAAGTGGTGCTTTATGGTGCCATGAGTAGCCTGGGCAGTGCGCTGATGGCTGAAATGCTGCGACGCCAGCATGAAGTGATCGCGATTCTCGATGACCTGACGGCGCTGGCACCCCGTCCGGGGCTGCGCACCAAGACTGGCGACCTGTTCGACGCGCAACGGGTCAAGCAGAGTGTGGCCGGCAGTTCAGTGGTTATCTGCTTACTGGACGCACCAGGGTTACCGTTCAATAGCGAACACGTGGAAAAAACCATCGTGCCCGGCCCGGTCGAGCAGGTGCTGGCAGTGGATGCGCTCATCGACGGCATGCAGGCAGCAAACATCGCCCGATTGTTTCTGGTAGGTGATTTCGACGTGCTGGACGACCCGGAAACCGAGGATAGCTTGCAACGTCACGCCGCCGAGGAAATCCGCGAGGCACTGCAAAGCAGTCCTTTGAAGTGGACGCTGGTTAACGAACCGCGCGGGGTACCAGGGCTGACCATCGAACACTTTGCCAACATCGGTGGCAACCCCGAACCGGGGTTGGCTGAACCGCTCAAACGGCTGGCCCGCACTGCCGTGGGCATTGCCGATGAATTGCACCTGAACCTGCACATCGGCGAGCACGTCAACTTCATCGCAACCGACAGTTAAACCGCAATGGACGGCAGCGTCAGGCCGTTGAGCGATTGCGCACTGCAGGCCTGTTCAGCCATCAACCAATCCACAAACTGCTGAATCAATGCTCCGCGTCTTTTGCGCTGGGGCAGAACCACGTAGTAACCCAGCCTCGACATCACCGTTTCGCCGATCGGGCGACACAACAACCCTTGCGCCAGCAAGTTATCCACAAGGTGGCGCCAGCCGATGGCCACGCCCTGGCCGCCAATCGCCGCCTGAATCAGCAAGGTGTAATTATCGAAGCGCAACTGCCCGGGCGCCGGGGGCGAGGTAATGCCCAGCTCGCGGAACACACCACTCCAGTCGAACCAGTTACTGCTGTGTTCCCCACGCAGGTGCAACAAAGGAAACTCCAGCAATGCCTGGGCTGGCAAGGGCAGTGGACGCTCGCTCAACAACTGCGGGCTGCACACCGGAAACACTTCCTCGCTGAACAGCCAATGGCTTTCACCCTGCTTGAAGCGGCCATCGCCGAACAGCACCGCCACATCGATATCGGTACGTAGCATGTTATGGCTGCGTTCACTGGTGACCAGGCTGACATCCACCTGCGGATTGGCCGCGTGAAAGCGGTGCAGACGCGGCATCAACCAATAGGCGGCGAAGGCAAAATCCGTGGCCACCTGCAGCACTTCATGCTGTTGCTGTGCGCTGATTGCGCTCAATCCTGCGTCGATATTCTGCAAACCGAGCTGAACCTGCTCAAAAAGGATCTGCCCTGCCTCTGTCAGTTCGATTCCGCGATAAATGCGGTCGAACAACCGTGTTGCCAGTTGTTCTTCCAGGCGCTTGATCTGCTGGCTGATGGCCGGTTGCGTGGTGCCCAGTTCAACAGCCGCCGCTGTGAAGCTGCGCTGACGGGCCGCCGCTTCGAAGGCGCGAAGCAGATCCAGTGACAGGTCACCAAGGGCGTCATACATAAGCTGTGCTTATCCTAGTCATTGCCGCGTATGGGCTTTACCACAAGGTGCGAGGGTTTCATTCTCAACGCCAGCACTCTCGCATAAACATCCACTATGGAATGCCGCGATCACATGAAGCGCAAGAACATTCTTTTCATCATGGCCGATCAAATGGCCGCGCCAATGTTGCCGTTCTACGGCCCATCGCCCATCAAACTGCCCAATCTCAGTCGCCTTGCCGCACAAGGCGTGGTGTTTGACTCCGCCTATTGCAACAGCCCATTGTGCGCGCCATCGCGTTTCACACTGGTCAGCGGCCAGTTGCCGAGCAAGATCGGCGCCTACGACAACGCCGCCGATTTCCCCGCTGACGTACCGACCTACGCCCATTACCTGCGCCGTCTCGGATACCGCACCGCCCTGTCGGGCAAGATGCATTTCTGCGGGCCAGACCAGTTGCACGGCTACGAAGAACGCCTGACCAGTGACATTTACCCGGCCGACTACGGCTGGGCGGTAAACTGGGATGAACCGGACGTGCGCCCGACCTGGTATCACAACATGTCATCGGTGCTGCAAGCCGGCCCGTGCGTACGCACCAATCAACTGGATTTCGACGAAGAGGTGGTGTTCAAGGCCCAGCAGTACCTGTTCGACCATATCCGCGAGGATGGCGACCAGCCGTTCTGCCTGACCGTTTCGATGACTCACCCGCACGATCCGTACACCATTCCCAAGGCTTTCTGGGATTTGTACGACGATGCCGATATCCCGCTGCCTACAACCCCGGACCCGCATGACCTCGATCCGCACTCGCAACGTTTGCTCAAGGTCTACGACCTGTGGGACAAGCCACTGCCTGTGGATAAGATCCGCGATGCCCGTCGTGCCTATTTCGGCGCGTGCAGCTATATCGACAGCAATGTCGGCAAGCTCCTGCAAACCCTCGAAGATACCGGGCTGATCGATGACACCATCATCGTGTTTTCCGGTGACCACGGCGACATGCTCGGCGAGCGCGGCCTCTGGTACAAAATGCACTGGTATGAGATGGCCGCACGGGTGCCGCTGTTGGTCAGCGCACCGGGGCAGTTTGGCGCCGGCCGGGTCAGCGCCAGTGTTTCCACAGCGGACCTGTTGCCGACATTCGTCGAACTGGCCGGCGGCTCGCTGGAACCGGGCTTGCCGCTGGACGGCCGCTCGCTGATTCCGCACCTGCAAGGGCAGGGCGGCCACGATGAAGTGTTCGGTGAATACATGGCCGAAGGCACCGTCAGCCCGTTGATGATGATCCGTCGCGGTGCCTACAAATTCATCTATAGCGAAGACGACCCTTGCCTACTCTTCGACGTACAGAATGACCCTCGCGAACTGGAAGAACTCAGTCATTCGCCGCAACATCGCCAGTTGTTCGACGATTTTCTCGCCGAAGCGCGGGCCAAATGGAACATCCCGGCGATTCACCAGCAGGTGCTCGCAAGCCAGCGGCGCCGACGCTTCGTGGCCGAGGCGCTGACCCTCGGCAAGCTGAAGAGCTGGGATCACCAGCCGCTGGTGGACGCCAGTCAGCAGTACATGCGCAACCACATCGACCTCGACGATCTGGAACGTAAAGCACGTTATCCACAACCCTGCCAAAACCAATAATGTTAAGGGGAAGTCCATGCAAAGGTTATCCACAGTACTGACGGTCGGGCTTCTGGCTCTGGGCAGTGCCTCGGCGTTTGCCGATCAGAGTTGCGAGACGGTGAAAATGGCCGACCCGGGCTGGAGCGACATCGCCGCGACCAACGCCATCACCGGGTTTCTGCTGGACGGCATGGGCTACAAGGCCAAGGTCGACACCCTCGCGGTGCCGATCACCTTTGGCGGGCTCAAGGATGGCCAGGTCGATGTGTTCCTGGGTAACTGGATGCCGGCGCAGCAGGGCTTCTACGACAAATTCGTCGCAAGCGGCGATGTCACGCAACTGGCGAAGAACCTCGACGGCACCGAATTCACCCTCGCTGTCCCGGACTACGTGTGGGACGCGGGTGTGCATAACTTTGCCGACCTGAACAAGTACGCCGACAAGTTCGACCACAAGATCTATGGCATCGGCTCCGGTGCACCGGCAAACATCTCGCTGCAAGAGATCATCAAGAAAAACGATTTCGACATGGGCCAGTGGAAACTGGTCGAGTCCAGCGAGCAGGCGATGCTGGCGGAAGTGTCCCGTGCGGTGAAAAAACAGAAATTCGTGACCTTCCTCGGCTGGACCCCGCACCCGATGAACGTGCAGTTGAAGATGCACTATCTGAAGGGTGGCGAGAAATACTTCGGTGACACCGGCAGCGTGCATACCCTGACCCGAAAAGGTTATGCACAGGCCTGCCCGAACGTCGGCAAACTGCTGACCAACCTGAGTTTCACTCAGGATATGGAAAACAGCATCATGGCCGAGGTGGTGAACAAGAAGGTCAGCAATGCCGACGCGGCCAAGGCGTGGATCAAGGCCAACCCGGCAGTGCTGGATAAATGGCTCGATGGGGTGAAGACAGTGGATGGCAAGGATGCTTTGCCAGCGGTCAAAGCCAAGCTTTAAGGTTCAAGGACGCCTTCGCGAGCAGGCTCGCTCCCACAGGTCCGCGCAGTCCCTGTGGGAGCGAGCCTGCTCGCGAATCGATTTATGCCCTTGCGCCCTTACATCTGACACACCACCCTGACGCATTTACAGTCATTCACCGAGAGCCCCCATGGCCCTGCCAAGCCGCCATTCACTCTTTCCCTTCCTCACCTGGCTACCCCGGCAAACCCGCGCCAGTGTCGGGCGCGACCTGATCGTCGGCCTCAGCGGCGCGATCCTCGCGTTGCCGCAATCCATTGCCTACGCACTGATCGCCGGCCTGCCACCGGAATACGGCCTGTACGCCGCAATCATTCCCGTTCTGATCGCCTGCCTCTGGGGTTCGTCGTGGCATTTGATCTGCGGTCCTACGGCCGCCATCTCCATTGTCCTGTATGCCAGCGTCAGTCCTCTGGCCGTTCCAGCGTCGCAGGACTACGTCATGTTGATCCTGTTGCTGACGTTTCTTGCCGGTATCTTTCAGTGGCTGCTGGGTTTGCTGCGGTTCGGCGCGCTGGTGAATTTCGTCTCGCACTCGGTGGTACTCGGTTTCACCCTGGGTGCTGCCGTGGTGATTGCCATCGGTCAATTGCCTAACCTGCTGGGGCTGGACTTGCCCAGCCAGGCCACTGCGCTGGATAGTTTCATCACGTTGTTGCGCCATCTCGGCGAAATGGACAAACCTTCGCTGGCGCTGGGTCTGGCGACCGTGGTGGTCGGCGTGATCCTCAAACTGCTGCTGCCACGCTGGCCGACGCTCTTGATCACCCTGATTCTCGGCGGCTTGCTGGTTTGGCTCTGGCCATCAATGTTCGGCCATGTGCAACTGGTAAGCGCCTTCACCGGCAAACTGCCGCCCTTCAGCCCGTTGCCCCTGGACCTGGATCTGATCCTGCGCCTGCTGCCCAGCGCGGTGGCGGTCGGAATGCTCGGGCTAGTAACCAGCCTGTCGATCGCCCGCTCGATCTCGGCACGTTCGCAGCAATTACTCGACGCGAATCAGGAAGTCCGCGCCCAGGGCTTGTCGAATATCGTCGGTGCGTTTTTTTCCGGATCGCTGTCGGCCGGCTCCTTCACTCGCTCAGGCCTGAGCTACGAAGCGGGGGCCTGTTCGCCGCTGGCCGGGATTTTTTCGGCATTGTGGGTGGCGCTGTTTGCGATCTTCGGCGCGAGCCTGATCGCGCACATCCCGATTCCAGCCATGGCCGGCAGCATTCTGTTGATCGCCTGGGGACTGGTGGACCATCGCGGCATTCGCGCGTTGTTGCGGGTCAGCCGCGCCGAATTTGTAGTCATGGCGCTGACCTGCGTCGCCACGCTGCTGCTGGAGTTGCAGACGGCGATCTACGCCGGCGTGTTGGCCTCGCTTTTTTTCTACCTCAAACGCACATCGCAACCACGGGTGCAGCATGTGCGAGATGGCGAGGAAGACATTCTGCGGGTGGGGGGCTCGATTTTTTTCGGCGCCAGCCATTACCTGCAAGTGCGCCTGCAACGCATGCACGGCGTGCGTGTGGTGATCGAGGCGCAGCAGATCAACTTCATCGATTACTCTGGGGTGGAAATGCTGCACCAGGAAGCGAGGCGGCTACTGCGTCAAGATCGCAGCCTCACCTTGCGTCGGGCCCGACCGCAGGTGGTGGAAGAGTTGAGGAAGCTGGAAGGGGCGGAGAAATGCCCGATCCGGTTTGAGGACTGAAACACCGCTCTCTGTAGGAGCGAGCTAGCTCGCGAAGGTCGTGAACGATTACGCGCAAAACCAGATACCCAACAGCGCCCTCAGGTTTTTCGCGAGCAAGCTCGCTCCTACAAGTAGGTTACAAGGCCAATTGCCGGCGGAGTTCAGCCAGCACCGGCGCCGTATCCGGGCGCACGCCGCGCCACAGGAAAAACGCTTCCGCCGCTTGCTCGGCCAGCATGCCCAAGCCATCCATCGACACCGCCGCCCCGTGTTCGCTGGCCCAGCGGCAGAACGAGGTCGGTTCCTTGCCGTACATCATGTCGTAGCACACCGTTTTGCCAGGCTCAATCAAGCTGGGGGCAATAGGCGGCACATCACCGGTCAGGCTCGCCGAGGTCGCGTTGATGATCAAGTCCACCGACTCCTGCAACCAGTCGTAGCCGCTGGCCGAGATCGGCCCCAGATCGCAGAACAGTTCCGCCAGCAGTTCGGCCTTGTCCACCGTGCGATTGGCGATGATCACCGAGGCTGGCTGCTCGGCCAGCAACGGCTCCAAAGCACCGCGCACCGCACCGCCAGCACCGAGCAACAGGATGCGTTTGCCCTTGAGGCTGAACCCGGCGTTGACCGTCAGGTCCCGCACCAGTCCAGCACCGTCGGTGTTGTCGCCCAGCAGACTGCCATCGGCCAGTTTGCTCAGGGTGTTCACCGCTCCGGCCCGTTGCGCCCGCGCCGTCAGGCTGTTCGCCAGCCGATAGGCTTCTTCCTTGAACGGCACCGTCACGTTGGCGCCGCGTCCTTCGAGGAAAAACCTCCGGGCACAGGTGGAAAAGTCGTCGAGTGGCGCCAGCAGCGTGTTGTAATCCAGTTTCTGCGCGGTCTGCTCGGCGAACAGGCGATGGATCAGCGGCGACTTGCTGTGGCCAATCGGGTTACCGAATACGACATAACGGTCCATCAGGATTCCTCGTTCAGGCTTCGGCCAACCAATCGCGGTCTTGCAGGAAATACTCGGTCAGACGCGCTTCTTCACTGCCAGGCTCGGCTTTCCAGTCGTAGCCCCAGCGCACTTGCG
Source organism: Pseudomonas sp. PDM30 (assembly GCF_019218985.1). NCBI lineage: Bacteria > Pseudomonadati > Pseudomonadota > Gammaproteobacteria > Pseudomonadales > Pseudomonadaceae > Pseudomonas > Pseudomonas sp. PDM30. The sequence goes on from NZ_JAHUWM010000002.1 coordinate 88,408, forward strand.
GCGGCAGCGACATCAAGATCGACTCGGTACGCCCACCCGATTGCAGGCCGAACAACGTGCCACGGTCGTAGACCAGGTTGAATTCAACGTAGCGGCCACGGCGGAACTCCTGGAACTCACGCTGCTTGGCGGTGAACGCATCGTTCTTGCGGCGCTGCACGATCGGCAGATAGGCGTCGATGTACGCGTCACCGATAGCACGCATGAAGGCGAAGCTGGTGTCGAAGTCCCACTCGTTCAGGTCGTCGAAAAACAGGCCGCCGATGCCACGCGGCTCGTGACGATGCTTGATGTGGAAGTAGCTGTCGCACCAGGCCTTGTAACGCGGGTAGACGTCCGGACCGAACGGCGCGCAGGCCTGCTCAGCGACGCGGTGCCAGTGGATGCAGTCTTCTTCGTTGCCGTAATACGGGGTCAGGTCGAAGCCGCCACCGAACCACCAGACCGGCTCTTCACCTTCCTTTTCGGCGATGAAAAAACGCACGTTGGCGTGGGAAGTCGGCACATGCGGATTGTGCGGGTGGATGACCAGCGACACGCCGAGGGCTTCGAAGCCGCGGCCGGCCAGCTCCGGTCGATGGGCGCTGGCAGACGGTGGAAGACCACTGCCGAAGACATGGGAAAAGTTGACGCCACCCTTTTCAATCACCGCGCCGTTTTCTATCACACGGGTGCGACCGCCACCGCCCGCCGGCCTGGTCCAGGCGTCTTCGACGAATTGCGTGCCACCGTCTTCGGCTTCCAGGGCGGCGCAAATACGGTCTTGCAGGTCGAGCAGGTAGGCTTTTACGGCCTCGGTGCGGGTCGTCATGTCATCACCTTGAATCGGGCAAAACAACGCGGCGCTCCATTGGAGCTCAGCCTGCGCAAATGGGCGCGTAGCATACCATCGCAAGTCACCCCGCCGCAGTTGACGAAGATCAAGCTTAGGAGTCCGATAGGGAGCTTGGTAAAACGACCTATGGAGAGTTCTGATGGCAAAGCGTATCCAGTTCCGCGCCCATGGCGGCCCCGAAGTGCTCGAATATGTGGATTACCAACCCGCCGAGCCAGGTCCGAAGGAAGTACGCGTGACCAACAAGGCCATCGGCCTGAACTTCATCGATACCTACTACCGCAGCGGTTTGTATCCACCGCCGTCCCTGCCGTCGGGTGTCGGTTCAGAGGGTGCGGGCGTGGTCGAGGCAGTGGGCAGCGACGTGACCCGCTTCAAGATCGGCGATCGCGTGGCCTATGGCAGCGGGCCGCTGGGCGCCTACAGCGATGTTCACGTCTTGCCCGAAGCCAATCTGGTGAAACTGCCGGACGCCATCAGCTTCGAACAGGCCGCCGGCGTCATGCTCAAGGGCCTGACCGTGCAATACCTGCTGCGTCAGACTTATGAACTCAAGGGTGGCGAAACCATCCTGTTCCATGCCGCGGCGGGCGGTGTCGGTTCCCTGGCCTGCCAATGGGCCAGGGCCTTGGGCGTGAAGCTGATCGGTACTGTCAGCTCGGCGGAGAAAGCCGCGCTGGCCAAGGCCAACGGTGCCTGGGCGACCATCGATTACAGCCATGAAAATGTCGCGCAACGTGTACTGGAATTGACCGACGGCAAAAAAGTCCCGGTGGTGTACGACGGAGTTGGCAAGGACACCTGGCTGACTTCACTCGACAGCGTCGCGCCGCGTGGGCTGGTGGTGAGTTTCGGCAATGCGTCCGGCGCGGTCGACGGCGTGAACCTGGGGATCCTGGCGGGGAAAGGCTCGTTGTACGTGACCCGGCCAACCCTGGGCACTTATGCGAACAACGCCGAAAACCTGCAACGCATGGCCGACGAGTTGTTCGAGATGATCATCGGCGGCAAGCTGACCGTGGACGTCAGCCAGCGTTATCCACTGGCTGACGCGGCGAAGGCGCAGACCGAGTTGTCGGCGCGGCGCACGACGGGCTCGGTTGTTTTGTTGCCCTGACTGACACCATCGCGAGCAAGCTCGCTCCCACAAGGTTTCTGTGTCGAATACAAATCCCCTGTGGGAGCGGGCTTGCTCGCGATGGGCGCACCTGGGTATCAGTCCGGGCGCACAACCCTGCCGGTCGCCAGATCGCGAATCACGCTCGGGTTCTTGCGTCCGCCCAGGTTTCCGCCCAGCACCAGATCCACCTGGCCACGGAAATACTGTTCGACGCGAATTCGCGTACGTGCCGCCGGGCGCCCCTGCGGATTGGCCGACGTCGACACCAGCGGCCCGACCAGCGCGCACAAATCCCGCACCAGCGGGTGATCGCTGACCCGCAGCGCCACGGTTTCATGCACGCCGGTAATCCACTCCGGCAGCAGGTTCTGGTGCGGCACCAACCAGGTGTTCGGACCCGGCCAGGTACTGGCCATGCGGTCCATCCACAACTCGGGGAAGTCTTCGAAGAGGAAATCGAACTGACGGATGTTGTCGGCGACCAGAATCAGCCCCTTTTCCACAGACCGGCCCTTGATCAGCAGCAGACGTTCCACCGCATCGATGTCCCACGGGTCGCAACCCAGGCCCCAGACTGCTTCGGTTGGGTAGGCAATCACCGCCCCGGCGCGAATTGCTTGCGCGGCTTGTTGCACACGCCAACTGTTGACCATGAAAAACACTCCAGACTAAGGCTCTGCGCAGTTTACCGATCTTGTTTATAAAACCTAGCTCACCCGTGCAAACCAGCGCCCGTTTTCGCACACGGCGTGGCCATCCATTTCCAGTTCCGTCAACGCCGCCAGCACTTTCGGCAAGGCCCAGCCGCTTGCGTCGGCCAGCGCTTCACTGGTGTGAGGTGCGGCATGCAGCAGTTTCAGCAGTGGGTGAGTCGTCGTAGGGGTGCAGGTTTCTGTGGATAACGACAGTCGTTGCCAACCGCGCAAGGCTTCGAGGATATGTTCGATGGTTTCCACCAGCACCGCACCGTCCCGAATCAACTGATGACAGCCGCGCGCGCCGGGGTGATGGATCGACCCGGGCATCGCAAACACCTCGCGCCCCTGTTCCGCCGCCAGCCTCGCGGTGATCAGTGAACCGCTTGCGACACTGGCTTCAACCACCAGCACTCCGAGGGACAAACCACTGATGATCCGATTGCGCCGAGGGAAGTTGCTGGCGCTGGGACCTGCATCCAGCGGAAACTCCGAAAGCACTGCGCTGCCCGAAGCGATCATGGCGTCCGCCAGGCGTCTATTTCGCTGTGGATAAAACTTCTCGAGCCCCGTGCCGAGCACACCGACCGTTTGCCCGCCGACGTCGAGCGCGGCCTGGTGCGCGGCGGCGTCAATGCCCAGGGCCAGGCCGCTGGTAATGACAAAACCGGCACCCGCCAGGCTGCGGGAAAACGCGGCAGCGGTGTCCATTCCTGGCCGGGAAGCGCGACGGCTGCCGACCATCGCCAGTTGTGGTTTTTCCAGAATGCCCGGATCGCCCGCGACAAATAACAGCGGTGGTGCATCGCTGATTTGTGCCAGCAGTGCCGGGTAGTCCGGTTGGTCCCACATCAGTAAATGCTGGGCCGGGCGCTCCAGCCAGGCCAATGCATGACTGGCGCCGTCACGGATCTCAGTGCTACGCCTGGCCTCGGAACAGACCAGTGGCAAACCCAGCGCGCGCCAGGCACTGGCTGGCGCGCTGATGGCTTTGGATGCCGAACCGAAGGCTTCGAGCAGTTTCTTGAAACGCGCAGGACCGAGTTCCGGCAAACGGTGCAGACGTAATCGAGCTTCCAGTTCCGCGGGGGAAACCGGTGTAACAGTAGGCATCGACATGGATCATCCTTGATCGTTATGAGCACCCGTACAAACGGGAATAAGCTGTGGATAACTCTGTTGGTAACTTGTGAAGCACTCTTACGGATTTCGTACCTTGTCCATCACCGACAGTGAGCGCGAGGCGCTGAGCACCAGCCCATAACTGAGTTTGTCGTAGGTACGGAAAACCATCAGCAAACCGGCGCGCTCATCGGGAATTTTCAATGGCTGGCCAGTGATCCGGTCCCTTACGGTTTCACCGGTTTTCATTACCGCCAGCAGATTGCCTTCGGCCAGACCGTCGCGCTGACCCTTGTTCAGCGTTACCACATCCAACTCGCCAATCTGCGTGACCCCACGCGGTACATCGATGATCAAACCGTTGATTTCGTGGCTCGGTGCGCTGGGCGTGAAGGTCGAGTTGATCGCGCGCTCTTCACCGCTGAACAAGCGATCGCCGAGGCGGACCTCCTGAGTCGTGCGTAGCAACTCCAGGGTGGCAACGTCACCTTCGATGGCCACGACATCGCCGCCGCCGATATCGTCGGCGTTGATCCCCAGAATTGCCTTGCTCTGCGGATCGGTGTAGACCTTGCCTTGGCGGAAGATACCGTACGCCGGTTGCGCCGGATCGAAATGGCCGCGGGCAAAGATGCGGTCACCCGCGCCGCTGAGCACCCGTTCGGAATCACCAGCGACGATGTAAGGCGCCTTGTCGAATTCCTCGGCCTTGTCGACGATGCGGTTGCTCAGCAGAAAGCTGTTGATCGACTTCAGAGCAATGCTGGGGATAGCCTCGGTCACCGGGCTGCTGCGAACCTGAGGCGACAGCTTTATGGTGGGAATCTCTTCCCGAAGCTGCCCTTGCCCGTACGCCCAACCTGCCGAAGCCAGGAGCAGCAGGGCGAGTAGTGATTTCCTCATGCGGTGAATCCCTTTATTATGTGCATTCGCGTGAAACGCCAGAGCCGTCAGTGGCTCGCTCCCGGCTTGCTTGTCAACAAAAGGGAGCTACGTTTTACAACGGTAGCCTGCATCTTCGGACCGCCAGGCCATCGACCCGACCTTACTTCACACGTGCACTTATCAAGCTTATGGCCATTTTAAACATCCTCGAATTCCCTGATCCGCGTCTGCGCACTATCGCCAAGCCAGTGGCCGTAGTGGACGACGAAGTGCGTCAGTTGGTCGACGACATGTTTGAAACAATGTATGAAGCGCCTGGCATCGGCCTCGCCGCTACCCAGGTCAACGTGCACAAACGTATCGTCGTGATGGACCTCTCCGAAGACCGCACCGAACCGCGAGTGTTCATCAACCCCGAGTTCGAACCCCTGACCGACGAGATGGAGCAATACCAGGAAGGCTGCCTTTCGGTACCCGGCTTCTATGAAAATGTCGATCGCCCGCAAAGGGTCAAGGTCAAGGCGCTGGACCGCGATGGCCAACCCTACGAACTGATCGCCGAAGGCCTGCTCGCGGTGTGCATCCAACATGAATGCGACCACCTCAACGGCAAATTGTTCGTCGATTACCTGTCGACGCTCAAACGCGACCGCATCAAGAAGAAACTGGAAAAGCTTCATCGCCAGAACGCCTGATGCCCTCCTTCAAAGGCTTGCTGCGGCAAGCCTTTTTCTTTTCAAGAGACGTCACCCATGACTGAGCCACTGCGCATCGTCTTTGCCGGCACCCCGGAATTCGCCGCCGAACACCTCAAGGCCCTGCTGAGCAGCCCTTACGAGATCGTCGCGGTCTACACCCAACCGGATCGTCCGGCCGGTCGCGGGCAAAAACTGATGCCGAGCCCGGTCAAGCAGCTTGCTCTGGAGAACAATATCCCGGTGCTGCAACCGCCCACTCTGCGCAACGAAGATGCTCAGACTGAACTGGCTGCACTGAAGCCGGACTTGATGGTGGTGGTCGCCTATGGCCTGATCCTGCCGCAAGTGGTGCTGGATATTCCGCTTCTGGGTTGCATCAACAGTCACGCCTCGCTGCTGCCACGCTGGCGGGGCGCGGCGCCGATCCAGCGCGCCGTGGAGGCGGGCGACGCCGAAAGTGGCGTGACCGTGATGCGCATGGAAGCCGGCCTCGACACCGGGCCGATGTTGCTGAAAGTCGCCACGCCGATCAGCGCCGAAGATACCGGCGGCAGCCTGCACGATCGCCTGGCCGAAATGGGCCCGCCGGCCGTGGTCCAGGCGATTGCCGGCCTCGCCGCCGGAACCCTGGAGGGCGAAGTGCAGGACGACAGCCTCGCTACCTATGCGCACAAATTGAACAAGGACGAAGCACGCATCGACTGGAGTCGCCCGGCGGTTGAGCTGGAGCGTCTGGTCCGTGCCTTCAACCCGTGGCCGATTACCCACAGCACCTTGAACGGCGAAGCCCTGAAAGTACTGGCCGCAAACCTCGCCGAAGGCAAAGGCACCCCGGGTGAAATCCTCGGCGCCAGCAAAGACGGTCTTATCGTCGCGTGCGGCGAGCAGGCCTTGTGCCTGACCCGTCTGCAATTGCCCGGCGGCAAGGCGCTGAACTTCAGCGATCTGTTCAACAGCCGTCGCGAGAAATTCGCCACCGGCACTGTCCTCGGCCAAGTGGCGGACGCTCAATGAATCCGCGTCTGGCCGCCGCCAAGGCACTCGCTGCCGTCCTGAACGGAAAAGCCTCGCTCAACAGTTCGCTGCCTACGCAGTTGGACAAGGTCGAGGACCGTGATCGCGGCTTTACCCAGGACCTGGCGTTCGGCACCGCGCGCTGGCAGCCACGTTTGTCGGCGTTGGCGGCCAAGCTGCTGCAGAAGCCGTTCAAGGCTGCCGACGCCGATGTCGAGGCGCTGTTGCTGGTCGGTCTCTATCAGTTGCTCTACACCCGTGTCCCGGCCCATGCCGCCATTGGTGAAACCGTCGGTTGTGCCGACAAGCTGAAAAAACCCTGGGCCAAGGCGCTGCTCAACGCTGTGCTGCGTAATGCTCAGCGCGAAAGCGAAACGATTTTCGCCGAGTTGGAACGTGATCCGGTGGTGCGCACCGCTCACCCACGCTGGCTGCAGAAATCTTTGAAAGCGTTCTGGCCAGATCAATGGGAAGCCATTTGTGCGGCGAACAATGCGCATCCGCCTATGATCCTGCGGGTCAACCGTCGCCATCACACCCGTGATGCCTACCTCGGTTTGCTGACTGACGCGGGAATTGCCGCCACGCCGTGTGTCTACAGCCGCGACGGCATCGTGCTCGACGCCGCCGCCGATGTGCGCAGCCTGCCGGGTTTCGCCGACGGCTGGATCAGCGTGCAGGACGAAGCCGCGCAACTGGCTGCCGATCTGCTCGACCTCGCGCCGGGCCAACGGGTGCTCGACGCTTGCTGTGCACCAGGTGGCAAGACCTGCCACATCCTCGAAGCCGAGCCAAAACTGGCCGGCGTCGTGGCGGTAGACCTGGAAGCCAAGCGGCTGGTGCGGGTGCGGGAAAACCTCGAACGCCTGAAACTGAGCGCCGAACTGATTGCCGCCGACGGCCGCGACACTCAGGCGTGGTGGGACGGCAAGCCGTTCCAGCGCATCCTGCTGGACGCGCCATGTTCGGCCACCGGTGTGATTCGTCGTCACCCGGATATCAAACTGACCCGCCAACCCGACGACATCGCCGCGCTGGCGCTGCTGCAGGGCGAGTTGCTCGATGCCATGTGGAAAACCCTGGAGGTCGGCGGCATCCTGCTGTACGCCACCTGTTCCACGCTGCCGACCGAGAACACCGAGGTCATCGAAGCCTTCCTCGCCCGCACGTCGGGTGCTCGTGAACTGGACCTCGCCACGGCGGCCGGCATCAAGCAGCCCCATGGTCGCCAGTTGCTGGCCCAGGAAGGTGGCCACGATGGCTTCTACTACGCCAAGCTGATCAAGATCGCCGCCGCGCGCGGTTAAATGGATTCAATGGAGTGACTGGATGAAAATCATCATCCTTGGTGCAGGGCAGGTCGGCGGTTCGCTGGCGGAACACCTGGCCAGCGAAGCCAACGATATTACTGTGGTCGACACCGATGGCGAGCGCCTGCGCGACCTTGGTGACCGCCTGGACATCCGCACGGTACAAGGTCGTGGCTCGTTCCCGACCGTGTTGCGCCAGGCTGGAGCCGATGACGCCGACATGCTGGTCGCGGTGACCAACAGCGACGAAACCAACATGGTCGCCTGTCAGGTCGCCCATACCCTGTTCCACACCCCGACCAAGATCGCCCGGGTTCGCGAAGCCGCGTACCTGACCCGCGAAGAGCAGTTGTTCCAGAACGAAGCGATTCCGGTGGACGTGCTGATCAGCCCGGAACAAGTGGTCACCAACTACATCAAGCGCCTGATCCAGCACCCCGGTGCCTTGCAGGTGATCGACTTCGCCGAAGGCAAGGCGCAATTGGTGGCGGTGCGGGCGTACTACGGCGGGCCGCTGGTGGGCCAGCAACTGCGGCAGTTGCGTGAACACATGCCGAACGTGGAAACCCGCGTTGCGGCGATTTTCCGTCGTGACCGGCCGATCCTGCCCCAGGGCGACACGGTGATCGAAGCCGACGACGAAGTATTTTTTATCGCCGCCAAGGCGAACATTCGTGCGGTGATGAGCGAAATGCGCCGTCTCGACGAAACCTATAAACGCATCGTCATCGCCGGTGGCGGGCAGATTGGCGAGCGTCTGGCCGAGGCCATCGAAAGCCGTTATCAGGTGAAAATCATCGAGATGAACCCTGTACGCTGCCGTCATCTCTCCGACACACTGGACAGCACGGTGGTGTTGCAGGGCAGCGCTTCGGACCGCGACCTGCTGATGGAAGAGAACATCGCCGACGCTGACCTTTTCCTGGCCCTGACCAACGACGACGAAGCCAACATCATGTCGTCGTTGCTGGCCAAGCGCCTGGGCGCGAAGAAGGTGATGTCCATCATCAACAACCCGGCTTATGTCGATCTGATCCAGGGCGGCGACATCGACATCGCCATCAGCCCGCAACTGGCGACCATCGGCACATTGCTGGCCCACGTGCGCCGGGGCGACATCGTCAGCGTGCATTCACTGCGCCGGGGTGCGGCGGAGGCCATCGAGGCGATTGCCCATGGCGATGCGAAATCGAGCAAGGTGATCGGCAAGTCCATCGAGAACATTGGCCTGCCGCCGGGCACCACCATCGGTGCAATCATCCGCGACGAAGAGGTAATCATCGCCCACGACGACACCGTGATCGAAGCGGGCGACCATGTGATTCTGTTCCTTGTGGATAAAAAGCATATTCGCGATGTAGAGAAGTTGTTCCATGTGGGGCTGAGCTTCTTCTGATCCGGGGCCTGCCTTTAGTAGGAGCGAGCCCTGCTCGCGATGGTCGTCAACGATAATGCTGGAAACCAGACACCCCGCGTCGCTTTCAGGTTCATCGCGAGCAAGCTCGCCCCTACAGTAAATCAACCCCTGACATGCCTCAGGCAAGGAATCCAACGATGATCGAATCCCTGGAAAAAATGCTCGCCAAGGGTGTGGATAACGCTTTGCTGCGCTTCGGCCTGGGCAAGGGCTATCTGGATCTGGGGGAAAACGCCAAGGCGGCGGAGCATTTCCAGCGCTGCGTCGAATTCGATCCGAAGTATTCGGCGGCGTGGAAACTACTGGGCAAGGCCCATCTGGCACTGGCGGACGTTACGGCCGCGCGCCAAGCCTGGGAGCAAGGCCTGGAAGCCGCTCGCGCCCATGGCGACAAGCAGGCCGAGAAGGAAATGACGGTGTTCCTGAAGAAGCTCGAGCGTCAGGCGCACTGACTCAGAGATAACGCAAACCGATGCCCTCGGCGTCCACCTGCACCACTTCCATGCGCACCCGCGGCGCGCCTGTGGGTAAATCCTGCACCTGTCCGTAAACCACCGCCCCCCTGGGCAGCGCCGACAGTTTCGGATGCTTGACGTAGACGCCGGTGGTCGACAGGTTGCGCGTCTGGCCCAGGCAATCGCCGATGCTTTCGTGACTGATCTTGATGCGAAATGATTTGCGGTGTTCGGACATCTTTTTGCGCCCTGATGAACGGTTGTGGATACGTGTAGGAGCGAGCTTGCTCGCGATGGATGCCAGGGCGCCGCGTTCAACCTGGCAGCCCACATCATCGTTAACGTCCATCGCGAGCAAGCTCGCTCCTACAGGTTATCCACAGAGTGTGCCAAGTAAGTCAGTACCAACGCTCTTCACCTGGTGGGCGCTTCTTGAAGCGCTTCATGCTCCACATGTACTGGCTCGGGTACGCCCGCACATAGCGCTCGACCACTTGGCTCATGGCCGCACAGGACTCTGCCGTATCGGTGCTGTACATGGCCTCTGGCGCGGCTTCAAGGATCACTTTGTAGCCCGAACCGTCCGGCAGGCGCAGGGCGTGCAGGAATACGCCAACTGCTTTGCCGCCGGCCAACATGTTCGGTACGAACTTGCTGGTCAGTGCCTGAGTGGCGAAGAACGGCACGAAGATCCCGGCGGATTCGGACGGTTCCGGGTCAGCGGGAATGCCCACTGCACCACCTTTGCGCACTTCCTTGATGACACTGAGGATGCCTTCCTTGGTGGAAGCAGCGACCTTGTTACCCAACTGCACCCGCTGCTTTTGCAGCAATTCATCCACTGCCTTCAATTTCGGCGGACGGTAGAAAATGATCGGTTTGCACTGGCTGCAATAGAAGTGATTGAGCACTTCCCAGTTGCCCAGGTGGCTGGTAATGCCGACCACGCCTTTGCCGGAGGCAAGGGCGTCCTTCAATACGTCGAGGCCTTCGACTTCGCGCACCAGGTCGATGGAGCGCTGGGCCGGCCATATCCAGGCGCAAGCACTCTCGGTCAGGGACTTGCCGATGTCTTTCAGGCTCTGGCCCACCAGGCGTTCACGCTCGGCGGGGTCCATGTCCGGAAAGCACTTGGACAGATTGATCCGTACCACGTCGCGGGAACGGTTCGGGGTTTTCCACATGACCCAGCCAATCGCCGAGCCCACGGCCTGCACGGCCCACCACGGAAGCAGGGCAAACAGCCGCAGAGCGCCTACCAGCAAGGCGCCTTTAAACTTATCCACAGGTCACTCCTGATCTTGTGCTGTGCGCGAGGCGGCCATTCTAACCGCCGTTCGCCAGCTGCGCGTAGCGGTCGCAATCGCGGGTGTGATCCATGACCATGCCCGAGGCCTGCATCAGCGCGTAGCAGATGGTCGGCCCGACGAACGTGAAACCGGCCTTTTTCAAGCCTTTGCTCATTTCCACGGCAGTCGGCGTCACGGCCGGGACTTCACTGCGATCCTTGAAATGATTGATCACAGGCGTGCCGCCGACGAATGACCACAGAAACGCCACCGGATCCTCCAGCGCCAGCCAGGCCTGGGCATTGCGCCGGGCCGCGTTGAGCTTGAGTCGGTTGCGGATGATGCCGGGATCGAGCATCAGCTCGTCGATTTCGGCATCGCTCATCTGCGCCACGCGCTGCACGTCGAAGCCGAACAAAACTTCGCGATAACGCTCGCGCTTGCGCAGCACGGTGATCCAGGAAAGCCCGGCCTGGAACCCTTCGAGCAAAAGCAACTCGAACAATCCCTGCGCATCCCGTAGCGGCGTGCCCCACTCCTGATCGTGATAAGCCATGTACAGCGGATCTTCGGAACACCAAAAGCAGCGTGGCATAAGGCTCCAGGGGGCGTGCGCAGCAATGAATCGGGTATACTCCCGCTCTTTAAATCGCAGCCCAAGAAACAGGTGAATTTCGTGAGCCAGCCTACGCCAGCCGTGCGTACCTTCCAAGACTTGATCCTCGCCCTCCAGCAATACTGGGCCGAGCAAGGTTGTGTGGTACTTCAGCCCTACGATATGGAAGTAGGCGCCGGCACTTTCCACACCGCAACATTCCTGCGCGCCATCGGCCCGGAAACCTGGAACGCCGCCTACGTGCAGCCAAGCCGCCGTCCGACTGACGGCCGTTACGGTGAAAACCCGAACCGTCTGCAGCACTACTACCAGTTCCAGGTGGTCCTGAAGCCGAACCCGGACAACTTCCAGGAACTGTACCTGGGCTCTCTCAAGCACGTTGGCCTGGACCCGCTGGTCCACGACATTCGCTTCGTCGAAGACAACTGGGAATCGCCGACCCTCGGCGCCTGGGGTCTGGGCTGGGAAGTCTGGCTCAACGGCATGGAAGTGACCCAGTTCACCTACTTCCAGCAAGCGGGCGGCATCGAGTGCTACCCAGTGACCGGCGAGATCACCTACGGCCTCGAACGTCTGGCCATGTACCTGCAAGGCGTGGACTCGGTCTACGACCTGGTGTGGGCTGACGGTCCGTTCGGCAAAGTGACCTACGGCGACGTGTTCCACCAGAATGAAGTGGAGCAGTCCACCTACAACTTCGAACACGCCAATGTCGACAAGCTGTTCGAACTGTTCGATTTCTACGAAAGCGAAGCCAAGCGCCTGATCGAACTCGACCAGCCGCTGCCGTTGCCGAGCTACGAAATGGTGTTGAAGGCTTCTCACACCTTCAACCTGCTGGATGCGCGCCGGGCGATCTCGGTGACCGCGCGTCAGCAATACATCCTGCGTGTACGCACCCTGGCGCGTTCCGTTGCGCAAGCCTACCTGCTGGCTCGCGCCAAGCTGGGCTTCCCGATGGCGACCCCGGACCTGCGTGATGAAGTACTGGCCAAGCTGGAGGCTGCACAATGAGTGCTCTGGATTTTCTGGTTGAACTGGGCACTGAAGAACTGCCACCCAAAGCCCTGAACACCCTGGCCGAGGCGTTCCTCGCCGGTATCGACAAGGGCCTGCAAGCTGCCGGCCTGAACTACGAGAGCAAAACCGTTTATGCCGCTCCGCGCCGCCTGGCCGTGCTGATCACCGCACTGGCCACCCAGCAGCCGGATCGCAGCATCAACCTCGACGGCCCGCCGCGTCAGGCCGCGTTCGATGCTGAAGGCAACCCGACCCAGGCAGCATTGGGCTTCGCCAAGAAGTGCGGCGTCGAGCTGAGCGAAATCGATCAGAGCGGCCCGAAACTGCGCTACAGCCAGAGCATCGCCGGCAAGGCGACTGCGAGCCTGCTGCCGACCATCGTCGAAGATTCGCTGAACGACCTGCCGATCCCGAAACGCATGCGTTGGGGCGCGCGCAAGGAAGAATTCGTTCGTCCGACCCAATGGCTGGTGATGCTGCTCGGTGACCAGGTCATCGACTGCACCATCCTCGCCCAGAAGGCCGGCCGTGACTCCCGTGGCCACCGCTTCCATCACCCGGAAAACGTGCGCATCGGTTCGCCGTCCAGCTACCTGGCCGACCTGCGTGCCGCCTACGTTTTGGCCGACGCCAACGAGCGTCGCGAGATCATCAGCAAGCGCACCGAAGAGCTGGCCACCCGTCAGGAAGGCACGGCAATCGTTCCTCCAGCGCTGCTCGATGAAGTGACCGCGCTGGTCGAATGGCCGGTGCCGCTGGTGTGCTCGTTCGAGGAGCGCTTCCTCGACGTGCCGCAGGAAGCCCTGATCACCACCATGCAGGACAACCAGAAGTACTTCTGCCTGCTGGACGCCGACGGCAAGTTGCTGCCACGTTTCATTACCGTGGCCAACATCGAGAGCAAGGACCCACAGCAGATCATCGCCGGTAACGAGAAAGTGGTTCGCCCACGCCTGACCGACGCCGAGTTCTTCTTCAAGCAAGACAAGAAGCAAAAGCTCGAAGACTTCAACCTGCGCCTGCAAAACGTGGTGTTCCAGGAAAAACTCGGCAGCGTCTACGACAAGGCCGAACGCGTATCCAGGCTGGCCGCGTTCATCGCTCCACACATTGGTGGTAACGCTCAATGGGCGGCGCGTGCCGGCCTGCTGTCCAAGTGTGATCTGGCGACCGAGATGGTCGGTGAGTTCCCGGAGATGCAAGGTGTCGCCGGTTACTACTACGCCCTCAACGATGGCGAGCCGGAAGATGTCGCGCTGGCGCTGAATGAGCAATACATGCCGCGCGGTGCCGGCGCTGAACTGCCGACCACCCTGACCGGTGCGGCCGTGGCGATCGCCGACAAGCTCGACACCCTGGTCGGGATCTTCGGTGTCGGCATGCTGCCCACCGGTAGCAAAGACCCGTATGCTCTGCGCCGTGCCGCGCTCGGCGTGCTGCGGATCCTGATCGACAAGAAGCTCGACCTCGACCTGACCGACGCCGTGGCCTTCGCCGTCAACTCGTTCGGCAGCAAGGTCAAGGCTGCCGGCCTGGCTGATTCGGTGCTGGAGTTCATCTTCGACCGTCTGCGTGCCCGTTACGAAGACGAAGGCGTGGATGTTGCCACCTACCTGTCGGTACGTGCCCTGAAACCGGGTTCGGCCCTGGATTTCGATCAGCGCGTACAAGCGGTGGAAGCGTTCCGCAAATTGCCGGAAGCCGCTGCACTGGCCGCGGTGAACAAGCGCGTATCGAACCTGCTGAGCAAACTCGAAGGCAGCATGCCGACCACCGTCGAAGCCAAGTACTTCGACAACGCCGCCGAGTTCTCCCTGTACTCGGCGATCCAGCAAGCGGATCAAGCGGTGCAGCCAATGGCTGCGACCCGTCAGTACAGCGAATCGCTGGCACGTCTGGCCGCCTTGCGCGAGCCGGTGGATGCGTTCTTCGAAGCCGTGATGGTCAATGCGGAGGACGCAAAGGTCCGCGCCAACCGTTATGCGTTGCTGGCACGTCTGCGTGGGTTGTTCCTCGGCGTCGCCGACATTTCGCTGCTGGGTTGAGGGACTGCTGTTGAAACTGCTGATTCTCGATCGGGACGGAGTGATCAATTACGACTCCGACGCTTACATCAAGTCGGTGGAGGAGTGGATTCCGCTCCCCGGTTCGATCGAAGCCATCGCGCAGTTGAGCAAGGCTGGCTGGACGGTAGCCGTCGCTACCAACCAGTCGGGCATCGCTCGCGGCTACTACGACCTTTCCACCCTCAATGCCATGCACGAGCGCTTGCGCGCGTTGGTGGCGGAGCAGGGTGGTGAAGTCGGCCTGATCGTCTACTGCCCGCATGGGCCGGACGAAGGCTGCGATTGCCGCAAGCCGAAACCCGGGATGTTGAAAAGCATCGCCGCTCATTACAACGTGTCGCTGACCGATCTCTGGTTCGTCGGCGACAGCCTTGGTGACCTGGAAGCCGCCAAAGCCGTCGATTCACAGCCAGTTTTGGTAAAGACCGGGAAAGGCGAAAAGACTTTGGGCAAGACCCTTCCGGTTGGCACATTGATTTTTGACGATCTGGCGGCGATTGCCGCAGAACTTATCCACAATTAGAGTGCTTCTGAAATTCCTGATAAAGGACCCATCAGGAGTGCGCTTTATACAGGCGGGCAATTCCCGCAACGGTAAACGTCACCATGTCGATATTGCAGGCCATCAGAACCTTCCTCTTTTACCTGCTGCTGGGCACCAGCTCATTGCTGTGGTGCAGCCTGAGTTTTTTTATCGCACCGTTTCTGCCCTTCAAGGCACGTTATCGCTTCATCAACGTGTATTGGTGCCGTTGTGCCCTGTGGCTGAGCAAAGTGTTCCTTGGTATTCGCTACGAAGTGAAGGGCGCCGAGAACGTACCTGAACGGCCGTGCGTGATTCAATCGAACCATCAGAGTACCTGGGAGACGTTTTTTCTCTCCGCCTACTTCTCACCGCTGAGCCAGGTGCTCAAACGTGAGTTGCTCTATGTGCCGTTCTTCGGTTGGGCCATGGCCATGCTGCGACCGATCGCCATCGATCGCGACAACCCGAAAGCAGCACTCAAGCATGTGGCTCAAAAAGGTGATGAGTTGCTCAAGGACAATGTCTGGGTGCTGATCTTCCCCGAAGGCACGCGCGTTCCTTTCGGCACCGTCGGAAAGTTCTCGCGCGGTGGCAGTGCCTTGGCGGTCAACGCCGAATTGCCGGTGCTGCCGATTGCGCACAACGCAGGCAAGTTCTGGCCGAAAACCGGTTGGGCGAAGAAGCAGGGCGTCATCACTGTGATCATTGGTGAGCCAATGTATGCCGCAGGCACCGGACCACGAGCCATTGCTGAATTGAACGACCGGGTCCAGGCGTGGAACGAGCAGATGCAACGGGAAATGGGCTCACTGCCACCGGCTCCGCAAGCGCCGGTTTCAAACGATCAGGTGGTTGTCTGAGATTCTGTGGATAACCTGTGTACCGTTTCATTGAAAAGCGTCGTTTTTTGTACGTAACATTATGATTTTTTTACATATTTCTTAGAATGATAAAAACCATAAAAACGTGCATAAGTTTTTTTTGGACGTAAAAAAACCGGCGGATATAGCCGGTTTTTTTATGCCCATCCACAACGGCTTTGACCATCGATAATCCCAACCCCACGCCATCGATACCTTGGGCGGAAGAAAAGCGTCGGTATTGGCTGAACAGTTCGATCTTCAGCTGCGCGATGGGCAGCGCCTGGTCGCGGGATTACCTGTACGAACGATTCTGGCCCGATGAAGAAGTGTCCTCGTCCCGGCCGCTCGATACTCACATCTATCGCCTGCGCAACAAGCTTGGGCTGACGGCGGATCGCGGTTGGCAGTTGCTGACGATTTATGGGTATCGGTTGGAGAGTGTGGCACCGGCGAGCGAGTAAAACGCGGGCAAAAAAAGGCCAATGCAAATGCATTGGCCTTTTCGTTGGGGTCGACCGGGATCAGAAGTCCAGGTTGGACACCGCCAGGGCATTGCTTTCGATGAAGTCACGACGTGGTTCGACCGCATCACCCATCAGGGTGTTGAAGATCTGGTCCGCGCCAATGGCGTCTTCGATGGTCACTTTCAGCATGCGACGCACGCTTGGGTCCATGGTGGTTTCCCACAGCTGATCCGGGTTCATCTCGCCCAGACCTTTGTATCGCTGGATGGTGTGGCGCTTGGTGCTTTCAGCCATCAGCCAGTCCAGGGCTTCCTTGAACTCGGTGACCGACTTACGGCGTTCGCCACGCTGGATGTACGCGCCATCGTCGAGCAGGGTGCTCAGTTGAGCGCCCAGGGAAACAACGGTCTTGTAGTCGTTGCTGCCGAAGAAGTCGCGGTTGAACGTGACGTAGTTCGACAGGCCGTGGGAGATCAGTTCGACCTCTGGCAGCCACACGCCACGCTCACGGTCTTCACGCAGGCTTGCCTTGTAGACCAGACCCGACTTCTCGACAGTACGCAGACGCACTTCATACTGGGCCAGCCAGTCCTGCATCGCTGCATGATCGGACAACTGATCCATGCTGACAGCCGGCAGGTAGATGAAGTGCTCGGTCAGTTCCTGTGGGTACAGGCGCGACAGACGCTTGAGGGTCTTCATCACCAGACGGAAGTCATTCACCAGACGCTCGAGGGCTTCGCCGGAGATACCCGGTGCATCCTCGTTCAAGTGCAGGCTCGCATCTTCCAGGGCCGACTGCGTCATGTACTCTTCCATGGCGTCGTCGTCTTTGATGTATTGCTCTTGCTTGCCTTTCTTCACTTTGTACAACGGCGGCTGAGCGATGTAGATGTAGCCACGCTCGATCAGCTCCGGCAGCTGACGGAAGAAGAAGGTCAGCAGCAGGGTACGGATGTGCGAACCGTCGACGTCAGCATCGGTCATGATGATGATGTTGTGATAGCGCAACTTGTCGATGTTGTACTCTTCGCGACCGATGCCGCAGCCCAGCGCAGTGATCAAGGTGCCCACTTCCTGGGAAGAGATCATCTTGTCGAAGCGTGCCTTCTCGACGTTCAGGATTTTACCCTTGAGGGGCAGAATCGCCTGGGTCTTGCGGTTACGTCCCTGCTTGGCAGAGCCGCCCGCGGAGTCACCTTCCACGAGGTACAGTTCAGACAGGGCAGGGTCTTTTTCCTGGCAGTCGGCCAGTTTGCCCGGCAGGCCGGCGATGTCCAGCGCGCCTTTGCGGCGGGTCATCTCACGGGCTTTACGTGCCGCTTCACGGGCACGGGCCGCGTCGATCATCTTGCCGACGACCAGCTTGGCTTCGTTCGGGTTTTCCAGCAGGAAGTCGGAGAAGTACTTGCCCATTTCCTGTTCGACCGCGGTCTTCACTTCGGAAGACACCAACTTGTCTTTGGTCTGGGAGCTGAACTTCGGATCCGGCACCTTCACCGAAATGATCGCGGTCAGGCCTTCACGGGCATCGTCACCGGTGGTGGCGACTTTGTGCTTCTTCGCCAGGCCTTCTGCTTCGATGTAGGTGTTCAGGTTACGCGTCAATGCGGAACGGAAACCCACCAGGTGAGTACCGCCGTCGCGCTGTGGAATGTTGTTGGTGAAGCACAACAGGTTCTCGTTGAAGCTGTCGTTCCACTGCAGGGCAATTTCCACACCGATGCCGTCTTCACGCTGGACGTTGAAGTGGAACACCTGATTGACCGGGGTCTTGTTGGTGTTCAGGTATTCAACGAACGCACGCAGGCCGCCTTCGTATTTGAACAGTTCTTCCTTGCCGCTGCGCTCGTCCTTGAGGACGATACCGACACCGGAGTTGAGGAAGGACAGTTCACGAATCCGCTTGGCCAGGATGTCCCAGCTGAAGTGGATGTTCTTGAAGGTTTCGCTGGAAGCCTTGAAGTGGATCTGTGTACCGGTGGTTTCACTGTCGCCAACGATTTTCATCGGCTCTTGCGGAACACCGTGGACGTAAGTCTGTTCCCAGATCTTGCCGCTACGGCGAACGGTCAGGACCAGCTCTTCCGACAGGGCGTTAACTACCGACACACCCACACCGTGCAGACCGCCGGAAACCTTGTAGGAGTTGTCGTCGAATTTACCGCCGGCGTGCAGCACGGTCATGATGACCTCGGCTGCCGAAACGCCTTCTTCCTTGTGTACGTCTACCGGGATGCCACGGCCGTTGTCGCGAACGGTGATGGACTCATCCGGGTGGATGATGATGCTGATGTCGTCGCAGTAGCCGGCGAGCGCTTCGTCGATCGAGTTGTCGACCACCTCGAACACCATGTGGTGCAGACCGCTGCCATCGTCGGTGTCGCCAATATACATACCGGGACGTTTGCGTACGGCATCCAGGCCTTTCAGCACTTTAATGCTCGTTGAGTCGTACGTATTTTCTTCGCTCAATGCCTTCACTCCCGATGGTCGTGGGTCTGGGTGATACGGCCCTGTTCCACGTGGAACAGAGCGACTGGCGTTTCCGTCTGCCAGCCTTCCCTCAATAATTCGTGATCTACACAGGTGATAAATACCTGGCAGCGTAAGTCTTCCAACAAGCGGCAAAGGGCGCGACGGTGGTGCTCGTCCAGTTCGGACGGCAAGTCATCCACCAGATAAATACACTGACCGCGTCGAGCCTGGCTGACCAAGTGCCCTTGGGCAATCCGTAATGCGCAAACCACCAACTTCTGCTGGCCTCGGGACAAGATGTCCGCGGCGTTGTGCGCGCCCAGTCTGAGCCGCAAATCAGCGCGTTGTGGTCCGGCCTGGGTATGTCCCATTTGCTGGTCCCGCTGAAGAGACCCGGCGAGCACAGCACTCAGTTCACGGTCCTTGTCCCAGCCGCGGTAATAGCTGAGCGTCAAGCCTTCAAGCTCAACCAGTTCGCTCAAGGTTTGTTCAAAGACTGGTTTCAAGGCTTTGATATAAGCGCGGCGGTATTCATCGATTTCAGCGCTGGCCTGGCACAGTTCCCTGTCCCAAACCGCTTGCGAAACGGCGTCAAGTGTACCATGCCGCAGCCAAGAGTTTCTCTGGCGCAGGGCCTTCTGCAAGCGCTGCCAGGTTGACATGAAGCGCGGTTCCACGTGGAACACACCCCAGTCGAGAAACTGTCGGCGAATCTTCGGCGCGCCTTCCAGCAATCGAAAGCTATCCGGATTGATCAGTTGCAGTGGCAAGATCTCGGCCAGTTGCGCGGCGCTGCGAGCGTTCTGCCCATCGATACGGATCTGGAATTCCCCTTGGCGATCCCGGGAAATACCCAAGGCGCTATGCCCGCCCTCCGCCAGTTCAACCTGGCCAAATACCGTACAGGCAAGCTGTTCGTATTGAATGACCGGCAACAGACGGGTGCTGCGAAACGAACGGGCAAGCCCCAGCAGATGGATGGCTTCCAGAACACTGGTTTTGCCGCTGCCGTTGGCGCCGTAAAGAATATTGATGCGGGGGGAGGGGGAGAAGGTCACCGGGTGCAGATTGCGCACCGCGGTGACCGAGACGCGACTTAAGGACATCTAGCTTCTGCTGAACATGATTACAGACGCATCGGCATGACAACGTAGGCCGAGTCGTCGTTATCCGATTCCTGCACCAGCGCGCTGCTGTTGGAGTCGGACAGGATCAGACGAACCTGCTCGGTGGTCATCACGCCCAGTACGTCGAGCAGGTAGCTCACGTTGAAGCCGATTTCCAGAGAGCCGCCGTTGTATTCAACGCCCACTTCTTCTTCCGCTTCTTCCTGCTCCGGGTTGTTCGCCTGGATCTTCAGCTGACCGCTGGCCAGTTGCAGACGGATACCACGGTACTTCTCGTTGGACAGAATGGCGGTACGGCTGAACGCTTCGCGCAGAGCCTGACGATCACCAAGAACCAGCTTGTCGCCACCCTTAGGCAGAACTCGCTCGTAGTCCGGGAATTTTCCGTCAACCAGCTTCGAGGTGAAGGTGAACTCACCGGTGGTGGCGCGGATGTGATGCTGACCCAGCACGATGCTGACATTGCCGTCCGGCTCGGTGAGCAGGCGAGCCAGTTCGAGGATACCTTTGCGCGGCACGATGACCTGGTGACGATCCGGCTGGCCGATGTCGGCCTGCATCGAGCACATGGCCAGACGGTGGCCGTCGGTGGCTACCGCGCGGATCACACCCGCGGAAACTTCCAGCAGCATGCCGTTGAGGTAGTAACGCACGTCCTGCTGGGCCATGGCGAAGCTGGTGCGTTCGATCAGACGACGCAGCTTGCTTTGCTCCAGGCTGCAGGTCAGCGAACCCGGGCCTTCTTCAACGGTAGGGAAGTCGTTGGCCGGCAGTGTCGACAGGGTGAAGCGGCTACGGCCAGCCTTGACCACAAGCTTCTGCTCGTCGACCTTGATGTCGATCAGCGCATCGTTCGGCAGGCTTTTGCAGATGTCCATCAGCTTGCGCGCCGGCACGGTGATGGAGCCCGGATCCGCCGGCTCTTCGAGTTGAACACGACCGACCAGCTCGACTTCCAGGTCGGTACCGGTCAGCGACAATTGCTGGCCTTCGACAACCAGCAGCACGTTGGAAAGTACCGGCAAGGTCTGTCGGCGTTCGACGACGCCTGCGACCAGTTGCAGGGGTTTCAACAGGGCTTCGCGTTGAATGGTGAAATGCATGGTCTAGTCCCTTGCCTTAATTAGCTGCGCTGGTGTTCATCAAGTGGTCAGTGTACGCAGCAGGTTCTTGTAGTCCTCGCGGATGTCCGCGTCGGATTCCTTAAGTTCGTTGATCTTGCGGCACGCGTGCAAGACCGTCGTATGGTCGCGGCCGCCAAACACATCGCCGATTTCCGGCAGGCTGTGGTTGGTCAGTTCCTTGGACAACGCCATGGCGACCTGACGCGGACGAGCGACCGAACGCGAACGGCGTTTGGACAGCAAGTCGGAGATCTTGATCTTGTAGTACTCGGCGACAGTGCGCTGAATGTTATCCACAGAGACCAGTTTATCCTGCAACGCCAACAAGTCCTTAAGGGATTCGCGAATCAGCTCGATGGTGATATCGCGGCCCATGAAGTGCGAGTGGGCGATCACGCGCTTGAGCGCGCCTTCCAGCTCACGGACGTTGGAGCGAATGCGTTGGGCAATGAAGAACGCGGCGTCGTGAGGCAACTCGACTTTGGCCTGATCGGCCTTCTTCATCAGGATCGCCACGCGGGTTTCCAGCTCCGGCGGCTCGACCGCTACGGTCAGGCCCCAGCCAAAACGGGATTTGAGGCGTTCTTCAAGGCCTTCGATTTCCTTCGGGTAGCGGTCACTGGTGAGAATGACCTGCTGCCCACCTTCGAGCAAGGCGTTGAAGGTGTGGAAAAACTCTTCCTGGGAACGCTCCTTGCGGGCGAAGAACTGAATGTCATCGATCAGCAACGCATCCACCGAACGGTAGAAGCGTTTGAACTCGTTGATCGCGTTCAGTTGCAGGGCCTTGACCATGTCCGCCACGAAACGCTCGGAATGCAGGTACACCACCTTGGCATTCGGGTTCTTCTTTAATAGATGGTTACCCACAGCGTGCATCAAGTGGGTTTTACCCAGGCCGACACCACCATAAAGGAAGAGTGGGTTGTAACCGTGCTTGGGGTTGTCTGCCACCTGCCAGGCGGCGGCGCGCGCCAGCTGGTTGGATTTACCTTCAACGAAATTCTCGAAGGTAAAGGTGCGGTTCAGGTAACTGGTGTGCTTGAGCGCACCTTCGACCTGCACGGTACGTTGCTCGGCGCGCACAGGTGCCTGTTGCGAACTGGCTCCGGCCATCGGGTCGAAGCTGTCACGGGAAGGTTCTTCCTCGGAGACTTCAGCCACTTTTTGCGTCGCACGCTTGGTCGACACGGCGGCAGGTGCCGGCGGCGGACTGACGGGTGCTTGAGCAGCCTGGGCCTGGGAAGCCGCAGCAGCCAGGGGAGCGTTTGGCGCGGCACGGGGTGCCGAACTGCGTTTGCTGCCTATTAATAAGGAAAGCGCAGGCGCCATGCCATTGCCGTGCTCATCGAGCAATTCGAGAACACGCCCCAGGTACTTTTCGTTGACCCAGTCCAGAACAAAACGATTGGGTGCATACACACGCAACTCGTCGCCTTCGGCTTCGACCTGTAGTGGACGGATCCAAGTGTTGAATTGTTGGGCAGGCAGCTCATCGCGCAGAAGCTCCACGCACTGCTGCCAAAGTTCCACTGACACGGATATCCCCTAAGTTGAAAGCCGGTGAGGCAAAAACAAGCGGCCATTGTAGCGACCAGACGCCGACTTATCCACACGAAGGTGGTTCATCGACCAAGAAGAATCACCGTTTCATACGCAAAAAAGGCGACCAGTGGTCTGTGCATAAGCTCTGTGGATAACCGGGGTTAAGGTCACTGCACAAGTGGGGGCGAAACTCGGTGGATAACCGGCCTGTGGATAAAGCGACCTTTCACACACAGGTTATCCGACAGCGCAGCACAGGCTGAACACTGTTTTCCACCGTAGTTGTCATTCTCTGTACAGCAGGTAAAACAAGGGCTGAATCGAGTTATCCACAGAAGATGGCGAGCCTAGCTTTTATAAGCTTTACAGAAAAGCTTTAAATACTTTCCTTTCTTATTTTTATATCTACGCAAGGTGCAAGTGCTGAAAAACCTCTGGAGATCTATTTATAAGGAAACGTTGGTTGGAAATTGACCTGAAGGCTTGCTTTCTCTAGAATCCCCGGTCTCTTAAAACGGGGGCCATTCCGGCCCGTTGTGGACGAACCAGGTAACACGACAATGAAACGTACTTTCCAACCAAGCACTATCAAACGCGCTCGTACCCACGGTTTCCGTGCTCGCATGGCTACCAAGAACGGTCGTGCCGTCCTGTCGCGTCGTCGCGCCAAAGGTCGTGCGCGTCTGGCAGTTTGATAATCCGGCACTGGAGGTGAGTCAGGACTTCAGTCGGGAAAAGCGTCTGCTTACCCCCCGGCAATTCAAGGCAGTCTTTGACTCCCCTACCGGCAAGGTTCCGGGGAAAAATCTCCTGCTCCTTGCGCGCAACAACGATCTTGATCACCCCCGTCTCGGGTTGGTAATCGGGAAAAAGAGCGTAAAGCTCTCCGTCGAGCGCAATCGCCTCAAACGTCTGATGCGCGAATCGTTTCGCCTGAACCAGGATTCTCTGGTCGGCTGGGACATTGTTATCGTCGCGCGCAAAGGTTTGGGCGACGTAGAAAACCCCAAATTGATTCAGCATTTCGGCAAACTCTGGAAACGACTGGCTCGCAGTTCGCCAGTACCAGCAGTCAAAACCGAAACTGTAGGGGTAGACAGTCCAGATGCGTAAACTGGCACTCGTTCCGATCCAGTTTTATCGCTATGCCATTAGTCCCATGATGGCCAGTCACTGTCGTTTCTACCCCAGTTGTTCCTGCTACGCGTTAGAAGCCATCGAAAATCATGGCCTTCTTCGCGGTGGCTGGCTGACCTTTCGTCGTTTAGGTCGCTGTCATCCGTGGAATCCCGGTGGTTATGACCCGGTTCCACCTATCCCTACCTCCCGTTCTTCTTCGATGGCCGAGTAATCATGGATATCAAACGCACGATCCTGATCGTCGCCCTGGCAATCGTGTCCTACGTTATGGTTCTTAAATGGAACCAGGACTATGGCCAGGCTGCCCTGCCGACTCAGAATGTTGCCACCAATACGACTGCATCGGGCCTGCCGGATACGGCATCTGGCTCCAACGCTTCTGCCAGTGACGACATTCCACGTGCTGCAAGCGACACCAGCGCACCTGCCGAAACGCCGGTGGCTGTGAGCAAGGACCTCATCCAGATCAAAACGGATGTACTGGACCTGGCTGTCGACCCACAAGGTGGCGATGTTGCCCAGTTGACCCTGCCGCTGTATCCGCGTCGTCAGGATCACCCGGAAATTCCGTTCCAGCTGTTCGATAACGGCGGCGAACGTACTTATCTGGCGCAAAGCGGTCTGATCGGCACCAACGGTCCGGATGCAAATCCGGCCGGTCGTCCGGTTTATTCCTCGGAGAAGAAGATTTATCAGCTGGCTGACGGTCAGGACCAATTGGTCGTAGACCTGAAGTTCAGCAAAGACGGCGTCAACTACATCAAGCGTTTCACCCTGAAACGCGGCCTGTATGACGTAACCGTTTCCTACCTGGTCGACAACCAGAGCGCCCAGCCCTGGAATGGTGCGATGTTCGCCCAGTTGAAGCGCGACGCCAGCGCCGATCCTTCATCGACTACGGCTACCGGCACCGCGACTTACCTGGGCGCCGCCCTGTGGACAAGTTCCGAGCCGTACAAGAAAGTGTCCATGAAGGACATGGACAAGGCGCCGCTGAAAGAAACCGTCACAGGCGGTTGGGTTGCCTGGTTGCAGCACTACTTCGTGACCGCATGGATTCCGGCCAAGGGCGAAAACAACGTCGTCCAGACCCGTAAAGACAGCAAAGGCAACTACATCATCGGCTACACCGGCCCATCGATGAGTGTTGCGCCGGGTGCCAAGGCCGAGACCAGCGCTGTTCTGTACGCCGGTCCGAAAAGCCAGGCCGTGCTCAAAGAGTTGTCCCCAGGTCTGGAACTGACGGTCGACTACGGCATTCTGTGGTTCATCGCCCAACCGATCTTCTGGTTGCTGCAACACATCCACGCCATTGTGGGTAACTGGGGCTGGTCGATCATCTTCCTGACCATGCTGATCAAAGGGATCTTCTTCCCGCTGTCGGCTGCCAGCTACAAATCCATGGCGCGCATGCGTGCAGTGGCGCCGAAACTGGCCGCGCTGAAAGAGCAACATGGCGATGACCGGCAGAAAATGTCGCAAGCCATGATGGAACTGTACAAGAAAGAGAAGATCAATCCGCTGGGTGGTTGCTTGCCAATCCTCGTGCAGATGCCGGTTTTCCTCTCGCTGTACTGGGTTCTGCTGGAAAGCGTTGAAATGCGCCAAGCGCCGTTCATGCTGTGGATTACTGACCTGTCGATCAAGGATCCGTTCTTCATTCTGCCGATCATCATGGGCGCAACCATGTTCATTCAGCAGCAGTTGAACCCGACTCCTCCGGATCCGATGCAGGCCAAGGTAATGAAGCTGATGCCAATCATCTTCACCTTCTTCTTCCTGTGGTTCCCGGCCGGTCTGGTGCTGTACTGGGTTGTAAACAACGTGCTGTCCATCGCACAACAGTGGTACATCACGCGTAAAATCGAAGCGGCCGCTAAAGCAGCTGCCTGATTTACACTGTGGATAACCACTCAAAACGCCCCCTAGTGGGGCGTTTTGCTATCTGTCACTTTTGTCTGGATACCGGTTTATGAGCGTTCCTCGCGAAACCATCGCAGCCGTCGCCACCGCTCAAGGTCGCGGCGGTGTAGGCATCGTGCGTATTTCCGGGCCGTTGGCCAGCGTTGCGGCCAAGGCCTTCAGCGGTCGCGAGCTCAAGCCGCGATTTGCCCACTACGGTCCGTTTTTCAGTGAAAACGACGAGGTGCTGGACCAGGGCATTGCCTTGTATTTCCCCGGCCCGAACTCGTTCACAGGCGAAGATGTGCTGGAGCTGCAAGGCCATGGCGGTCCGATTGTTCTGGATATGTTGCTCAAGCGCTGCCTGGAACTGGGTTGCCGTCTCGCCCGGCCGGGGGAATTCAGTGAGCGCGCCTTCCTCAACGACAAACTGGACCTCGCCCAGGCCGAAGCCATTGCCGACCTGATTGAAGCCAGTTCTGCCCAGGCTGCGCGAAACGCATTGCGCTCCCTGCAAGGTGCTTTCTCGTCACGTGTGCATAACCTCACCGAGCAATTGATCGGCTTGCGCATCTATGTCGAAGCGGCCATCGATTTTCCGGAAGAGGAAATCGACTTCCTCGCCGATGGCCACGTCCTGAGCATGCTCGACAAGGTGCGCGACGAGTTATCCACCGTCATGCGCGAAGCCGGGCAGGGCGCCTTGCTGCGTGACGGTATGACCGTGGTCATTGCCGGTCGTCCGAATGCCGGTAAATCCAGCCTGCTCAATGCCCTGGCCGGGCGTGAAGCGGCGATCGTGACCGAAATTGCCGGCACCACCCGTGACGTGCTTCGCGAACATATCCACATCGATGGCATGCCGCTGCACGTCGTGGATACCGCCGGTCTGCGCGATACCGATGATCATGTGGAAAAAATCGGCGTCGAGCGTGCCTTGAAAGCTATCGGCGAAGCCGATCGGGTACTGTTGGTGGTTGATGCCACTGCACCGGAAGCCCTCGATCCTTTCGCACTCTGGCCGGAGTTTCTCGAAATCCGTCCCGATCCCGCGAAAGTCACCCTGATCCGCAACAAAGCCGATCTTACGGGCGAAGCCATTGCGCTGGAGGTCAGCCAGGACGGCCATGTCACCATCAGCCTGAGCGCCAAGTCGGGTGGTGTCGGGCTGGAGCTGCTGCGTGATCACCTCAAGGCCTGCATGGGCTATGAACAAACGTCCGAAAGCAGCTTCAGCGCTCGCCGGCGACACCTTGAGGCGCTACGTCATGCCAGTGCGGCCCTCGAGCATGGCCGTGCCCAATTGACCCTGGCCGGTGCTGGCGAGTTGTTGGCCGAGGATTTGCGCCAGGCTCAGCAGTCGCTGGGTGAAATCACCGGTGCTTTCAGTTCCGATGACCTGCTGGGGCGGATTTTTTCCAGTTTCTGTATCGGTAAGTAGCCCTCCTGTTATTCACAGACAGGCCATTCGTGCCTGTCTGTTCTCTCCTTTTCTGAAAAAAACTTCCAGTGCCGAGCGGACTTCGTCTGCTTGAGCGGAATTCCTGCACCCGAATTTCGAGCGAACGGCACTTTTCTGTGGATTAAGCCCTGTGAATAACCGCGGCTAAGGTCAGTTGATAACAGGGCTCGAAAACTGGACATAACCGCCTCTGTGGATAACCACCCCTTTCATCCACAGGCTTAAACCGGTTATCCAAGGGCCTCATTGGCACATGAACACAGGGTTTTGAATCTCTGTACACATTGAAAATAAAGGGCTATAGCAATCTATCCACAGAAAGGTAGGTGCATAGAAATAAACATAAAAACAAAGATTTAATAAATTTCTTTCTTTTTAATTTCTATAACTCCGACTTTTCCACAGCTGGTTAAATTTTGTGCAAAGGGTTCTTTAGGAAGGGCGAAGTCCCTATACTTGTCGACCAGGTCCAAAAACCTGAGCTCAAACTATTCCTGAATTACCTACTTAAGCAGGCACGAGGTGCGTGGTGGATTTCCCTTCCCGTTTTGAAGTGATCGTCATCGGCGGCGGTCATGCCGGTACCGAGGCAGCACTGGCCTCAGCACGTATGGGGGTTAAAACCCTATTGCTGACGCATAACGTGGAAACCCTCGGTGCCATGAGTTGCAACCCGGCCATTGGCGGGATCGGCAAAAGCCACCTGGTCAAGGAAATCGACGCCCTCGGCGGCGCGATGGCCATGGCTACCGATAAAGGCGGTATCCAGTTTCGCGTGTTGAACAGCCGCAAAGGCCCGGCCGTGCGAGCAACCCGCGCGCAGGCAGACCGGGTTCTGTACAAGGCAGCTGTCCGCGAAATCCTGGAGAACCAGCCGAACCTGTGGATATTTCAACAGGCCGCTGACGATCTGATCGTCGAGCAGGAACAAGTCCGTGGTGTTGTCACCCAAATGGGCCTGCGTTTCTTCGCTGATTCCGTGGTGTTGACCACTGGTACGTTCCTCGGTGGACTTATCCACATCGGTTTGCAGAATTTTTCCGGCGGTCGCGCCGGTGATCCGCCATCGATCGCGCTGGCTCACCGTCTGCGTGAACTGCCATTGCGCGTGGGTCGTTTGAAAACCGGTACTCCGCCACGTATCGACGGTCGGTCTGTGGATTTCTCGGTGATGTCCGAGCAACCGGGTGATACGCCTATCCCGGTGATGTCGTTCATGGGGTCAAAAGAGCAGCATCCGAAGCAAGTCAGCTGCTGGATTACCCACACGAATGCGCGCACCCACGAAATCATTGCCGCGAACCTCGACCGTTCGCCGATGTATTCCGCTGCCGGTGAGATCGAAGGGATCGGCCCGCGTTATTGCCCGTCGATCGAAGACAAGATCCATCGCTTCGCCGACAAGGAAAGCCATCAGGTGTTTATCGAACCGGAAGGTTTGACCACCCATGAGCTGTATCCGAACGGGATATCCACAAGCTTGCCGTTCGACGTGCAATTGCAGATCGTGCAATCGATCCGCGGCATGGAAAACGCGCACATCGTGCGTCCGGGCTACGCGATCGAGTACGACTACTTCGATCCACGCGATTTGAAATACAGCCTGGAGACCAAAGTCATCGGCGGCTTGTTCTTCGCCGGGCAAATCAACGGCACAACCGGTTACGAAGAAGCCGGTGCCCAGGGTTTGCTCGCCGGGACCAACGCTGCACTGCGTGCGCAAGGCAAAGAGGCTTGGTGCCCGCGTCGCGACGAGGCCTATATCGGCGTGCTGGTCGACGACCTGATCACCCTCGGTACCCAAGAGCCGTACCGCATGTTCACTTCCCGTGCCGAGTACCGCCTGATTCTGCGCGAGGACAACGCCGACCTGCGTTTGACCGAAAAAGGTCGCGAACTGGGTCTGGTGGATGACATGCGCTGGGCGGCTTTCTGCAAAAAACGCGAAAGCATCGAACTGGAAGAGCAGCGCCTGAAAAGTACCTGGGTCCGCCCAGGCACCGAACAGGGCGATGCGATTGCCGAAAAATTCGGCACACCGCTGACTCACGAATACAACCTGCTCAATCTCTTGAGCCGTCCGGAAATCGACTACGCTGGTCTGATCGAAGTGACCGGTGGCGGGGCAGACGATCCACAGGTCGCCGAACAGGTCGAAATCAAGACCAAATACGCCGGTTACATCGATCGTCAACAGGATGAAATCGCCCGCTTGCGCGCCAGCGAAGACACCAAACTGCCTGTGGATATCGATTACACGAATATTTCCGGTCTCTCCAAGGAGATCCAGAGCAAGCTCGGCGCGACCCGTCCAGAAACCTTGGGCCAGGCCTCGCGTATACCGGGCGTTACGCCGGCAGCCATTTCGCTGTTGATGATTCATTTGAAAAAACGCGGCGCGGGCCGTCAGTTGGAGCAAAGCGCTTGAGTTCGTTGGTCACTCCGCAACACGCAGAAGAGTTATCCACAGGTGCTCGCCAGCTCGGTGTCACGCTGACAGAAACCCAGCACGCGCAGCTGCTGGGTTATCTGTCCCTGTTGATAAAATGGAACAAGGCTTACAACCTGACCGCGGTACGCGATCCGGACGAGATGGTCTCCCGCCACTTGCTCGATAGTTTGAGCGTGATGTCGTTCGTCGAAAACGGCCGGTGGCTGGACGTTGGCAGCGGCGGTGGTATGCCGGGCATTCCGTTGGCCATCCTGTTTCCAGAGTCGCAAGTGACTTGCCTGGACAGCAACGGCAAGAAAACCCGCTTCCTGACCCAGGTCAAACTCGAACTCAAACTGGATAACCTGCAAGTTATCCACAGTCGCGTCGAAGCCTTCCAGCCTGCACAGCCCTTCAACGGAATCATTTCCCGGGCGTTCAGCAGCATGGAGAACTTCAGTAACTGGACGCGCCACCTCGGCGATAGCGAAACACGCTGGCTGGCAATGAAGGGCGTTCATCCGGCCGATGAGCTGGTAGCATTGCCGGCAGACTTCCACCTCGATAGCGAACACGCCCTGGCCGTACCTGGTTGCCAAGGCCAACGCCATCTGCTGATACTGCGCCGCACGGCATGATTGGGAACACAAGCAAGAATGGCTAAGGTATTCGCGATTGCGAACCAAAAGGGTGGCGTGGGCAAAACCACCACCTGCATCAACCTCGCAGCATCCCTGGTCGCGACCAAGCGCCGGGTGCTGTTGATCGATCTTGATCCACAGGGC
This sequence comes from Pseudomonas sp. PDM30, assembly GCF_019218985.1. NCBI lineage: Bacteria > Pseudomonadati > Pseudomonadota > Gammaproteobacteria > Pseudomonadales > Pseudomonadaceae > Pseudomonas > Pseudomonas sp. PDM30. The sequence goes on from NZ_JAHUWM010000002.1 coordinate 118,797, forward strand.
AACGCCACCATGGGTAGCGGTGTGGATAAACATGGCCTGGAAAACTCGGTCTACGACCTGCTGATCGGAGAATGTGATCTGGCCCAGGCCATGCACTTCTCCGAACACGGTGGTTACCAGCTGTTGCCGGCCAACCGCGATCTCACCGCGGCCGAAGTGGTGCTGCTGGAAATGCAGATGAAGGAAAGCCGTCTGCGCAGCGCGCTGGCGCCGATCCGGGAAAACTACGATTACATCCTGATCGACTGCCCGCCGTCGCTGTCGATGCTGACCTTGAACGCACTGGTTGCCGCTGACGGGGTCATTATCCCCATGCAGTGCGAGTACTTCGCACTCGAAGGCTTGAGCGACCTTGTGGATAACATCAAGCGTATCTCTGAACTGCTGAACCCGAATCTCAAGGTCGAAGGCCTGCTGCGTACGATGTACGACCCACGCCTGAGCCTGATGAACGATGTCTCGGCGCAGCTCAAGGAACACTTCGGCGAGCAGCTCTACGACACCGTCATTCCGCGCAATATCCGTCTGGCCGAAGCGCCAAGCTACGGCATGCCGGCGCTGGCGTACGACAAAGCTTCGCGAGGCGCCGTTGCCTACCTGGCATTGGCGGGCGAAATGGTTCGTCGTCAACGCAAAAACTCACGCATCGCCGCTGCTCAGGCAACTTAAGGAATCCCCATGGCCGTCAAGAAACGAGGTCTCGGACGTGGACTGGATGCTCTGTTGAGTGGTCCGACTGTCAGCTCGCTGGAAGAACAAGCGGCGCAAGCCGATCAGCGTGAGCTGCAACATCTCCCCCTGGATCTGCTCCAGCGCGGCAAGTACCAGCCGCGTCGTGACATGGATCCGCAGGCGCTCGAAGAGCTGGCGCAATCGATCAAGGCCCAGGGCGTCATGCAGCCCATCGTGGTTCGCCCGATCGGCAGCGGCCGCTTTGAAATCATTGCCGGCGAACGCCGCTGGCGCGCCAGCCAGCAGGCCGGGCAGGAAACCATCCCGGCGATGGTTCGCGATGTACCCGATGAAACCGCGATCGCCATCGCGCTGATCGAGAACATTCAGCGCGAAGACCTGAACCCGATTGAAGAAGCGGTGGCCCTGCAGCGGTTGCAGCAGGAGTTCCAGCTGACCCAGCAACAGGTGGCCGAGGCTGTGGGCAAGTCCCGGGTGACCGTGGCCAACCTGTTGCGCCTGATTTCCTTGCCGGAAGTCATCAAGACCATGTTGTCCCACGGCGACCTGGAAATGGGTCATGCCCGTGCTTTGCTCGGTTTGCCGGAAATTCAACAGGTTGAAGGGGCGCGACATGTTGTCGCACGCGGTCTGACCGTGCGCCAAACCGAGGCACTGGTTCGCCAGTGGTTGAGTGGTAAACCGGAGCCTGTGGAAGCGGCAAAACCGGACCCGGATATCGCCCGTCTCGAACAGCGCCTGGCCGAGCGCCTAGGCTCTGCGGTGCAGATCCGCCACGGTAAGAAGGGTAAAGGGCAGTTGGTGATTGGCTACAACTCACTGGATGAGCTTCAAGGCGTACTTGCACATATCCGCTGAAACATTTCCTCATGTAGCGCGCAGTCGGAAATCACTACCTGACAGTTGAATAGGGGCAGAACCGCCCCTATACTCTGCGCGCATTTTGTCGGCACAAATTATGCCAAGTTATTGAATTTCGGCAGCCGACCATTGGGGAGTAAAAGTGATGGAAACCCGCACGCCAAACCGCCTGCCCTTCCATCGCCTGGCAGTTTTTCCGGTGTTAATGGCTCAATTTGTCGTGTTGCTGATCGCCGCTTTGGCGCTCTGGTACCGATATGGAGTCGTTGCCGGGTACTCGGGACTCTGCGGAGGCCTGATAGCCTTGCTACCCAATATTTATTTCGCTCACAGGGCATTTCGGTTTTCCGGCGCCCGAGCAGCCCAGTCCATCGTCCGGTCTTTTTATGCCGGCGAGGCAGGCAAACTGATTTTGACGGCAGTGCTGTTTGCACTGGTGTTTGCAGGTGTGAAGCCACTGGCGCCGATTGCAGTATTCGGTGCCTTCGTGCTGACTCAGTCGGTCAGCTGGTTCGCTCCCCTGCTGATGAGAACAAGACTTTCGAGACCTTAGGGCGTTTGAGGCAACCATGGCAGAAACAACCGCTTCGGGCTATATCCAGCACCACTTGCAGAACCTGACCTTCGGTCAGCACCCTACCGGCGGCTGGGGCTTTGCCCACACCGCAGCAGAAGCCAAAGAAATGGGCTTCTGGGCTTTCCACGTCGATACTCTCGGCTGGTCGGTCGCATTGGGTCTGATCTTCGTTCTTCTTTTCCGCATGGCGGCCAAGAAAGCGACTTCCGGTCAGCCTGGTGCTTTGCAGAACTTCGTTGAAGTATTGGTCGAATTCGTCGATGGCAGCGTGAAAGACAGCTTCCATGGCCGTAGCCCGGTGATTGCACCGCTGGCACTGACCATCTTCGTCTGGGTGTTCCTGATGAACGCCGTCGACCTGGTACCGGTCGACTGGATTCCTCAAGTAGCCATGTGGATCTCCGGCGATGCACACATCCCGTTCCGCGCCGTGTCGACCACCGACCCGAACGCGACCTTGGGCATGGCGTTCTCGGTTTTCGCTCTGATCATTTTCTACAGCATCAAGGTCAAGGGCCTCGGCGGCTTCATCGGCGAGCTGACCCTGCACCCATTCGGCAGCAAGAACATCTTCGTTCAGGCCCTGCTGATTCCGGTGAACTTCCTGCTGGAATTCGTGACCCTGATCGCCAAGCCGATCTCCCTGGCTCTGCGTCTGTTCGGCAACATGTACGCCGGCGAGCTGGTCTTCATTCTGATTGCTGTGATGTTCGGCAGCGGTCTGCTCTGGCTTAGTGGCCTGGGCGTTGTTCTGCAGTGGGCGTGGGCTGTGTTCCACATCCTGATCATCACCCTGCAGGCGTTCATCTTCATGATGTTGACCATCGTCTACCTGTCGATGGCGCACGAAGAAAACCATTAAGGCCAGTCTCGACTAGTCTGATGTCCTTCCCGGTAAAACGGGAAGGTGCTCCTTACGGGGCATCTGAAACGATTTGTTTTACCGCTTTAATCTAAAAAACCTAAACCATACGACGTAAAAGTCGGGAGGAAAGATGGAAACTGTAGTTGGTCTAACCGCTATCGCTGTTGCACTGTTGATCGGCCTGGGCGCACTGGGTACCGCAATTGGTTTCGGCCTGCTGGGCGGCAAGTTCCTGGAAGGCGCAGCGCGTCAGCCAGAAATGGTTCCAATGCTGCAAGTTAAAATGTTCATCGTTGCCGGTCTGCTCGACGCCGTAACCATGATCGGTGTTGGTATCGCTCTGTTCTTCACCTTTGCGAACCCGTTCGTTGGTCAAATCGCTGGCTAATTACTCGGATCTTCCGGGTAATTTGGTGTGATGGACAACGTAACTGCGAGGTGTTGGCGTGAACATTAATGCGACCCTGATTGGCCAGTCCGTTGCGTTCCTGATTTTTGTACTGTTCTGCATGAAGTTCGTATGGCCTCCGGTCATTGCGGCACTGCACGAACGTCAAAAGAAGATCGCTGATGGTCTGGACGCTGCCAGCCGTGCAGCTCGCGACCTGGAGTTGGCCCAAGAAAAAGCGGGTCACCAACTGCGCGAAGCGAAAGCTCAGGCAGCTGAAATCATCGAGCAAGCCAAGAAACGCGGTAACCAGATTGTCGAAGAGGCTGTTGAAAAGGCCCGTGTCGACGCTGACCGTGTGAAGGTTCAGGCTCAGGCCGAGATCGAACAGGAACTGAACAGTGTCAAAGACGCGCTGCGTGCCCAAGTGGGCTTGCTGGCAGTCGGCGGCGCCGAGAAGATCCTGGGTGCCACAATCGATCAAAACGCGCACGCAGAGCTGGTTAACCAACTGGCTGCTGAAATCTAAGCGAGGGCGATCATGGCAGAACTGACCACGTTGGCCCGACCTTACGCTAAGGCGGCCTTCGAGCACGCTCAGGCCCACCAGCAACTGGCCAATTGGTCAGCCATGCTCGGCCTGGCTGCAGCGGTGTCGGAAGACGACACCATGCAGCGCGTGCTCAAGGCCCCGCGACTGACGAGCGCAGAAAAGGCCGCCACGTTTATTGACGTGTGCGGCGACAAGTTTGATGCCAAGGCACAGAACTTCATCCACGTCGTTGCCGAAAACGACCGTCTCCCGCTGTTGCCGGAGATCGCCGCTCTGTTCGACCTGTACAAGGCCGAACAAGAGAAGTCGGTAGACGTTGAAGTCACCAGTGCTTTTGCATTGAACCAAGAACAGCAAGACAAACTCGCCAAGGTTCTCAGTGCACGACTCAACCGGGAAGTGCGCCTGCAAGTTGCGGAGGACGCTGCCCTTATTGGTGGTGTCGTCATCCGCGCCGGCGACCTGGTTATCGATGGCTCGATTCGCGGCAAAATCGCGAAACTTGCCGAAGCATTGAAATCTTGAGTTTGAAGGGGCAGCAGAGCAATGCAGCAACTCAATCCTTCCGAAATAAGTGAAATTATCAAGGGCCGCATCGACAAGCTCGATGTGACCTCCCAAGCCCGTAACGAAGGCACTGTCGTCAGCGTATCTGACGGTATCGTGCGGATTCACGGTCTGGCCGACGTAATGTACGGCGAGATGATCGAGTTTCCGGGCGGCGTCTTCGGTATGGCCCTCAACCTGGAGCAAGACTCCGTAGGTGCCGTTGTATTGGGCGCATACCAGTCTCTGGCTGAAGGCATGAGCGCCAAGTGCACTGGCCGCATCCTGGAAGTTCCGGTTGGTAAGGAACTGCTGGGTCGCGTAGTCGACGCACTGGGTAACCCTGTTGACGGCAAAGGTCCACTGGGCAACACCGAGACCGACGCGGTCGAGAAAGTTGCTCCAGGCGTGATCTGGCGTAAGTCGGTAGACCAGCCTGTACAGACTGGCTACAAGGCTGTCGATGCCATGATCCCTGTCGGCCGTGGCCAGCGTGAGCTGATCATCGGTGACCGTCAGATCGGTAAAACCGCTCTGGCGATCGACGCGATCATCAACCAGAAGAACAGCGGCATTTTCTGCGTCTACGTAGCAATCGGTCAGAAACAATCGACCATCGCCAACGTGGTTCGCAAGCTGGAAGAAAACGGCGCCCTGGCCAACACGATCATCGTGGCTGCCAGTGCTTCGGAATCTCCTGCGCTGCAATTCCTGGCACCGTACTCCGGTTGCACCATGGGTGAATTCTTCCGCGACCGCGGTGAAGACGCGCTGATCGTTTATGACGATCTGTCCAAGCAAGCAGTGGCTTACCGCCAGATTTCCCTGCTGCTGCGCCGTCCACCAGGCCGTGAAGCTTACCCAGGCGACGTGTTCTATCTCCACTCCCGTCTGCTGGAGCGCGCATCCCGCGTTTCGGAAGAATACGTAGAGAAGTTCACCAACGGCGCAGTGACCGGCAAAACCGGTTCCCTGACCGCACTGCCGATCATCGAAACCCAGGCTGGCGACGTTTCCGCGTTCGTTCCGACCAACGTGATTTCCATCACCGACGGTCAGATCTTCCTGGAATCGGCCATGTTCAACTCGGGCATCCGTCCTGCAGTGAACGCCGGTGTTTCGGTATCCCGTGTGGGTGGTGCCGCTCAGACCAAGATCATCAAGAAGCTGTCCGGTGGTATCCGTACCGCTCTGGCTCAGTACCGTGAACTGGCGGCATTCGCCCAGTTCGCTTCTGACCTGGACGAAGCGACCCGTAAGCAACTTGAGCATGGTCAGCGCGTTACCGAGCTGATGAAGCAGAAGCAATACGCACCAATGTCGATCGCTGACATGGCGCTGTCGCTGTATGCCGCTGAGCGTGGGTTCCTGACTGACGTTGAAATCGCCAAGATCGGCAGCTTCGAGCAAGCGCTGATTGCTTTCTTCAACCGCGATCACGCCGATTTGATGGCGAAGATCAACGTGAAAGGTGACTTCAATGACGAAATCGACGCTGGCATGAAAGCCGGTATCGAGAAGTTCAAGGCCACCCAAACCTGGTAAGCCGCAGCGGGAGCCGCAAGGCTCCCGCTTGCTAACCTGATAGGTGTTACATGGCAGGCGCAAAAGAGATTCGCAGTAAGATTGCGAGCATCAAAAGCACGCAAAAGATTACCAGCGCCATGGAAAAAGTGGCGGTCAGCAAAATGCGCAAGGCACAAATGCGCATGGCTGCTAGCCGTCCTTATGCGGAGCGTATCCGCCAGGTAATTGGGCATCTGGCCAACGCCAACCCGGAATACCGCCACCCGTTCATGATCGACCGCGAAATCAAGCGTGTTGGTTATGTCGTAGTGAGCAGTGACCGTGGTCTGTGCGGCGGCTTGAACACCAACCTGTTCAAGGCCCTGGTCAAGGACATGGCGGTAAACCGCGAAAACGGCGTCGAGATCGATCTGTGTGTCGTTGGTAGCAAGGGTGCGGCCTTTTTCCGCAACTTCGGCGGTAACGTCGTTGCAGCTATCAGCCACCTGGGTGAAGAGCCGTCGATCAATGATCTGATCGGCAGCGTCAAGGTGATGCTGGATGCCTACCTGGACGGCCGTATTGACCGCCTGTCCGTGGTGTCCAACAAGTTCATCAACACCATGACGCAACAGCCTACCGTGGAGCAGTTGATTCCATTGGTGGCAACCCCGGATCAAGACCTCAAGCACCACTGGGACTATCTCTACGAACCGGATGCCAAGGAGCTGCTCGACGGCTTGATGGTCCGTTACGTGGAGTCGCAGGTCTACCAGGCGGTGGTCGAGAACAACGCGGCTGAACAAGCTGCGCGGATGATCGCGATGAAGAACGCTACCGACAACGCCGGTGATTTGATCAGCGATTTGCAGCTGGTCTACAACAAGGCGCGTCAGGCTGCGATCACCCAAGAGATCTCGGAAATCGTCGGCGGCGCTGCCGCGGTTTAACGGTTCAAATATTCAGAGGATCCAGCTATGAGTAGCGGACGTATCGTTCAAATCATCGGCGCCGTTATCGACGTGGAATTTCCACGCGACAGCGTACCGAGCATCTACAACGCGCTGACAGTACAAAGCGCGGCCGGGACCACTCTGGAAGTTCAGCAGCAGCTGGGCGACGGCGTGGTTCGTACCATTGCGATGGGTTCCACCGAAGGCCTGAAGCGCGGTCTGGAAGTTACCGACTCTGGCGCAGCCATCTCCGTACCGGTCGGTAAAGCGACTCTGGGCCGGATCATGGACGTTCTGGGCAACCCGATCGACGAAGCTGGCCCTATCGCCACTGAAGAGCGTTGGGGCATTCACCGTCCAGCGCCTTCGTTCGCTGAACAAGCAGGCGGCAACGACCTGCTGGAAACCGGCATCAAGGTTATCGACCTGGTTTGCCCGTTCGCCAAAGGCGGTAAAGTCGGTCTGTTCGGTGGTGCCGGTGTAGGCAAAACCGTAAACATGATGGAACTGATCCGTAACATCGCCATCGAGCACAGCGGTTATTCCGTGTTCGCCGGTGTGGGTGAGCGTACTCGTGAGGGTAACGACTTCTACCACGAGATGAAGGACTCCAACGTTCTGGACAAAGTGGCACTGGTTTACGGTCAGATGAACGAGCCGCCGGGTAACCGTCTGCGCGTAGCACTGACCGGCCTGACCATGGCCGAGAAGTTCCGTGACGAAGGTAACGACGTTCTGCTGTTCGTCGACAACATCTATCGTTACACCCTGGCCGGTACTGAAGTATCCGCACTGCTGGGCCGTATGCCTTCGGCAGTAGGTTACCAGCCGACCCTGGCTGAAGAGATGGGCGTTCTGCAAGAACGTATCACTTCGACCAAGGAAGGTTCGATCACTTCGATCCAAGCGGTATACGTACCTGCGGATGACTTGACCGACCCATCGCCAGCGACCACCTTCGCCCACTTGGACGCTACCGTCGTTCTGTCCCGTGACATCGCTTCCCTGGGTATCTACCCAGCGGTCGATCCACTCGACTCGACTTCGCGCCAGCTGGACCCGAACGTAATCGGCCAGGACCACTACGACACCGCTCGCGGCGTTCAGTACGTTCTGCAGCGTTACAAAGAACTGAAGGACATCATTGCGATCCTGGGTATGGACGAGCTGTCGGAAGCCGACAAGCAGTTGGTAAACCGTGCTCGTAAGATCCAGCGCTTCTTGTCGCAGCCGTTCTTCGTGGCTGAAGTCTTCACCGGTGCATCGGGTAAATACGTTTCCCTGAAAGACACCATTGCTGGCTTCAAAGGCATCCTCAACGGTGACTACGACCACCTGCCAGAACAAGCGTTCTACATGGTTGGCGGCATCGAAGAAGCGATCGAGAAAGCCAAGAAACTGTAATCCCGGCGCCCGGCAACGGGCGCTAATTTAGGTTGAGGCAATCAGATGGCTATGACAGTCCATTGCGATATCGTCAGCGCGGAAGGAGAAATCTTTTCCGGTCTGGTCGAGATGGTGATTGCGCACGGTGCACTGGGTGATCTTGGTATCGCTCTGGGTCACGCGCCGCTGATCACTAATCTGAAGCCAGGTCCGATCCGCCTGGTCAAGCAGGGCGGGGAAGAGGAGGTGTATTACATCTCCGGTGGTTTCCTCGAGGTTCAGCCGAACATGGTCAAGGTTCTTGCCGACACCGTGCAACGTGCTGCCGACCTGGATGAAGCCTCCGCTCAGGAAGCCGTTAAGGCAGCCGAGAAGGCCTTGCATGAACGTGGCGCAGAATTCGATTACGGTTCTGCTGCCGCACGTCTGGCCGAGGCTGCAGCTCAGCTGCGCACCGTCCAGCAGATCCGCAAGAAGTTCGGCCACTAAGGCTGCACTTGTTGTGTGATTGATTAAAAAGGGTAGCCTCGGCTACCCTTTTTTCTTTTCCGATTTTTACAACCCGGTCGCAGCCGCTGACCACCCAGGATTGGTAGCCAGTCATGTCTCTTGAAATCGTTATTCTCGCTGCTGGCCAAGGCACGCGTATGCGTTCTGCTTTGCCGAAAGTTTTGCACCCGATTGCCGGCAACTCCATGCTCGGCCATGTTATCCACAGCGCCCGGCAACTTGATCCACAGCGCATTCACGTCGTGATCGGTCATGGTGCCGATGCGGTGCGCGAACGCCTGGCGGCGGATGACCTGAACTTCGTCCTGCAGGATAAACAGTTGGGTACCGGCCACGCCGTTGCTCAAGCCGTTCCGTTCATTCAGTCCGACACCGTGCTGGTGCTCTACGGTGATGTGCCGTTGATTGAGGTCGAAACACTGCAGCGCCTGCTCAAGCAGGTGGGTCCAGAGCAATTGGGACTGCTGACCGTCGAACTGGACGATCCGACCGGTTACGGCCGCATCGTTCGTGATGGCGCTGGCAAGGTTGCCGCCATTGTCGAGCAGAAAGATGCCGATGAAGCCCAACGCCAGATCACCGAAGGCAATACCGGCATTCTGGCGCTGCCTTTTGCCCGGCTCGGCGACTGGATGAGCCGTCTCTCCAACAACAACGCCCAGGGCGAGTACTACCTGACCGACATCATTGCCATGGCAGTGAGCGATGGTCTGGTGGTGGCCACCGAGCAACCGCACGACGCCATGGAAGTGCAGGGCGCCAATGACCGCAAGCAGCTTTCCGAACTTGAGCGGCATTATCAATTGCGCGCCGGTCGTCGTTTGATGGCTCAAGGTGTGACGCTGCGCGACCCGGCTCGTTTCGATGTTCGTGGCGTAGTGACGGTCGGGCGCGACGTGCTGATCGACATCAACGTGATCCTTGAAGGCAAGGTGGTCATTGAAGATGACGTGGTGATCGGCCCGAACTGCGTGATCAAGGACAGCACCCTGCGCAAAGGCGTGGTCATCAAGGCCAACAGTCATATCGAAGGTGCCATTCTGGGTGAAGGCAGCGATGCCGGCCCGTTTGCGCGTCTGCGTCCAGGTACCGTGCTGGAAGCCCGGGCGCATGTGGGTAACTTCGTCGAGTTGAAAAATGCTCACCTGGGCGAAGGTGCCAAGGCCGGTCATCTGACTTACCTGGGCGATGCCGAAGTCGGGGCGCGCACCAACATTGGTGCCGGCACCATCACTTGCAACTACGACGGCGCCAACAAGTGGAAAACCGTGTTGGGCGAAGATGTGTTCATTGGTTCCAACAACTCGTTGGTAGCGCCTGTGGATATCCTGGCCGGTGCGACCACGGCGGCTGGCTCGACCATTACTTCGACTGTGGATAAATCCCAGTTGGCCATCGGGCGTGCTCGTCAGAAGAACATCGACGGCTGGAAGCGGCCGGAGAAGATCAAGAAGGGCTGAGTTATCCACAACTCCCTTGTAGGAGCGAGCTTGCTCGCGATGGACGTCAATGATGACGAGGTCAGTCTGAATAAAAGCAGCGCCCTTAAGTCCATCGCGAGCGAGCTCGCTCCTACACAGGGTTATCCACAGCTCTTTTTATCGCATGGTGCTTGACGAAGTTTCGCTGATAGGTTTTGATTGCTTCCGCTATCTTTCGAAACGAAACTTACCAGCTCATGTCAAAGCGCAACACACCTCAGCGTCGTCACAACATCCTCGCCTTGCTCAATCAGCAGGGCGAAGTCAGTGTGGATGAGTTGGCCAAGCGCTTCGAAACGTCGGAAGTTACGATTCGCAAGGATCTGGCGGCACTTGAAAGCAATGGCCTGTTGTTGCGTCGTTACGGCGGGGCGATCACCCTGCCTCAGGAACTGGTGGCCGACATTGGTCAGCCGGTTTCCAAATACAAACAAGCCATCGCCCGCGCCGCCGTCGCGCGAATTCGCGAGCATGCGCGCATCATTATCGACAGTGGCAGTACCACCGCTTCCATGATCCCGGAACTCGGACAGCAACCCGGTCTGGTGGTGATGACCAACTCGCTGCATGTCGCCAATGCCCTGAGCGAACTTGAGCACGAACCGGTGCTGTTGATGACCGGTGGCACCTGGGACCCGCATTCCGAGTCCTTTCAGGGGCAGGTTGCCGAGCAGGTACTGCGCTCCTACGACTTCGACCAGCTGTTTATCGGCGCTGATGGCATCGATCTGGTTCGCGGTACAACCACCTTCAACGAGCTGCTCGGGCTGAGCCGGGTCATGGCTGAAGTCGCCCGCGAAGTAGTCGTGATGGTGGAGGCTGACAAGATCGGCCGCAAGATTCCAAACCTGGAGCTGCCATGGAGCAGTGTCCATACCATTATTACCGATGAACGCCTGCCCCTTGAGGCTCGCGATCAGATTCAGGCCCGCGGCATCACTTTGATTTGCGCGGCTGTCAGTCAGGAGAAATAGCATGTGTGGAATTGTCGGCGCAGTCGCAGAACGTAACATCACCGCCATCCTCGTCGAAGGCCTGAAACGCCTCGAATACCGTGGGTATGACAGCGCTGGCGTGGCGGTCTACACCAACGATGAAAAACTCGAGCGCGTGCGTCGTCCGGGCAAGGTCAGTGAGCTGGAGCAGGCGTTGACCACCGAGCCGCTGGTCGGTCGCCTGGGCATTGCCCACACGCGCTGGGCCACCCACGGTGCGCCGTGCGAGCGTAATGCCCACCCGCATTTCTCCGGCGACCTGGCGGTGGTGCACAACGGCATCATCGAAAACCACGAAGCCCTGCGTGAACAACTCAAAGCCTTGGGCTATGTGTTCACCTCGGACACCGACACTGAAGTCATCTCCCACCTGCTGAACCACAAACTCAAGGATCTGCGCGATCTGACCGTCGCCCTCAAGGCGACCGTCAAAGAGTTGCACGGTGCTTACGGCCTGGCAGTGATCAGCGCGCAGCAACCGGATCGCCTGGTTGCAGCCCGCAGCGGCAGCCCGCTGGTGATCGGCCTGGGCCTGGGGGAAAACTTCCTGGCGTCCGACCAGTTGGCCCTGCGTCAGGTTACTGACCGTTTCATGTATCTGGAAGAAGGCGATATCGCTGAAATCCGCCGCGACAGCGTGCAGATCTGGGACGTTGACGGCAAGGTCGTCGAACGCGAAGCCGTGCAATATCGCGATGGCGCCGAAGCCGCTGAAAAGGGCGAGTTCCGCCACTTCATGCTCAAGGAAATCCACGAGCAACCGTCCGTGGTGCAGCGCACCCTGGAAGGTCGCCTGAGCCAGAACCAGGTACTGGTACAGGCATTCGGCCCACAGGCTGCCGAACTGTTCGCCAAAGTGCGTAACGTACAGATCGTCGCGTGTGGCACCAGTTACCACGCCGGCATGGTCGCGCGTTACTGGCTCGAAGAGTTGGCCGGCATTCCTTGCCAGGTCGAAGTCGCCAGCGAATTCCGCTACCGCAAGGTGGTGGTGCAGCCGGACACCTTGTTCGTGACCATTTCTCAGTCCGGCGAAACCGCCGACACCCTGGCCGCGCTGCGCAACGCCAAGGAACTGGGCTTCCTGGCCAGCCTTGCGATCTGCAACGTCGGCATCAGCTCCCTGGTGCGCGAATCCGATCTGACCCTGTTGACCCAGGCCGGTCGCGAAATCGGTGTGGCTTCGACCAAAGCCTTCACCACGCAATTGGTTGGCCTGCTGTTGCTGACACTTTCCCTGGGCCAGGTTCGTGGCACCTTGGCCAAAGGTGTCGAAGCGACGTTGGTCGAAGAGTTGCGTCGTTTGCCGACCCGTTTGGGCGAGGCGCTGGCCATGGACGGCACCGTGGAAAAAATCTCCGAGCTGTTCGCCGAGAAACACCACACGCTGTTTCTCGGCCGTGGCGCGCAGTTCCCGGTGGCGATGGAAGGGGCACTCAAGCTCAAGGAAATCTCCTACATCCACGCTGAAGCCTATCCGGCTGGCGAGCTGAAACATGGCCCGTTGGCGCTTGTGGATAACGACATGCCAGTGGTGACCGTGGCGCCGAACAACGAACTGCTGGAGAAGCTGAAGTCCAACCTTCAGGAAGTCCGCGCCCGCGGTGGCCAGTTGATCGTCTTCGCTGACGAGAAGGCCGGCATGACCAACGGTGAAGGCACTCACGTTGTGCACATGCCGCACATCCACGACATCCTGTCGCCGATTCTCTACACCATCCCGCTGCAACTGCTGTCGTACTACGTTGCCGTACTCAAGGGCACCGACGTTGACCAGCCGCGCAACCTGGCGAAGTCGGTCACTGTGGAATAAGTTATCCACAGGTGAAAAACCCCCTGGTCCTACGAAATAAAAACTGTCGCAACTAAATAAAAACTGTCGCTGGTGTCCACCGGTTCCTCTGGTTGGCTTGCCAGCGACAGCTCTCCTCACCGCGCCTCCCTGCTCTGGGCGCAGCTCATGGTTTAAAAGCCTGAAATGATTCTAGCGATTCAGCCCGAGGAAACCGTGCGTTCCTTCGTGGAAAGAACTCTATTTATTAAAGGTAAACAGTCCTCCGAGGAGGCTTTTCGAGAGTTCCCAAAGTACGGCCCCGTAAGTACGGATATATTGAAAATTACCGAACTGTTGGGATGGGCAGGTTGTTACGGCTTGAATATGATGCTTCATAAGCATACTGACTATCCGATCACGGCCGTTTTTAAGAATATCCAAGATATTTCCTACTCAGCCAAAGAATATTTAGTTTGGTCAAGGTTTTTCTATTCAAATAGAGTTCTATCGGGATTCTGTCCAATTTGCGTTGATGAGGATGTTAAACGCTTAGGATTTTCTTTTTGGCGGCGTGCCCACTGCTCTGACCTAAAGGTCTGCGCTGAGCACAATGTAACGCTGGTCAAACACTGTCCCGTCTGTGAAAAGCAGTTTTCCCATAGCGGCCATGATCTGGGGGGGATGTGGAAGACCTGTCAGGGAAGACATTTAAAAGACTGCCCTGCGACGATGAACACAGATCCTTTAGAGCTAAAAAAATCTCAAATTTTTACGAGTATTCTGTTGTTCACTCATCACCTTTCAGAGGAAGCGGTTCTAGCTGTATTGAAAGAAAAAATTCATCTAGACGAAACCTTCGAGCATAAAATCTGGAACTCAGCATGTAACACGTCGTTGGGGGATATATTTGAGAGGCGGCTGAGAGTCGTCAGAAATAGCAGGTCTGAAAATCGCCTTCCACCTACGCGATCTACTGATTTTATCTTCCAAGCTATAGTCGAAACTTATGAAACGTTCGCTGAATTTGTCAGTGATGTGAAAGCATACGGGGACGAACTTCGCCCAATTGAGTCTTTGTGGTCGACATATGAGGCAGGCAGCCAGGAATCAACACATTTCGTTGAGGAAGTTTACGACTTAGGTGTGGGAGTTTGGTGTTGCCCATATCCAGCTAAGGAAAATTGGGGGGGGTGGGATTGGCGCCCCGTGAGTTATCCCTGCTGTAATTTTGAGCGACCAAAGAGGAAAGGTCCTCAACCCCAACCCAAACGTGTCGGGTATCCGCCGCCAGGTATCTACCGACGGCAGTAGATTCTGCGCCGTCCCCTTAGCGGTGCGGCGCAAGGAATCCAGACCTGATCACATGTAGATGCCGTGTTCGATCCTTAGTAGCACGTTTCGAACCTCAGGGTAACCATCAGCGTTGGCTAACAGGCTGCACGGGCTGCGTCGGTTGAGTGCGAGTATTGGAGAGACGAGCCACTTCTCAACGTATGGGTGGTTTCCCGGGGTGTGAATAGCCTGCTTCAATATTTGTTGGCGCCTGAGCTCATAGCCGCGGTAAGGGTAGTTCCAGCACTCTGTCGGGCGTGAAAAGGCAAATCCTAGGATCGCAATGTCACTCATATCGCTTAACCTTCTGCGTGTCTCTAGCCTGGTTGCGAGGTTGCAGAGGTTCGGCTGGCTCTACTGTTTCGTAGTTGAAGGGATCTGTCGACGCTGATATGTCCCAGTACGGTGGACAAGTACGCCCTGGACATGGCGTATCGGTCCCGATTTTCCAAGCACGACGAGAGCATTGGGACCATGGCGTACAGCTCGCCCTTTGTAACCGGGTCCTGTCGCAGGGCAGAGACCGACCTACACGCTGTTTGTATCATGCTCAGTAACCGATAATCCCTGGCCTCCCAGTCAACGGGATGATTGTTCATCCGAGCAGGTTTAGTGAAGGTATGCACTTCGGCCATCAGCCAGGCTTTGTCATTTCTGTAAAGCCAGGCGTAGAGAGAAGGCATTTTGCTCCTCAACGCCTGAACTCCCAGTTCGGGGTACAAACTATGCAGGTGTTGCCACTCCCCTCTGTACTCATCTATCTCGCGGCCGTGCTTAGCTTCAAGAGCTAGGGCGTAAGTCGTTGGATTTGCACGCAACAGCTTATTGATCGTTGAGACAGTGATCTGAAACTCTTCACAAAGCTTCTGTTTCGAAACGCCTTTAGCCAGTTTTGTTAGCAGATCCTCTTTGAGCTGGCCTTTTAGTCGTTTGGGCCGGGGAGTGTTTCTGGCCGGAGCCGCGGCGCGTGAAAGGGACCTGCTCTCAACAGGTTGTCTCGATGGAGCGCATGCGACTTTCTGAGATGATATGGCCACTTCAGTTTTGTAAGCTTCCAGAAACGAATGTAAGCCATCAAATAGCCAATTAATCAGAACCAGATGCTTTAGAGGATGAATGCTTCTGCGGGGAGTACGAGTCAGCTGATTAACAAATGACTCGGTGCTTTCCTCGTCTGCCGGCAATGATTCAAACAGATGAAAGCAGCGCAGTGGCTTTATGCGGTCGAGGAGTGAGTCAGGCCGGTCCCCCTGGAGTACAGCAGTTCGATACGTTGCCGCTACGGTGCAAGGATCGAAGGAACTCATTCGACCGACGGACGCGAGATCGATGACATTGTCCGCCAAGGTCAAAAAAGCCGGGCGTGACCAGAGTTCCTGGGATGAGTCTTGTTCAATCAAGAAGTCCTCGTCAGGCAGCGACCACTCAAACCGACCCGACCAACGTCTACTTTTGGTTGATGTCATGAGCCAGGCTTGATGGCGCGGACAAATCAGTACCCCTGGATATTGGTGGGTGAGATGCCAGTACGCTACACCATGGGTATTCATATCCTCGTGCATACAATACGGACATGCTTTCAAAGGATGCTCAGCTCCAAACCCACTTGATATTAGGCCAAGTCGATATTTAAGTGAGTCAATGCGACTCCCTTTTATGGTTCTTATCGCGTCTTCAATTTTAACTTGATTTTGGAATGGAACAAATATTGGAAATATTGTGTGATAGAGGAGTATTGACTCTGCGCTCCCACAGTACTTAAACCCAGTTTGCTCTAATGCCGCTATTCCGCAGGGGATATCATGCTTTATAAATTGTTGAGTTAGGCCCAACACAGCATTGGATGTAGTCGAAGGGGCTAGGTTACCCATTACCAGATGCTGCCGGCTGCACAAACTGAACAGTGTTTCATCGGGCAGCCAGTCCAGACGAGGGTACGGCGTAGCCACCCATTCTTGACCTGAGGCGGCGTTCATGGGGCCTCCAAGCCGGGCCAGAGAGGCAAATTATAGCGGTCGGCGCCTCATGATTAGGATCCATTCAATCTAAAACGACGGAAGCTTATTCGCACACCACAGGGGACATAACCGTGGGCTTTTACCAGCGATATTTTTAATATTTTGGCATCTATGAATGCCGGTTTTTGGCCCTCCAAGCACCGAAAACACTGGAATGTCAGTAGAAATACGCCTCTGGAGGCGCAACTTTGCTGGTTTATTCTAGTTGTCAACTACCATTTTTCGACGGTACCATGCGGTATTAAGTGACGTTTAGTAAAGGCAGCGCTGAAAACCGAAGATGCACGACAAACCATCGGCTAAAATTCTGCCTAATTAACGTAGGGACAACAGCCTAAGTGCGGCTAGCTAATACGAGAAAGTTTACCGGCCTATTACTGAGGCCTGAGGAAAACAACATGGAATCTGGATAGAAAACCCAGGAGCCAGATAGACAAAGGCCCAAGTGTGACCTTGGGCCTCTGAGGACAAGTCAGCTTTCGACACCTGACGAATCCATTGTCCATCCCCTCGCGTAGGGCGTCAAGCCCTGCTCGGCTCCGCTCATTCCGAGAAAAGTAAATTGCGCGTGGCGTAGCCATAGGCGTGCCCGTGCGCTATTGGACGACTTATTCATCCACTGTAGGAAGGACTTTTATGTGCTGCCTGCTATGGAATGAATGGACGATGGATAACATAAGTGAATCTTCAAAAATCGTTACTCCGCATTGTAGGTCGACAAGGTCGCTTCAAATGGGGAGACAACTACTCAGCCGGAATTTATGCAGTCCCTGGTGAGGCGCCCAAGGGCTCTCGTGTTTGCCGCCTTAATAGCAGAAAACTTGGCCGAGCACTTCACCTCCTTTCTACACCTGAAAGGATATTCGCCCAACTGGCTCTTTATAATCCGGACGTTTTCGAGCTGCACGAGCAGAAGATGCTCAGCCCAGTTCCAGATATTCATCCGCTTCAAGGGCATCCCTTCGCTGCAGGGCTGGAACTTCTGCCGGTGAAAGGAACCTCATTGGTGGCAGAGGAAATTGGGCTCAAACATGCTACTGCCGTCTTGACCTACAGTGATGGAGAACGCCATAGAGTTCCCCACCCCTACCTGGGCGATCTGCTTCTCTATCTCAAGCCACAAGGCTCGGCCCCTTACGCTGTTAACTGGACAGTGAAGTTGAGCGCGCTGGATTTTGATGAAGTCGCACGGGGAAACCTGAAGAGCATGGAGAAACAGAAAGAAGATCGAGAGAAAGCTCGCTTACGACATGCATTAGAAGAGGAGTACTACCTCAGTGCAGGCATCAGGACTGCGAGGGTCTCTAGAGACATGCTGGATCCAGTACTGGTGGGCAACTTGGATCTTCTGTATGGCTACCATGATCGCGAGATCAGTGTCGAATCAAATCTTCTTGAGGACTTCTCACACGAAATCGAAGACTGCGTTAGTCATGGGGCGCCAGTAGCGACCGTTGCCTTAAAGTACGGAAAGCGTTGGGGGCGGCGTGATCTTTTTCTGACGAAAATCTACAAAGACATATGGGAACGTAAGTTACCAGTTAGTTTGTTTGATCCCATTCTTATCGATCATCCATTGGTGACGGATGCATCGGATGTTCTGCAGATATATGGCTCACTTTATGCCGGACTGCCCGAATGATCACTGGCTCCAAGCTGAAAGCACCTGAAGGATTCAAAGGGCTAACGAAGGATGTCGAATACTATTTCCTTGCGAGTGACGGCAGGGCGAATCGGGCACGGCTGGTGTTTTTTGATGCCGAAGGTGCTTCCGTCCAATTGATGACTTTGTCCCGTCCAGAATTTGAGTACGCGCTCACTAATGGAAATCTCGTGGAATGCGGCAGGGACGCCACTCCTCCCTGGCTCCAGGAGATTAGCGGCATTTCGATAGATCACTTGGAACGACGTCGAGTCAGACCAACGAAAAGCTATGATGAAACGGTCAACAAGCGTTACCTCTCAATAGCGGATTTGATAGACCGTGCTGAGGAGATCCTCTCAGACGACAAGCCCGAATCGATCATCAACGCCCATGCCAAAAATCAGTCACCTCCTCAGAACGCTGGCCGGTTGCGGGTCTGGTTTTTTGCCTATCTGGTGTTCGGTCGCACGAAATGGGCGCTGATGCCCAAGTTCCACCTTAGTGGGGGGGGCGAAAGGGAGCAGTCAGCCGACGGAAAGGTATTGGGCAGGCCTCCTAAGTCGGGACGGAAATCCCGATTTCCTGCTACGGCCGAAATGCAGGCTTCTATCGTGGAAGGGTTCACCAAATACAATGATAAAACCAAATCTGACGCTGAGATATTTGGTGACGTGCTTGTGCATCAATTTGGGTGTGTTTCTTTGAAAAACTCAAAAGGGGGAGCCCAGTTTTACCATCCAGAAGCAAAGCCTTTCCCTACAAGGGGGCAATATGACTTCTGTCTAGGAAAATCAATCAGCGCCAAGTCGTATAGGAAGGCACGTAGAGGTACCAGCGGGGCTCGGGCAAAGTCAGGTTTTGTTGGAGGCTTTGCTCATCAATTGGTCAATGTAAACCAACTTGTTGAGTTTGACGGCTATAACCCGAAAGGCAAGATATCAGGTCTGCTCGAAGGAGCCGCCTTAGACTCGGCCTGTATAGTTCGAGGAGTGTGTGGCCTATCTGGAGCGGTCGTCGCCCTGGGATTCTCCGAAAATAAAGAGAGCATGGAGGCCTATCGGATGGCCCTATTTTCAACGGCCATTGGCAAAGTCAAATTGGCATCGTTGTTCGGCTTGACGATCACAGAAGAGGACTGGCCAACTTTTGGTCTGCCACAAAACATCGTCTTCGACCGTGGGCCGGGATCTACCATGGGCGTACCAATTCGTTCACGAGAAGTCGCCCGTGACGAAATGATGAGTTGGCTATCCAAGCTTGAGTTGACGCCTACTCACTCAGGTCAGTCGAAAGCGACGGTTGAATCATCACATCCTCGGACCAAGTCTGATAATGATCAGCCAACACATTTTCATAGCTCGCTTAATTTTGTGGAAATGTGCAAACGGCATATTTTGCAAGTTATTTACGATAACCATTCTTCGAACGCTGAAGAAAGGATGACGCCTGAGATGTTGGAGGTAGGCTTCATTCCGACCCCGGATAATATATATAAGTTCTACAGTAGAATTGGTTATGATTCGGGAACGGAGGTTACTTTCGACTATGCCGTTCGAGAATTCCTGACGCCGCACCCAGCGCATATCAAAAGAAGTGGGGTTTTCTTTTATGGCCGAAAGTACAATTCATCGAAGCTAATTGATACCGAGGTTTTTGACAGGATTGCGCTCAATGGCCAGATACCTGTCAAAGCTTATGTAATGACCATGTGCGTCAGACATATTTGGATCGAGCTTGAAGGTGTCTTATACGAACTCGACTTTGTGAAACCGGCGAGCGTCCACCCCAGCAGCGTCGACATTACGTTGTCAGATCTTCAAGTGCTCAATGAGAATCGGCTTTGCGGCAACGCGCAGCTTCGTGAGGAGCAGCCAGCGATCCTCCAAGATCGCAACGCCCGATTTCTTCAAGCAACAGGCAAAGCTTGGGACAGTGGTGCTCGCAAGCTTGGGCGTCCTGCGCAGGGCGGAGCGGCCGAGCGCGACGCCGCTGATCACCGGCGGTTGATGGGGAAAGGTCATGACTAATATCTTTTCCACGCGCTTTGATGGACCGGAAACACTGGCTGATATCCGGCGTTTGGTTACGGTGCAGCCTGATCCGGTGACCGGTCTTGAGGAATTAAGCCCCGCATTGGCCGCTGAGCGTTTGCTTAAGGTCTTGAAGACGATTTTCCTTCCCAACCAGTTTTCTCTGGATTTCATCAAGGACTGCGTTGATCGCGCGCGCAGCTTTTCGGTCGAGAATTTCGCCACCGATCAACAATATCAGCATCGACTGTATCACCCCCCTGGGGATGAGGCGTTCCCTATATGCCTCACCGGTCTTGCCGGCGTTGGGAAGAGCCAGACCATCAATGCGCTCACAAAAGTGATGCCTGGACCGGCACCCTATACATCCGCCCATTACCATGAACCACACACTGTAGTGTCGTACTGGTATGCCAGCGCGGAGGGTAAGGCTGGTGGCAGGCAACTGCTGGCAGACTTTCTCGGCGGCGACGCGGTAGGTGTAAGAGCGAACATATCGAAGCTGCTAATGGAATGCCGGCGTCGGGTTAACCGTGACGGCGTATCACTTACGATGCTCGAAGAGATGCAGCATCACACCACTGGTCAAGGTGTAGCTCAGGTCACGGATATTCTTCTCAATATGGCCAAGCTTGGGGTCCCGATGATTTATGTGGCGAACTACAGCCTGGGTCACAAATTGCTAACAAGGAACAGTGAGGACAAGCAACGGCTTCTGTCCGAGCCTATAGTGATGCTGCCCGACGCTCCCGGTTCGAAGGCTTGGGAGGAATATGTTCTAGAATGCATTCGGGTGAGCGGAGGGCGCCTGTCTGCAGATCCTGTCGCCCTCGCGCGTGAGCTATACCGCTGTACGTTCGGTATAAAGCGTTTGACAGCTCATCTGATCAAAGCGGCTTACCTTGAAGCCCGCGCCGCCCGTCGCACTACGGTCAGTATTGAAGACGTCAACAAGGCATACCTTTCTGTTTCCTACTCCAGCAATAGGCGCGACGTCGAGGATCTATTCCTCATTAACCTTCAGAAGTGTAGACCCGGATTCAGGCCTGACCTTCGCTGTCCGTTCCCCGTACCGGTCCAATCGAACGTCTTGAATTTCACCAAGGAAGATCGTGCTGCACGGGTCAGCGAGAAGGTTTTCGTCGCAGCTCTGACAGCCGAGGAGCGCAAGAACTTTGAGGAACTCCACCCACAAGGTTCAGCCTCCAACCCGTCTTCGAAGCCCCAGCGTGAGAAGCGACCAGCGCTACCTAAGCAGACCCGTGAAGGATTGGAGGATGCGTACAGCCGGTTGATCGACGAATCCAAAGGGTCGCCTAAGCCGCGAGGGCCTACAAAATAAGCGCTACGAAAGCAGCCGCGCGTTTTCCAGAGATACTGCCAGGTCTAGGTCGAGGGTGATGCTTGCAACAATGCAGGCAACACTTGCGCGGCCGAGCCAATCAGCATCAGCTCGTTTGGAGCGCCCAGGTAAGACAATCCCTCGGCACTTCCCCTGCGCTGATCGCTGACGTCAGGGGTACGCTTGTTAGATCTGTACAATTCTGAGGTTGGCATCCGATTAGAAGGCGAGACCAAGAGCGATCAGTCACTCTCGGTGACAGTTTCAACTGCGAATTTTAGAGTCACCAAAGAAATCATTCTTTGCGACTAAGCCGAAATCATCTCGGGCAAAAGTGCCTTCATCATCGTTAAAAAGATTATGGGATCGCCCTTCCTGCTTGAGGTAGGCACGTGTCTGAAAGAAGCAGCTTTCGCAGAGGCGCAGCTCATATCGTTCACCGTCATTTTTTGCGCCATATCCCCAGTGAGCTTGAAGGGTCGCAAATTGAAGCCCCCCGACAGCCACAGCCGCTGATCCTGAGCCAGGGATACGTACAGGGTTACTGGCTCCATCTCCTTATCGACCTTCTGCGTTACAGAGTTGGACGAGCGCTCAATGGCCGTTCCGGTTAGACAGGAGATAGCTCATAGTCCATTTGATGGGCAATCATTTGGAGGAAGTGTTGATGAACACTTCAACTGCGACTCGACGTCCGACAAAAAAGCAAGACGCGTCCCGAGACGTGGCGATCGCCGCCTTTTGGCAATTCAGCACCTATCAACAGTCGATGACGGATGCGGAGAGGTTGCAACAAATCAAAGCAGGGATTCCTGCTGACCTCATTCAGGTGTTTCGCTTGGCTTTCGACCTTCAAGACTGCGAACTGGAAACGCTGCTCCACGCATCAATGTCGACGCTTGAAAGACGGCGGCGAGCGCAAAAGAACCTTGATCCTGTGGCCTCCGAGCGTTTGGACAGAATTGCTACGCTCAGTCACCTGGCCGAGGAGATATTTGATACACAAGTGATTGCCACACATTGGATGTCGGCTTCGAATAAAGCTCTTGGTGGGACTGCGCCGATCATGCTCTGCGAAACAGAGATAGGAGCTAAACAAGTTCGCCGTATTCTTCGGGCTCTTGAGTGGGGTGGCGCAGCCTGATGGGAGGCGTTGGCGTCCAGCTTGGACGAAATGTGCGACCGGTCTTTCGGGTACTCATCTTGGGAAATCCGACGTGTCGGTTTTGAGTCGACCAACCAGTGCCAGTCAAGTATTGAGAAAAAAGCGAAAGTTTCATCGATACCCTCGCTAAATGATTGGGCCAGTGCTGATTTTCGGCTTTCCTTTAGGGGGGACTCGGACCCTAGCCTGACCTGGTTACTTTGGGGATCGCGTTGTCCGCCAAACGAGGAGCTTTCTACAGTCGCGACGGTACGTGTATGGATGTTAGCGAAATTATGCTCCGAGCATAAAGTCGCTAATTTTTATACACATGCTCGGTGCGACTGGAAGTGCCTGCCCCCGAAAATTGCTGACAAAAAAGGCAGTCCTTTAGGAGAGGCATACGACCCAACTGACGGTCGCGACAGACAGAAATCGGCCAGAAAAAGTCATCAGCAGCCAGCATCACGCTTCAACTGGTGAACACATTCGCGAGCATAATGAATCGTCCCCACCAAGACCAAAGCGTGAATAACATCATGACCGAAGACCAACGCTGGACAGTGCAATGCCAAGATCCTGCAGATGGAAGTGGCGACGTCATCATTGACCTGCCGCCTGACCTACTCGCCAGCTTAGTTCTGGGCATCGGCGATGTACTGACCATTGAAGTGATCGACGGTGCGATAGTTCTGACGCCGAAGTCGAGCGACTCTGTGAGCGCAAAGCAGTAAGGCAGGAGCAGATCGGTACCATGACTGTCACAGAGCAAGCTGTAGACCTATTACAGAAGGCCAAGAAGGTGGTCTTTTTTACTGGCGCCGGTATCTCCGCCGATAGCGGTATCCCCACGTACCGCGAAAAACTTTCTGGAATCTGGGCAGGATACGATCCAAGGGATTTAGAGACGGCCAAGGCCTTTCGGGAAAACGCGGCACTGGTATGGGGATGGTATCTATGGCGGCGGCTCCGATTCGCTCAAGCAGAGCCAAATGCGGCACATCTTGCGGTAGCGCGCATGGCTGGCTCACAACGCCAGGTTTCTGTTATCACCCAGAATATTGACAACCTTCATGAGCGAGCCGGCTCTTTAAATGTGGTGCATTTGCATGGCAGTTTGGCAATGCCCAAATGTTTCGCCTGCCATCGGCCTGCGGTAGTTTCACCAGATCAATCAGCTGTGCCGGATAACGGCGCTCTGATCGAGCCTCCTAGGTGTCAGCGCTGTAACGGCAAAATGCGCCCTGCGGTGGTCTGGTACGGAGAGGATTTGCCACCCCAGGCTTGGAAGGCCGCAGTGCTCCTGGTGAAGGATTGCGATCTTATGATCTCAGTGGGCACCTCTGGGATCGTCATGCCTGCCGCAGGTCTTCCCGACCTTGCGTTGGCGTCTGGGGCTTCGGTCATTCATGTGAATAAGGCAGACGTCGCAAAGGGTGAAGAGAGGGAGTTCATGCTGATGGGAGCTGCCGCCGAGGTACTGCCGATGCTGCTCGAAAGGATATTGGTGTTGGCGCTGACGCCGAATTGACCCAGTTTCCGATATGTCACTGACCCGGTCTGAGTCCTCGAAAAACATTGCCTGCACAGGGTTTGTGCCGATATAGAGGTGGGGCAGTCTTGCGTCGGCACGTGGGTCAATTCGGCATCGGCCTCGACAGCCCTGGGTGAAGTTACGGTCGCGGTTGTTCACGGCTTTGAATTTGCTGCCGTCGATGGCGATGATTGATTGGGAGAAGAGATTGAGGTTGCGGCAAAGCACTACGAATTGTCGGCAGAAGCTGCGAATGGCTTTGCCGTTGTCTTTGCGAAAGTCGGCAATGGTTTTGAAGTCCGGGGCTAGGCGACCTGTCAGCCACATCAACTCGACGTTACGCTCGGCCTCACGTTCCAGCCGGCGGCTGGACTGAATCCGATTGAGATAGCCGTAGATATAAATCTTCAGCAAGATCGCCGGATGGTAGGCCGGACGACCAGTTGCAGCAGGATCAACACCTTCAAATCCAAGTGCACCCAGGTCGAGCTCATCGACGAAAACGTCGACCACTCGCACTGGATTTTCTTCGGTGACGTAATCGTCCAGGCACTCCGGAAGCAACGTGACTTGCGTCCGAGCCTCACCTTCAATGAATCGCTTCATGATCGTCCCCGCCACGATCTAGACGATCAGAAGATTAGACAATCGCAGGCGTTTTCACACAGCCTGGACCCATAGCCGACGTTAGCGACAGGCAGAATCGGCCAAGGGCTGCCATAGAGAGGAGGCGGGCGCCCCTCTCCCCTCTATCGCGTATTACGCTGCCTTCTCAACCACACAGCATGAAGTAACCATCTTCCTGCTCAGATATGATTCGGGTTATCAGCGCCCGCAGGCAATTTTCACACGCCGACTTTTCGCAGTGATGAAATCACGCGCCGGGGATATCGCTGTGGCCAACCCATCAGTAGGACAAGCAGGGCATCTAGCAATGGCTAAATTCGCAGTAGGGCAAAAGTTCGGCGCTTGGGAGTTAGTGGAGAAACTCGGCGAGGGGGGTAACGGTGAGGTCTGGAAAGTAACCACCGATTCCTCAGAGCAATGCGCGATAAAGCTGCTCATCCGTGGGGGCGTTGACGAGCCTTATAAGCGCTTCTGCCGCGAAATAGATGCCTTGCAAAAGCTTGAGGAGTTCCCCGGAATCGTACCTCTTTTGGAAAGCCACATCCCAGAAGACCCAAACAAAGAAAGGCCTTGGTACCGGATGCCTCTTGCTACTCCCTATCTAGATACGATCAGCGACAAATCTGTGCATCAGATTACCGCTGACTTCGAACTATTGGCGTCAACCCTCGCACGCTTGCATTCGTTAGGGATATGCCATCGGGACGTTAAACCTGCCAATTTCCTCGTTCTAAACGGCATGGTGTGCCTTTCGGACTTCGGGCTAGTAAAACTACCAAAGGCTGACGGACTTACTCCGGAGCGTAGGGATGTCGGCGCGAAGTTCACAATTGCACCGGAAATGAGGAGAGCCGCTTCTTCTGCCGCCGGGGATCCGGCTGACGTCTATTCTTTGGCAAAGTCACTTTGGATCGTCCTTACCGGTGTAGATCTCGGTTTTGAAGGGCAATACGATCCTCAATCGAGCACTGTGGGTCTCTCCCGTTATTTGCAAGATAGCCACTACCTCACTCCGTTGAACGAGCTATTAGTCGCTGCAACGGATCACGCCCCAGAAGAGAGACCATCTGCCGAAGATTTTTCACGCCGGTTGGCTGAATGGGTCAGGATCGACACGAGCTTCGAAGAGAAGATTCGCCATCAGTGGCGGGAGATTTCGGAAAGACTATTTCCTTTAGGTCAACCTTCCAGGGCGCAGTGGGAAGACAGGACCCAGATTTGCAGTGTCCTCAAGCTGGCCTCGAGGGTTGAGGCTCTGAACCACATGTTTTATCCCACTGGAGGGGGAATGACCTTACGGGACGCCGATGTAGCTCCCGAAGAGGGAATGATTCAGCTCCGTATCGACGAAAATATGTTCGATCTTTGCGCACCAGCACGGTTAATTTTTGAGCCATACCCAGGGAAGCCGGAGTGGAGCTACTTTCGGCTCGAGCTTCGACAGGTGCAATCTGTTGAAGATCCAGACAGTCCGTTTGAAGACACGAGCGAGGAGGTCACTGAGATTCAGCCAGGCTGTTACGCTCCTCTGACTAGCTGGTTTGAAGGTGAGCACAACGGGCAACCACTACCTGACTCAGCTCGGCGCGTCACAAGATTCTCCGGGGGCAGCATAGTTTTATTCAGCACCACGTCCCCTTACAACCAGGACTCTAATACCTATGACGCTAGGCATAATATGGTTAGCACAGACGAATTCCGGGCGTACATACACGAAAATGCTGCACTCACTAGCTAGTTGAGCGAATTCGGAGTTTTTTAGGGTTGGCAAGCTTGGACTTGGTGCAGGCTGAGACGGCGCCTGTCCTAGCTTGTGAGTGGCCCCTCAGCCACTACGGTCTGCAATGGGTTTGCTAAAGATGTTGAGACGCGGTTGTCAGGAGGTAATGGTCATGGCCACTGAATCGCCCAAAGATGTGAAAGCCCGAGCGCTCGCGAAACTCGCCAGGATTCAGGAGTCCTCCAAGTATAAAACCTTCTTCTCCGACGCCACAGTTCAGGCATTTAGTCGAGTGGAGGGCTCGGCATTTGCTGGCAAACCTCTGAAGCAAAATGAGGCTGATGTTGGCTCTACCCAGTAGCGACTCGCCTCCACCGAAAAATCATAACTCCAGATAATCCAGTTCGAGTGCCTTTCTTCGCTGGGCGAGCAGTATCATACTGATATCAAACTACAAGCTGTTGGGAAGACTACGTAACATGGAAAAGCTCATCGCTCTACCGATCAAAGGAGAGGCGTTCCTATTGATCCGAGATGGTAAGACAGTGCTTGTCGATGGTGGATACAACAGTCGCGACTTATCAAGAGCCCTGAAAATCCACGCCCCTGACTTGAAGATTATTGACATCGTGATTTGTACCCACGCGGATCGCGATCATGCGGGCGGCCTGGCCACCCTGATCGGTACCTCAAAGCTCACCGTAGGAGAGTTTTGGCTTCCAGGAGCATGGGCAGACTCTATTCCTGAACTCATCGAAAATCCCAGAACCACAATGCAGGGCCTCATTTCGGAATTAGATCGTACACCACGAGACTTGCTTAGGAGTTTGCCAAATGACGTCGATGCTGTAGCACACCATTTCGAGACGGTGGCGACCGCGGAAAGGAAAGAAGCTAACTCACAAAAGCCAGCGGATGACTTCATGGAGCGAGACGTCAAATTCTCCTATAAAACTTTACTAGAAAGACTGGGTTACTGGAATGAAAGGCCTGCTTCCGATCATAACTATCGTAATTACCGCCACCATCGGCGCCTACTTTCCAGAACCGAACGCGCCTTTGAAAGTGGACGTACTCAGCTCCGCTACAGAAAGGCCAAAGGCAAAATCACTCCAGCTGTGGCCAATTATTGGTTGGAGCTTATCGATGCAGCTAAAGCAATTCGAGCCATTGCAGCTCAAGCCATAACGTATGGAGTACCAATACGTTGGTTTGATTACAACGCTTTTGCAACGAGTCGCTCCGCCCAAGGGGGAAATGCACAGTTTCTCGAACCTCTAAACTCAGTAGAGCAACCACCTCCGCCTCCTCGTAAACTTTCGTATCTTGCACAGTTATCACCAGCCAACGAGCAATGCCTAGCCTTTCTAGCACCTGCGGACACCACGCGATTGGGAGTTATGTTTTGTGGTGACTCGCCGTTAGGAGATGGCCCTAGCTACGCCAATTCGTTTCTCACTAAAAAAATACAGCCTCAATCTCTCCTATTTGTAGCTACGGCTCCGCACCATGGCTCGGAAAATAATCAGCCAGCGTACAGGCACATCTCAGCCTGGGGTCATCCCTTGCTTTGGGTTCGCAGCGGGGGCTCAGTTAAACAACCTGGGGCAACCTATAAAGCAATCGATCCTGTAAATCGTGCATGTACACACTGCCCTCAGAAAGGTTTAGAGCTCCGAGAAGCAGTAGTACATCTTGAACGGAGCACTCTGTGTTTTAGGGTGTCCTCCCATGAGTGCGCTTGTAGGTAGGAATGTTCCTAGATGTCAGGTGATGCGGTATGGCGCCCTTCACATCCTTGAGAAAAATTATGGCTACATATCCCTTCGTCCTGTCGCTTGCGAGAACTCGGAGATAGGCATTTATTCACCATAGCTCAACCACTTAGGATCCAACCAATTAATACCGGTACCCAGTCGAGTAAAGCACTTGCACATGGCACACGGTCTGTACTCGACTAAGCCGGTAATGCTCATATCCACTGCCAAAACGCTCATCGTCGCGACAGCTATCGAGGAATCACAATCTCCTCATCTAACACGTCCGCCACCCCCTGTTTGAGGGGATCGATCCAGTCCGCTTTGGCGCGCCCCCAACGAAGCAGTTCGAGTTGCTCCGCGGAAAGTCCGTGTCCTTCGGCGGTCTGTTCCAGTGCATTGAGATACTCACGGATGGCTTGCGCGCGGCTCCAGTTCTGCGCATCGACTTCAAGCTTCGCCAGCTGCTGTTTTTCCGCATCTTGTCGACGCTTTCGCTCCAGCACCATGTCGCGATCTCGCTGACGCTCGGCGTCTTCAATCGCCTGACGTTCATTGCGAACCAGAAACCCGACCGCTCTGGTGGCCATCAGACCAATGAGTTTGTTGAGCTGTTGCTCGACCGAGTGACGATCCGAATCGGTGATTTTGCCGCCATAACCGTCATCGGCCATTACCTGAAGTCGTCCGGACGGCGTGAATTGCCATTTCGGCCAGTAGCTCCATCCACCCTTGGCTTTTTCGGCTAACTGCGTGGCCGATGGCACGTAGTCCGAACGCAAGGACGGTTCATACAACCGTAACCGCAGCGCATCGCCAAACATCACGACCTCGACCTGGTGTTTCCCTTGCTGCACGGCGTACCCCCGTTTTTCCAAGGCCTTCAGTAGTGTATTGGCCACTTTGAGTGCACGATTTTGCAGCGAGGGAGAAACGGAAATATTCAGCCCGTTACCGGGTGTTTGGGGCATACCGCGCTTATCGATGATTGGTCGGGTCAACTCCTCGCGAGCAGCGGCGACAACGGGGTGCCACTCCTTGATGCGCTCCGCTACCACAATCTGGTTTTCCGGCTGCTGCTCAAAGGTCAGCACGCGCTGAAGGCGGCTGTCCACGCCTTCAGCGGCCTGGACCTGACGAGTGGGTGGCCCGGCGGCACGATACAAATAACCGGGAGGGCCGGTGTATTCGCGCAGCTTGGGCCGCGGGGGCACGCGCTTGCCGGCTTTGACCTTGGCCCAATACCCCCGTGGCGGGGTGGGGATTTGCAGGCGCGAACAGAGCTTTTTCAGCCCCACATCGGACAGCCCGTAGCGGGGCGCCACCGCCAGCACCGGCTCGGACCAGACCGCGTCCAGCAGCTGTGCCCGGTCATAGAGTTGCACCATTTAACGCATCCTCGATTATGCGCAGCGTGGTTCGACTCCGCCTGCCCGGCGCCAAGAAGCACACCGGGGGGGCGCTCGGGCCCTCGGTTCACGCGCCAGCGCCCAATGCGACCTCGTGCATCAGAGGGTGAATACCGCACAGGTGTAAACCAAAGTGTTGTCAAACAGACGTTGACAGTCACAAACGGCTTACGTACCGTGCAGACCATATCAACCGTTTACCCAACAGGACAACCCCCATGGTCGACACCATCCAAGCCGCATTGAGCCAACTCACCACCGAGGGTGATCTGATCCACGGCACCGAAGCCTTGGTCGAGAGCATCAAAGCCCACACGCATTATTCCTATAAAAAAATTGGCGAAATGGCGGGTGTCACCGAGCAAGGCGTGCGCCGCTGGCGCGAAAATAACTCGGGAAAGGCTTCACTCGTCCAAGCGCTGGTGAGCTTTGCCCAGAGCCTCATCACTTCACCGGTGGGGGCTACCACTCGACCCGCAGGCAACGCCGCCGATGCCCTGCGCGCCGTCACCCCGCTGGCGGTGCAGACCTGTGTCAAAGAGGGACTGGAAGCCCTATTGGGTATCGGCCTCAACACGTGCACTATCGTAAAGCTTGAAGCCTCCAATGGTAAAGTCAGCATCGAGCTGGCTCTGGAATAAGCTCAGCCGGTCCCACCACGGTGACCCGCTCACGCTAAAGCGCGGACGAACCGTGGGCCCCCTCCTCAAAACCCTCAAAGGAATGCGCCATGGCCCGTACATTGCTGGATGTCCAACTCGCCCGTCTGCTGTATCCGCTGCTCATTGAACTCGCCACCGCCCGGCAGATCCTGACCTATGGCCAACTGATCGAACGCGCCCAGGCCCGTTACCCAGATGATCAACGGGTGGCCAACCTGATTCCGGTGCGGATGGGACGAATTCTATGGGTGATCTACGATTTTGTGGCGGAGCGCGACCTGCCGCGTTTGACCTTGATCATCGTCAGCGCCGGGGATCAGTACCCCGGCAGTGCCATGTGGCAGCACGATTGCCACGCCGAACAACAACGCTGCTTTGCTTTCGATTGGTCCACGGTCGATCAGGCGTTTGACCTGTATGGCCAGCACAGTGAAAAAGCGGTCACGCCCCTTCGGCGCCTACCCCGTGAGCAAGCGAAACAGCTGATGGCCGCCCACTACCACGACCCGGCGAATGTTTACCCGAGCGGCATTCGCGCTCTGCGCGAAGCCATTATCGAAAACATCATGAACGGCCTGTCGGTGGAGGAGGCGTTTCAAATCGAAGCGCAGTTGCTGACGCCGTCGACGCACGCGTGAGCCACGCCTCTTCCCCGTCTAAATCAGTGAACCAAACTTCGACCTCCATCAATACCGACGTCTACCTAAAAGCTCGCAGGACCAAAAGTCCCGGTGATTTTCCAGACGGTAGATTGGTGCTCTTCGAATTTGCCTCCTAGGTCCAGCCCTGTCCCCTTAATGGTGGCCTTAAATCCGGCATTCAAACCGTAATCATCAGAATACGTGAGTGAAAGATTGAAGTTTTTCAGCCCATTGTTTACACGAGCAGTAGCTACGGCTTGCCAAAGCGCTTCATGTGGGTACCAAGTGAGGTTCTCCGGAATTGACGGGGTGTCATGCCCTTCCAGTTTTGCATCAAATAGAACCGCGGAGCTCTCAGCACCCTTTTTGCCGGCACCTAATGAACCAGAATCTTGAGATGGGACTGTGATGCCGAGGCCAGCTGAAAAGTCCTGATCCCAGCCGATGACATGCTCAACCTTGATTTCATTCGCTCCTAGGCTCGATAAGAGCGTTACGACTTCCGCGAATTTATGTTCAAACGCCTGACGGTGAAACGAGCTCGCGGTGTAGTACACCGAAGGATTTGCAGGGTGCTGGGCGTAAACAACATTTTCTCGAGGATGCCCTGGCGGGAATATGAGTTTCAGCTTCTTAGTTTCGGAATTACTTAGGGTTGTGAGATCAGCACCTTTATCCATCGCCTCCATGATCGTTTTTATCAAGTCTACGGCTTGTTTGCCGAGAGCGAGAGCGAAGGGTCCCGTGTAAACAGAGAATACGGTTTTCGCGATTTTTGCTACAAAGCTTTCTTCAGAAGCTGTTGGTGCTGTCTGCGCTTCGCGCATTGCTTCTGCGGTTTTATCGGGAACCACAACAATCAATCTATGGCCAATTTCATAGCTGTCATCCATGAGGATTCCAAACTCCAGGTAGGTAGATGTTTGTTTCAGAGGCTAATCGGTTTGGAACGTGGCTCCACTGCTAGGCTGGGTTGCCGGCGTCGAGCTAGGATCGCTTACGGGTTAACTGACGATGTAGCTATCAGCAGAAGCCACAGAGATTTTGCGATCTGCCGTTTCACGGCCATCAGCCCCAGCCAATCAAGCCCAACTTTGCGGGCCAAAATTGGAATCTCTGTGGATGACCACGGCATTTGAACCGTAGGTAATTTCCAGAGCATGGGCCTTCAAGGCTGCACGCAGATCATCCTGAAATGCCTCTTTGATTCGCTCCCGGGAGGAAACCTCATACAGCTGTGCCCAAGGCAATGTCCAGACGTTAAGGGTTTTCTTCTTCATGAAACCGTCGATATCCGTCGCAATAACGTGAGCGCTTTTAGCCATTGTATTGACTCCTAGGGAGGTGAATTTTCAGGTATCAGATCCTAAGCGATCGTATCGAGTTACAATGATGATATCAATTGGCCATACATGCATCTCTCTAAAATCCGCCCCCCTCCACCACTGGCCAAGCAGCCCGTGAACTGCGTGTAATTGGACGTTATGGTCAATCGCCCCCCACAGGTATCCACCGCCTGGTGAAAACGCAGGGGCATCCTGGTCGTCGGATTCGGTGACTGCGCTATACCACTACCCTGGGGACTGGTTGCACGCGAGCGCAGGGGATCGACATGAAACGGGCCATCGAGCAGGAGACGTTGCAGGCGTTGGTCGAAACCGAGGCGGCGCGGGAGTTTCGCGTGCTGCGCGACGGCGAGGCCTGGCGCCTGGAACTGCGCCTCAGTAGCAAGTGGCTGCCGGTGCGCTCGCGGCGCGAGCCGATTAGGCTGTGGCGGTCGCTGACCGCCCTGGAACGGTTCTGCGAAACGGTGGGAATCAAGGTGCTGACCGTCGAGCTTTGACTCAGTCGTTGATTTCAAAGCGCCCACTGCACCAACGTAGGCTACTTGTGCCATCCCCGCGATGGTCTAACCCATCCACTCTGGATGATTTATTCAATGCGTAAATTACGCATTAATTGCCTACTTGACGCACGACCAGCTTTAATCTAAATTCAACTCACGGTCACCAACCTGGAGTACATCATGCACACCACCCACCACTGCAAGGCTCGACAATCCCAGCGCGGCATTCCGCTCAAATTGATTGATTACGTGCTCTCTCATGGGTCATTGGAAAAAGACAAATTCGTCCTTGGGCTCAAGGAGGCCAAGCAGCGCCTAGCAGACCTAGAGCGAGAAAAGCGTCTGCTGATGAAAATCGCAGACAAGGGTGGGGTCGTCGTCGTGGCCGAGGGAGAAACCCTGATCACGACCTACAACTGTACTCATCGCAACTGAAATACGTTGCAGACCCCCATTAGGAGACCGTATGAACGAAAAGATTCTCCCCCAGTTGCTGGATGTGGCCCGAAGCCTAGGGGCCAGTGGCTACACATCCCTGTCACTGATCCTGCAGTTGCTGTGCTGGTCGAAACTGTCAAAAGAACAGGTCATTCCTGAAGAGTTTCATTTTGAAGCGTTCGCCGAACAGGGACTTTCCATCCAGCTCGAAGCGCTGCGTAAATTGCAGGCGAGTGAGCAATTGACGTTTCCGTTCCTTGATGAAGGGGTATGGCAAAACCTGCGCGCCGTGCGTGATATCGCCCCACTCATCCATAAGATTCGGGTCTTGGATGCTCAAGGTCTGCTCGATACGCTGGTGTTAGATGACGCGACCTTTTGGTCTACCGAGTCGCGTATGGAAAACTTTTCCTACGCCCCGAGCCTGTGCGATTTACTCATCGCACTGGCTAAGGTGAACTGTCACCACAAGGTGTACATCCCTTGGGAAAATTCAGGACAGATTGCCGCACGAGTTGTCCGCAGCGGGGCTAAAGTCTGGGTCGAGTCTCAACTGCCAACCACTCCAGCACAGATTTTGAACCTCGTCAGCTCCGCTGGTTGGGAAATGCATCCCACCGATCCTTTGAAAGCGCCCTTGGCTATTCACCAAGGCAAACTGATTCAGTTCGACGTATCCGTTTGTGCTCCTCCCATGGGGGTTAACTACCCGCATGAAGTTTCTGAGAACGATCTCTGGGGTCGATTTATCGAAAAAACGCCAGCGGGCGGCGTGCTCCAGATTCGCCACCTTCTCGCGCAAACCCATGGCCGCATCGTGGTAATGGTTCCAAACTCCGTTCTCTTTGGTAAAGGGGCTGAAAAACAGCTGCGCGAGGATTTGATCAACCACGGCTACCTACAAGCAGTTATTGCCCTTCCGCCTGGGTTGTGCAGCCATACCCCTATTCCGGTAAACATCCTCGTCATGACCAGTGACCGCCGGAATGAAACCGTCCGCTTCGTGAATGCGAACACGGATGAGTTTCGAGAGCAGACGGCAAGAAAGCGCTGTGAGCTGAAACATATCCCAGAACTGCTAGCGTTAATCGCGGACAAAAACACGTCCCAGATTGCGGTTAGCGTTCCAGCCTGGCAGATTGCTGAAAACGACTTCAGCCTGGAAGTCAGCCGTTACGCACTGGATGAATCGGCACTTAAGCTGGGCACGGCGCTGAAGCGCTACCAGACCGGTAAGTTGGGTGAGTTCTTCGAGATCATCCGCCCGCGCCAGCATGCTACCGCTTCGTCAGGGGCCGAAGTGTTGGAAGTGTTGGCTCAGGACATCCCCCAGTTCGGCTACATCCACAGCGCCAGTAAAGAGACCTTGTTTGACCTGAATTCCCCAAGGGCGGACACCTATTTCATCAGATCGAATGACATACTGATGACCTTCAAGGGCGTCGTTGGCAAAGCGGGCATCGCTGACGTTGTTCCCAACTCAGGAAAAGGCTACTGGATAGCGGGGCAGTCTCTGGTGGTCTTGCGCAGCCGATTTCCCGAAATCTATCCCCCAAAAGCACTGTTAATTTATCTGCGGTCAGCCATGGGCCAAGGACTACTGAACCGGATGGCAGTCGGTGCCTCAATCCCATCCCTTCAGCTCTCTGCGCTCAAGGATTTGGAAATTCCCGTACCCTCAGTTGAGGGAATGCAGCCAATGGTTCGGGCATTCGACGAAGAGGCTCAAATCCAGGCTGAAATCGAGCGGTTGCGCAACCGGCAAACAGAGTTATCTAGCGACTTCTGGTCACTCTGATTCGCGCCCGACAAGCTGGGATACTCTTCTTGCTTCGGAGCAGCCCAGTACCTAAATTACAAAACTATTATTAAAAACGGACACAACGAACCACATGGCCATCAAGAAATCCGAACTTTACTCCTCTCTGTGGAAATCCTGCGACGAGCTGCGTGGTGGAATGGATGCCTCGCAATACAAGGACTACGTCCTGGTGCTGCTGTTCGTGAAGTACGTTTCAGATAAGTACGCGGGCGACCCCAACTCGCTGATCGAAGTGCCCGAGGGTGGCAGCTTCGCCGACATGGTGGCGCTCAAGGGCGACAAGGAGATTGGCGACAAGATCAACCAGATCATCGCCCGCCTGGCCGAGGCCAATAACCTCACCGGCGTCATCGACGTGGCCGACTTCAACGACCAGGAGAAGCTCGGTAAGGGCAAGGAGATGGTCGACCGCCTGTCCAACCTGGTTAGCATCTTCAACACGCCGGGACTGGATTTCCGCAGCAACCGCGCCCAAGGCGACGACATCCTCGGCGATGCCTACGAATACCTGATGCGCCACTTCGCCACTGAATCAGGCAAGAGCAAGGGACAGTTCTACACCCCGGCTGAAGTGTCGCGGATCATGGCTCAGGTCATCGGCTTAGCCGGTGCCACCGACAGCAAGCAGAGCATTTACGACCCGACCTGTGGCTCCGGCTCGCTGCTACTCAAGGCCCACGACGAAGCCAAGAGCACCACCGGGCTCGACCTGGCCATCTACGGCCAGGAAATGGACAACGCCACCAGCGCCTTGGCCAAGATGAACATGATCCTACACGACTGCCCAACGGCAGAAATCTGGAAGGACAACACCCTGTCCGCACCACATTTCAAAGACCCTATGGGCAACCTCAAGCTGTTCGACTTCATCGTCGCCAACCCGCCGTTCTCCACCAAGGCCTGGAGCAATGGTTTCAACCCAACTGAGGACGACTACAACCGCTTCAGCTACGGCATTCCACCAGACAAGAACGGCGACTACGCCTTTCTTCTGCACATGCTCACCTCGCTGAAAAGCACCGGCAAGGCGGCGGTAATTTTGCCCCACGGCGTTTTGTTCCGGGGCGGGGCCGAAGGGGTTATCCGCAAGCGCATCCTCCAGCAAGGCTATATCCAGGCCATTATAGGTTTGCCTGCCAACCTGTTCTTCGGTACTGGCATTCCTGCCTGCATCATCATTCTCGACAAAGCCGGCAGTGCTGGGCGCAAGGGGCTGTTCCTGATCGACGCCAGCAAGGGCTTTATCAAAGACGGCAACAAGAACCGCCTGCGCGAGCAGGACATCCACAAGATCGTCGATGCCTGCACCCAGCAGCGCGAGCTGGCAAAATTCTCGCGTCTGGTGCCGCTGGCCGAGATCGAGGCCAACGACTTCAACCTGAATATCCCACGCTATATTGACACCAGCGAAACGGAAGACCTGCAAGACATCGACGCCCACCTGCACGGCGGTATCCCCGAGCGCGATGTGGATGCACTGCAAGCCTACTGGGAGGTGATGCCCAACCTGCGCGGCGCACTGTTTGCCCCACAACGGCCAGGATACCTGCAGCTCAAGGTGGCGCAGGCCGAGATCAAGCCCGGCATCTTTGCCCATCCCGAGTTCACCGCCTTTAACCAGAACATCAGTGGTCTGTTCGATGCCTGGCGTAATGAGCATCGCCCACGTCTGCAAAATATCGCCATTGGCGACCGTCCCAAGGCACTGCTCAATACCCTGGCTGAAGACCTGCTGCATCGCTTTGAAGCCGCACCGCTGCTGGACGCCTACGACGTGTACCAACACCTCCAGGACTACTGGTACGCCACCTTGCAGGATGATATGTACCAACTGGTTATCGATGGCTGGCAGGCGCTAATCGCCAGCGGCCCAGCCAAGGGCGAACCCAATACAGACCTGCTGCCGCCCGAACTGATCGTGCGCCGTTACTACGCCGGAGAGGCTGCCGTCATCACCGAGTTGGAATCCAAGCGCGATGCCATCAGCCGCGAGCTGGAAGAGCTGGACGAGGAGCAGGGTGGAGAAGATGGCCCGCTGGCCGAAGGTAAAACCGACAAGGGCAAGCTGACCGCCTCCAGCGTGAAAGCACGCCTCAAGGCTATTAAATATGACTTGGACGCTGACGAAGAGCGTCAGGCGCTGGAGCAATGCCTGGCGCTGATCGAGCGTGAAGCCGAGGCCAGCAAAAAGGTCAAAGCTGCGCAGAAAGCACTGGATGCCAAGGTGCAGGCCCACTACGCCCAGCTCAGCGAAGGCGAGCTGAAAACCCTGGTGGTGGACGACAAGTGGCTGGCCACCCTGCAAGCCGATGTGCAGACCGAGCTGGATCGCGTGTCCCAGGCCCTCAGCGGTCGTATCCGCCAACTGGCCGAACGCTATACCACACCACTACCGGCGCTAAATACTGAAGTGGAAGTACTGGCGGCCAAGGTTAATGCGCATCTGGCCAAGATGGGGTTTGCGGTATGAGTGCGGAGGTAAAACTGGGGTTTAAGCAGACTGAAGCGGGTGTATTGCCAGTGGACTGGGAGGCAAAAAAGCTCGGTGAGGTGGCAAGCTTCCGCACTGGCCCATTTGGCAGTGCGCTTCATAAATCCGACTACACAAATGATGGCATCCCTGTTGTTAATCCGATGCATATCTTGGATGGCAGGATAGTTCCGACTGCCTCTATGACAATTACTGAAGAGGCGGCGAAGAGCCTGGATGAATTTCGACTAAGCCTTGGCGAAGTTATCATTGGTCGACGGGGCGATATGGGGCGCTGTGCGGTTGTGTCTGAACGCGAAAGAGGATGGCTCTGCGGCACCGGCTCGATGATCGTTAGACCATCTGTATCGGTGAATGCCTACTTTCTTCAACGAGTTCTTTCGACCCCCTCTATTATCAAGGCCATTGAAGACTCCTCTGTCGGGTCTACCATGATCAATTTAAATCAAGGAACCCTAAGCAACTTGGTCGTTCAGGCACCTTCAGTCGAAGAGCAACGAGCCATAGCCGCAACCCTATCCGACATGGACGCCCTGATCAGCAACCTGGATCAACTGGTAACCAAAAAGCGCGACATCCACCAAGCCGCCATGCAACAACTCCTCACCGGCCAACGCCGCCTGCCAGGGTTTAGTGGGGCGTGGGACGTAAAACCCATGCGAGCATTGGGTAATACCTATGGTGGCCTCGCGGGAAAGACAAAAATTGATTTCGGCCACGGCGAAGCTCGCTACATCCCTTTCATGAATGTGATGACCGATACGGTGATTGATGCGAGCTGGCTTGAACCTGTCGATGTTGCGCCGGACGAAGCACAAAACCTCGCCAAGAAGGGAGACCTTTTCTTCAATGGCTCCTCAGAAACACCCGAAGAGGTGGGCTTCTGCTCAGTCCTGCTTGATGAGATTCAGAACCTCTACCTGAACAGCTTCTGCTTCGGCTTCCGCTTCAACACCGCGGCCAAAGTGAATGGACTTTTCTTTGCATACTGGTTCAGGAGCAAAGCAGGACGTGCCGCTATGTCCGTGCTGGCACAGGGCGCGACCCGCTACAACATCGCCAAAAGCGCCTTTATGCTGCTCGAAATCCCCCAACCTTTGGAGGAAGAACAAACAGCCATTGCCACCGTTCTATCCGATATGGGTGCTGAACTCGCCGCCCTCGAAGTCCGTCGCGAAAAGGCCCTTCAACTTAAGCAGGGTATGATGCAGGAACTCTTAACCGGTCGAATTCGACTTACCTGACAGAGGGTGCAGGGATGCTGAATAAGTTCGCTAACGGGTTGTTGGTAGCCACATCCAAAAAGCTGATCCAGTTCCTCAACGAGGAGCTTTTCAGAGGGCTATCACCGGGCGCCTGTTTGAGACCAATTCGAAGCGCATTGCGGATTAAATGCGCCAACTCTCTCTAGGAAAAGGAAGCGGCCTCAATGAGCACCGTTGGCCAGATCGAAAAAATAACCCAGCAACGCGTGGCCAAGCTGTTCCAGCAGGAGCTGGGCTATGAGCACCTCGGCGACTGGGCCGAGCGCCCGAACAACGCCAATATCGAAGCAGAGTTGCTGCGCGGCTGGCTGCTTGAGCAGGGCGTGGAGGCAAATCCGGCCAGCCGAGCTGTCCTCGAGCTGAACAAGGCCGCCAACGATGCCAGCAAAGGCATTTATGACCGCAACAAGGCGGTGTATGAACTGCTGCGCTATGGGGTGAAGATCAAGCCTGAGGTGGGCGAGAATACCCAGACCGTCT
This sequence comes from Pseudomonas sp. PDM30, assembly GCF_019218985.1. Lineage (NCBI taxonomy): Bacteria > Pseudomonadati > Pseudomonadota > Gammaproteobacteria > Pseudomonadales > Pseudomonadaceae > Pseudomonas > Pseudomonas sp. PDM30. Next base: position 158,088 of record NZ_JAHUWM010000002.1, read on the forward strand.
GGCTGATCGACTGGAAACAGGCTGACAAGAACCACTTCGCAATTGCCGAGGAAGTCACCGTCAAGGGAGCTGATGCCAAGGCCAATACCAAGCGCCCGGACATAGTGCTCTATGTGAATGGTATTGCCCTAGGCGTACTAGAACTGAAGCGTTCCAAGGTGGCGGTGAACGAGGGCATCCGGCAGAACCTGGACAATCAGAAGGCCGAGTTTATCCAGCCGTTCTTTTCGACCATGCAGTATGTGATGGCCGGCAACGATACCCAAGGCCTGCGCTACGGCACCATCCAGACTGGCGAGAAGTACTACCTCACCTGGAAAGAGGAAAACGCGGACAGCGCCGGTGCCGACAATCTGCTGGATCGGCATTTGCTCCAGCTGTGTAACAAGACGCGCTTTCTGGAACTGATCCACGACTACATCGTGTTCGACAGTGGCGTGAAAAAGCTCTGCCGGCATAACCAGTACTTCGGCGTCCGCGAGGCACAGCGCTACCTGCGTCGGCGCGAGGGTGGAATCATCTGGCACACCCAGGGCTCGGGCAAATCCCTAACCATGGTCTGGCTGACCAAGTGGATTCGGGAAAACATCCTAGATTCGCGGGTGCTGATCATCACCGACCGCACCGAGCTGGATGAGCAGATTGAGAAGGTATTTACCGGCGTCAACGAGCAGATTTACCGCACTGCCAGCGGTGCCGACCTGATCGACAAGCTCAACCAGCCTTCGCCTTGGCTGCTGTGCTCGCTGATCCACAAGTTCGGTGCCCGCGAAGATGCCGACGTGGAAGGCTTTGTGGAAGAGCTTCGCAAGAGTCTGCCACCGGACTTCAGCGCCAAAGGCGATCTCTATGTGTTTGTCGACGAGTGCCACCGCACCCAGTCCGGCGAGTTGCACAAGGCGATGAAAGCCATCCTGCCCAATGCGGTGTTTATCGGTTTCACCGGTACACCGCTGCTCAAGGCGGACAAGCAAAAGAGTATCGAGGTATTTGGCCGCTACATCCACACCTACAAATTCAATGAAGCGGTGGCCGATGGCGTGGTGCTCGACCTGCGTTACGAAGCCCGCGACATTGACCAGAACATCACGTCACAGAAGAAAATTGATCAGTGGTTCGATGCTGCAACCAAGGCGTTGAATGATCTGGCCAAGGCCCAGCTCAAGCAGCGCTGGGGCACCATGCAGAAGGTGCTGTCGAGCCAATCGCGACTAGAGAAGATAGTCGCGGACATCATGCTGGATATGGCCATCAAGCCGCGCCTGGCCGATGGCCGGGGCAATGCCATGCTGGTGACCAGCAGCATCTTCGAGGCCTGCAAGTGCTATGAGCTTTTCAGCAAGCTAGACATGGGCGAAAAGTGCGCCATCATCACCAGTTACAAACCGTCGCCTGCCGACATCAAGGGCGAGACCACTGGCGAAGGGCTGACCGAGAAGCTGCGCCAGTACGCCATCTACAACCAGATGTTGGGCGACAAAGACCCGGAAACCTTCGAGAAAGAGGTCAAGCAGCGTTTCATCAAAGAGCCAGGGCAGATGCGCCTGCTCATCGTGGTGGACAAGCTGTTGACCGGTTTCGACGCGCCTTCGGCCACCTACCTTTATATCGACAAGCAGATGCGCGACCACGGCCTGTTCCAGGCCATCTGCCGGGTCAACCGCCTCGATGGTGAGGACAAGCAGTACGGCTACATTATTGACTACAAGGACTTGTTCAAGCAGCTGGAGGGTGCCATTGGCGACTATACCAGCGGCGCGCTGGATGGTTACGACAAAGCTGACGTGGCCGGGCTGCTGGAAGACCGCCTGGGCAAGGCGCAGGAAGATCTAGAAGACGCCCGCGAAGCGATCAAGGCCCTGTGCGAACCCGTGGAGCAGCCCAAGGACACGCCGGCATATCTGCGCTTCTTCTGTGGCACCGACTCGGGCAATGTCGAGCAGCTCAAGGCTAACGAACCCAAGCGCCTGAACCTGTACAAGATGACCTCGGCGCTGATCCGTTGCTTCGGTAATATCGCCAACGAGCTTGAGGAAGCGGGCTACAGCTCCAAGGAAATCATTGAAGTCCAGGCCGAGGTGGATCATTTCTCCAAGGTACGTGATGAGGTGAAGCTCGCTAGCGCTGATTACATCGACCTTAAAGTCTATGAACCTGGCATGCGCTTTTTGATCGACACCTACATTCGCGCTGAGGACAGCGAGAAGGTTTCCGCCTTCGAGGATATGTCGCTGATCGAGCTGATTGTCGAGCGTGGCATGGGAGCCATCGACGCGCTGCCCAAGGGCATCCGCGAAAGTCAGGAGGCCGTCGCCGAGACCATCGAGAACAACGTGCGCAAGTTGATCATCGACGAGTCGCCGATCAACCCGAAGTACTACGAAACCATGTCCTCGCTGCTCGATGCACTTATCGCCAAGCGTAAGGAAAACGCCATCAGTTACCAACAATACCTGGCCGAAGTGGTAAAGCTGACCAAACAGGCGAAGAACCCCACCAGCACCAACAGCTACCCCGGCTCGATCAATAGCAACGCCCGCAAGGCCCTATATGACAACCTGGGACAGGACGCCGGCCTGGCATTGGCCGTAGACGCTGCCGTGCTAGATAGCCGGCAGGATGACTGGCGCGGCAATGCCATGAAGATCAAGCGCGTGCGCCTGGCCATCAAGAACGCGCTGAATCAGTGGGGCATAGACGCCGCTGAAGCCTTGGGCAGCGACTCGCTGGGACAGGACAACGAGCGGCTGGAAGCCTTGTTAGAACTGGTCAAGCATCAGCATGAGTACTGAGTCACGCAGCATCACGGTCAGCGGTTTGGCTGTGGAGATCGTGCGCAAGCCGATCAAAAACCTGCACCTGGGCGTGTATCCCCCGCAGGGCCGTGTGCGCGTGGCTGCACCGTTGGCGGTCGACGACGAAGCTGTGCGCTTGGCGGTGGTTGGCAAGCTAGGCTGGATCAAACGTCAGCGCGCGAAGTTTCAGGCCCAGCCCCGGCAATCAGAACGGCGGATGGTCAGTGGTGAAAGTCATTACTTCTTAGGCCGTCGCTACCGCCTGCGCGTTTACGAAACCACCGGTGCTTTGCGTATCGCTCTGCGCGGCAAGGCCACTATGGATCTCTTCGTGCGCCCTGACACCACAGTCGAACGCCGCGAGCAGGTGCTGCACGACTTCTACCGGGCCGAACTGAAACGTCTGGTGCCGGAGCTGCTGGAGAAATGGCAGCCAACGTTAGGTGTTGAAGCGCTGGCCTGGGGCATCAAGCGGATGAAGACCAAATGGGGCACCTGCAACATCGATGCTCGGCGCATCTGGCTCAATCTGGAGCTGGCCAAGAAGCCCGTGCAGTGCCTGGAGTACATTCTGGTGCATGAGCTAGCTCACTTACATGAACGCCACCACAACGACCGTTTCACTGCTCTGCTGGATCAGCACCTGTCGCATTGGAGGTTGCTAAGAGATCAACTCAATAGCTCTCAGCTAGCTGATGAACGATGGCAGTAAATGTGAAATGAAAAAGCCCCCGGCAGATCGCATCTCCGGGGGCTTTTTCTATCTTCAACTCGGGCGAGTAACTTTGGTCGAAGCGCTTTTCTTTGACCGAAAGGGCAAATAACTTTGCCCGCCTACAAGCAGCCAAGCAGCCAAGCAGCCAAGCAGCCAAGCAGCCAAGCAGCCAAGCAGCCAAGCAGCCAAGCAAGGATGCGGTTTGTTTCGATGAAACCGCAAGCATGTCCCATCAGGTCACCCATCAAATCATTGGAGACGGACCCCGAGTCGGACATGCATTGGTGCTTGGGCTACCCATGTAGTCGATATCGTCCTTCGAAATTGGCCTAGACAATCGAATTTCAAGCGATTCTACGAAGCGGACATGGCCATGCACCTCATGCGAATGGCACGGGAGGGCTATGGGATTTGTTGGCTACCGGAGTCGGCGGTAGAGGAGGAAATTGCTTCTGGGAAGCTGGTTCGTGCGGGAGGAAAAGAGTGGAGTGCCGAACTCGAAATCTGGTCGTTTAAGTCATTCAGCAAAACCAACCAGACGATGCTTGAGCTTTGGCGCTCTTTGGAGAAGGACGTGTGTTAGACCTCAAACCCGTGCATAACAAGATTCCTGATGATCTCGTACGGCCAATTCCCCGTCCCGCTGGAAGTATCTATGATGGGTAAAGGCGAATAGCCACTTCCGCTGCGCTCCAGAGAGCCAATCGGAGCGCAACCAACGGATTTCGCCCTTACTCACAGATGAAGTTCAGAAGGATACTGGCCGGTGAAAATCAGAAAGATCGTGATCAAGAACTTTCGCGGAGTGAAAGCGCTTGATTGGAATGTGCCAATCGCTGACATTTTTTGTCTCATAGGGAAAGGTGACTCCTCCAAGTCCACAATTTTGGAAGCCATCCGTTACACATTCCATCCCCAGTGGAATCTGGCCCTCAGCGACTCAGATTTTTACCAGTGCAAAATCGCTGATCCCATCATCATTGAGATCACGATCGGAAATTTAGCCGCAGACTTCTCCGCACTTAATAAGTATGGGCTGTACCTTCGGGGCTGGGATGCGGCAGCTCAGAAGCTGCTTGATGAGCCAGATGATCATCTGGAAAGCGTATTGACCGCCCGGCTAACCGTCGAGAAGGACTTGGAGCCGAAATGGGCAGTGGTGTGCGATCGCAACCCGGACGGGGTGCCCTTTAAACAGGCAGACAGAAACAAGGTCGGGGTTGGCCTCATCGGCGTCTTCAGCGAACGAGAGCTTTCTTGGGCAAACGGAACTGCTCTTGCCAAGCTTACTGCGGCGCAGAGCTTGAGCGAGCTATTGGCCAATGCATCGAGGACTGCCAGGAGTTCGCTCGATGTCGACCGGGCTGTCACCCTGACAAACTTCGACACTGCAGCAACCAAATCGCAAGAGATTGCGAAGCTCTTGGGTGTCCCTGTACTTGATGCCTATAAGGCCCATCTCGACTTGGCGTCCATCAACCTGAAAGTTGGCGGTCTTTCCCTGCATGACGGCGAAATCCCGTTGCGCCAGTTAGGTCTGGGATCTCGCCGGATGCTTCAGTGTGGAATCCAGAAAGCGGGTCTGGAGGAAGGCCATATCACCTTGTTCGATGAGTTGGAGTTCGGCCTCGAGCCCCATCGCATTACGCGTCTCATCAAGCACATCAGGGAGGACAAACGCGGACAGTATTTCCTAACCACTCATTCGCCCATGGTGCTTCGCGAACTCACGGTGCAGGACCTTCATATCGTCCACAGCAAGGGCGGGGTCGTGGCGATCGTCTCCGCTGCCGAGAAGGGCCTCGAAGAGCATGAGGTTCAGGGGAAGATTCGCTCAAGCGCTGAAGCATTCTTGGCCAAAAAGGTCGTCGTATGTGAAGGCGCTACCGAGGTAGGTTTCATAAGGGGCTTTGACGATCACCAAATTGAGAATGGGCAAGATCCCTTGTCGTATCACGGTGTGGCGTTGCTGGACGCCAAGGGAGCCAGCAAAGTGAAGGGCATGGCTATGGCCTTCAAAAAGCTTGGCTATGACGTGTCGGTGCTAGCTGATGGCGATGCAGAGAAGCAGTTCTCAAACGCCGATGCCGCTGGGCTTGTGGCGATAGGAATTCCCACCTACGTCTGGAGCGACAAACTTTCGCTTGAGGAACGGGCTTTTGTGGATTTGCCATGGGCTTACGTACTTGCCAGTTTGACGCTTGCCCAGGTCGAACTCTTCTACCCGGTATACGATCAAGTGCGATCGCAGTATCAGGACGTGTTGGACCCTGACATCATGAAGTGGTTGGATAGCCCCAAGCTACGGACTGCTATCGGTGCTGCAGCAAAGAGCGCAGGGTGGTTCAAGGACACCACTAGAGGTGACCTGTGGTTCAAGGCGGTGAGTGCAGCTTTCAACGATCCTGTGTTTGGCAAAACAAATCTCGCCGTAGAGTTGGGAAGGCTTTGGGAGTGGGCGAAGCGTGTCTGAAGACCTCGCAATCAAGCTCAACGACTGTACCTCCAAGGGCTATGTAATCGCGCCAGCGGGGTTTGGAAAGACTCATCTCATCGCAATGGCGGTGCGAGCGTCCGGTGGCCGGCAGCTTATCCTGACGCACACTTTTGCCGGTGTGAATTCGATCAAAACCAAAATGGCGGGCTTGGGCGTTCGCGCTTCCCAGTACCAGGTCGATACGATCGCTAGCTGGGCACTTCGACTCTGTCTGGCGTACCCGAAGGCATCGGGGTGGAAAATTGAAAACCCGACCAGCAAGCAGTGGAGTAAGTTGTACGAGTGCTGCTCCCGTTTGCTGGGGAAGAGGTTCATTCGTGAGGCCGTGTCGTCCAGCTACATAGGTCTCTACGTCGACGAATACCAGGACTGCTCAGACTTGCAGCATGATCTGGTCTGCAACCTGGCAGAATTTCTTCCAAGCCGACTTTTGGGAGACCCCCTGCAAGCCATATTCGATTTTGACGATGGCAAGCCCGTTGATTGGGAAGCCAGCGTCTACCCCGAGTTTGATTGCTTGGGACAGCTGGAGATCCCTTGGCGGTGGGTCAAGGCGAAGAGTCCGGAACTTGGCGAATGGCTCAAAGATGCGAGGCGAAAGATCGAGCTAGGCCAAAAGATTGATCTGTCAGCCCATCTGCCACCGAGCGTAATTCGTGCCTACACCCAGCCCGATTATCTCGCAGCTAAACAGTACACGGCGCTTTGTGGCCTGTTGAAGCATGATGAGAGCGTCATTGCACTCCACGGCGGTGATCAACAGTCCAAGAACAAAACTCACCGTTTGGCCAACCGCTTGGCGGGCCGCTTTTCCTCAATCGAGGAAATCGAAGGGAAGGATCTGCATTCGTTCATCAAAAAGCTTGCGGCTGCAAAGACCGCTCAGGCTGGCTTTCTCCTTGCTTTGAAATTCGCAACTAAGTGCTTCACCGGTGTAACCCGAACGCTAACGGCAGGCACCAAGCGGGGCGAGGTTACCAACCTTCGCAAGACAACGAAGTACCCACTGGTGCTCCAAGCCGCCAATGACTATTTGTCTGACCCGTCGAGCAGCTATCTCAAGGCATTCTTCCAAGCCTTGAAGAACAATCCTGAGACCTCAGCCTACCGCCGTGATTTGCTCTATCGCTTCTTCAACGTGCTCAAGATTCATGTTGATGGCCAAGCCGCGACGCTCGTGGAGGCCGGTAACCTTTACCAGCGCGAGATGAGGCATTCGGGGCGGCCGATCAGCCATCGCAAGCTGATTGGAACCACATTGCTGGTCAAAGGCCTTGAGTATGACCACGCCGTCATTCTTGATGCCGACTCGCTTGATGCGAAGGATTTGTACGTCGCGATGACCCGAGGAGCGAAATCTCTCACCATCATCGGGACAGGTCGGCATCTACCTGCTTGAATGCCTATTCAGTTTTGGACATCTCGGATCGGTCACCCATACGCGCATGGCCATCTTCGGTTATCTTCTTGCGTCAAATGGACATGGGCATGACGTATACGAATCACAGTCTTAACGCGAACCTCGTCCACAAATGGATTCGCGTCCAAACGCGCAAAAGCACGCAGCTGCAACCGGCGATTATTCCTTCACCCATGCCGCTGGCCGGAGCAAATTCGCAGGCTGCATCATCGAATATCTGTGTTGAAATCCAGTACCCGTGCGGCACTGTCAAAGTGAAATGGCCTACTTAATCCGCCCGCTGTTTATTTCCGATTAGGGCAGCAAAGGATTCGAGTGTGACCAACTTAAGGAGAGGATTGTGCTGAAGAGCCGTAATGTTGCCGGGATTGAGATTTTTCGAGCCAGTGCTGCACACGAGGAGCGCGTATACAAAAGAATCAAGGGGGCTGTCTTCGAAAACTTCAGTCCGGGTCGGTACACTGACAAGGCTGTCATCGTCGAAATCGTGAACCTGATGTTCAAAGAGTATTACGCCATCTTGGATGAATACTTGCCTAAGGTCAGCCCGCGGGAGTTTGTCACCTATCTGGCGTCCGAATACGAGCGCTACGGTCAGGTTTCCGTTGCTCACAAGCTCAACAAGCTGTCCGAAGATGAAGAAAACTTCTGGCAGCCGTATGCGCTGTATGCCAGAAGGGGCATTAAGCATGTGCTGGAGCTGCTGTGCCGCTCCAATATGGCGGCTGGCAAGGTCGCCAAAACCCAAGCCGAGCAGGAAGACGCGATCTCGATGGTCTTCATTGCGGTTGAAGAGTTGGTCAGCCTGTACATGAGGAGCGACAATTACAGGGGCTTCTTGGACGAAGTTACGCTGACGCTCGATCCGAGCCAGTTCACGTACTTCCATGTGGAAGAGGATGGCAAGCTCAGGTTTGACATTCGTGAATCGGTTCGTGACTTTGAAAAATACGTGCCGTCTCCCATGTTCCTCCAGAACACGGACGCGCACGCCGAGATCCTGGACGCAAGCTTCGTCGAGACCCTTGGCCTGAGCTACAAGGATACGCTGAGCACGCTTGGGTGGATCATCGACTACTTTAGCGACAAGCAGAATCCCGAAGCGCTGGGCATGTTCGAATGGAAAGAAGCAATCGAAACGATCGCCCTGAATTTCCGTATCACTTCAGAGCAGGCGGAGCTGCTCCTCAATGGTTTTTGCCTGAGCGCGCAAACCATGGAGGATCGGGAGCTGTTTCGTCCAAAACAAGAGTATCGCGCGTACAAGCGAGCTTTCTTCAAATATCCCGTTGATGGCGTTGACTGGGTATTTTTTTCCCGGCGCATGGCGCTGGAGTGTCTAAACATCCTGATCGCTGACGTGTCTTTCAGAAAACTGCCGCCCGAGTGGCAGTCCGTGAGCGTGAAAAAGGCACTCGACGTCTTGTCACTTAAAGCTGGCCGGTGGTTCGAGCATGTCGTAGAGCGGAATCTCGAAACCTTGGGCATTGCCGGATCATCTTCGGTTAAGACCTTGTCGCTCGGTAGCGGCCAGACGTTGAAGATTCCATCTGAAGTGGGTGAGATTGATTTCCTTGGCTTTGATGAAGCGCAAAAATTGCTGGTGATCATCGAGGTTAAGCAGGTCGGGTTCTCGACCGAGCCTCGAATGTTCCGTGATGATCAGTCTAAGTTCATCGATGGCTCGAGCAGCTATAGCGCTAAGTTCATCAAGAAATATAACTGGGTGCTGGAGAACGTGGAATGTGTGGAAAAACACTTTGCCCACAAATTCAATCTGGACACCAAGCTTGAGCAGGCTGGCTACGCGATGGTCACGTTGTACCCGACTATCGTGTCCACCAAGATTAAGGACTTCTCCTGCGTGTCGATCAGTGAGTTTATGAGCAGATCCCACAGCAGCGACGCCTGGCCGTTCAGCAAAAGCCGACTGAAAAAACCGGAGTGACGAAAAGGCTCCGCCTATGCGGAGCCATTCTCCGTGGCTACCAGTATTGCGGACGGTGTTACATCCCGGGGCCGTGCTCCGGGACCTACGTGCGAACCCACACGCAGGTGGCGCCATTGCTCACAAATTTGCGGGAGAGACCACGCTCGGCCATCCGCACATGTAGTTGAAAGCTCGCAAGTGCGCAGGTACTCGGCCGTCACCGGAAGTTCCGGGCTTACTAAGCCCTAGCATTACGTCAACAAGCGAAGAATTGAACAGACGATGCCCGTTAGCACTGAGCGGGTCTTTGTCAGCGGACAAGATCATTTCTAGGTGTTAAGAAATGTTTAAAATCAGTAGGTTAGGTGTTCGCGACAGATTTTATTTGCTAGGCCATCCGCTAAACCCTCGAGAAATGGGGGGGGCGACAGTTTTTATTTCTGCTTTCCCCGCCGGCTAGCCCCTGTGTTTGCTGGGCTAGATGCGACAGTTTTTATTCCGTAGGATCACCCCTTCTCAGGGGGTTTTTCTGTTTCTAGGCGGTCGTAATTCGACGCTCCCGCCGCATGTCCAGCAGATGGACCATGACACAGGCGTACAAGGTCACCAGTATGAACAGGCCCATGCGGATGGCGAAGGCGGTGTAGACGTCCTTGCCCGCCGCACTGTCCTGTACCGATTGGCCGAGCAGAATGATCAGGGTCGCCAGGCTGTTGAGCCAGAAACTCGGTGGTTGTCGAGTCATGGCCACACCGTAGAGTTTTCTGGCCACCAGCAAACCGAACAGCAGCATCCACAGAAAGAACATCCACAGGTTGACGAACAGGCTGAGTGCGCACCAGAAAAGAATTGCCATCAGGCCACCGAGCAGGGTCGAGCCGAGCAACTCCTGGCCGGCGGTGCGGGCACTGGTCGCGCAGCTTTGTTGGCCGAGGCTGACGGCTTTCATGATGATCGGCAGGTAGCTGGCCGGGTCGATCATGGCCAGCAGGAAAGTCGGCAGTACCACCAGCGTGGCACGTAGCGCCAGCCAACTGCTTTCGGTTGGAGTAAGGCTCGGGCCGGGTTTGGCCGCGGGGGCACTGGCGGGGTCGGGAAACAGCCAATGGCTTATGGTCAGCGTGGTGACGGCAAGGAACAGCCCCTTGACCAGGGCCACGATCACCTCAAGCGCCAGGGCGAATTCAGCGGTTCCGGCCGAACTGATCAAGGTCAGGCCCACCACCAGAAACGTCGCCACCAGCGGGTTGCCGCCGCGCAAGCCATAACCGAAGGCCAGGAACAGGCATAGCCCTACCAGCAGCACACCGCTGAACGGGTAGTAACGCAGCAGGGGAATGAGCAACAGGCCGGTCCCGGTGGTCAGCATAAGGATCAGGATCAGGCCCAGGCTGGCCTTGAACGGCAATGGTCGGTTCATCGCTGCCAGCATCATCAGCGCCAGCATCGGAGAGAGGAACGGGATGGGCAGGGCCAGACCAAAGCTCGCCGCCAGGCACAGCGCCGTGCCGAAGCTCAGGCGCAGGGCGCGCTGAACCCGGGGCGGGCGCTCAATACGCATAGGACATCCAGCTCATCAGGCGCAGGAACAGGCGACCCAGGATATTCAGTGGGTTACTTTCACTCGGAAATGCCATGACTTCGGCCTGCCCGCCGGACCGGATGCCTTGCGGGCTGGTCAACTCACCGGGCTCGAACTCGATGATCACCGGAAAGCGCTGGGCAGGGCGTAGCCAGTCGCGGCTGTTCTCCACTTTCGGCAGGCTGCCCGGCTGGGTGGTCTGGCCGATATCGACGCCATAGCCGACGCTACGCACATGGCCTTTGAAAATTCTCCCCGGCAGGGAGTCGAGGACGATGGACACCGGCGTCCCGGGCTGGACACTTCCCAGATTGTTTTCGGTCATGTCGGCGCTGATCCACACATCGTGGATGGCGATCTGGGTCATCACCGGCGCACCGGCGGAAGCAAACTGGCCGACGTCGGTGCGCAAATCGGTAATCAGGCCGGCCGAGCGCGCGTGGACCTTCGTATTGCTCAAGTCCAGCTCGGCTTTTTCAAGGTTGCTGGCGGCGCTGAGCAACTGGGCGTTTTCGTCTTCGTTACCGCCCTGTTGTTCGCGCGCACGTTGCACTTCGGCCTTGGCCGCGGCGACCTGGCTGATGGATTCTTCCAGGGTGGCGCGGGATATCTCCAGGCGTCGCAGCGAGATGGTGCCCGGGTCTTCTCTGTACAGGCGTTCAAGCCGCTGGATGTCCTGGCGTGCCTTGAGCTCGTTGGCCTGGGATGCACGCAGTGATGCTTGCTTGGAGTCGACACCGGCGGTGTTGGCGCCCACCTGGCGACGGGTCGACTCAAGGTCGGCGCGAGCGCGATCGACGGCAATCTGGTACTGCTCCGGGTTGACTTCAAACAGCAATTCGCCAGCCTTTACGTCCTGGTTGTTGCGTACATGCACCTTGGTCACCCGGCCGGATACCTCGGCGGCCACCGGTACAATGAAGGCCTGCACCCGTGCCTGTTGCGTGTAGGGGGTGTAACGGTCGGCCATCAGGTACCAGACCAGACTCAGGATGATCAGCAGCACCACCCAGTTGATCGCTTTTTTCGCAGGGTCGGCGGCAGGTGTCGGGGCTTTCTCGGCGGCCGGTTGTTGGCTGTCAGTCATTGGCACTTTCCTTCGGTTCGTCGAGCAGATCGCCCCAATCGGTCCGTTCTTGCATTTGTTTGCGGGTGGCCGGGTCGATCATCGGCTGGTCGCTGTACCAGCCTCCGCCCAGAGCCTTGTATAGGGCGATCAGGCTGTTGACCGCGGTGCCACGGTTGACCAGGTAGATATCCTGTTGGGCAAACAGGGCCCGCTGGGCATCCAGCACGCGCTGGAAATCGGAATAGCCTTCGCGGTATTGGGCATTGGCCAGGGTCACCGAACGTTCGGCGGCCACCGATGCATCGCTGAGGATCCGGTCGCGCTCCAGTGCTTTGATCAAGCCGGTCGCGGCGTCGTCCGCCTCGCGTGCCGCCTGGCGCACGCTGTCCTGGTAGATAACGATCAGTTGCTGCAAGCGCGCATCCTGCACGCGGACGTTGTTGGTGATCCGGCCGTGGTCGAAGATGTCCCAGCGCAAACTGGGGCCGGCCACCATGTCCAGGGTGTTGGATGCACCGCTGAGCGAGCTGGCAGACCAGACGATGCTGCCCAGCAGGCTGATGGAGGGGTACAGGTCAGTCTCGGCCACACCGATCAACGCCGACTGCGCCGCCACTTGCAACTCGGCAGCACGAACATCGGGGCGCCGCACCAGCAGGTTGGCCGGCACATCCTGCAAGACCGCAGTATCGAGCAGCGGCACTAAGCCGGTGTTGCGATTGAGGTCAGGGATCGAGCCGGGTGGCTGGCCGATCAGGGTGGACAACGCATTGCGCAAGCTCGCCACCTGGCTCTCGAAATCCGGGATGGTACTGAGTGTGCCCAGGTACTGGGTCTTGGCTTGTTGCAGATCAAGTTCGGCTTCGGCCCCGCTGTTGAACAGGCGCTCGGTGATCTCGTAGCTGCGTTTTTGCAATTTGGCGTTACTGCGGGCGATGGCCAGGCGTGCCTCGGCGGTGCGCAAGGCGTAGTAGTTTTGCGCCAGTTGCGCGTGCAACAGCACCAAGGCATTTTCATAGTTGGCCTGGGCGGCAAACCAGGATGCGTCCGCCGACTCGATGGCACGGCTGAAACGCCCCCAGAAATCCAGCTCCCAGCCGATATCGAAACCAGCGCTGTATTGCCAGAAATGCGTGTCCTGAGGGTTGGCGCCGCCCGATTGTCGACGGTTCAGGTACAGGCTGTCGGCGCTGGCCTGCTGCAATTGCGGGTAGCGTCCACTCAGGGCGATACCCAATTGCGCCCGGGACTCCATGACCCGCAAGCCAGCGAGGTGCAGGTCGGCGTTGTGGGCATCGGCTTCGGCCATCAAATGGTCCAGCACCGGGTCGTTGAACACGCGCCACCATTGGCGGCTGTCAGGTTGCGCGTGTTGTTGGCCGGCGACCTCCAGGGCCGGGCTGTTCCAGTGGTCGACCCAGGGCTGGGCCGGCGACTGGAAATCCGGGCCCAGTTGTACACAGCCCCCCAGGACGACGGTGCCACAGAGCAGAAGCCGGCTGATGCGAGCAGGGCGTGGCATCAAGCGCAAACTCCTCAGACAGGACGCTGATCGTTCAACGCCTCGATCTCGGGTGTCTCATTCATTAGCTCGGCAGACGGTTGGTCCTGGACCCATTGCCAGAACAATTGGTAGCCCACCGCCAGCGCCACCGGCCCGATGAACAAACCGATGAAGCCGCCGCTTACCATGCCGCCCAGGGCGCCAATCAGAATCACCGGCATCGGGACATCGACGCCACGACCCAGCATCAACGGTTTGAGGACGTTGTCGGCCATCCCGGCAATCAGGCTGTAGATGCCAAACACGACGGTGGCCAGGCTGGTCCCTTCGGTGGCGAAGACAAAAGCGATCACCGGAAGGGTCACCAGCAGTACCGGCAATTGCATGATCCCCATCAACAGCGCCACCATGGCCAGTAGCCCGGCACCGGGGACACCCATGAGCACGAAGCCCACGCCGACCAGCAACATCTGAATGAACGCGATGCCCACTACGCCCTGGGCGACTGCGCGGATGGTTGCAGTGCAGAGCACGGTAATGCGTGGCCCACGCTCTGGTCCGGAAAGACGCGAGGTGATGGCCAGGGCGCTTCTTTCGCCGTTTTCGCCATAGGCCATGAACACGCCGGCAATGATCAGGGCGCCAATGAACAACAGAAAGCCCACGCCAACATCGGCCATTTTGCCCAACAAGGTCAGGCCGACGGACTTGATATAAGGCATCAGCTTCATGAGCACGCTGCTCATGTCGGTGGCGGCCTGCATCCAGTAGCCATAGAGCGGCTCGCCTATGAGCGGCAGGGAAGCGATTTTTTCGCTGGGGAGCGGAATCTGCAACGTATCGGACTTGAGGACCGCCAGGGTGCCCTGGACCGATTCACTGATCGAGGTGCCCAGCAGGTAGATCGGTACCATCAGCAAAGCCAGGGCGACCACCACGATCAGGGTGGCGGCACGACCGTCCTTGTTGACCAGCTTGCGCTTGATGAGCGCATGCAGTGGATACAGGGTGATGGCCAGAATCATTGCCCAGAGCATCAGGTTGAGGAAGGGGTGGAAGATCTGGAAGCAGAACAGTACCAGCACCGTAATCAACCCGGCGCGAATCAGTACATCGAGCAAACCACCGGACAGTGCTCTAGCGGAAATGTTAGTGCGCAACATTGTCGAACTCCTTGCTGTGTCACACAGGTTAGCCAGGCCGTTGAAGTTCAACTCTTCCCTACTAAGTGAATCCATAAAGCAGGATCGACGGGCAGCCGTCAAAGCGTTAAAAACCGATAACGCCTTACTTTAAGTAGAGAAAACTTCAATGAGGTACCTACCAAAAACCCAATAGGTAACAGGTGGTTTGTAGTATAGGAGCAGTCGTATATTCCGCCTGTTTATACAGGCTGGAATCCTGCTGCAGTTGATGGAGTCCGCTGCGAGCCCTTGACTGAAGCGGTTTGGAAGCTGAGCCAATGGCTCCTTTTTCTCTACCGGGCATTTGCCGTTGCAGCGGGCTGATCAGAATAATTGCCAACAGTCGCACCCCTCGCAAGAAAATAATCGTCATTAATTATCAATAATCCCCGGTCCGCTTTTTGAGGTTTGTGACACGCTTGGTTTTTACGGTGCAGGCGCTACAGTGCAGTAGCCCATTGATTTACCTGATGGTCTGGCGCCCAACTATGTTGTTGAACATTTGCGCTTAACATTCCGGCCTTCGGTTGCGGTTTATCTATCTGAAATGAGGACAGTCCCATGGACCGCTTCCAGGAAATGCAGGTCTTCGCTGCTGTCGCCAAGGAGCAGGGTTTTTCGGCGGCGGCGCGGGGTTTGGGTCTGTCGGCGGCCAGCGTCACCCGAGCGGTCGCGGCGCTGGAGAAGCGAATAGGCACACAACTGCTCACGCGTACGACGCGCAGCGTTTATTTGAGCGAGGCTGGTCAGCGATATCTGGAGGATTGTCGGAGAATTCTCGCCGAGGTGCAGGAAGCCGAGGACTCGGCAGCGGGCAGCCATATCCATCCCCGTGGGCAACTGACCATCACCGCACCGGTCTTGTTTGGCGAGCTGTTTGTCACGCCGTTGATGGTGAATTATCTGACGCAATTCCCCGAGGTCTGCATCAACGCGCTGTTGGTGGACCGGGTGGTGAGCGTGGTCGAGGAGGGCGTCGATGTGGCCATCCGCATTGGCGAACTCCCTGACAGCAACCAGCATGCGATCCGCGTGGGGGACGTGCGGCGGGTGATCTGCGCCTCGCCACAGTTTCTCGCCAGCCATGGTCGGCCCCGACATCCCCGGGAACTGGCCCAGGCGCCAATCATTGCGACATCGGCCATAGGCCAGTTGCGGAGTTGGCCATTCATCGAAGACGGCGAAACCTTGAGCGTGCGGGCTGAACCGCGACTGGTGGTGACGGCGAATCAGGCAGCCATCACGGCGGCCAGTTTGGGGTTAGGCTTCACGCGGGTGCTGTCTTATCAAGTCGCGAACAAGGTGGCTGCCGGAGAGCTGGAAATCATTCTGGCGGACTTCGAACTGCCGCCGTTGCCCATCCATGTGGTCTATCAGGGCGGACGTAAAGCACCGGCCCGGGTGCGCAGTTTTGTTGATTTCGCGGTGAACACGCTGCGCGAGCATCCGGCGCTCAGGCGTTGAGTTATTTCATCCGGTGAAATAATTGATTGCGTTTGCTGGTGATTCTGTTGTTTTGGTCGAGGGTAGAAGATACGACCCATCTCTCCCCTGAACAGCACCACTCACCCGAGGTGTCGACCATGCAAGCGATCAAACTCTACAACTTCCCACGTTCCGGCCACGCTCATCGTGTCGAATTGATGCTGTCCCTGCTGAAACTGCCGACCGAATTGATCTTCGTTGACCTCGCCAAAGGCGAACACAAGCAACCGGCGTTCCTCGCGCTCAATGCTTTCGGTCAGGTGCCGGTGATTGATGATCAGGGCGTGGTGTTGGCCGATTCCAACGCGATTCTGGTTTACCTGGCGCAAAAGTACGGCAACGGTCGCTGGCTACCGGCTGATCCGGTAGGGGCCGCCAAGGTCCAACGCTGGTTGTCGGTGGCTGCCGGTCCGATTGCCTTCGGCCCTGCCCGGGCAAGATTGATTACTGTGTTCGGCGCGCCTTACAACGCTGCAGAAGTGATTGCCTATGCCCATACCGTACTCAAGGTAATCGATCACGAATTGGCCGATACGCCGTATCTTGCCGGCACTGATCCGACGATTGCCGACGTCGCCGCCTACAGCTACATCGCCCATGCGCCTGAGGGCAATGTGTCGCTGGACGAGTACACCAACATTCGTGCCTGGCTGGCCCGCATCGAAGCCTTGCCGGGTTTTGTCGGCATGCCGCGCACCGTCGCCGGCCTGCAAAAAACCGCCTGATGCTGGTGGCCCGGTGTTGCCGGGCCGCCCCGTTCTGCGCCACAGGCGCAAGGGAGCAGCCGTATGGACCGTTCACCCTGGCATGCCGGCGAGAAACAATTGCAGGCGCATGTGGGCGTTGCCGAACGAATGGAGGCGTTCGGTCGTAAGGTGATTCGCAGCGAGATGCCGGACCAGCACCGCACCTTCTATCAACAATTGCCGTTCATGCTGTACGCAGCGGTGGATGCCGACGGTCATCCCTGGGCCAGTGTCCTTGAAGGCCAGCCCGGTTTCGCACACTCGCCAGAACCTGGTTTGCTGCAATTTCGCAGTCTGCCGGCCTTTGATGATCCCGCGCAGTTGAGCGAAGGCTCGGCCATCGGACTGCTGGGCATCGAGTTGCACACCCGCCGCCGCAACCGCATCAATGGGCATGTCAGTGCCATGACCATGGATGGTTTCGCGGTGACGGTGGACCAGTCCTTCGGCAATTGCCCGCAGTACATTCAGTTGCGCCAGTTTCGCTCGGTGCCGCTGACCTATCCTGCGACCCGTGCCGCCCAGCATTTCGGCGAACTGGATGACGCGAGCAAAGCCATGATCGCCGAGGCGGACACCTTTTTCGTTGCCAGTTATGTGGACGTCGACGGTGAACGTTCGGTGGATGTTTCTCACCGCGGCGGTCAGGCCGGTTTCGTACAGGTGGAAGGCAATCGCCTGACCATTCCGGATTTCGCCGGCAACCTGCATTTCAACACCTTGGGCAACCTGCTGCTCAATCCCCGGGCCGGGTTGTTGTTCATCGATTTCAATACCGGTGATTTGCTGCAACTCAGTGGGCGCACCGAAATCATCCTGGACGGTCCTCAGGTCGAGGCGTTCCAGGGGGCCGAGCGCCTGTGGACGATCGATGTCGAGCAAGTGGTACGTCGTCCGGCTGCCCTGTCGTTGCGCTGGCGCTTCGACGGCGTTTCACCCACCAGTTTGCTCACCGGTACCTGGGAGCAGGCCAAGGCGCGTTTGCAGGCCAAGGCCCTGGGCGATCAGTGGCGGCCGTTGCGGGTGACGCGGATTGAAGCGCAAAGCCACAGCATTCGCTCGCTTTACCTGGAGCCCGCCGACGGAGCGGGGTTGCCACTGTTCCAGGCCGGGCAGCATTTGCCTTTGCGCTTCAACATTGATGGCGATGTGCATATCCGCACGTACAGTTTATCGAGCGCACCGTCCGATGATTTTTTCCGCATCAGCGTGAAGCGTGACGGACGGGTGTCTACGCATTTGCATGAGCAGATTCGTGTCGGCGACCTGCTGGAGGCGCGGGCGCCGCAAGGGCATCTCACCGTGGCGCCCCATGAGCGTCGACCCTTGGTGTTGTTGGCGGCCGGGGTCGGCATCACGCCGCTGTTATCGATGCTGCGGGAAGTGGTTTACCAAGGGTTACGCACCCGCCGTATCCGGCCGATATGGTTCATCCAGAGTTCGCGCACGCTGGCTGACCAGCCATTTCGCCGCGAACTGGATCGCTTGCTCGAGGATGCCGGTGACGCGGTGCGGGTAGTGCGTTTGCTCAGTCAACCGGAAGCCGAGGCGATACAAGGAGAGGACTTCGACCTCAGTGGACGGATCGACGTCGCGCTGCTCAAGGATCTGCTGACAGTCGAGGACTACGATCAGCCGGATTTTGTGGTCTGCGGTCCCGGGAGTTTTACCCAGGCGTTGTACGACGGCTTGCGCGAGTTGGACATTCGCGATTCGCGGATTCACGCCGAAACCTTCGGCCCGTCCACCTTGCGCCGGCGACCGGACCCCGATGCGGTGGTCATCGAACAACCGCCAGCCGCCACCACGTCCGTGCCCGTGGTGTTCCAGCGTTCGGCCAAGGAGGCGCGCTGGCAGCCAGACGGCGGCAGTTTGCTGGAGTTGGCGGAAAGCCGTGGCCTGCGCCCGGAATTCAGTTGTCGCGGCGGCTCCTGCGGCACCTGCAAAACGCGCTTGATCAGCGGTCAGGTGCATTACCCACTGCCGCCAGCGGAGGTGCCGGATGATGGACAGGTGCTGATTTGCTGTGCGATTCCGGCGCAGGGCGCGCAACCGCTGGTACTCGATATCTGAATATCATTTCAGGCGAACATTGCCCGCCGGTCGATGGCTGGGTAGGGTAGTGAGCAGAACGAAAAAGGGCCGCAGAGGCCCTTTCTGCATTTCAGGAACAGGCGTTTCAATGGTTTTTTTCACTCGCTCGATGGTCTTGCTGATGGCGCTGGCGCTCACCACCGGTTGCGAAAGACAGGATGCACCGCCGCTGGATCAACAGCTTTACGTCTGGCAGCGGCAGTGGACGCCGGCCCACGACGCTGCCCTCAGGGATAGCCGCGCCGACTTTTCGACGTTGCGGGTGCTGGCCTTGCAGGCCTTTCCAAACGCGGGCTGGAGTCGGGCCCGGATTGACCCGGCACTGCTCAAGCGCGATGGCCGGCCGGTGATTGCGGTGATTCGCCTGGATGGGCAGCTCAAGGCGCTGGATCAGGATGAGATCACAGCGCAAATCCGGCAGGTGATCGGCGACTGGCAGGGACAGGGGCTGAACCTCGCCGGGGTGGAAATCGACCACGATGCCGGTAATGCCCGACTACCGGCCTACCGCCAATTTCTCGCGCAGTTGCGCGGAGCATTGCCGACTTCGCTGGTACTGAGCATCACCGCGTTGCCATCCTGGCTCGACAGCCGCGAACTGCCGGCGCTGTTATCCACAGTCGACAGCAGTGTGTTGCAGGTGCACGCGGTGAGCGATCCGCGTCGTGGCTTGTTCGATGCGGATCAGGCTCGGCAATGGGCGAAGGCCTGGAGCCGTATCACGACGAAACCGTTCTATCTGGCGCTGCCGGCCTATGGCGTGGCGTTGCTGCCCTCGGCGGGTGGCGCGCCCGTTGTGGAAAGCGAAGTGACGGTGGAGCGTGAAGGACTGCGTCGGGAATTACTTGCCGACCCTCAGTCATTGCACACCCTCGGCACCGAGTTGCGTGCCGATCCACCGAAACATCTGGCGGGCCTGATCTGGTTTCGCCTGCCATTGGCCAACGACCGTCGGGCCTGGAGCTTGACCACTTTGCTCGCCGTGGCGCGTGGTGATGTCCTCGACAGTCAATTGAAACTGAAACTCTCGGCCGACAATGGCCTCTATGACATCGGCATCAGCAACCAGGGCAATCTCGACAGCGCCTGGCCCGAACGCCTGACACTGGCGGTCAGCGGTTGTGAGGGGGCCGATGCCTTGGCCGGTTACGCGTTGCAACAGCGTCCGGATCTGCTTACCTTCACCCGCCTGCGTGATGGCCGAATACCGGCCGGCGGGCAGCGTGCCGTTGGTTGGGCTCGCTGCGCACACATTGATCAAGGAGGTTCGAATGTTCACCCGTAACTGGCCGCGTCATTTGCTTTGCCTGAGCCTCAGCCTGCCGCTGGGTTCGGCACTGGCCTGCGGCCCGGACTTCCCCATGCGCCTGCTGGATAACCGCGGCCAGTCGCTGGCGGAACTGCCGGAAGGCAACTTCAGCTTCGAAATCAGCCGCCTCGGCCACGCCATCAACGGGTTGAAGAACGTCACCGCTGGCGTTGACTACACGGATGTACCTGACGCTGTAGCGCTGCGCGATCAAGCCGAGCAGGCGGGACTTTCCGCCGAGCAACAGGTGCTGGTGAAACACTTGCGCAGCCTGACCGATGCCCGCCAGGTTGAAAGCGAGGGCGCGCAACTGCCGCCTGAGCTCAGGTTGTACCTGGCCGGCGCTGTGGCATTTGCCGCGGGTGATCCTGCCTTGGCCGCCGGGTATTTCAAGAAAGTGCTGGCCCTGCCCGCAGAGCAACGGGCCTCGCGCAGTACCTGGGCGGCTTACTCGTTGGGTCGAGCGTTGTTCGTCATGAGCGCCGAAGCCAATGCGGCTCCGGATCTGCTCGAACAATCCCGCGACGCCTTCGAGCAAACCCGGCAACTGAGCATCGACGGCTTCAGTGATCCACTGGAACTGGGTGTCGCGAGCCTCGGTGAAGAAGCCCGGGTGGTGCGCACCGCTGGCGACTGGAACCGCGCCATCGAGTTGTACGCCACGCAGAATCTGCACGGCTCCGCGGTGGGCTACACCTCGTTGAAGCTGTTGATGGCGGACCTGATGACGCTGCCGGATGATCAAGTGGCCGAATTGCTCAAGGGCCAGCCAGTGCAGCAATTGGTGACAGCATCGCTGATCAGTCGGTTGGGGTGGTCGTTCGGTGATCAACCGCCCAACGAACAGAAAATGATCAAGCTGCTGCAAAACAGTACCCGTGGCAGTCTCGAAAACGCCGACCGCCTGGCGGCGATGAATTATCAACAGGGTGATTACGCCAGCGCCAAGGCTTTCCTCGAACAGGCTGGCGATGGTGGGTTGGCCTGGTGGTTGCGGGCGAAACTGGCGGTGCGCGAGGGCGATAAGAGCGCGGCCGCCGCAGCCTATGCCAAAGCGGCGCAGGCCTTCCCGCAGAATGAATCCTGGGGCGAGCGCCGCACACCGGACTTCGATTACGAAACGCTCCAGCCCAAATGCCGGGTCGAGGGTGAAAGTGCGATCCTGGCCCTGCAACGCGGGGATTACCTGCAAGCCTTCGATCAGCTGTATCGCAGCCAGAGCATCTACTGGTTCGACGCCGCCACCGTTGCCGAGCGCGTGTTGACCCTCGAAGAACTCAAGCACTACGTAGACACTCAAGTGCCGGCCCCGCCGCTGCTCAGCCAACAGGACCGCGACAACTACGTGCCCTTGCCGGTGGCGGCGAGCCTGCGCAATCTGCTGGGCCGTCGGCTGTTGCGCGAGGGACATTACGAGCAGGCGCCGGCGTACTTCGACAATGACGGCTTGCGGCACAAGGCAAAGCTGTATAGCGAGCAACGTCTGGCGGCTGATTCAGCCTGGTGGCCGACCCGTCGCGCCGCTGCTCTGTTCAATGCGGCCTGGACGGCACGCGAGTGGGGCATGGACATTCTGGGCTATGAAATGGCGCCGGATTACGCCACGTTCGGCGGTAACTACATTCTCGAAAACACCGAACTCAAGGTCGGTCCTTTGGTGGCCGAGGACGAAGTGAAGCGCCAGCAGGCCAGCGCTGCCCAGCCTGATCAGCGTTATCACTATCGCTTCGTGGCCACCGCGCTGGCGAGCAAGGCGGCGGATAACTTGCCTCACACCAGTCAGGCGTTTGCGGCGGTGCTGTGCGAGGCGTCGGGGTGGAACAGCAGCCTCGAAGAGCAAAGTGCGATATATCAGCGTTATGTCAAAGAAGGGCCTTACGTGGAATGGGCCGCCGATTTCGGCCACCAGTGCCCGTACCCCGACTTCGAAAACGCCGACAAACGCTACGTGACCCAAGTGACCGACGCTGCGCGTTCGGCCTTGCGACCGTACAAGATGCCTTTACAGGTTGGTAGCGTAGTGGTGTTCGCGGCAGCGGCGCTGTTGATGTTCAAACGCCGCCGCCGCAAGGCGCAGTGAGGTTCAAGCCTGTTGCACAAAGGTCAGCCGCACAGCGAAACCGATCAACAGGCTGCCGAACAACCATTGTTGCAGGCGCTGGGCTGAGGGGCTGCTTTGCAGCCAACGGCCGAGTGCGGCGCCGACCAGGGCGTATGCGCTGTCGAACAGCAACCCGACACTAACCAGCACCACGCCCAAGGTCGCAAATTGCCCGAGCACCGGCCCAGACTGTGGGTCGATGAATTGCGGTAGCAGCACCGAGCAGAACAGCAGTGCCTTGGGATTGAGCAGGTTGGTCAGCAGTCCGCGTCGGATGGCTGCGCCCCAGCGCGGTTTTTCGCCGGTTGTGTCGGCGCTGGTGAGGCTCGGCAGCATCGTGGTTCGCAGGCACTGAATGCCGATCCACAGCAGGTACGCGGCACCGGCCAGGCGTACCACGTCGAAGGTCCAGGGTGCTGCCTTGAACAGTGCCGCCAGCCCCAGCGCCGCCAATGCCACATGGCAACCCCGGGCAATGCCCAGGCCCACGGCCGTGGCCAGCGCAGCGCCTTTGCCTTGGCGGGCACCGGTCTGCAACAGCAGGATCATGTCGGGCCCCGGCAACAGGTAGACCACCGCTAGTGCCATGAAAAACAGCCAGAGACCTTGCATGTTGCACCCCATTCGTTGTCGATTTGGTCGTGCCAGTCTAGGGCTGAAGGGCGGGGCAGGTGCTTGCGTTGTCAGCTTCTATCGGGTCATGTATTGGCATAATCTGCCACTTAATCAAGATTGAACCATCAGGATCTGCCAAACCATGAAACTCGACGCCTACGACCGCAAGATTCTCGCCGCACTGCAACGGGATGGCCGCTTGAGCAATGTGCAACTGGCAGACGAGATCGGCCTGTCGGCATCGCCTTGCTTGCGCCGGGTTCGGATGCTTGAAGAGGCGGGGGTGATTCGCGGCTACCAGGCCAATCTGGATCGCGACGAAGTGGGGTTGGGGCTGACGGTGTTTGTCGGGGTCAAGGTCGAGCGTCATAACGATGAGCAAGCAGAAGCCTTCCGCCTGGCGGTGACGGCATTGCCGGAGGTGATTTCGGCGTTTCTGGTGTCGGGAGAGTCGGATTTTCTGCTGCAGGTAGTGGTGCCGGACTTGCGTGCCTATGACCGGTTTCTCACCGGGCGTTTGCTGAAGTTGCCGGGTGTGAGCGACATCCGCAGCAACTTTGCGATTCACACGGTGAAGGCGCCGGGGGCGTTGCCGTTGGAGCATTTGCCGCTGTAGACCGAGTTGCCTGCCATCGCGAGCAAGCTCGCTCCCACAGGTACAGCGCAAACCATGTGGGAGCGAGCCTGCTCGCGAAGGCGATCGATCTGTCACCCAAGTCCTCTGGGTCTTACATCTGCGTCGCCATCCCCTCCACATTCATCGCCGCCTGGCGCAAGGCCTCGGAGCGAGTCGGGTGTGGATGGCAGGTCAGGGCGATGTCCTCGGCCGAGGCGCTGAACTCCATGGCCACGCAATACTCGCCAATCATTTCACTGACGCTCGGACCAACCAGATGCACGCCGAGGACTTCGTCCGTGCGTTCATCGGCCAGCACTTTGGCGAAGCCTTCGGTCTCGTGGTTGATCTTCGCCCGGCTGTTGGCGGTAAAGGGAAACTTGCCGACCTTGTACGCCCGACCTTCAGCCTTGAGCTGCTCTTCGGTTTTGCCGACGCTGGCCAGCTCCGGTTTGGTGTAGACCACACTGGGGATCAGGTTGTAATTGACCTCGCCAGCCTTGCCGACCATCTGCTCGACGCAGGCCATGGCTTCGTCCTCGGCCTTGTGGGCGAGCATGGGGCCGGAGGTCACGTCACCAATCACCCAGATCCCGGCGGCTTCGGTGCGATGTCCTTTGTTGGCGAGCATGCCGCGCTTGTCCGTGGCGAGGCCGACGTTCTCCAGGCCCAGGCCCTGTGTATAAGGTCGGCGCCCGATGGCCACCAATACGTAATCCGCTTCCAGTAGCTCGGCGGCACCGCCTGCGGCAGGCTCGATGCTGAGCTGCACGCCGGTGGCGGAGGAGGTGGCGCTGGTCACTTTTGAACTCAATTTGAAACTCAAGCCTTGTTTGCTCAGGGAGCGCTGCAGGGTTTTGCCGGCTTCGATGTCCACACCGGGGCAGATCCGGTCGAGAAACTCGACCACCGTTACCTGTGCCCCAAGGCGTCGCCAGACCGAACCCAGCTCCAGGCCGATCACGCCGGCGCCGATCACTACCAGATGCTTGGGCACCTCGGTCAGCGCCAGGGCACCGGTGGAGTCGAGGATGCGTTTGTTATCGATATCCACGCCGGGCAGGGGCGTAGGCTCGGAACCGGTGGCGATGATGATGTCCCTGGCACTCAGTTCGGTCTTGCCGCCGGCGCTATCGGTCACCGTGACTTTGCCCGGCCCGTCGATGTGGCCCCAGCCTCTGATCCAGTCGACCTTGTTCTTGCGGAAAAGAAACTCGATGCCCTTGGTCAGCCCGGTAACGCTTTCATCCTTTTGCTTCATCATCTGGTTGAGGTTGAGCACGGGTTTGACTTCGATCCCCAGATTGGCGAATTCCGCGCCCTTGGCCGCGTCGTACAGTTCGGAGGCATGCAGCAACGCCTTGGATGGCATGCAACCGACGTTCAGGCAGGTGCCGCCGAGTGTGGCGCGTCCTTCCACGCAGGCAGCTTTCAGACCCAGTTGTCCGGCGCGGATCGCCGCGTTGTAACCGCCGGGGCCACCGCCGAGTATCACGACGTCATAAGTGCTCATGGATGTACTCCTGGATCGAATGGGGAAGGGATGGGTAAAAGTAGTTCCTGAGTAAAATTACGAACGTAATATGTGCGTTCTGTCGCATTTCGGTCAAGGCTTCAGCCAAGTGACAGGTTGGGCATCTTTAGATAGCGCGCTCGAGTACGAAAATTTCACCATTTTCGTTATATCGTAACGAATTGCCATGCAAGCGAAGACATTCTGGGGTGGTATGCAAGTCGATCTCGATGTTGATGAAACGCCGTTAGCCGGGTTGCCGCGCTTTCAGCAGGCGTTCATTCAAGGGCGGCGTTTGCGCCAGTTCGCCATCGGTGCGGGCGTGCTCGCGACGGTAGGTGTGCTGCTGGCGTTTTTTGCCGGGCTGTTTTCTTCGCAAACACTGTGGCCGGCGTTGCTGCAGAACCTGAGCGCGGCGTCTGTGGTGTTGATGGCCGGTTTGCAATCGGCCTGGTGGATAACCCAGTGGCGTGCCCGCGCCATGAATCCCGCAGTGCCATTTGTTGTCGACGAGTCTGTCGCGCCTTCGGGGTGGTATGAGCGTTTGCTGGACCGGATCAGCCTGCAATCGCAGCACCTGCTCGGGCAAATCGGCGCGCCAACGCTGTGGCTTGGTAGCTGGGCATTGTTGGCGGTATTGGGCGTCGAACAGGCCTGGAACCTCACATTGCCCCCGGCAGCGCTGGGGCTGGCAGCCACTGTCGGGGCAGCGTGCTTCTTGCTGTTGGCGTTCGGCCTGTTGGTGATGGAGCGTCATCTGGCGCAGGAAAACACCGCGCAATGGCCTGAAGCCGCTACGTTGGCGCAATTGATCCGTGTGGTGATCATCAGCCTGGCACTCGGTGCTTTTTGCCTGTTGTTTGCCGATGAAACCTCGGTATGGCCCGTACGCCTGGCGGTGTTGATTGGACTGCTGCCGGGGCTGGTGGCGGCAGAACTGTTGCTGCGCGCGGTGTTGTCATTGTTCAGCCCGCGCCGTGAACGTCTTGAGCCAGAGCTACTGGCGCGCAGTTTTATCGCTGACATGTTGCGCTGGCCACCACAGCCATTGCTGGCGTTGCAGCACGAATTGCATAACCGCTTCGGCATCGACCTGCGGCAGATCTGGGCCTTCACTTACATGCGTCGGGCCTTCCTGCCGGTGTTGGCGGTGGTTGCACTTGTTGGCTGGTCGCTGACGGGCATTCACGAAATTGCCCTGCAAGAGCGTGGCATCTATGAACGATTCGGTAAGCCAGTGGAGGTGTTTGGCCCGGGTTTGCATATGGGATTGCCTTGGCCATTGGGCCGGGTGTTGAGCGTCGAGAATGGCGTGGTACACGAGTTGGCCACCAGTGTCGGCGAATCCTCGGCCCCCGCTCAGGCCGACCCCGCCGAAGGCCCGGCCCCGGCAGTTGCCAATCGTCTGTGGGACGCCAGCCATGTGAACGACAAGTCCCAGGTGATCGCCAGCAGCCGAGCCGACAAGCAGAGCTTTCAGATCGTCAACATGGACGTGCGTTTCGTCTATCGCATTGGTTTGAGCGATGAGGCGGCGTTGGCCGCGACCTATAACAGTGCCGATGTACCGATGTTGATTCGCAGCACCGCCAGCCGAATCCTGGTTCACGACTTCGCCTCGCGCACTCTCGACGGATTGCTTGGCGAGGACAGGGTAGGGCTGGCTGAAGAGATCGGCCGCGCGGTTCAGGTGGACCTGCAAAAACTCGACAGCGGCGTGGAAATTCTCGCCACGGTGGTCGAGGCGATTCACCCCCCGGCCGGTGCAGCCAACGCCTATCACGGCGTGCAAGCGGCGCAGATTGGCGCGCAAGCCTTGATCGCCCGTGAACGTGGTGCCGCTGCCGAAGCTACCAATCAGGCGCAGTTGCAAGCCAGCATCGCCCGCGATCAGGCGACGGCCAGCGCCCGCGAAATCAATGCTGGCGCCCAGGCAGCGGACCTGAAATTCAACGCCGAACAAAAAGCCTATGCCAGCGCCGGTCAGGCCTTTGTGCTGGAACAGTATTTCAGTCAGTTGTCCCAGGGTTTGGCCAACGCCAGATTGCTGGTTCTCGATCATCGTCTGGGTGGCAGCAGCAATGCGCCGACCATCGACCTCCGTACGTTCGCGCTGCCGGTTGACCCTGCGCCGTCGCGTAAAACCGCTCAGCCAGGAGCTGCCAATTGAGCCAGTCCCATACTCACGATCACGATCACGATGACCACGGCGGCCACGATCACGGCCATGGCGGGCACCATCACCACGGCCATCATCATCACGGCGATCCGCAGGAGGCCGGTCCATTCCCATGGCGTCGGATGGGGTGGGCGGCATTGCTGGTGGCGTTTGCGGTCGCTGCCGCGAGCCTGGTGCAGGTGCGCTCGGGTGAGGCCACGGTGATCACGCGCTTCGGCAACCCCTCACGGGTCTTGCTGGAGCCGGGACTGGGCTGGCGCTGGCCGGCACCGTTCGAAGCAGCGATCCCTGTGGATCTGCGGCTGCGTACCACGTCCAGCGGTTTGCAGGATGTCGGCACACGGGACGGTCTGCGCATCATCGTTCAGGCCTACGTGGCGTGGCAGGTGCAGGGCGATCCGGACAATGTGCAACGTTTCATGCGCGCGGTGCAGAACCAGCCCGATGAAGCCGCGCGGCAGATTCGCACCTTTGTCGGCTCCGCGCTGGAAACCACCGCCAGCAGTTTTGATCTGGCGAACCTGGTCAATACAGATGCCAGCCAGGTACGCATCGCCGATTTCGAAACACAACTGCGCAAGCAAATAGATCAGCAGTTGCTCACCACTTATGGTGTGCGCGTGTTGCAGGTCGGTATCGAGCGATTGACGCTGCCTTCGGTGACGCTCACCGCGACAGTCGACCGGATGCGTGCCGAGCGCGAAACCATCGCTACTGAGCGCACGGCCATCGGCAAGCGTGAAGCCGCGCAAATTCGTTCCGCCGCCGAGCGTGATGCGCGAATTGTGCAGGCCGATGCCACAGTGAAAGCAGCAGATATCGAAGCGCAATCGCGCGTCGAAGCGGCGCAGATTTATGGCCGCGCCTACGCGCAATCGCCGCAGCTCTACAACCTGCTGCGCTCGCTCGACACCTTGGGCACGGTGGTGACGCCAGGAACCAAGCTGATTCTGCGTACCGACGCCGCACCGTTCCGGGTCTTGGTTGACGGTCCGCCGAGCCTCGACAACAAGTCCGGATCGCAGCCATGAGTTTGGTTCCACGTGGAACAAATGAGTTGAGCAGTCCCTGGATTCAGGCCGGGCGCTTGGCGTTTCTCGCCCTCTACGCGGTGACGGTGTTGGCGGCATTGGCGTGGGCGTTTTCCAATGTGCGGCAGATTGATCCGCAGAATCGCGCGGTGGTTTTGCATTTCGGCGCGCTGGATCGCATTCAGAATGCCGGATTGTTATTGGCCTGGCCGCAACCGTTCGAGCAGGTGATTTTGTTGCCGGCGGCGGATCGGGTGATCGAGCGCCGAGTGGAAGGCTTGTTGCGCAGTGGTGCCGCGATGCAGGCAGATCGCGTGGCCAGTTTTGCCACACCCATCAGCGATGCCCTCGCAGGTTCCGGCTATTTGTTAACGGGGGATGCCGGAGTGGTGCAACTCGATGTGCGGGTTTTCTACAAAGTCACCGAGCCCTATGCATTCGTGCTTCAAGGCGAACACGTGTTGCCGGCACTGGATCGTCTGGTGACCCGCAGTGCGGTCGCGCTCACGGCCGCACGGGATCTGGACACTATCCTGGTCGCTCGCCCGGAATTGATCGGCGCTGATAGCCAGGCGGCGGAACGGCGCGAGCGCTTGCGTGGCGATCTGGTGCAGGGTATCAATCAACGGCTGGCCGAACTCACCGCAACGGGGCAGGGCTTGGGGATCGAAGTGGCGCGGGTCGATGTGCAATCGAGTCTGCCCAGCCCTGCGGTGAACGCTTTCAACGCGGTACTGACGGCCAGCCAGCAAGCCGATAAGGCCGTCGCCAATGCGCGCACCGAAGCCGAGAGGTTGACGCAGACCGCCAACGAGCAAGCCGACCGTACGCTGCAAGTGGCCCATGCCCAGGCGAGCGAACGACTGGCCAAAGCCTCGGCAGATACCGCCACAGTATTGAGCCTGGCCAAGGCTCAGCAGCAGGGGACTGACCCGCAAATGCTGCTGCGCATCTATCGCGAGCGGATGCCGAAGATCCTCGGCCAGGCCGGCTCCGTCACGACGGTCGACCCTAAAGACGATTCCCGCCTGATCATTCAGGGAGCTGCACAATGACCGCTCAAACCGCCGCCGTACCGAGCCTGTTGTCATCGGCCGAACAGCGCCGCGCCGCGCGCCAGTTGACCCTGGCCATGCTCGCGTTGGGCCTGCTCGCGCTGGGCTTGATCTGGCGTTGGCTGGCGCCGGAGCAGACTGGTGTCAGTCAACTGCTGCTGGGTTTTGCTTCGTTGCTGGTCGCCGTTCCGGTCATGCGTTCAGCCTGGTACAGCCTGCGTTATCCAAGCCTGCACGGCATCACCGATCAATTGATCGCCCTGGCCATGCTGGGTGCCTGGGCCACCGGGGATCTGCTGACGGCGGCCCTGTTGCCGATCATCATGATCTTTGGCCACGTGCTGGAAGAGCGTAGCGTGATCGGTTCCCAGGAGGCGATTCATGCCCTCGGCAAACTGACCCGCAGCCACGCACGCAAGGTTCAGGCGGACGGCTCCATCATCGAAGTCGACAACGGCACGCTCAAGGCGGGCGACCTGGTCGAGGTACGTGCCGGGGACAGGGTGCCCGCAGATGGCCGGGTGTTGTCCGGCCAGGCCAGCCTGGACACCGCCTCCATTACCGGCGAATCGGTACCGATGGAGGCGGGCGTCGGCATGTCGGTGTTCGGCGGCGCGATCAACCTCGACGGTCTGCTACGGATCGAAGTGACCCGCACCGGCCAGGAATCGACCCTCGGCAAAGTCATCGCCCTGATGCAAAACGCCGAGCGCTCGAAACCGCCGATCACTCGTCTGCTGGAGCGTTACGCGGGCAGCTATATGGTGCTGGTGTTGCTGCTGGCGGCGGTGACCTGGTTCATCACCAACAACGCTCAAGCGATGCTTGCGGTGTTGGTGGCGGCCTGTCCTTGTGCGCTGGTGTTGTCGGCGCCGGCCACGGCGATTGCCGGGGTTGCGGTAGCGGCACGCCACGGGATTCTGATTCGCAGTTCTGCGTTCCTTGAAGAGTTGGCGGACCTGACTTCGCTGGTGGTCGACAAGACCGGGACGCTGACCTTCGGCACCTTGCGCCTGCAATCCATTGACAGTCCGCTTGAGGATCGCAGCCATGTCCTGAAACTGGCTGCCAGCCTAGGTTCGGCCAGCAGTCACCCGGTCAGCCGTGCGCTGGCGGGGTTGGTGACCCAGGAGCATTTCCTGCTGCTTACTGACATCCATGAGCGCCAGGGCCTGGGCGTGGTGGCGATGACCGGGCAGGGCGAAGCGGCGCTCGGCCGGCCGGAGCTGTTCGCGCAATTGGGCATCAGTACAACGGAGGTTCCCGATCACGACGGTCCGATTGCCGGGCTGGCGCTCAACGGTGAATTTCTCGCCTGGTTGTTGTTGGCCGACAGCGTCAAACCCGAGGCGCAATTTGCCTTGGGTGAGTTGCGCGACCTCGGGTTGGGTCGCCAGGTGTTGCTCACCGGTGACCGGCACAGCGTCGCACAAACGCTCGCCCGGGAGGTCGGGATCAGTGATGTCGAAGCGCAGGCCCTGCCCGAAGACAAACTGAAGCGTGTGCTCAAGGAAATCGACAGCGGTTTCCGGCCGATGGTGGTCGGCGATGGGATCAACGATTCCCTGGCCCTCAAGGCTGGCGTGGTGGGTGTCGCCATGGGCGCGGGCGGTGCGGACATCGCCCTGGCATCGGCGGATATCGTGCTGATCGGCAGTGACCTGCGCCGCCTCGGTACTTGCGTGCGCCTGAGTCGTCAGTGCCGCCAGACGTTACAGGTGAATGTGATCATCGGGCTAGGTTGGACCCTGGCGATCGTGGCCTTCGCCGCGTTCGGCTGGCTTGGCGCTGCCGGGGCGATGATTGCGGCGTTGCTGCACAACCTCAGCACCTTGCTGGTGTTGGGCAATGCCGGTCGTTTGCTGCGGTTCCAGGAGCCACTGCTCAAGCTCAAGGATGAAGCCTGAAGGCGAATTCTCTAAACCGGGTAATCACGGGGCTTCAACTTTTTAGAACTGTGCGCCCGGTTCGTAGTCTTTGAAGATGAGGGCACATCATTTTGTGCGTTCGCGGCGGCCGGTTCTGGCGTCGCGAATCATTGAAAACGGCTATTAATTCGATAGCCAGCTATTTTTCAAAGATGGTCTACCCTCTGTTTAGACGTCTGAAACAAGGGGGCTTCTCCATGCTCGCGCATCTTCCACCGGCCTTACAGAATCTGCAATTGCCGCTTCGCCTGAGACTCTGGGATGGCCATGAATTCAATCTGGGGCCGACGCCCAGTGTCACGATTGTGGTCAAGGACCCACAAATGGTCACCCAGTTTACCCATCCAAGCCTGGACGCCCTTGGTGCTGCATTTGTCGAAGGCAAACTTGAGCTTGAAGGCTCCATCAGCGATGTGATCCGCGTCTGCGATGAATGGAGCCAGGCGTTGCTGGATGAAGGCGACGACAATCAGCCGGTTCGTAACGCCCACGACAAAGAGATGGACGCCAAGGCGATTTCCTACCACTACGACCTTTCCAACGCGTTCTATCAGCTGTGGCTCGACAGCGACATGGCATATTCCTGCGCCTATTTCGAGACCGGCAGCGAATCCCTGGAACAAGCCCAACAAGCCAAGTTCCGTCATTTGTGTCGCAAGCTGCGCCTGCAGCCCGGCGAGTATCTGCTGGATGTGGGTTGTGGTTGGGGCGGATTGGCGCGTTTTGCTGCGCGAGAATTTGGCGCGAAAGTGTTCGGTATCACCCTCAGCAAGGAGCAGTTGGCCCTGGCCCGGGAGCGCGTAAAAGCGGAGGGCCTGGAGGACCTGGTCGAACTGCAACTGCTCGACTATCGCGATCTGCCGCAGGATGGCCGTTTCGACAAGGTTGTCAGCGTCGGCATGTTCGAACACGTCGGTCACGCCAATCTTGCCGAGTACTGCAAGACCCTGTTCGGCGCGGTGAAAGACGGTGGCCTGGTGATGAACCACGGGATCACCGCCAAATACACCGATGGCCGTCCGGTGGGACGCGGTGCCGGTGAATTCATTGGAAAATATGTGTTCCCCAACGGCGAGCTGCCGCACCTGTCGATGATCTCTGCCGAGATCAGTGAGGCAGGGCTGGAAATCGTCGACGTCGAGAGCTTGCGTCTGCACTACGCACGTACGCTCGATCACTGGAGCGAACGCCTGGAAGACAACCTCGAAGCGGCCTCCAGACTCGTACCGGAACAAGCCCTGCGTATCTGGCGACTGTACCTGGCCGGTTGCGCTTACGCGTTTGCCCGGGGCTGGATCAACCTGCACCAGATTCTCGCGGTGAAGGCCCACGCCGATGGCAGTCATGAACTGCCATGGACCCGTGACGATATCTACCTCTAGAGAACCGGCGAAATAAGCCGGGCGACCCGCATGCCGACCTGCTGCAGGCGGTGAGTCTCCCGGCCTTCTCCTTTGGCGATTTCGTGGGCGTTGGCGAAATCATCGTTGAGCATCTGTTCCACCTCTGCGGCAAAGGCGCTGTCGACGGTCAGCAACATCACTTCGAAATTCAGCCGGAACGAACGGTTGTCCAGGTTGGCGCTGCCGATGGCGCTGATTTCGTAGTCGATCAACACCACTTTCTGGTGCAGGAAACCGGGCTCGTAACGGAACACCCGAACACCGGCGCGCACGGCTTCGAAGGCGTAGAGGCTGGAGGCGGCGTAGACGATTCGATGGTCGGGTCGAGACGGCAACAGCAGCCGCACATCCACACCCCGCAGGACCGCCAGACGCAACGCTGCGAATACGGCTTCATCGGGGATGAAGTACGGGCTGGTGATCCAGATTCGTTCCGTCGCTGCATGGATCGCTTCGACAAAGAACAGAGAACAGGTTTCGTAGGCGTCTGCCGGCCCGCTGGCGAGCAACTGGCACAGCACGCCGTCTTCCGGATAAACCTCGGGCAGGATCAGTGGCGGCAGGGCATGAGCCACCCAGAACCAGTCTTCAGCGAAAGACTCCTGCATGCACGCCACCACTGGCCCGCGCACTTGCACGTGGGTATCGCGCCAAGGGGCCAGGGGCGGTTTCTCGCCCATGTATTCATCACCGACGTTGTGCCCGCCAACGAAGCCGAGAATGCCGTCCACCACCACAATTTTGCGATGGTTACGGAAGTTCACCTGAAAGCGATTGAACCAGCCATTACGAGGGCCAAAAGCCTTGACCTCGACCCCGCCATCACGCAAGGCCTGCACGTAGCCGTTGGGTAGGGAATGGCTGCCGATTCGGTCATACAACAGATAGATCGCTACGCCTTCGGCGGCTTTCTTCAACAGCAAAGTCTGCAGGCGTTGACCGAGACGGTCGTCGTGGACGATGAAAAACTGGATCAGCACGGCCTCTTTCGCCTGGCCGATGGCATCGAAAATGGCCTCGAACGTCGACTGGCCGTTGATCAGCAACCGCATCTGGTTATTGGCCAGGCAGGGCATGTGTCCGAGCTTGGGCATCGCTCTGAGTGAGGCGTAGGCAGACGAAGCGCGGGCGGTGAGGGCTTCTTCTACCCAGGGTCGCCAGTTGAGTTCGGAAACAGCCTTGCGCATCTCGTCGTTGGCCTGCCGCCGGGCCTTGATGTAGCCATCAAAGGTGCTGCGGCCGAACATCAGGTAAGGGATCAGCGTCAGGTAAGGGATGAAAAACAGCGACAGGGCCCAGGCGATCGAGCCTTGGGCGGTACGGACGGTCAACACGGCGTGTATGGCCGCAATCATGCCCAACGAGTGCAACAGGGCGATGGTATAACCGAAAATATGTGGTCCGAAGTAATCCATGGGGGCTGCCTTGCTCCTGAAGATTCAGTGCTTAACAGACCATGTTCCGTGCAGAATGTCGCTAATTAATTCGACCATGAACCGAAGCCCGCGGCTGACGTCTAACGGCCACTACTGATCAGGAGTTACTCGATGAACGTTCGTCTGCTGGGTTTGGCCATGGCACTGGGTTTGGCACTTCCTGTGGCGGCTCACGCGCAAATGCTGCAACCAGGATTGTGGGAGCTGACCACGAGCAACATGAAGGTCGACGAGCAGAATATGCCGGACCTGCAATTGATCCTCGGCCAGATCCAGAACCAGATGACTCCCGAGCAGCGTGCGCAGCTGGAAAAGCAGGGCATCACCATGGGCGGCAAAGGGATCCGGGCGTGCCTGACCCCTGAACAGGTCAAGACCGACAACATTCCGCTGACCGATCCGCAGTCGGGCTGCAAACAGGAAATCACCGACCGCTCCGGCAATCAGTGGAAATTCCGTTTCAGCTGCCCGAAAGCCCAGGGAGCCGGCGTGGCGACGTTCCTCAGTGATCGCGAATTCACCACCAAGGTCAACGGGACGTTCAACGCCACCGGCATTCAGCAGAAGGGCAGCCTCGAATCCCGCGCCGTCTGGTTGGGGCAGGATTGTGGCACGGTGAAGCCAAGAGCTTAAAAAGCTTCGCGAACAGGCTCGCTCTCACCTTGGTTATGTGTCGAACACAAATCCCCTGTGGGAGCGAGCCTGCTCGCGAAAGCGTCCGTTCAGCCGCCCTGAATCCCCGGCCGACTTAACCACTCACACGCCGCCTCGACAGCCATCCGGCCAAAATCCTCCCCCGTGCGACTGCGCACACTGACGAACCCCCCAGCCTGTTCCATTTCGCCAACCACGACCAGGAACGGCACGGTCTGGCTGTGCTGGCGAATCTTGTAGCGGACCTTTTCGTTTCGCAGGTCGGCCTTTGCATGCACGCCTTTTTGGCGCAAGGACTCGGTCACCGCTTGTGCATAAGTCGCCTGGCGTTCATCCATGCTCACGACGACCACATGGGGTGGAACGCGCCAGTGTTGCAGCTCCTGATGGCTGGACCAGCAGGTGCCGTAGATCCGTTGTTGCAACGTGCCGCTGATGTGATCGAGGGCAAACGCCTGCAAGACTTTGGTGGTTGGGACGTGCGGTCCATGGCTCTGGTACTCGGCGTCCCCCAGACGGTACAGCGACACGGCTTCGCGCGCCGGCCGACGACGGATCGAGTGATTGGTTGCTGCCAATGACTGCATGCGCGCTTCGATTAGAGGCAGGTCTGCGGGGGTCAGCGGTTGCTCGACTGCAAACTCGTAATAGAAACCGTCACCCAGTTCCTTTCCCGCACGCAATTGCGCATGAGGGTGGAGTTGCTTGACCGCCATGGCCAGCATCAATGCACAGGAGCGACGCAGGATCTCCAGGCCGTCCGGCTCCCGGGGGGTGACAATGCTGACCCGGGCATCCGCCTCGATAAGGTATTCGCAGTCCACCAGTACACCATTGACCCTTCCCGCTACGGCCGCGATGGCCAGTTCGGGGCCGATGCTGGCGGCCACCTCGTGCACGGACAGCGGCTGGTCGTACTCACGCAATGAACCATCGGGCAGGGTGATCTGGATCATGGTCGGCGTACTCTGGTGCTTCTAACGAGCGTTATCGCATAAACCGTAGGGGTGCTTCATTAAGACGTTTGTCGTGCCAGGCAATTTGTCCTGACACGATGGCTGGTTCTGGCCGCCAGTGTGCTGATCGGCAAAATCTGTTCCGCGACCGGTTCCTGCAACGCGGGCATTGCGAATCAGCACGCTACTCATGCTCAGAACTCGTTTTGCAGGGCTTTGTAGCCGCGTACCAAGTCGACGTTGGTGCGCGCCACATCTTCGGAAAATTCCGAAGCACTGACGCTCACCGGCGGGTATTGCGAGAGGTCGGTGTTTGGGCCGATCCGCGTGGTGGAAGGTACGTAGAAAGCTTCAGGCAGGTCACGACCATCGACCACCGAGTTGTGCCGCACCACGCAACCGTCACCGACCACGCAGTTGAACAGCACGCTGTTGAAGCCGATGAACACTCGATTGCCCACGGTGCAGGGGCCATGCACGATCGATCGGTGGGCGATGGAACTGAATTCGCCGATGGTCACCGCCGCACCGGATTTGGAGTGGATCACCACGCCGTCCTGGATGTTCGAGTTGGCGCCGATGGTGATCGGCTGCATGTCGCCCGAGTCATCGACTTCGTCAGCACGTATCACCGCGTAGGGGCCGACGAACACGTTCTCCCCGATCACCACTTTGCCGCAGATGATTGCCGTCTTGTCGACGTAGGCCGATTCGGCAATCAGCGGTAAATCTCCAGAGGGGTTCTTGCGGATCATGGCTTGCTCAACGCGTTGTAAAGGGTGTTGAGGTTGTACTCGAACAACCCTGTGAAGGTGCTGGCCGGACCACTCGCCGCCAGGGCATCGGAGTACAGCGTGCCGCCGATCTGAGCGCCGCTTTCATCCGCGATCTGCTTGAGCAGGCGGGCGTCCTTGATGTTTTCCATGAACACCGCCTTGACCTTGGCCTGACGAATCTGGGTAATCAGTGCGGCCACTTCGGCGGCTGAAGGCTCGCGCTCGGTGGACAGGCCTTGAGGCGCCATGAACTCGATGCCGTAGGCTTGGCCGAGATAACCGAAGGCATCATGGGACGTCACGACCTTGCGGTTGCCCGGTGGCAGTGAGCCGAGTTTGGCCTTGGCTTCGGCGAGCAGGGCGTAGACCTGTTTCAGGTACAGCTTGCTGTTGCGCTCATAGTCGGCGGTGTTCGCTGGGTCAGCGGCGATCAGCGCTTTGGTGATGTTGGTGATGTACAGCTCGGTGTTCGCCAGGTTATGCCAGGCGTGCGGGTCGGGAACGGTTTTACCGTCTTCATCCAGGCTACGGGGTATGACACCGTGGCTTGCGCTGATGACCGCCGCCCGAGTCTCCGTACTCGTCACCAGGCGATCCAGCCAGGGCTCGAAACCCAGGCCGTTCTTGATGATGAGCCTGGCCTTGAGCAGCGCTTTGGCATCGTCCGGTGTCGGCTCGTAGGTGTGGGCATCCGCGTCCGGGCCGACCATGTTGGTGATCTGGATATGATCCTTGCCAACCTGCCGGGTCATGTCGGCAAGGATGCTGAAGCTGGTGACCACCTGAAGTTTTTCGGCGGCAGATAGTGACATCGACACCATCAAGCTGAACAGCACAAGTAAAGCGCGCATCGGTTAACACCTCATTGGGATGTGAGCAAAGGCGGGCGGCGCAGCAAGCCGTGCACCGGCCCAAACACCACGGACAACAGATATCCACCGCCGGCCACCAGCACGATTGCCGGGCCACTGGGCAGCGAGTAATAGAATGAGATCAATAAACCGAGCCATACCGAGACGCTGCCGAGCACGGTGGCGACGACGATCAGTATTGGCAGGCGGCGACTCCAGAAACGTGCCGCGGCGGCAGGCAACATCATCAGGCCGACTACCATCAACGCGCCGATCGCCTGGAAGCCGATGACCAGATTCAACACCACCAGCGTCAGGAATACGCCGTGGGCCAGTGGGCCGAGCCGGCTGACGGTTTGCAGAAAAAGCGGGTCGAGGGTGTCGAGCAGCAGTGGTTTGTAGATCAGTGCCATGGCCATCAGGCTCAGGCCCGAGACCCAAAGCATGCCGGTCAAGGTCGGGCCGTCGACTGCCAGCGCGGAACCAAACAGCAGGTGCAACAGGTCCAGGCGTTTGCCGGCGATGCCGAGAATCAGCACGCCACCGGCCAGGGAAATCGGGTAGATCGCCGCAAGGCTGGCGTCCTCTCGCAGGCCGGTGCGTCGCGTAATCCAGGCTGCGAGGCCTGCCATGCTCAGGCCCGCGCCGAGGCCACCGATGGTCAGCGCAGGGAGGCTCAACCCGGCAAACCAGAAACCTAACGCCGCACCGGGGAGGATGCCGTGGGCGACGGCATCACCGATCAGGCTCATGCGTCTGAGGATCAGAAATACCCCCAGGGGCGCCGTGCTGCATGCCAGGACCAATCCACCGAGAAGCGCTCGGCGCATGAATACGAATTCGTGGAACGGTTGCCAAAGATGCGCGGCAGTGATCATCAGGCCACCTGCGCTTGTGGCTGTTGGCGGATCAGTTCGAGGCTCGGGCCGAATACACAACCGCTGTGTTTGATCAGCAATGTGTGTGGGATGTGCTCGCGCACAGCGGCGAGGTCATGGCACACGACCATCAGTGTCCGGCCTTCGTGGTGCCACTCGTGCAGGTGCTTCCAGAGTAACGCTTGACCCAGTTCGTCGAGGGCCGCGTGGGGTTCATCGAGCAGCAGCAACGGTGCGTCGGTCAGGCTCAGTCGGGCGAGCAGGGCACGTTGCAATTCACCGCCGGAGAGGGCCATCAAGGGTCGATCTTCCAGACCGTTCAGGCACCAGTTTTCGAGGACAGTATTCAGTCGTTGGCTACGGATCTGCGGTGACTGTTTGTTGCCCCAGAAACCGGCGGCGACCAATGCCTGAAGGCTGATCGGAAATTGCCTGTCCAGGTGTTGTTGCTGGGGCAGGAACGACACGCCGCCCTTGAGTGGAACACTCAGTCGCACTTTTCCGGCCAACGGTTTTTGCAAGCCTGCGATGACCTTCAGCAGGCTGCTTTTCCCGGAGCCGTTCGCACCGATGATGGCGGTCAGGCTGCCCTTCGACAGTTCGAAGTCCAGCGCTGGTGTCAGTGGCTGCCCCGGTGCGCCCCAGCGCAAGGAGTGGCAACCGATCATGCGACCTCCCAGTTGAATCGGCTTTCGGCTACGACGTCGTGGGCGTGCAGGCTTTCGGCGTGGATCACACGAATGTGGAAGGCGTTAATGCCCGTGGAGCGCTTCAGGGCCAGATTCAAGCGGCGTGCGGCGTCCTCGCAGAACATCAGGTTCTGACCATTGGCGAGGGCGAAGGCCTGTTCGTCGGCGCGTTTTACCGCTGTTTGAACGGCTGTGCCGAGTGCGGCTTCGGCGTCATTGATGACGGCGATCAGAGGCAACTCGTCCAAAAAGTCAGCCAGCCGTACGCGCAACTTTGCGCTGCTGCGTTGGCTGTGAGGTGTGGCGACGATGCCATTCGTGGAGCCGAGCCACGCTAAAACGTCGGCGTGTTGCAGTGGCTTGTTGGCGAAATCATCGACGAACTGCTGCTGAATCAACTGTCGAGAAAGAGCAGCAGAACACGGGCAGGTTGAGGAATAAGGCACCTCGATTTTTAGTTCCACGTGGAACATTGCGTTTTTCAAACGTGCTTCGATGCTGACCGGATAGCTTTTCCAGCCAGCCAATGGACTGATTAGTGCGGGCCTTTTCAGCAACAAATCGGCGTGAAGGGTCAAGTGGGCGCTGCTGGAAAGCCCTTCATGGCTCTCAAGAAAACGCTGCAAAACCCGCCGCAATAAAGCCGCTGAAAGGCTTTCCTGTTCCAACAATTCAAGCGCCAGATAGAGCCGTGACATGTGAATGCCACGCGCGTTGCCATCGTCGAGGCTCACGCCGGCATCGGCCTTTGCATTCAGTCGTTGGCCCTCAAACAAAACGGGAAGAGCAATGCCGCACATGCCCACCCACTCCAGTGGCAGGGCTTTGCGTGAGGCCTGCGCGGCGATATCAGGCAGAGTCAGCGCATTCATGAGCAGGTCCATCGTGGGAGTTGATTTATAATGTTATATCATAACAACAAAATCGACGATGCCTTTTTCATGAGCAGGTTTTCATCATGCACAGACGTCATTTTCCTGGCAGCAAGAGCAGAAAAACAAGCCGGCCTAACAGCCAGCGATCCGGCTGCAGGTGAACCTGGCGCTGCTGCCGCCGGAGCTGGAAAACCGGTTGATCGTGGTCCAGCCGACGCGCCGGTTGTAGCCAACCCAGGTCTCGCCGTCGGAAGCGATACCGGTGAAAAACGTAAGCTGGCCGTAGCGGCTGTTGGTCTGTGCCCAATAGCGTTTTCCGGCCACTTCAAAACCCCGCAAATAGATCGTGCTTCCGGCGGTATTGACGCTGTAGGCGTTGCCATCCGCATCCACGCAGGCCAGCAGGTTGGCGCTGCGAGTGCACTTGGCCAGGCTCGGGACCTGTGCCATCGCGTCGGCAGCCACCAGCAGGGACAGCATGATCAATACGGGTTTAAGGGCGTTGCACATGGGCTTTCTCACGAAGGCAGCGGCGTTCAGCATCCTGTCGTTCAGCCCTGCTGAGCAAGAGGGGATGGTTTATTTGTGTTGTTACAGTATAACATTATGTAAGCCCGACACAGCGACCGGGCATCCCTGTGAGGAATATGCAGATGTCCAATCGACTCCCCGTGACCGTTCTCTCCGGCTTTCTTGGTGCCGGAAAAAGTACACTTCTTAATTACATACTACGTAATCGCGATGGCTTGCGGGTTGCAGTCATCGTCAACGATATGAGCGAAATCAACGTTGATGGCACCGAAGTCCAGCGCGATGTCAGCCTTAATCGGGCTGAAGAACGGTTGGTGGAAATGAGTAACGGGTGTATTTGCTGTACGTTACGTGAAGATTTGCTGGAGGAAGTGAGCCAACTCGCCAGGGAGGGTCGCTTCGACTATCTGCTGATCGAGTCCACCGGTATTTCCGAACCGCTGCCGGTGGCGGAAACCTTCACCTTCCGCGATGAAAACGGCCAGAGCCTCAACGACATCGCACGTCTGGACACCATGGTCACGGTGGTCGATGGCATGAACTTCCTGCTCGATTACCAGGCTGCCGAAAGCCTGGCTTCCCGAGGAGAAACCTTAGGGGAGGAAGACGAACGTTCGATTACCGATCTGTTGATTGAGCAGGTCGAGTTCGCCGATGTGATTTTGCTCAGCAAGATCGACTTGATCAGCAGCCACCAGCGTGAGGAGTTGATCGCCATACTTGAACGGCTCAATGCCAGGGCGGAAATCATTGCGATGTCGATGGGTGAAATCCCCTTGAACAAGATTCTCAACACCGGTCGTTTTGACTTCGAAAAGGCTGCCCAGGCACCGGGATGGTTGCAGGAGCTGCGCGGCGAACATGTGCCGGAAACCGAAGAATACGGCATTGCTTCCAGTGCTTACCGGGCTCGCCGACCGTTCCATCCACAGCGTTTCTTCAACTTCATCGACGGCCCTTGGGACAACGGCAAACTGCTGCGCTCCAAGGGCTTTTTCTGGCTGGCGAGCAAGCACATGGATGCCGGCAGCTGGTCTCAGGCCGGTGGTTTGATGCGCTATGGCTTCGCCGGACGCTGGTGGCGTTTCGTACCGAAAAACCAATGGCCGCAAGACGAAGAAAGTACCGCCGGGATCATGAAAAACTGGACCGCTGACAGCGGGGACTGTCGTCAGGAACTGGTTTTCATCGGCCAGAACATCGACTTCACGCAGCTTGCGGCCGAGCTGGACGCATGTCTGCTGACCGATGAGGAAATGGCGCTGGGCGTAGAGGGCTGGCATTTGCTGCCTGATCCATTCGGCCCTTGGTACGAAGAGGCTGCCTGATTCTCTGCTGGTGCTTCAGGGCCTGATCCAGGTGCCCTGGTTCTGGGCCTCGCAGTACGGCTGCAAATACGCCGCGTCGGTGGCAACGCCGTAATAGTGAATATCCTGTCGGTAGGGCATATTGGCGACTTGGGCGTTGCTGCAGATACCAAATGCGCCGCCGGGACATTGATCGACATACTGCACATCGACTTTCTGCCCAGTCAGGTTCGGTTGGCAGAAACCATCGGCGAAGAGTTTTGGCGGGA
Organism: Pseudomonas sp. PDM30; assembly: GCF_019218985.1. NCBI lineage: Bacteria > Pseudomonadati > Pseudomonadota > Gammaproteobacteria > Pseudomonadales > Pseudomonadaceae > Pseudomonas > Pseudomonas sp. PDM30. Next base: position 200,081 of record NZ_JAHUWM010000002.1, read on the forward strand.
TGTTGCGGTTCTGCTGGCAAACCTGGACATCAAGTCGCTCGCCCTGGCTATGAACCACACAAGCCTGGGCCAGCGCTTCGCCTGAAACGAGTGCCAGGAGCAACGCCAAGCCAATCAACCGCATCCATCACCTCCTCAGAAATCATCAACCATGCTGCAGAATATCCCCACTCATGTCATTGCCGGCCCCTTGGGTGCCGGCAAGACCAGCCTGATCAAGCACCTGCTGGCCCAGCGCCCGGCTGGCGAGCGGTGGGCGGTGTTGATCAACGAGTTTGGCCAGATCGGTCTCGACGCTGCGCTACTGACCCAGGACGCCGATGGTATCGCACTGGGGGAAGTGGCCGGGGGCTGCTTGTGTTGCGTCAACGGTGCGCCGTTTCAGATTGGTCTTGGGCGCTTGTTGCGCAAGGCACAACCGGATCGGCTGTTCATCGAACCCTCGGGGCTGGGGCATCCGGCGCAGCTGCTCAGGCAATTGAGCGAAGCGCCGTGGCAAGACGTGTTGGCTGTCCAGCCTTGTGTGCTGGTGTTGGATGCCCAGGCGCTCGCCGCTGGCAAACCGCTGCCGGATGTTCAACAGCAAGCGCTGGGCCATGCGGGATTATTACTGTTGAACAAGTCTGAAGGACTCGAAGAAGAAAGCCGCCAGCGAATCACCGGGCAATTGCCGCCGCTCCCCCTGTGCTGGACGCAACAGGCGGCTTTACCCTTGAGCGAGTTGCCGGGGCTGCATGCCAAAGCGCTGGCAGGTGTGGATAACTTCGTCTTGCCCAAGGGGTTGGCGCAACTGCCGGCGGTCTGGAGTGATCCCGCGTTGCCCATTTGCTTGAGTCAGGAACAGGACGGAGGCTGGAGCATCGGATGGCGTTGGCACCCAAGCCAGGTGTTTGATGCCGCTCTGGTTGGCCGGTGGCTTGAATGCCTTGGCTGGAAGCGGGCGAAGCTGGTTATCCACAGCGCCCACGAGTGGGTCTCGGCGAACGCTGTGGATAACTCGGTGCTGGACTGGCAGCCCAGTGAATGGCGGCAGGATTCGCGTATCGAGCTGATTTTCAGTGAAACGCAGAATGCAGAACGACTGCAGCGTGAGCTGGCAGCGTGTCGATCCGGATCGGGTTAATGGCTCAAGGTCGCCACTTGGTGTGTTCCTGACGCCATTGGCTCAGCTCGATCACTTCAGCGCGAGGTTTCGCCACTTCGACCACCGGTTCGGTTTCGTCGAACGGGACCGGGTAGGGCGCGAGCTCAATCTGTGCGCTGTGAGCGCCGAACTGGGTGATGGTACCGTTGTGGCGGGTTTCGCCCGTCACGGTGAACTCGAAGTTATACACACGGGCCAGGCGTCGCCGACCACTGGCATCCCTGATGAACGCGATTCTTTTCAAGGCCACGTTGCCGTCGAGCAATTCGATCCCGAGTTTGCCGCAATGCTGCTTGACCCGCTCCAGCGCGCGCTCGCGCAAGCCGTGGTTGTGCCATAGCCATGCGCCGGCAGTGGCGAACAGCATCAGCACGAATATATTTCCAAGGGTCAGCATCAACAGGGTGCTCCAACAAGATAGTGTCAGCTTAACTGTGTCGCTGGTCTGTCGTACAGGCTGCGTTTAGTCGCATACTGCGCGGCTAGAATTTCAATCGTTTTACGGAAATCCACCGCATGAAACGTACACCGCATTTGCTCGCTATCCAGTCCCACGTGGTATTCGGTCACGCCGGCAACAGTGCCGCGGTTTTCCCGATGCAACGGGTCGGGGTGAATGTCTGGCCGCTCAACACCGTGCAGTTCTCCAATCACACCCAGTACGGTCAGTGGGCCGGTGAAGTGTTGGCGCCGCACCAGATACCTGACCTGGTCGAAGGCATCGCGGCGATTGGCGAGCTGGGCAACTGCGATGCGGTGCTCTCCGGTTACCTCGGCAGTGCGGCCCAGGGCCGGGCGATCCTGACGGGGGTGGAGCGGATCAAGTCGATGAACCCCAAGGCGCTGTACCTGTGTGACCCGGTCATGGGGCATCCGGAGAAGGGCTGCAGTGTTCCGGCGGAGGTCAGTGATTTTCTGCTGGAGGAGGCCGCCGCCGTGGCGGACTTCATGTGCCCGAACCAGCTGGAGCTGGACAGCTTCTCCGGACGCAAGCCGCAGTCGCTGTTCGATTGCCTGGCAATGGCGCGTGCATTGTTGGTGCGCGGTCCGAAAGCGGTGCTGGTCAAGCATCTGGACTACCCAGGCAAGTCTGCTGAGGTCTTCGAGATGCTGCTGGTGACGGCCGAAGGCAGCTGGCATTTGCAGCGCCCGTTGCTGGCGTTCCCGCGTCAGCCGGTGGGCGTGGGCGATTTGACGTCCGGCCTGTTCCTGGCGCGTGTGCTGCTGGGCGACAGCCTGGTGGCCGCGTTCGAGTTCACGGCATCGGCGGTGCATGAAGTGCTGCTGGAAACCCAGGCTTGTGCCAGCTACGAGTTGGAACTGGTTCGGGCTCAGGACCGGATTGCCCATCCGCGGGTGCGGTTCGAGGCGACCTCGATCAGCCTTTGATTCTGCGTTGCCCCCATTCGCGAGCAGGCTCCCACATTTGATCTTCGGTATTGCATAGATCCAGTGTGGGAGCGGGCTTGCTCGCGAATGGCTATCTAACGAACACCATCAGCCTGACAGACCAGCTCAGGCGTCGCCCTTGATTTCCTGATAGCGCTTTTCCAGCTCCTGACGAATCTGCCGGCGCTGCTGGGCCTGCATATAGCGGCGCTTGTCTTCGCTGTTCTGCGGTTGCAGCGGTGGTACCGATGCAGGTTTACGCTGCTCATCCACCGCGACCATGGTGAAGAAGCAACTGTTGGTATGGCGCACCGAGCGTTCGCGGATGTTCTCGGTCACCACTTTGATGCCCACCTCCATGGAGGTGTTGCCGGTGTAGTTGACCGAGGCCAGGAAGGTCACCAGTTCGCCGACATGGATCGGCTCACGGAAAATGACCTGATCCACCGACAAGGTCACCACATAGCGGCCGGCATAACGGCTGGCGCAGGCGTAGGCCACTTCGTCGAGGTATTTGAGCAGGGTGCCGCCGTGAACATTGCCAGAGAAATTGGCCATGTCGGGGGTCATCAATACCGTCATCGACAGCTGGGCGTTTCCGGGTTCCATAGCATTCTCACGGGTCAAGGCCAGGTTTGAGGGATGCACCTCTGCGGGTGCCTCGGCGGTTTTTTTTCAAACCAACAGTTATCGGGACGCCGGGTGCCGGGTCGCCGTCACGCCGGATCGATCTGTTTCCATATATTGCACCGCCTTTCTGCCAGAAGTCGCGGTGTTACCCTGCAAAAAAGCCCCGCCTCAAGGGCATTTCCTACGTGCAATTCCGATTTTTGTTCTGCTCGATCAGGCTTTTCCTACGTCCGGGGATCGAGCAATACCACCCAGGGAGTCTCACGCCATGCATGCCATCAGTTTCATTCAGGATCTGGCAGTGATCATGTTGATCGCAGGCGTGGTCACCGTGGTCTTCCATCGCCTGAAACAACCGGTGGTACTGGGATACATCGTCGCCGGTTTCATCATTGGCCCGCACACCCCGCCATTCGGCCTGATCCACGACGAAGAAACCATCAAGACCCTGGCCGAGCTCGGTGTGATATTCCTGATGTTCTGCCTGGGCCTGGAGTTCAGCCTGCGCAAGTTGTTCAAGGTCGGTGCCACGGCATTCATCGCGGCATTCCTGGAAATCGTGTTGATGATCTGGATCGGCTATGAGATTGGTCGCTGGTTCGACTGGAACACCATGGATTCACTATTCCTCGGCGCGATCCTGGCGATTTCCTCGACCACCATCATCGTCAAGGCGCTCAATGATCTGAAGCTGAAGAACGAGCGGTTTGCCCAGTTGATATTCGGAGTGCTGATCGTCGAAGACATTCTGGGCATCGGCATCATCGCGTTGCTGTCCAGCATCGCGGTCAGCGGTACGGTCAGCTCCGGCGAAGTGTTTTCCACGGTCGGCAAGCTGTCGCTGTTCATGATCGTCGCCTTGGTCATTGGCATCCTGATGGTGCCGCGGTTGCTGGCCTACGTCGCCAGATTCGAAAGCAACGAAATGCTGCTGATCACGGTGCTGGGCCTGTGTTTTGGTTTCTGCCTGCTGGTGGTCAAGCTTGAATACAGCATGGTCCTCGGTGCATTCCTGATCGGCGCGATCATGGCGGAATCCCGGCAACTGCTGAAAATCGAGCGTTTGATTGAACCGGTTCGCGATCTTTTCAGTGCGATTTTCTTTGTGGCCATCGGGCTGATGCTCGATCCGGCGATCCTGCTTCAGTACGCCTGGCCAATCGCGGTAATCACCGTAGCCGTGGTGCTCGGCAAGATGTTGTCCTGCGGCCTTGGTGCATTTATCGCCGGCAATGACGGACGTACCTCGCTGCGAGTCGGGATGGGTCTTTCACAGATTGGCGAATTCTCTTTCATCATCGCGGCACTGGGCATGACGTTGCAGGTCACCAGTAACTTTTTATACCCCGTGGCTGTGGCGGTTTCGGTGATCACGACCCTGCTGACGCCTTATCTGATCCGTGCGGCCGATCCATTGTCGATCAAGCTCGCCAGCGCGATGCCAGAACGCTTGGGGCGGGTGCTGGGGATGTATGGCGAATGGCTGCGCAGCATCCAGCCGCAGGGTGAGGGTGCGTTACTGGCATCCATGATTCGCAGGATCTTGCTGCAGGTGGGCGTCAATCTGGCGCTGGTGATCGCGATCTTCTTTTCGGGCGCTTACTTCGCCGAACGCATGTCGGCTTACCTGCAAGGCTGGATCAGCGATCTGAGCTGGCAAAAGGCGTTGATCTGGGGCGGGGCGCTGTTGTTATCGCTGCCTTTTTTGATTGCGGCGTACCGCAAGCTAAAGGCGCTGTCGATGTTGCTCGCGGAAATGGGCGTGAAGCCGGAGATGGCCGGGCGCCACACGCAGCGAGTGCGCCGGGTGATCGCCGAAGTGATCCCGATCCTGTCGCTGCTGGTGATCTTTTTTCTGCTGGCAGCCTTGTCGGCCAGTATTCTGCCGACCAACAAGTTGCTGGTACTGATCGCCGTGGTCGCGGCCGCCGTGGCGGCGCTGTTGTGGCGCTGGTTCATTCGTGTGCATACGCGGATGCAGGTGGCGTTGCTGGAAACCCTCGACAATCACAAGGAGTCGTCCGGGCATTGACCACCCCGCGGCGTTGACTGGATCAGCTTTCCAGCCAGACGTCCCGTGCCCAGTGCCAGACAGACTCCCAGGTCTCTTCGGCGATCAGTTCTTCTTCGGCCTGCCAAAGCACCACGGTGCCGTCTTCTTCGACACAATAGTAGTCATCACCGTCCTGGCAGATCGGGATCAGGCTGCGATCGACGCCGGCGTCCCAGGCGTTGGCGGCAACGTCGGGCAGGTAGGTGTGGGATTGCGGGTCGGTCACGGTGACCGGTTCCAGGCTGCCGTAGACCACATCGCTGACGGTCAGCAGAAACTCTCTGAAGACGAACGGAATGTCGATGAACAGTTGTTCTTCGATTTCGACCAGCAGGTCTTCGTCGGGCAACTCCAAGGGGACCGGTACCGGTTCGTTGGCTTCACGCAGTTGTTCGATGATTTCTTCCACGTCCGGGATCCTCTTGCTTGTATGGCGCGGTTTATATGGGGCGGTTTATACAGTAGCTTGCTATAGATGCAACCGCGAAATAGAAAACCCCGGCCTGGGCCGGGGTTTTGTTTACAACAAGTGAAACGCGGAGGGTAATCAGCCGTTCTGGCGGATACCTGCCACCAGCCAAGGCTGGTTTTCGCCCTGTGCACGTTCCATGTTCCAGCTTTCGCTGAAGACTTCGCCCTGGTCGAAACGCGAGGTTTTCGACAGGCCAGTGAAGGTCAGGGTGGCGATGGTCTTGTCGGCGCGATCGTCCACACCGTCCAGTTGTACATTGAGGTTATCGATGTAGGTGGACTGGAAGCCGTCGCCCAGGTCAGCACGCTCACGCTTGAGGAACTCCAGCATTTGCGGAGTCACGAACTCGGCGATCTTGTCCATTTCGTTGGCGTCCCAGTGCTGTTGCAGGGACTGGAAGTGATTGCGTGCCGCTTCGACGAAGTTTCCTTCGTTGAACCAGGCTGGCGCGTTGATCACCGGGCGAGCGGCAACAGGCGCTGCCGAACCACCGAAGATCGAACCGCCGGCAGGCTTTTGTTCGAACGCCTCACGTTGCATCGGCGCGTGGCCGGCCGGAGCGTACTGCTCCTGCTGCTTGCGACGACGGGCGGCGATAAAGCGGAAGACCAGGAACGCAATGACGGCCATGATCAGGATGTCGAAGATCTGCATGCCCTGGAAGCCGTCACCCATGAACATGGATGCGAGCAGGCCACCGGCAGCGATACCGGCCAGTGGGCCGAGCCAGCGCGAAGCGCCACCGGCCTTGGCAGCAGCGCCAGCGGCACCGGCAGCACCAGCGGTCGCCGCAGCGCCGCCCATGCCTGGAGAAGAAGGAGCCATCTGGCTGGTCTGGTGAGTCGGCGCAGCGCCTGCGCTTTTGCCACCACCGAAGCGCTTGGCGGCATTGACGTCGAGACTCATCGTCAGGCCGATGCACAACGCCATGGCGATGCTAAGAAAACGTTTCATAAAGGGAATTCCCATTTGTGGAAGGCACGCGCGCCATGTTGCACAGGTGAAGTGTTGCTGGCTAGCGGCAGAGTGTTTCGGGCTTTTGCCTGACAGGTCGTGTTCAGCTCCAGTCCGTGCAATAAGGCCTTTTGACTTTGATCTGTCAGATGAGTGGACAGGGCTTGTAGGACGCTTGCCTAGCGTCGCAGGGCAAGCATGACCACCCCGGCCGTGATCAGGCCTATTCCGCCCCATTGGCGCAAGTCGAGTTTTTCACCCAGCAGGACAACGCCAAGGACAGCCACCAGCACCACGCTGAGTTTGTCCACTGGAGCAACCAGTGACGCCGGACCGACCTTGAGTGCGCGGAAATAGCAGATCCACGATGCACCGGTGGCAAGGCCCGACAACAGCAGGAACAGGTAGCTCTTCGCAGAGATCGATCCCAAGGACTGATATTGGCCCGTGGCGTACAAAATCAAGGCCAGGCTGACCAATACCACCATCGTACGCAGCAGGGTGGCGAAGTCGGAGTTGACGTTTTCGATGCCGACTTTCGCGAAAATGGCGGTCATTGCCGCGAATGCCGCGGATAACAGGGCCCAGAATGTCCAGGAGGAAAAAAAGCCTGAGCCCATGTGTTTGCGTCTCCCGGATCAGTCAAGGCCAGCGCAGAACCCTGTGGGAGTGAGCTTGCTCGCGATGACGGACTGACAACCAGAAATAATGTCGACTGATCTACCGCTATCGCGAGCAAGCTCGCTCCCACAGAAAGGCTAGATTGCTTCCAGTTTGGCATACCCCAGCATCAGCCACTTGCTGCCTTCGCTGAAGTTCACCTGCACCCGGGCCTGAGCCCCGGCGCCTTCGAAGTTGAGGATCACGCCGTCACCGAAGATCGAGTGGCGCACAGTCTGGCCCAGGCTGAAGCCGGTCTGCGGAATTTCGCTGCCGCTGAACAGGTTGCTGCCACTCATCGACTGGTTGCCACCGAACGGACGGCTGACGCTGTTGGACAGCCGCACCTCCTGAATCAGGCCTTTCGGAACTTCGCGTACGAAGCGCGACACCTTGTTGTAGGTCTCGCTGCCATAAAGGCGCCGGGTTTCGGCGAAGGTCATCACCAGATTCTGCATGGCCCGGGTGATGCCTACGTAGGCCAGACGACGCTCTTCCTCCAGGCGGCCGGGTTCTTCCAGGCTCATCTTGTGCGGGAACAGGCCTTCTTCCATGCCCACCAGGAACACGTAAGGGAACTCCAGGCCTTTGGCGCTGTGCAGGGTCATCAGTTGAATGCTGTCTTCGTGCTCGTCGGCCTGCGTGTCGCCGGCCTCCAGCGATGCGTGACCAAGGAACGCCGCCAATGGCGTCAGGTCTTCGTCTTCTTCGCTGTTTTCGAAGTTGCGCGCGGCGCTGACCAGTTCCTCAAGGTTTTCTACCCGGGCCTGGCCTTTCTCGCCTTTTTCCGCTTCGTGATAGGCGATCAGCCCCGACTGCTCGATGACGGTCTGGGTCATCAGGTGCAGTGGCATTTCCATGCACTTGGCGGCGAGGTTCTCGATCAGCTCGATAAACGCGCCCAGAGCGCCGGCCGCACGACCGGTCAGGCCCTTGTTGGCGACCAGTTGGCGCATCGCTTCCCACATCGACACATCGCTGTGGCGCGCATGGTCGCGGATCGCTTCGACGGTTTTCTCACCGATGCCACGGGCCGGCACGTTGATGACCCTTTCCAGCGCAGCATCGTTACCGCGGCCTTCGAGCAAGCGCATGTAGGCCATGGCGTTCTTGATTTCGGCGCGTTCGAAGAAGCGCTGACCGCCATAGATGCGGTAGGGAATGCGCTCGCGCAGCAAGGCCTCTTCCAGAACCCGCGATTGGGCGTTGGAGCGATACAGAATCGCGATATCGCTGCGAGACAAGCCGGTTTTCAGCGCGCTTTCGATGGTTTCGACAACGTAGCGTGCTTCATCGTGCTCGTTGAAGGCGGCGTACAGGTTGATCGCTTCGCCGTCGCCGCCGTCAGTCCACAGCTCTTTGCCCAAGCGCCCGGTGTTGTTGGCGATCAAGGCGTTGGCAGCCTTCAGGATGCCGGCGGTGGAGCGATAGTTCTGCTCCAGGCGAATGGTTTCGGCGTCCGGGAAGTCTTCGGAATACTGGTAGATGTTCTCGATTTTGGCGCCGCGCCAGCCGTAGATCGACTGGTCGTCGTCGCCCACCACCATCAGGCTGTCGCCACCCTTGGCCAACATGCGCAACCAGGCGTATTGCACGGCGTTGGTGTCCTGGAACTCGTCCACCAGAATGTGCCGGAAGCGCTTTTGATAGTGAGCGAGCAGGCCTGGGTGATCGCGCCACAGATCGAGTGCGCGCAGCAGCAATTCGGAGAAGTCGATGACACCGGCACGCAGGCAGGCGGCCTCGTAGGCCTCATAGATACCGCGCATGGTTGCCAGGAACAGGTCGCCGCTGGCTTGAATGTGTTGCGGGCGCAGGCCTTCGTCTTTCTGGCCGTTGATGAACCATTGGGCCTGACGGGCCGGCCAACGCTGTTCGTCCAGGCCGAGCTCGCGGATCACCCGCTTGACCAACCGCTGCTGGTCATCGCTGTCGAGAATCTGGAAGGTCTGGCTTAAGCCCGCTTCCTGCCAGTGTGCCCGCAAAAGGCGGTGCGCCAGGCCGTGGAAGGTGCCAACCCACATGCCGGCCGGGTTGATACCCATCAACTGCTCGATGCGCTGGCGCATCTCGGCAGCGGCCTTGTTGGTGAAGGTCACCGACAGGATGGAGTGGGGCGAGGCGTTTTCGACCTGGATCAACCAGGCGATACGGTGCACCAGCACTCGGGTTTTACCGGAACCAGCACCGGCCAGGACCAACTGACGACCCACGGGGGCCGCTACGGCCTGGCGTTGGGCATCGTTGAGGGAGTTCAGCAGAAGGGAGAGATCATCGCGCATCGGGGCATTCTAGGGGGCCGCGACACACCGGGCAAACCCCGCTTCGCTTTAACCGATGAAAGTTATGCGAAGGACGACCGGTCAGTCATCGGCTGCAGGCATTGGCGGGACGTGCCTTCAGCATTTTCAGTGGCATCGGCGTCCGAAAAATTTGGCGATTTATTGATCAGCAGCAGTTTGGTCCGGGCAATTGCTTGTGTATGCTCCGAGCAGTTTCGGGCACATGCTCATCATTATAAGAACAAGAACATCGCCTATGACCCTCAGCTTCGACCTGTCGGGCCCCACTGTGGAACCCCGGGTGATCCGTAAACAGTACGCCATGGAAATGGCGGTCGAACGCACGCGCCTGTTGTATCAAGGCTCGCTGCTGCCCACGTTGTTCATGCTGATCAATGGCCTGGTCTGTGCCGGTTTGCTCTGGAGCCCGCAGCGCTATTTCCTGGTCAGTGTCTGGCTGGTGTGGTTGTTGTCATTGGTGGCATTGCGGGTGATTCAGGTCGCAGCCTTTGATTCGGCCATTCCCAACCGTCAGGCCCATCCCATCTGGCGGCGGATGTTTTTGCTGGGCTCCGGCCTCACCGGTCTGACCCTGGCCGGTGCCGGCATCGCCCTGGTTCCCGCCGATAACTTCATTCAGCAAGCCTGGGTCTTCGGCCTCATCGGTGCCGCAGCGCTCTCGGCCAGCGTGGCTTATGCGGTCAGCTTGCCGGCCTTCCTGTCATTCACCTTGCCCTGCCTGTTGCCGGCCATCGCCTATATGTTTTGGGGGGCTGACGAACAGCAGCAAGGTTGGGGCTGGTTCGGGCTGATCCTGCTCGGTGCGTTGAGCGTGGTTGCCTGGCAAGTCAATCGATTGATCGATCGGGGCTTGATGCGACGCTTTCAGAACCAGGCACTGATCGAGCATCTGCAGCAGGCGCAAAGCTGCAGTGATCAGCTCAATCAGAAGCTGGCCAAGGAGATAGAACAGCGCCGACGTGCCGAGGACGAATTGCGAGAGATCCAGGTCGACCTGGAAAACCGAGTCGCTCAGCGCAGCCTGGAACTGGACGCCGCCAATCAGGCACTGAGCAAGAGTGAGGCGCGCCTGGCGCTGGCATTGAAGGCCAGCGAGTTGGGGTTGTGGGACTGGAATCTGCAAACCGACGAAGTCCATCACACACAAATTCAGGAATTGTTCGGCCTGGAGCCGGAACAGGTCACGGCGATATTGCGTCACCTCAAGCCGCGCCTTCACCCCGAGGATCTTCCTGCGCTGAAAAGGGCGCTGGTCGAGCATTTGAAGGGCCGCACCGAGGACTATCAAATCGAGTATCGCGTGCGGCATGGCGACGGCCACTGGGTCTGGATCGAGGACCGCGGGCGGGCAGTCGAGCGTGCCGACAACGGCCGGGTGATTCGCATGGTCGGCACTCGCCGCGATATCAGCGCCAGCAAAAGTCTGGAAGAGCAGCGGCAATTGGCGGCGACCGTGTTCGAGGCGGCCAGCGAAGGGATCGTGATTTTCGATCCGAACTACGTCCTGATCGCGATCAATCAAGCCTTCAGTCGGGTGACCGGTTATGACATTGACGACATGATCGGACGCAATGTCGTTGAGTTGCCATGCAGTCGCGATGCGCGTAGGCATTACGCCGCGATACATCAGGCGCTGGAGCAGCAAGGCAGCTGGCAGGGCGAATTGGTGGAAACCCGCAAGAACGGCGAGATGTATCCGCAATGGCTGCAACTGAATGCCGTGCGCGATGCCCGGGGAAGTGTGAGCCATATTGTGGGCTTCTTCGCTGATCTCTCGGCTCGTCGAGAGTCCGAACAGCGTATGCGCTATCTGACCCATTACGACGAACTTACCGGTCTGGCCAACCGCGCGATGTTTCGCGAACGACTCAACGAGGCTCATCAACGAGTGCGGCAGGGCGGTTATCGCAGCCTGGCGTTGCTGCACATCAATCTCGATCGGTTCAAGCAACTCAACGACAGCCTGGGGCATGAAGTCGCCGATCAGTTATTGCAGAAAATGGCCCGGCGACTGGTGAATGCATTGCCTGAAGCAGACACCATCGCGCGCCTTTCCGGTGATGAGTTTGCCGTACTGTTCAATTCCTACGGCAACCTTTCGAGCCTGGCGAGGGTGGCGACTCGTCTGGCGAACAAGTTGCGTTTGCCGGTGACCATTGACGGGCATGAGCTGGTGCTCAGCGCGTCGATGGGCATCAGCTTGTTGCCGGACAGCGCGCGGGAAATATCGGCACTGGTCAGTCAGTCGAACATGGCAATGCAGCACGCCAAACACCTGGGTGGCGATAATTTCCAGTTTTACACCGACAGCTTGCAAGCCAGCACGTTGGAGCGTTTACAGCTGGAAAACCACTTGCGCAAAGCCATCGAAGACAAACAACTGAAGGTGTTTTACCAACCGAAACTGTGCCTGGCCACTGGCAGGTTGAATGCCGCCGAAGCCTTGGTGCGTTGGGATCATCCGACCATGGGCCGAGTGCCGCCGGGGGATTTCATTGGCCTGGCTGAAGAAACCGGATTGATCGGCCCGATCGGTGAGTTCGTGCTGCGTCAGGCCTGCTGGCAAGCCTGTGAGTGGCAACGGCAGGGACTCGAAGCAATTCGGGTGTCGGTCAATCTGTCGGTGCATCAATTGCGCCAAGGCAAGCTGGTCAGTCTGGTGCGGCAGGTGCTGGAAGAGACCGGGCTGGCGCCGCAACTGCTGGAGCTGGAACTCACCGAAAGCCAGTTGCTGGACAGCGTCGAACACATCATCGCAACCTTCCAGCAGTTGCGTGATCTCGGGGTGAAACTGGCCATTGACGATTTTGGCACTGGTTACTCATCCCTGAGCTATCTCAAGCGGATCCCGGTGGATTACGTGAAGATTGATCAGGCCTTTATCCGTGGCTTGGGTGAGGGCAGCGAAGACGCGGCGATTACCCGGGCAATCATTGCCATGGCCCACGGCCTGAAGCTTAAGGTCGTGGCGGAAGGAGTGGAGCGCGGAGAACAGCTTGAGTTCCTGAAAGCCGAGCGCTGCGATGAGGTTCAGGGCTATTTGATCAGCCGCCCGGTTGAGGCTGAGACGTTGGCAGGTTTGCTGCACGCGCAAGCCGCAAGCTGACGAGGATACGTAAGTAGCTTTTGTCCTTTAAAACGTGCACCCGGCACACCTGGACAGGCGCCATGAGTGCTACATGAAGCGCGGGCACCTGAAATCGAGGGATTCGGTAACGCATTGAGCAGGCAAAAAGCCGATTCATGTAGTATAACTACAAGCGTGCTACATCCCCGGCACCTGCCAATAACAAAGAGTCCAGCCCTTTGAATCTGCTGCAACACATCGCCCAGTCTCGCCACCTGTTACGCAAGTCGGAGCTCAAGGTCGCCGACCATGTGCTGCTTGATCCTGCGGCCGTGATGCACAGCTCCATGGCCGACCTGGCCCACAGCGTGGGCATCAGTGAGCCGACCATCGTGCGCTTTTGCCGTGCCATCGGTTGTTCCGGCTTTCAGGACCTGAAGCTGAAGCTGGCCCAGAGCCTGGCGGCAGGTGCGAGTTTCGGCCAGTTTGCGATCCATGAGGATGATTCGGTCGCTGACTACAGCCTGAAAATCTTCGACACCACCCTGCATACGCTGATGGAGGTTCGCGAGAAACTCGATCCGCTGGAATTGCAGCGGGCGGTGACGCTGATGTCCCAGGCCCAGCGTGTCGAGTTCTATGGCTTTGGTGCCTCGGGTGCGGTCGCGGCGGACGCCCAGCACAAGTTCTTCCGCTTGCTGCTCACCGCTGCGGCGTATTCCGACCCGCACATGCAGGCGATGTCGGCCGTGACGCTCAAGCCAACCGACGTGGCGATCTGCATTTCCCAGTCCGGGCGTTCCAAGGACCTGCTGATCACTGCCAACCTGGTGCGTGAAAGCGGTGCCTCGTTGATCACCTTGTGCCCGAGCCAGACGCCGTTGGCCGAACTGTCTACGGTCAATCTGGCGATCGATGTGCATGAAGACACTGAAATCTATACGCCGCTGACTTCGCGTATTGCCCACCTGGTGGTGATCGACGTGCTGGCGATGGGCGTGGCCATGGCGCGTGGCCCGAGCCTGGTCAACCACCTCAAGAGCGTCAAGCGCAGCCTGCGCAGCTTGCGGTTGTCGCCCAAGTCGGTGAAAGCGCTGGACGATTGAGCCAGGCCTGAGATTGCATGAAGGTCGTTCCGACCTTATCGCGAGCAAGCTCGCTCCCACATTTGATCATGCACGCCGCAGAACCTGTGGGAGCGAGGTCGCTCGCGATGGCGGCCTCGAATGCACCGCAATTTTCATCAGTTTGTAACCCCCAAGCCGCCAAACCGTCATCCCCCGCGCCTATCTTGAAACTCCCGTACTCGCCTTGGGAGACTCGAAATGGCCATGCCCTACGAAGAACGCAACAGCGCTGTCAAAACCCGTCGTCAGCAAGAAGATCAGCGCCGCATGGAATTCCGTCGCGCCATCGAAGATCGCTGCGAACGCCGTCAGCTTCTGGCCGAGATTGGCGATTTTCCAGAGCTGGAACTTAACTTCTGGCAGACGTCTCCCGTAGCTTCCCGTCGAAACGCTCAACCAGCGCGCTGATCTGAATCCGTTCGCTGCGGATAAACGCCAGGAAGGCATGAGCCACCGGTGACAGGCGCTTTGCCTTGGCCTGCACCAGGCACCAGCTACGGAATAGCGGCAGTTCTTCGACCGGCAATTCGATCAGCCCACCGGTTGCCAGCTCAAGGTTCAGGGCGTGGCGCGTCAACAGCGCAACGCCCAGGCCTGCCAGTACACATTCTCGCTGGGCTTCGGCAGACGAGACTTCCTGAGTCTGGTTGAAGTGCACGCGTTTCTCTTTGAAGTATTCTTCGCACGCCAGCCGCGTCCCGGAGCCTGGCTCACGCAGCAGCAGTGTGTAGGGTTCGAGATCCTGCAAGCGCAGCGGCCCCATATGACACAGCGGGTGATCCGGTGGCGCCACGGCGACGATCGGGTTGTTCAGGAACGGCAGGAATTCCAGGCCCATGTCCTGAGGCACCATGGACATGATCACCAGGTCGTCGCGGTTGTCCGACAAACGCCGAATGACCTGGCCGCGATTGACCACCGTCAGTTGCAGGTTCACCTCCGGGTGCTGGCGTTTGAAGGCGGCAAACAAGTGCGGCACGAAATATTTGGCGCTGGATTCCACCGCCAGTTTCAGCTGCCCCTGCAACGAACCCTGCATGTCCGACAGCTGCATGTCGAGGTTTTCCAGGCGTCCGAAAATATCCCGGCTGGCCCGCTGTAACGCTTCAGCCGCTTCGGTCATGTAGAGTTTTTTGCCGACGTAATCGAACAAAGGCTGGCCAATCAGCTCCTCAAGTTGACGAATCTGCAGGCTGACGGCAGGTTGTGTGAGCGACATTTCCTCGGCCGCGCGACTGTACGACCGCAAATCACAGACCTCGTTGAAGATCTGCAATTGCCGTAAAGTCATACGCATCAATGACTTACGCATAATGTGATCACTCTCGTCGCTAACAGGTGAATCAACTATAAGTCTTTACTTATGCATGACCCAATAATTATTCATTTTTGTTAATCCCTTGTGAGCGCTAGTGTGGACCTGCGACCAAATTGAAACATTTGGTCACGCGTCGACCTGGTCTAGCAGGTCGTGGGTACCACCGGCTCAAGGGAATTTCCAAGTGATAACAAAGATCCTGATCGCCAACCGTGGTGAGATTGCCGTACGAATCGTACGTGCCTGCGCCGAAATGGGCATTCGCTCGGTCGCGATCTACTCCGATGCCGACCGTCATGCCTTGCACGTCAAGCGAGCGGACGAGGCCCACAGCATTGGTGCCGAGCCACTGGCCGGTTACCTGAACCCGCGCAAGCTGGTGAACCTGGCTGTGGAAACCGGTTGCGATGCACTGCACCCAGGCTACGGCTTCCTTTCGGAAAACGCCGAGCTGGCGGAGATCTGCGCCGAACGCGGGATCAAGTTCATTGGCCCGTCGGCTGAAGTGATTCGCCGCATGGGCGACAAGACCGAAGCCCGTCGCAGCATGATCAAGGCCGGTGTACCAGTGACCCCGGGCACTGAAGGCAACGTGTCGGGCATCGAAGAAGCCCTGACCGAAGGCGATCGCATCGGTTACCCGGTGATGCTCAAGGCCACTTCCGGTGGTGGCGGTCGCGGCATTCGTCGCTGCAACAGCCGTGAAGAGCTCGAACAGGCTTTCCCGCGGGTCATTTCCGAAGCCACCAAGGCATTTGGTTCGGCGGAAGTGTTCCTGGAAAAATGTATCGTCAATCCGAAGCACATTGAAGCGCAAATTCTTGGCGACAGCTTCGGCAACGTGGTGCACCTGTTCGAACGTGACTGCTCGATCCAGCGCCGCAACCAGAAGCTGATCGAAATCGCCCCAAGCCCACAGCTGACCCCGGAACAGCGCGCCTATATCGGCGACCTGTCGGTGCGCGCAGCCAAGGCCGTGGGATACGAGAACGCCGGCACCGTGGAGTTCCTGCTCGCCGAGGGCGAGGTGTACTTCATGGAGATGAATACCCGGGTGCAGGTGGAACACACCATCACCGAAGAAATCACCGGCATCGACATTGTCCGCGAGCAGATTCGCATTGCCTCCGGCCTGCCGCTTTCGGTGAAACAGGAAGATATCCAGCACCGCGGCTTCGCCCTGCAATTCCGGATCAACGCCGAAGACCCGAAGAACAACTTCCTGCCGAGCTTCGGCAAGATCACCCGTTACTACGCTCCCGGCGGCCCCGGCGTGCGAACCGACACGGCGATCTATACCGGCTACACCATTCCACCGTTCTACGACTCCATGTGCCTGAAACTGGTGGTGTGGGCGCTGACCTGGGAAGAGGCGATGGACCGTGGCTTGCGCGCCCTGGATGACATGCGTCTGCAAGGGGTCAAGACCACCGCCGCGTACTACCAGGAAATCCTGCGTAACCCGGAATTCCGTAGCGGTCAGTTCAACACCAGCTTCGTTGAAAGCCACCCTGAACTGACCAACTACTCGATCAAGCGCAAACCCGAAGAGCTGGCCCTGGCCATCGCCGCCGCCATCGCCGCCCACGCAGGCCTGTGAGGAATAGAACAATGAGCAAACAAATCCACGTTACCGACACTATCCTGCGCGACGCCCACCAATCGCTGCTCGCCACCCGCATGCGCACCGAAGACATGTTGCCGATCTGCGACAAGCTCGACAAAGTCGGCTACTGGTCGCTGGAGTGCTGGGGCGGCGCGACGTTCGACGCCTGCGTACGTTTCCTGAAAGAAGATCCGTGGGAGCGTCTGCGCCAACTGCGCGCCGCGCTGCCTAACACCCGCCTGCAAATGTTGTTGCGCGGCCAGAACCTGCTGGGCTACCGCCACTACAGCGACGACGTGGTCAAAGCTTTCGTGGCCAAGGCAGCGGTCAACGGCATCGACGTGTTCCGCATCTTCGACGCCATGAACGACGTGCGTAACCTGCGCGTGGCCATCGAAGCGGTGAAAGCCGCCGGCAAACACGCCCAGGGCACCATCGCCTACACCACCAGCCCGGTGCACACCATCGAGGCGTTCGTGAACCAGGCCAAGCAAATGGAAGCCATGGGTTGCGACTCGGTGGCGATCAAGGACATGGCCGGCCTGCTGACCCCGTACGCCACCGGCGAACTGGTCAAGGCTCTGAAAGCCGAGCAATCGTTGCCAGTGTTCATTCACTCCCACGACACTGCTGGCCTGGCCGCGATGTGCCAAATGAAGGCCATCGAAAACGGCGCCGATCACATCGACACCGCGATCTCCAGTTTCGCCTGGGGCACCAGCCACCCGGGTACCGAGTCGATGGTCGCCGCCCTTAAAGGCAGCGAGTTCGACACCGGCCTGAACCTGGAACTGCTGCAAGAGATCGGTCTGTACTTCTACGCGGTGCGCAAGAAGTACCACCAGTTCGAAAGCGAGTTCACCGCCGTCGACACCCGTGTTCAAGTCAACCAGGTACCGGGCGGGATGATTTCCAACCTGGCCAACCAGTTGAAAGAGCAGGGCGCGCTCAACCGCATGAGCGAAGTGCTGGCCGAAATCCCGCGCGTTCGTGAAGACCTCGGCTTCCCGCCGCTGGTGACCCCGACTTCGCAGATCGTTGGTACCCAGGCGTTCTTCAACGTGCTGGCCGGCGAGCGCTACAAGACCATCACCAACGAAGTGAAGCTGTACCTGCAAGGCGGCTACGGCAAGGCGCCGGGCACCGTGAACGAACAACTGCGTCGCCAGGCCATCGGCAGCGAAGAGGTTATCGACGTTCGCCCGGCCGACTTGCTCAAGCCGGAAATGGCCAAGCTGCGTGCCGACATCGGCGCACTGGCCAAGTCTGAAGAAGACGTACTGACCTACGCCATGTTCCCGGACATCGGTCGCAAGTTCCTCGAGGAACGCGCCGCTGGCACCCTCACGCCAGAGATTCTGCTGCCGATTCCTGAAGCGGGTGGCGTGGCCTCTGCCGGTGGCGAAGGTGTGCCGACCGAGTTCGTCATCGACGTGCACGGTGAAACCTACCGCGTCGACATCACCGGTGTTGGCGTCAAGGCCGAAGGCAAGCGTCACTTCTACCTGTCCATCGACGGCATGCCGGAAGAAGTGGTGTTCGAGCCGCTCAACGAATTTGTCGGCGGCGGCAGCAGCAAGCGCAAGCAAGCCACTGCACCGGGTCACGTCAGCACCACCATGCCGGGCAACATCGTCGACGTGCTGGTCAAGGAGGGCGACACCGTCAAGGCAGGCCAGGCCGTGTTGATCACCGAAGCGATGAAGATGGAAACAGAAGTCCAGGCAGCCATCGCCGGTAAAGTCACCGCCATTCACGTGGCCAAGGGCGACCGGGTAAACCCGGGCGAGATCCTGATCGAGATCGAAGGCTGAGTTAACAGCCTCGATACAACGCTTTATACCTCGGGGGGGCATGTGCTCCCCTTTTTTTATGCCTGCAAATCCGTGCCTGAAACCCTGTGGGAGCGAGCTTGCTCGCGATAGCGGAGCATCAGTCTCAACAATTGCTGAATGTGATGCCGCCATCGCGAGCAAGCTCGCTCCCACAGGTGCTGTGTCCCATCAGTGAAGCGGGTGTTAATTGATCAAGTGCTCGCTCGCGATGGCGTAATTCCAGGCGCTGACGATTACCCGCGACACTCCACCAACGACTTCACCTGCCCCGAACCGGTCTGGTTCTCATCGCTCAGCCACTTTTCAAACCCCGCACCAATCGCCGGCCACTCCGAATCCAGGATCGAATACCACGCCGTATCCCGGTTCTGCCCCTTGACCACCATGTGCTGGCGGAACACCCCTTCAAAACTGAAACCCAGTCGCTCAGCCGCGTATTTGGAGCGGGCGTTGCCGTTGTTGCACTTCCATTCCAGGCGACGGTAGCCGAGGGCGAAGGATTCCCTGGCCAGCAGATAAACCGCCTCGGTGCTTTTCGGCGACCGCTGCATCGGGGCGCCGAAGGTGACGTGGCCGATTTCGATGCGGCCCTGGGCCGGGACGATGGACATCAGGCTGAGAATGCCCTGGACCTCGCCGCTGACGCGGTCGATCACGCTGAAGAAATACGGATCGCTGCTGGTCGCGTGGTTGTTCAGCCAGTCGTTGAAGACGCTGCGCTCCGGGAAGGGGCCGTAAGGCAGGTAGTCCCACAACTTCGGGTCAGCGCCCGGGCCTTGCAGGGCCTTGAACAGGTCGTCGCCGTGGCGCGCCGGGTCGAGTCTTTCCAGGCGGATGTAACGCCCTTCGATCAGTTGAGTCGTGGGGGGCGGAACGCCTTTCCAGTCGGCGAGTGAAATCGACATGCTGTTCTCCTTGAACCTAGATGGCTTTGCGAAACTGGATGAAACCGGGGCGTTCGGCGATGCGCTCGTAGAGCTGGATCGCGGTGGCATTGGTTTCGTGGGTCAGCCAGTGGACCTTGTTGCAACCGTCGGCCTTGGCTGTGGTGTAGACGAACTCGATCAACTGGCGGCCGACGCCGGTACCACGGGTTTGCGGGACCACCAACAAGTCTTGCAGGTAGCAGGAGTTTTCGATGGCCCAGTTCGAACGATGGTAGATGAAGTGCACCATCCCCACCGCTTTGTCATCGGCCCAGGCGAGGGCGGCGTGGGTCGGTTCGCTCGGGTCGAGCATGCGCTGCCAGGTGCTTTGAGTGACGGTATCCGCAAGTTCGGTGTTGTAGAAGCGCAGGTAGGCTTGCCACAGCGGCAACCATGCCGCGTGATCACCGGCGGTGACTTGGCGAATGTCGATCTGACTCATGGTGATTTCCTTAGCGCATCAATTGGGCGAGGGTTTGGTCGTTGACGTCGGGGCTGGCGGCCAGGCCTTTGCGCACGCCGGCGATGTCGGCGGGGCTGCGGTTCTGGCTGAGCTTGCGCTTGCCTTCCAGACGGTCGATGGGAATGGCGAAACCGACGATGGCCTTGAGCATGCCGTCGATGTAATCGGCGGGGGCATCGGCCACTGACCACGGTTGGGCGCGGCCAGCTTCATGACGATCGGTGAGGGTGCTGACGATGTCGAGCAGCCGCCCGCCATCACTGAAGGTTTCGGCTCGGCCATAGGCGTGTACGGCGACGTAATTCCAGGTTGGTACGACTTTGCCGTGTTCGGCCTTGCTCGGGTAGAAGCCAGGGCTGACGTAGGCGTCGGCACCGGCAAAAATCAGCAGGGCTTCGGCGCCGTCGCGCAGGTCTTTCCACTGTGGATTGGCTTTGGCCAGATGCCCGTACAACGTGCCGTTCGAGCCTTGCTCGCAATGCAGCAGCACTGGTACATGGCTGGCTTGCAGGCCGCTTTCACCGTGGGTCACCAATATGGCGAGACGGGTGGCGAGGATCAGTTCATGCAGTTGGGGCAACTCGTCGATGGCAAAAGCACGTGGCGTGTACATGGAGATATTTTCCTTGGCGAATGTCTGCATCCTAGGCAGGCTATTGGTCTGTTGTAAGAGCCATTAATGACCAATTTCATAGGTCCATTGTGATGACTAGCGAACCACTGTCCCTGACCTTCAACCCGGCAGGTATCGAACTTGATCGTCGCCAGGGGCTGAGTCGTCAGCTCTACCAGGCATTGCGCACGCGTGTGTTGGACGGGCGACTGGCCAGCGGTACGCGTCTGCCTGCCAGTCGTGATCTGGCAGCCGCGCTGGCGATTTCCCGTAACAGCGTGGTGCGCGCCTACGATCAGTTGTACGCCGAAGGGTTTATCGAAGGGCGGGTAGGCGATGGGACTTATGTCGCGCAACTGCCCCAGGCAACCGTGCCGGCAAAAAAACTATCCACAAAAGTATCCACAGGGTTTTCAACAGGGTTACCCACAACCTTATCCACAAATCGGCTCGATTTACCTGTGGATTCATCCAGCAAAGTTATCCACAGTGGTGCATTGACTCGCGTCGAAAAGAACCATTTACCCATGCCGCCCAGTGGTCCGCCCAAGGCTTTTCGGGTTGGTGTTCCGGCGTTCGATCTGTTTCCGTTCGAGGTCTGGGCCAAGCTGAATGCGGCTTTCTGGCGTAAACCGGATTTCCAGCAGCTGTGTTACGGCGACCCTGCAGGTGATGCGCGCTTGCGGGGGATGATCGCGGCGTATCTACGCAGCTCGCGGGGCATGCAGTGCACGGCTGAACAAATTGTGATCACCAGTGGCGCGCAGCAGGGAATCAGCCTTTGTGCACAGCTGCTGGTGGAGCCGGGCGATGGGGTGGCGATCGAAAATCCTGGCTACCGCGCGGCGGGTCATGCCTTCGCCGTGGCCGGGGCGCGCTTGCACGGGGTAGCGGTGGATAGCGAGGGTATCGACTGCGGTGAGCTGGCGGGGCTCAGTGATTGCCGCCTGACCTATGTCACGCCGTCACATCAATACCCGACTGGCGTGGTGATGAGCCTCGCTCGCCGTCTGGAGTTGCTGGCCTGGGCCGAGCGCACTCAAGGCTGGATTGTCGAGGATGATTACGATGGCGAGTACCGCTACAGCGGTGCGCCATTGGCGCCTTTGGCGGCACTCGATCGTCACGGGCGAGTGTTGTATGTCGGCACGTTCGGCAAGGTCGCGTTTCCGGCGTTGCGCCTGGGTTATCTGGTGTTGCCAATGGGGCTGGTGGACGCGTTTTCCCAGCGTCGTGCCGTGGATGTGCGCCACTCCGAGGTCAGCACGCAGGCAGTCATGGCCGAGTTCATGGCGGCCGGACACTTCCAGCGGCATATCCGCCGCATGCGCCGTGCGGCACTGAGTCGGCGCAATACGCTGCTCAGTGGTTGGCCGCTGGATATCCCCGGCGTTGGCCCGTTGCCCACAGTCGCTGCCGGGCTGCACATGACCGTGTCAGTCGAAAGCGTGGCGCGCGAACAGGAACTGATCGAATTGGCGCGCAGTGTCGATGTCGAGATCAACGGTTTGAGCAGCTATTGGCTGCCGGAATCCACCACGCCCTTCGATCAACGCGCCGGGTTGGTACTGGGCTTTGCGGCGGTGCCCGAAAAGTCGGTCGAGGCGGCGCTGGAGCGATTGCGAGAGGCGTGGCGCGGTCGATGAAGCGGGCGGACCAGCAGTCCGCCCGCAGTCGTTCATCAGGGTTGAGTTTCGAGTTTGAGGAACAGATTCGGGTCGCTGATACGCCGCAGCACGTAGTCGATTGGCGCCAGAGTCGTGAGTACCTGGCGGCGTTCGGTCGTGAACTGCTCCATCGGCGCATCAAGCGAATCGTAGTGAAAGTGCGCAAGCCGCAGAGGCTGATCCTTGTTGGTGGTGTCTAGCACCTGGTACTCCTGGAAATAATCCCTGCGCTTTTTGGTCTTGATTCGTCCCTGTTCGTTGCGGACGATACGGACCTGGTCGTTGTCCAGCAGCCACTGCAAGTACGCCTGTCGGGGCTGTCGATCCTTGAGCAGGCTGGCGCGAATACCGATGCCTTGAGCGCGTAGCTGGACGGCGGCACCATTGAGCTCCGAGCTCGGACCAGCGCCTGGGTCAGCGATTCGAACTGTGTGGGCATGGCCACGAGCGTGCCGTCGCGGACCCACCATTGAGGCGTGCCGATCATGGTTTGGTCAGGGTCGATCTTGCGCTCGGGTTGCAGCGCCTTCAGCGCTTGGCGCAGTAGAAGGGCGGCGACGCTATCGACAGTGGGACCCCTGCTGGTCTGGTAATTCACTTGGCTCTTTTTTAGCAAGCCGGGGGTTTGGGTATTCTCTGGGTGGTCTGTCATCGTCATTTTCCTTTTTGACGTGGCGGCTTACGAAAAGAACAGCGAGCCCGCCAGTTGCGGGCTGATCGCGCTGCGATAAATGGCGATCACCTGGCTGCTGGAGGCGGAATTAAGGTCGTCCCTTCCGGCCATCATCCGTTGATCACGCAGTTTCAAATGGGCGGCGGTAAACGCCTCGACGGGCGTGTCGGGGCCGGTGTAGTGAAAATGGGCGTACCACAACGGTTGCCCGGTGCCTCGCTCGCGAACTTCGTATTCCTGCAGGTAATCCTTGCGCGGGCCTTTGAGTCGGCGTCGATCACCACTGCGCACGATATCGATTTCATTTTTGCTCGATAGCCATTCGATGCGGGCGGCCGTGGGCGGCTGTTGCTTGATCATCTGGACGCGAATCCGGTAGCCCTCGGCGTACAGTCGAACACGCGCCGCGTTCAAGTCCGCACCCAGTGCTGTCGCAGCGTCGGTCGTATTCGAAGCGGTCAGAGTTTGCTCGAGTGTCTTCGCGCTTTTGTCGAGCTGTTCGGCTTTGTGCTGGAACAACTCTTCGATTTCCACCGGGATGCGGCCGGGTTTTTTTGCACTCGCTTCGGTTTTCTGGATGAAGCTTTCCACGCCATCGAGCAGCTCCTGACCTTGAGTGATTTGTGTGGCGAGGTCCGGTAGTTGTACCGCTGGGCGGCGACGTCTGGGTTGCACGCGCTCAATCCAGACGCCGGGTGTTTTTTCGTGAAAGGTGGCGATCACTTTGCCGGTCAAGGGCGATTTCACATCCAGCAGAACCGGCTCTCCCGATGCCGAGGGACGCACTTCGCCCACAACCGTACCCTTGAAGCGTGTCTTGACCACTCGTTTACGCGATGCCGATGCGGGCTTTGACGGACCGGGCCGGGGTTCTACCGGCCGTTGTTCGCGCAGCAGTTGCGCCAGATTGGCTTCGGTGTCCTGCTGGAATTCACTGATCCGTGTACGTACGTGTTTGAACGGTTGCTCCAGAACCGCGTCCTTGTGGGTGAGGCTGAAGTCTTCAAAGGCCTGGTCGATAGCGGCAAACTGTTCGAGCATGCCGTTGAGGCCTTCGATACGTTCGCCTGCCGCCCAGGCACTGTTTTGCAGCATCAGTTCTTGCGAGGTCTGTATGACCAGGTTGGTGGTATCGAGCAAGCGCTCGAATGCGCCCCGGGCGTCGATCAGCGCGGCACTGTTTCCTTCTTTCAAGCAGACGTCGCGAGCCAGCGAAACCTGGAGCGCCTTGAGATCGTTAACACTGAAAGCGGGCAGTTTTGCCCGGTAGGTACTGGCCACTTCAGCAGCATTTCTACCGAGTCGACTCAAGTCATGGAGCCGCGATTGGGCAAACTCTATTTTGCCGATCACACCCTCGGTCAGGTCGACCATTTTCCGGTAGGTTGCAGAATTACCGGTCCCGCCTGTCGTTTCCTCGGCATCGAGCAGCGCCAGGGTTTCCCTCAAGGTCTGCGTAAACGTTGCATTGTGCTGATCGAGCCACGTCTGGTTGAAGAACAATTGAGTGCCGAGCATCTCGACCATGGCGGTTCGGTAGTTGGGCACCGTTTCGAGCAGGTTCAGCGACTTCAACTGCTCGATAGGGGCGGCGTATTCCTGGGTGCGGTGCTCGAGCTTCTCGAGGAACTGCGTTTGCGCGGCCGACAGTGCTTCGTCACCGACTGATTTTTTCATGGCGTTGTGGGCGTCCGTCAGCTCTGTACGTGCCCGCTCGCGTTCATTGTCAAACTCGGCCAGTTGCTTCTTGAGTTCGGCGATGCGTGCACGGTTTTGTTGCTTCAGTGCCTTGCGTCGGCTCGACAGACCGCCGCCGCGCAGGCGCAGGCGCGTGTCGACGAACCAGTCACCGCGTTGGTTGCTGATCAGTGCCGGACCGCTGCGCACGGGCTGCTGTCGAGAGTCGATGATCGACACTTCGCCCGTGTCCTCGACGGCCACCTCGAACCAGCGCTCGCCCACCGGCGCATAAAAGCTCTTTTCTTTTCGGTAGAGGTGGCGATAGACGCCGTTGCCACTATCGGGCGGTGTGAGCTGTTCGGGGGGAGTGACCTTGAACTGATCCAGGGTTTTTGTCAGGTCCAAGGCCGCATCGGTTGCCACTGTCTGGCGATGTTGCACAGGAGGGGGCTCGCTGACGATGTCGGGTAATTGCACGACGGTCACAGGTTGCCGGGCCGGTTTTTCCTGTTGCTCGATCGCTTTTGCAATGGGCTTTTCCTGGACCCTGCGCGCAGGCGGATTACGCGTACTGGCGTGATGGGCAAGCACCATGGCCAGGGTCAGCAACAGGTCGGTCATGGCGGATTTCTGCTGCTGATGGTCGCCACTGTCGGCAGCATCGAGGGTTTGCTGCAAGTCATCCAGCACTTGCCAGATCCAGGCGGCCGTCCCGACGGTTCGACCAAGAAAGGGCAGCGCCGCATTGAGCAGCGTCCAGGCTGTACGCTTGAAAGTCGCCCAGCGATTTTGCGCGTTGGACAGCGATTGCCGTTGCGCCAGTTCGACCAGCGCATTGACGTTGGCCTTGTACAGGACGGCCAGGTAATTGCCGCTGAGAACCCGAGAGCCGAGGGAAATCGGGCCGCTCATTTGCAGGGAGGTCAGCGGGTCGGCCAACAGTTGAGAAATGCTCCAGACCGAAGGTCGGTCACCGGTGAACACATAGTTGGCATAGTTGGCGCGGGCACCGTCCGGCAGCCAGGCGAGTACGGACTGGCGCAACGTCGGCGAGTGTTTGATGGTGTAGACCAGGTTGGCCGGCGTTGGATACTGGCTCAGCGGTTGTTCAAGCATTGGCCGGTAAAGCAGGCAAGGCCCCTTGTCCATCTGGCGGGGCCCGATCACGAACATGTTGGTCACTTCATCGGTGGCGCCACCGATGCGCCAGCCGGGCGCGAATGCCAGTGGGCGAATCACGATCTCCTGGCCATCCACCCAGCGATTGGCGTCGAGCACTTGCACCACGGCGGCGACATAGCGGTAACCGGTCTCGTCGATGCCGTGCTGCTTGCGAATCTTCAGCTGTAAGGCCAGCAGCGGTAACTCGACGCGCAAATGGCTGGTGAACAGGTTCTGACGCCGCAGGCTGTCCACGGGTTCGGCGAGCAGCTTGCTTTTGATCAGCGCCGGGTAGTGCTGGCCGATGTCGACGCGTGTAATCAGCTCCTCCAGATAGCTCACCGTCATCCACTGCGGCAGCGCGGCGGCGCTGGAACTGCGTACGAATTTGTTGCCTTGCGGCAGGGCAATCAGGTTTTGCAGCGCCAGGTCGACCAGGCTCAGGGTGGTGCGCTCAGGGTCCACCGTTGGCACAAAGCTGCCCCAGACCACCACGCTGTCGACCACGATTTCGATGTCCGCCAGGTTCAGATGTGCGGCATCGGCATGTTGCGCGAGCATGGCTTCGCGCAGTCGATCCAGCGCAAATTCGCGGATCGGTTTGAGCCCGTCCAGAAAGGACTTCCCGGCGTTCTGATTGCGCACCGTCACCAGATCCATCAGATGACGGCTGTAAGCGGTGAGATCGGTGGATGACGCATCGGCCATCCAGTCTGGCAGCGATTGCTCGACCTGATTGAATCGCGAGGATGACTGTTTGTCCGTCGGGTCGAGCTCGTTGGTCGTACGGCTGACGTGGGGCGCCAGGTCCGGGTTTGCCGCCGCGGGTTCGTTGGCCAGCGCACCGATTGCATCGGCCTGCAAGGCTATCAGGTTGCACGCCAGGCGGTCGAAATAATTGCCCGGCGGTTCGATCAGGCGCCAATGCAGGACATTTCCCGGTACTTGCCCATCGGTGTCCGCCAGCAACGACGCGCCCAGTTCCTGCAAGGAGTCAAACGCCTGGAAGCCACGGGTGATGGTGTGAGTGAGAACAAGGGTACGGCTACCCAGCGTCCCGATCAGTACTGCCGTATCGACGATGTTAATGTGCGTCGAAGCCGCGCCGCTTTGGCCGTCCAGGTCAATCAGGCAGGCGCGTGACTGATAAGGGTCATGCGCACGACGTGCGTTTTTGTCCGGGTAGGCGAAAAGCTTGCCGGCCATGGCGTGCTGGTTGCTGTCCCAGTCCGGGTTGGCTTCGATGTTCCATAGGTCGCGCAAGGATTTGGACAGTGCCTGCCAGCGTGGAGCCGATGCGGGGGTGAACTGGTTCCAGTAATCGACTTGTTGCTCTTGAAACGCGACAAACAGCAGTGGCGCCAACTCATTGAGCAGGCGCCCAATGGCATCGATGCTGACGGGCAGTTGCGCCGGTGTCTGCACCTGGGGTTGCAACGTTAGGTAGTGCTCGCCGTCGAGGTAGACCACGGGCGTTCGCGCTACGCCATGGCGCACCAGTGCGTCTGTCAGCGACTCGAAGCGCCTTGACCCAGGCTCGACACTGCCATTGTGCAAGATCCAGGTCGGCGTCACCACCATGGCCAGGCGGGGATCGATTTGCAAATTCGGGTACAGCGCTTTCAGGGCTGGTTGCAGCGCATGTGTGGCGACTTCCCTGATCGAGGGGCCGGTTACCAATTGGGTGAGAAGGGCATCTTGATCAGAGGGGAGGCTGGTTTCAGACGAAGGGCTGGAGGTACTTGTCATGGTCACATCCTTTGTGAGGGTAGCAGGCACCGTGGAAGGTTCGGTGCGCGGTCCATTGCAAAGTAGCGACGGGTATAGCGGCGTTGGCGGTAAATAAATATCGCGGGCAAAAAAAAGACCTGCGCAAGCGCAGGTCAGGATAAACCCGCGTCGGTTATCAGGTGCCCGACTTGATCTTGGTCCAGGCCCGGGTCCGCGCGCGCTCGGCATCGCGCGGCAGCGGTTGCAGGGTGTAGAGCGTACCCATCGCCGCATCGGTCGGGTACAGGTTCGGGTTGTTGCGGATTGCCGGGTCGACCAGCTCCGTGGCGTCCTTGTTCGGGTTCGGGTAACCGACAAAGTCACTGACCGGTGCAATCACCTGCGGCTGTAGCAGGTAGTTGATGAAGGTGTAGGCGTCTTCGGGGTTTTTCGCCCCCTTCGGAATCGCCAGCATGTCGAACCAGATCGGCGCGCCTTCCTTCGGCAAACGCATGTCGACGACCACCCCATTCTTGGCTTCCTTGGCGCGATTGGCGGCTTGCGAGAAGCTGCCGGAATAGCCGACTGCGACACAGATGTCACCGTTGGCAATGTCAGCCATGTACTTGGACGAGTGGAAGTAGGTGATGTACGGACGGATCTTCATCAGCAGTGCTTCAGCCTTGTCATAGTCCGCAGGCTTCTTGCTGTTGGGGTCCAGGCCGAGGTGTTGCAGGGCCAGCGGCAGGATCTCCGAGGGCGAGTCGAGCAGGGCGACACCGCACTGCTTGAGCTTGCTGATGTTCTCTTCCTTGAAGATCAGGTCCCAGCTGTCTACCGGCGCGTCGGCGCCCAGGGCTGCCTTGACCTTGTCCGGGTTGAAGCCGATCAGGATGGTCCCGTACATGTACGGCACGGCAAATTTGTTGCTCGGGTCGTTGGCTTCGATCAGCTTCATCAGCTTGGGATCGAGGTGGTTCCAGTTCGGCAGCTTGCTGCGGTCTAGGGGC
The DNA here is from genome assembly GCF_019218985.1 of Pseudomonas sp. PDM30. Lineage (NCBI taxonomy): Bacteria > Pseudomonadati > Pseudomonadota > Gammaproteobacteria > Pseudomonadales > Pseudomonadaceae > Pseudomonas > Pseudomonas sp. PDM30. The sequence continues at coordinate 228,542 of NZ_JAHUWM010000002.1, forward strand.
TGGAATACGCCGGCTTCGATTTGTTTGGCGAGGAACACGTTGGACGGCACCACCACGTCGTAGCCGGAGTTGCCGGTCAGCAGCTTGGCTTCCAGTGCTTCGTTGGTGTCGAAGATGTCGTAGACCAGTTTGGTCTGGGCGTTCTGAGCCTTGAAGTCTTCCAGGGCCTTGGGGGTGATGTAGTCGAACCAGTTGTAGACGCGCAGGGTTCGCTCTTCAGCGTGGGCGGCGCCACTGAGCACCGTGGCGCATAGCGCTGGAAAAATAAAACGCTTAAGACTTTTCATTCTTCTACTTCCTCATTAAGCGCTTTCAAAACCTTCGAGAACGTTCACGGCATTGATGCCGATTTCTTCCACGGCATAGCCGCCTTCCATGACGAACAGCGTGGGTTTGCCGAGCGCCGCGATGCGCTTGCCCATGGCCAGGTAATCCGGGCTGTCGAGTTTGAATTGCGAGATCGGATCATCCTTGAAGGTATCGACGCCAAGGGACACCACGACGATGTCGGCGCCATAGCTTTCGATCTCTTTGCAGGCTTGTTCCAGCGCTGCGCTCCAGGTATCCCAGCCTGAACCGGCGGCCAACGGGTAGTTGAAGTTGAAGCCTTCACCGGCGCCTTCGCCCAGTTCGTCTTCATAGCCTAGGAAGAACGGGAACTCGGCTTCCGGGTGACCGTGGATCGAGGTGAACAGCACATCGCTTCGCTCGTAGAAAATCGACTGGGTGCCGTTGCCGTGGTGGTAATCGACGTCGAGGATCGCGACTTTTTTGTGGCCCTGATCGAGGAACGCCTGGGCAGCGATGGCGGCGTTGTTGAGGTAGCAATAACCACCCATCAAATCGCTGGCGGCGTGGTGTCCCGGTGGACGGCACAGGGCGAAAGCAGAACGGGCGCCGCGCTGGATTTCAGCTTGGGCGGTGAGCGCGACTTGTGCTGCGCTGTACGCCGCTTGCCAGGTGCCGGCGGTGATCGGGGCGCCGCCGTCGAAGCTGTAATAGCCGAGTTGGCCGTGCAGGCTGGTCGGTTTGATCGCACGCAAGGTGCGTGCAGGCCAGGTGTAGGGCAGCAGGTCACCGTCGGTGTTGAACTCGGTCCAGCGTGCCCAGGCACCTTTGAAGAAGTTGAGGTAGTCGCGGCTGTGAATGCGCGCGATGGGCTCAAGACCGAAATCCTTTGGCGCTTCGACTGGGCCAAGGTTCTGGTTCTGCACGCGTTGCAGCACATGATCGGCGCGCGATGGCATCTCGAAGCACGGCTTGAGCTGGCCGTCGATGAGTTCGCAGCGGCCATGGTGCAGGTGGTGATCGTCAGAGTAGATCGTCAGCATTTGTTGTTCTCCGCAGGGCTGATTCGGTTGCCCCCAGTGTTGCGGCGCACGGCGAATCGGAGAACGGCAGGAAAGGCCAAAAGGGGATCGATATGGCCAAAACATTTGACCGAAATTCGCCCCTTTATAATGCGGAGCTCTCGCGGCCGCCATCGCGAGCAAGCTCGCTCCCACAGGTGAGCCTCAGCGTCCGCGATTTTTTGCAAGACGCATACCCCTTGTGGGAGCGAGCTTGCTCGCGATGGCGGCAGATCGGTCACTACAGCCCTCAGGGCCGGAACTGACTCGGCGCCACACCACTCCAGCGCACAAAGGCATGGCGAAAACTCGCGGTCTCGCTGAAGCCCAACGCTTCGGCAATCTGATAGATCGGCAATTGATCCTCGCAAAGCATTTGCTTGGCCTGCTCGAAGCGCAGTTCGTCGAGCAGCTCCTGGTAGCTGCAACCCATGTCCTTGAGATGCCGGCGCAAGGTCCGCGCCGAACAGTTCATTTGCTCGGCCAGCCCCTCCAGCCCGGGCGCGGCATTCAGTTGCGCGCTGAGCAATTGGCGGATCCGTCCCAACCAGGCCTGTCGCCCGGTGAACTCGATGTTCTGTTTGCGACAACGTTCGGCCATGGCCTGATGGGTGATCACATCGGCCAGCGGCAACGGCTGGTCGAGCCAGCGCTTGTCAAAGGCGAAGGCATTGTTGCGCGCGCCGAAGTGCACAGGGCAATCGAAGTGTTCGGCGTAGCTTGTCTCGTAGTCGGGCGCGGCATGTTCGAAGCGTGCGCCGAGCAAGGGCAAAGGATGGCCGAGCAGGTCGTCGCAGGTGACTTTCAGCGACACCAGGCAGAACTCGGCGTTGAACACCGCCATGGTCGGGCTCTCGCGGTAATCGGCGGCGGCGAACCAGATGCGTTCTCCATCGTCTTCAAGGCTCAGTTCGAAAAGTGTTCCCAGCAGCGCCGGATAACGCATCGCCAGACGCAAAGCGTCACCGAAGGTGGCACTGGTGAGCAAGGCGTAACCGAGCATGCCGTAGCAGGAGACGTGCATCCGCCGGCCCAGTTCCAGGCCGATGTCACGCTTGAGCGCGACAGCGTTGGCGCAGACCTGCATTTCCTGATTGGTGGTGATGCGCGTGTCGGCACGGTTCAGATCCGCCGCACTGATGCCGCTTCCGGCCAGCAGTGCTTCGCTGGACAAGCCTTGTGCCTTGAAGGCATCGAGTACCAGGGAGACGGCATTGAGGGTGGTGAGGTGGGAGTGGAGCATAAGGACTTCCAGCCTTGGGATAGCTGGAACACAGCAAGTTATATGCCGAGCGCTGGAAACTGTAGGAGCGAGCCCGCTCGCGAAAAGCCTGAGAGCGCCGCGGGGTGTCAGGCTCCCGGCGTTATCGTTAACGACCATCGCGAGCGAGCTCGCTCCTACACGTGGTGTGTCAGCTCAATTCGCCGCAGAGGTCGAGTTCAACGAGACGGCGAACCTCGGCAGCTTCGAGTCCGGCTCCCAGCAAACCATGCAACTTGCCAAACGCCGCCTCACGGGTCATGCCGCCACCGGACAGCACGCCAACGCCACGCAGGCGGCTGCCTGCCTCATACACGTCGAGCTTCACGCCACCTTCATGGCATTGGGTAACGGCAACCACCACCACGCCGTTGTCCCGTGCACGGCCGAGGCTGGCGAGGAACTCTGGATTGTCGCTCGGCCCGGTGCCGCTGCCGTAGCACTCCAGCACCAGACCTTGAATGCCGCTGTCGAGCAAACCATCCAGCACCTCGGCGCTAATGCCGGGAAACAGCGGCAATACCGCGACCTTCGCCAATTGCTTCGGCTGGTTGTAGTTCAGTTGTGCCGGAATCGAGGCCGCTTTCACACCGCCGCCCTGACGCACCAGTCGCTTGAAGGGATGACGGCCAAAACTGCGCACCTTGGCGCAACGGGTCGGGTCCAGCAGTTCGCCATGGAAGTACAGATGCACGCCCGGCGCCAAGCCTTGGCCCATCGCAACCAGCGCGCCGCCGAGGTTTTCCCAGGCGTCGCTGTCCGTTACACCTGCCGGCAGCATCGAGCCGGTGAAACACACGCGGGCATGCAGGCCGAGCAACTGGAAACTCATCGCGGCCGCGCTGTAGGCCAGGGTGTCGGTGCCATGCAGGATCAGCACGCTGTCGCAGCCCTGAACATCCACCGCATCGACCACCGCTTCACGCAACTGCTGCCAGTACGTCGGGGTCATGTTGGCACTGTCGATCAGCGGCGACATTTCACGGAAACGCCATTGCGGTACCACCAGTTCAGGCTGGCTGTGCAGATAGTCGCGCATCCGCGCTTCGAAACCGGACGCCGGGGCCAGGCCGTTGGCGCTGGCCTGCATGCCGATGGTGCCACCGGTGTAGAGCACCATGACGTGCTGGGCGGCGGGGTAGGTCGACGAATTCATGAAGATTCTCCGAAAGGAAGAGTTCCTGTGGGAGCGAGCTTGCTCGCGATAGCGGTATGTCAGACATCGCTATGTTGACTGACAGTGCGCCATCGCGAGCAAGCTCGCTCCCACAGTTTTTCGAACTTTAACTGACGGGCGCACGCGATGCGCCCGTCATTTACCTGTCAGCGTTGCGCTGCGGGTACGCCTTGCGGCTCAACTTCAGTCTTGCCGACAGCGGCAGGCGGGTTGGCCGGCCACGCCTGGCGATCCAGATCCAGATCCGGGAACTTGGCGGAGTCGAACACCGGAGTCTTGATCCCGGCGGCGCGTTGGTCATCGTAGTCACGCAGGATGCGCATGCCGACCTTGAACAGCAGGAAGAGCGCGATCAGGTTGACGAACGCGAGCATGGTCATAGTGATGTCGGCGAAAGCGAACACGGTGCCGAGGTTTTCGATGGCTCCCCAGAAAATCAGCACCAGTACCAGCGCGCGATAGCCCATCAGCGCTTTGCGGTTTTCACCGATCAAAAAGCGCAGGTTGTTCTCACCCAGGTAGTAGTTGTAGAGGATCGAGGTGAACACGAACAACGCCAGGGCTACGGAGATGAACATCCGGCCCCAGTCACCGACCACGGCGGCCAGCGAGTTCTGGGTCAGGGCAATGCCGTCGCCTTCGAAGCCAGGGGTGTAGAAACCGGAGAGCAGAATCAGCAACGCGGTGCAGGTGCAGATCACGAAGGTATCGAGGAATACGCTGAACGCCTGGACCACGCCTTGCGCCACCGGGTGTTCGACCGCTGCAACCGCCGCCACGTTAGGTGCACTGCCCAGACCTGCTTCGTTGGCGAACACGCCACGCTTCACGCCCATGATAATGGCGCTGCCGATCAGGCCACCGAAAGCCTGGTCCAGACCGAAGGCGCTCTTGACGATGGTCATCAGCATGTCCGGCACCTGGTCGAACTGCAGCACGATCACGTAGATGGTCACGCCGATGTACGCCAGGGTTTTCACCGGCACCAACAGGTCGGCGACCTTGGCGATGCGCTTGATCCCGCCGATGAACACCAGGCCCAGCAGTACGGCCAGGCCGATGCCGGTGTAAGTGGTGTCGAGGCCGAACGCGTTGTTCAGCGAGTGCGTCACAGCGTGGGCTTGCAGGCCGTTGAAGGCGAAGCCGAACGTCACCAGCAACAGGAACGCCATCAGCATGCCCAACCAGCGTTTTTGCAAACCGTGCTGGATGTAATAGGACGGGCCACCGCGGAACTGGCCTTCGGAATCGCAGCGCTTGTAGAGCTGGCCGAGGGAGCATTCGAAGAAGCTGCTGGACATGCCGACCAGCGCGGTCACCCACATCCAGAACACCGCACCTGGGCCACCGAGGGTCACGGCAATGCCGACACCGGCGATGTTGCCCGCACCGACGCGGCCGGCGAGGCTGAGCATCAGGGCCTGGAACGAGCTCAGTTGCCCGGCGCTGCTTTTGAGGCTGTCGCGGAACACCGCGAACATGTGGAAGAAGTGACGCAATTGAACGAAACGCGAGCGGATCGTGAAGTAGCTACCGAGCCCGACAATGAGCACGATCAGTACTTTCCCTGAGAGGAAGTCGTTAATGACTTCGAGCATGGATTATTCCTCGCTGTTTTTTGTGTAGGCAACAATGCTGGCCGGACAGACACATCGAGTTACACCCCTTGGCGCACGGCACAATGGGCGGTACGAAGTTCGTCCCGGTTTCATATCGCGGGTTTGTTATTAGTTCGGGTTTCGCATGGGTTGTGGCCTCGCTACCGACGACCGCTCATGCGAAGAGGGGCGGCACTATACCGATGACAGTGCCGTCCGTCTGCACGGTTGTGGTGCATGCGGTGAAACGAAGCCTTTGAAACACCTGACATTTTTGCTGTCAGGCTATGTGGGAACTGCTCTTGGTGGGAGCGGGCTTGCTCGCGAAAGCGGTGTATCAGACACGTCATTGTTGAATGTGCCACCGCCTTCGCGAGCAAGCCCGCTCCCACATTGGTCAGTCCCCAGACATACGGTTTTCACTGGCAAATGGTTAAAAAAAAGGGCCTGGAGATTGATCTCCAAGCCCTCAAAAGGTGAGAGGTGTCTAGTCCCTCGACCTGGTGAGCGGTGCTACAAGTAACGCGTCGGGTTATGCCTTCAGAGGCACCAGACGCGGCGCAATCATGTTTTCCGGGCGCAGGATGTCGGCGAGCATGGCTTCGTCGAGCAGACCTTCTTCGCGCACCAGTTCCAGCACGCCACGGCCGCTTTCAAGGGCGAGGCCGGCGATGCGGGTGGCATTTTTGTAGCCGATGTACGGGTTCAGCGCGGTGACCAGGCCGATCGAGTGCTCGACCAGTTCACGGCAGCGTGCTTCGTTGGCGGTGATGCCGACGATGCAGTGCTCGCGCAGCATGTCCATGGCGCGTTGCAGCAGGCGGATCGAGTCGAAGATCTTGAAGGCGATCAGCGGCTCCATCACGTTCAGCTGCAGTTGGCCGCCTTCGGCTGCCATGGTCAGTGCCAAGTCGTTACCGATGACCTGGAACGCTACCTGGTTCACAGCTTCCGGGATGACCGGGTTGACCTTGCCGGGCATGATCGAGCTGCCTGGCTGACGCGCCGGCAGGTTGATTTCGTTGATGCCGGTGCGTGGGCCGCTGGACAGCAGGCGCAGGTCGTTACAGATCTTCGACAGCTTGACCGCGGTGCGCTTGAGCATGCCGGAGAACAGCACGAAGGCGCCCATGTCGGAAGTCGCTTCGATCAGGTCGGCCGCTGGCACCAGCGGTTGACCGCTGATCAGTGCCAGGCGCTGTACCGCCAGTGCTTGATAACGTGGGTCGGCGTTGATGCCGGTACCGATCGCGGTGCCACCCAGGTTCACTTCAGTCAGCAGTTCCGGGGCCAGCGTCTTCAGACGGGCCAGGTCTTCGCCCATGGTGGTGGCGAAGGCACGGAATTCCTGGCCGAGGGTCATTGGCACGGCGTCTTGCAGTTGAGTACGGCCCATTTTCAGGACGTGATCGAATTCTTTGCCCTTGGCCGCAAACGCCTGAATCAGGCTGTCGAGGCTGGCCAGCAGGGTGTCGTGACCGAGCAGCAGACCCAGGCGGATCGCCGTTGGGTAAGCGTCGTTGGTCGACTGCGCCATGTTGACGTCGTCGTTCGGATGCAGGTACTGGTACTCGCCTTTCTGGTGACCCATTGCTTCCAGAGCAACGTTGGCGATCACTTCGTTGGCGTTCATGTTGGTGGAGGTACCGGCGCCACCTTGAATCATGTCGACCACGAACTCTTCGTGGAAATCACCGCGGATCAATCGGGCACAGGCTTCGCTGATGGCGGCGTGCTTGGCTTCGCTCAGGTGACCCAACTCACGGTTGGCGTCAGCAGCGGCCTGTTTAACCATGGCCAGACCGACAACCAGTTTCGGGTAGTGCGAAATCGGAACGCCCGAAAGGCGGAAGTTATTCACCGCTCGCAGGGTCTGGATACCGTAATACGCTTGAGCCGGTACTTCGAGGGCGCCAAGCAGGTCATTTTCTGTGCGGAATGATGCAGCGGAGGACATGATAGAAATCATCTCAATATGGACCCGGTCTGTGCCGGAACGCTGTGAATGCTAGGCTTGTGTAGAATTTTGGGCCAATGCTGTTAAGCACTAGCCTATGCACATTCGGCATAATGCCCGTGTGACGCCGGCTTGACGGCGAACGTGTGACCTAAATTGGTGCGTGTCCGGGAGGACGTGATGAATCTGGAAAGCAAATGGCTGGAGGACTTCAGTGCCCTGGCCGCCACCCGCAGTTTCTCCCAGGCCGCCGAGCGGCGTTTTGTGACGCAGCCGGCGTTCAGTCGGCGAATCCGCAGCCTTGAAGCCGCGTTGGGGCTGACCCTGGTGAACCGTTCGCGCACGCCGGTGGAGCTGACGGCGGCAGGGCAATTGTTTCTGGTCACCGCGCGCACCGTGGTCGAACAGCTGGGCGAAGTATTGCGCCATCTGCATCACCTGGAGGGCGGGCAGGGCGAAGTGATGCAGGTCGCTGCCGCGCACTCCCTGGCGCTCGGTTTCTTTCCGCGTTGGATCGCGCAGTTGCGCAACGAAGGTTTGAACATCGCCACGCGACTGGTGGCGACCAACGTCGGTGATGCCGTGCATGCCTTGCGCGAAGGCGGCTGCGATCTGATGCTGGCGTTCTATGACCCGGACGCGGCCATGCAGATGGACCCCGAAATCTTCCCCTCACTACACCTTGGCCACACCGAGATGCTGCCGGTCTGCGCGGCAGACGCCGAGGGCAAGCCGCTGTTCGATCTGGAAGGCGAGGGCAGCGTGCCGCTGTTGGCCTACAGCGCCGGTGCGTTCCTCGGTCGTTCGGTGAACATGTTGCTGCGCCAACGGGCGCTGCGCTTCACCACCATCTACGAAACTGCGATGGCCGACAGCCTGAAAAGCATGGCTCTTGAAGGCTTGGGCATTGCCTGGGTGCCACAACTGAGCGTGCGTGCCGAACTGGCGCGCGGTGAACTGGTGGTCTGCGGAGGGCCGCAATGGCATGTGCCGCTGGAAATTCGTCTCTACCGCTGCGCCCTTGTGCGCAAGGCCAATGTGCGGTTGTTGTGGCGCAAACTGGAAGGCGGAGCGGCGGGTTCTGCTTCCTGAGGGCGAAGCGTGATCAAGGCCAATCGAGTTGGCCTTGATCTGTCGAAAACGGCGCCAATCAGATCAAGGGTACTGATTGAGGTAATTGCGAATGTTCTCTTGGTTTTTCTTGCTGAAGACAAACGCCGACTTTCCTGTGGTTTTGTACATTATCGATTTGTAGGTTCCGTAGTAGGTGGAAACGTTTTCATCGCTATCTTCATGAACGGCATCGAGCATATGCCCAACCTCATGGGATGCAGTTAATTTCGATGTGATCGAGGCAATTCCTAGCGCACCTTGTCTTCGAGCAACACCCAGCGTACTTTTATTGATGTCGTCGCGCGTTAATAGCAAATACTTGTTGATAGTGGCATCGTTAGTGTCGCTCTCTTGATTTTCCAGATGGGTAAGGAGGGTGTCTTGAAATTGACTTATCAAGAGCTCCATATTTTCGGATTTATAGTTGAAGTTACTTAATGTTGGGGCGTCTGAAGGTTGTATTAAAATAACGTCCATTGTGCGGCCTGAGATTCGGGAGACCGTATCTGCCAGCCAGTCGAAATAATCTTGGTGGAGCAAGTCTTCGTTAATGCCTTTCAGATCTTCGTGCAGGAAGACGTTAAGCTTGATCGGTCGTTTTGACATAATGGGTTCCATTGGGTTTATCAAGACATAAGTGGCTGAATTGAAGTTGGTGAGGTAGTCGATTAATAAGGTGTTAGTTCAGTGTGAATTAAATAATACAGAATAATTTTGTTCTCAGTTCGACGATGCTGAAGGCATCATCACTTGTGGCGAATCATGATTTACGTATGTGTGGTTGTTTTTCAAGGTTTATATTCAGGATGGTATTGAGCAGTTGTCTTTCAAAGGACTTTGGATCGGTGCAGAGTTGTTGTCGGAATTTATAGCTTTTGGCTAGAAGCTGATTATTTCCATCCATCATTCGTACTCAAGACATGCATAATACGTAGCTTGCAGGTTTTTTGACGCGCCTGCGGGCGACGAAGTGCGCAAAACTTTCAGGGGTTTTCTTGATGGATAATTCAGGAGTTATCAGTTTACGCTCGCCAAATAATTTTTTATGTTCTGTCGGTTGGCAGGACTGAATATATAACAGTTTGATGTAATACCTCCGGGCTTTGGTGTCATATAAGTTTCACACCACCAGCCGTTGAATTGAGTTTCATAGTCCTCATGCCTTGCACCCAGTAAGTGTCCAATTTCATGGGCGACATTTATGTAGTTGATCAGTGATGCAATTGCGCTATTTCCGGAAAAAAACGGTGGGTAAACACGAGCGATGCCCGCTATCCTGCTGTTCAAGCTTTCGTTGGTGACTAAAAGCACTTTGGTCAGTCGGTCCGTTTTGAACCCTTCTGCACGCCTTTCCTCTAAATAGCCGAAGCACATGTTTTCCCAGCGCGACGAGGTCATTTGCTCGTTTTCGTTCTTATAATCAAAGTTGCTGTAGGGCGCGAGTCGGCCAAAAACTACGTGGACTTTTCGCTCGATAAAACTTTGCAGTTCGGTTGTGAATGGCTGGAAATGGTCGGCATAAAGGTTTTTTCGTGTTGATTCCGGTACGTCATCATGAATGATCACGAAAATAGTAATTGCTTTTTTCTCAGTGGGAGCGCTAATTGGGTTCATCCGTGAATCCTTTAGTTGTCTTGGGGTTGTTGCAGGTTTGGTTTGTTTTGAGGTTTCTATAAGTTTAATCTAATGGCGGTGTTTTGTTTTTGCGAGTTGGGGATTGTTGCGTTCTATTGCATGGAATTAATATTTATAGAATTTTAGGCACTGGAAGTTTTGGATCTTATTGCGAGTAATCAAGTCGTCATCTGAAATAGCTGTCTCGGCTGACTTTTGAGTCAGTTAATAACTCCGGCAAGGTGAATGACAGATGGTCGCGACAGGGGCTGTTTATCTGTCGTATTGCGGTATACTGCGCGGCCTTCGGCCGGTTACGACCGGCCATAATTCGTACAATCAAGCCACGCATTTTGCGTGGCTTGTTGTTTTTTGATGCGCCTGCGGGCGCCCAGAGAGAAGAGGCACGACGATGAGTGCACTGGTTGGCGTGATCATGGGCTCCAAGTCCGATTGGTCCACCCTTAGCCACACCGCCGATATGCTGGAAAAGCTCGGCATCCCCTACGAGGTGAAAGTGGTTTCTGCCCACCGCACCCCGGACCTGCTGTTCCAGTACGCTGAAGAAGCCGAGGCGCGTGGCATCGAGGTGATCATCGCCGGTGCCGGTGGCGCGGCCCATTTGCCTGGCATGTGTGCGGCCAAGACCCACCTGCCGGTGCTGGGCGTACCAGTACAATCGGCAATGCTGTCGGGCGTTGATTCGCTGCTATCCATTGTGCAGATGCCGGCGGGCATTCCGGTCGCCACCCTGGCCATCGGCAAGGCGGGCGCGATCAACGCGGCGCTGCTGTCGGCGAGTATCCTTGGCGCCAAGCACCCGCAGTTCCACGCGGTGCTGAAAACCTTCCGTGCTGAGCAGACAGACAGCGTCCTGGACAATCCAGACCCACGCATCGCCTGAGGTTGTTGACGATGAAGATCGGTGTAATCGGTGGCGGCCAGTTGGGTCGCATGTTGGCGCTGGCGGGCACTCCGCTGGGCATGAACTTCGCTTTCCTGGACCCGGCTCCGGATGCTTGCGCAGCCGCGTTGGGCGAACACCTGCGAGCCGATTACGGCGATCAGGATCACCTGCGCCAGCTGGCCGATGAAGTCGATCTGGTGACCTTCGAGTTCGAAAGCGTTCCGGCCGAGACCGTGGCTTTCCTGTCGCAATTCGTCCCGGTCTATCCGAGCGCCGAAGCGCTGCGCATCGCCCGCGATCGTTGGTTCGAGAAGAGCATGTTCAAGGACCTGGGGATTCCTACCCCGGCGTTCGCCGACATTCAGTCCCAGGCTGACCTGGACGCCGCCGTGGCTTCCATCGGCCTGCCGGCAGTGCTGAAGACCCGTACTTTGGGTTACGACGGCAAGGGTCAGAAAGTCCTGCGCACGCCAGAAGATGTGGTTGGCACCTTTGCCGAGCTGGGCAGCGTGGCCTGTCTGCTGGAAGGCTTCGTGCCGTTCACCGGTGAAGTCTCGCTGATCGCCGTGCGTGCCCGCGACGGTGAAACCCGCTTCTATCCGCTGGTACACAACACCCACGACAGCGGCATCCTCAAGCTGTCCGTGGCCAGCACCGATCACCCGCTGCAAGCCTTGGCCGAAGACTACTCCAGCCGTGTGCTCAAGCAACTGGATTACGTGGGCGTGATGGCGTTCGAGTTCTTTGAAGTCGACGGTGGCCTCAAGGCCAACGAAATCGCCCCGCGAGTGCACAACTCCGGGCACTGGACCACCGAAGGCGCCGAGTGCAGCCAGTTCGAAAACCACCTGCGGGCCGTTGCCGGTCTGCCGTTGGGTTCGACGGCCAAGGTCGGCGAAAGCGCGATGCTCAACTTCATCGGCAAAGTGCCTGAGACCGAGAAGGTCCTGAGCATCGCCGATTGCCATCTGCATCACTATGGCAAGGCGTTCAAGGTCGGTCGCAAGGTCGGTCACGCCAACCTTCGTTGTGCAGACCGAGAGACGCTGACGGCCCAGATTCTCAAGGTTGAAGCACTGATAGCCGAATAGTATTTATGTGCAACGGTGGAACCTTCAGGTTGCACCGTTCTCTCATGGCAGGTCACGAAAGTCTGACTAGGCTTTCCAATAGCGACTTCATTGAGAGGGGAATGCCATGGGAATTATCGGAACCATCTTTATCGGCTTGATCGTCGGTCTGCTGGCACGGTTCCTGAAACCGGGCGATGACAGCATGGGCTGGATCATGACGATCCTGCTCGGCATCGGCGGTTCGCTGGCGGCCACTTACGGCGGTCAAGCCCTGGGCATCTATCAGGCCGGCCAAGGCGCAGGCTTCATCGGTGCGCTGGTGGGCGCCGTTGTGTTGCTCGTGATCTACGGCCTGGTCAAAAAGAACTGATCCAGGCGACAAAGTCCTCTCGGCCGCACAAGCCGGGAGGGCTAGAATGCTCGGCGTTTCCTGATCCTTCCTATACCGAGCACCTTCATGCGCCGTCTTCTGCTGACTCTACTTTTATTGGGAACGGGCCTTGCCCATGCCGGTGAACTGCCGGAAACCGACTGGCTCGAATTGATGCCCAAGTCGGACCAGAAGGCCCTCGAGGCCATGCCTGAAATCGACCACAACTCCCCTGAAGCCAATGGCACTTTCACCGACAAGGGTGGGATGAAGCAGGCCAAAGGCTTGCCGGCGGTGATGTACTCGACCAAGACCGTTGCGTCGATGAACGACAAGAACATCCGCATTGGCGGTTACCCCGTGCCGCTGGAGTCCGATGCCAAGGGCCGCAGTACGTTGTTCTTCCTGGTGCCATACCCGGGCGCGTGCATCCACGTGCCGCCGCCGCCGCCCAACCAACTGGTGCTGGTGCGCTATCCAAAGGGCCTGAAACTGAACGATATCTACACGCCGCTGTGGGTCACCGGCACGCTGAAGGTCGAGAAGGTCAGCAATGACTTGGCGGATGCGGCGTATGCGCTGGATGCGGCGACGGTACGGGTGGTGAAAGAGTCGGATTTGTAACGCGCCGTCAGATGGCATGGCACAAAAAACTGTGGGAGCGAGATTGCTCGCGATGAGGCCATAACATTCAACATTCATGTTGCCTGTTACGCCGCCATCGCGAGCAAGCTCGCTCCCACATTGGTTTTGTGGTGTTGCTTAGAGCGGCTTGCTACCGACGCTCACACCCAGGGTATGGCTGGCCCCTGGTTTCAGGTTCACCACATCGTCCATCACGTTCGCTGTCTCGATGCACAGCATGCGCTGCCAACCGTCGTCGGCCATGTCGCTGAACGCGGCGGCGCGGTCGATCCATGGGTTCCAGATCACCGCGGTGCGCGAGCCTATGCTGGTCAGTTCGATGCGTCGCTCCCAGGCCGGATCGACGATGCTCAGCAGTGGCGGGGCATCGAGATAGATGCGGTCGGTTTCGCCGGTAAAACGCAGATCACCGGTCTGGGTTACGGTTTTCCAGTTATCTAGGGTTTCGATGTACTTGAGACCGCCCACACCTTCGACATGCACCTCGCGCACATCGCTGACGGCAAAATAGCTGTGCAGCGCCTGGCTGATGCTGACGGTTTCAGCGCCCCGGTTATGGCTGGTCAGGTGGATGTGCAACTGCTCGTCGAGGCGAATGCTCAGCGTCAAGTCCACCTGGTGCGGCCAACCAGGAAAGCCGCCGTCGGGGTAGGGCAGGAGGAATTCGACTTTCAGGCTTTCGCCTTCGGCTTCGATGCCGCCCAGCTCCCAATCCATTGCTCGCACGAAGCCGTGAGCCGACGGCGCTTCATTGCTGACGCGCATCGCCTGCACGCTTTGCGGGTTACGGTCGAAGACGCCGAACCACGGCCAGCACACCGGCACGCCGGCACGGATGCTCTTGCCGGTCTTGAACACAGCCTCGTCATTGAGCCAGATCAGCGGCGGCTGGCCGGCCAGTTGATAACTGAGGATGTGCGCGCCTTGCTGGGCCACCAGTAATTCAGCCTGACCGTGGCGAATTCGCCAGCAGTTCAGTTCATCCAGTTTTACGGCTTCAACATTGGGCGTGCTCATGGGACAGCTCTCGATCAGTAACGTGGACGACTATCGACCGCAAAACGGCTACCAGGTTTAGAAGTTCTTTCAGCGAGCCCGGGGCGGAACCGAACGGGTGCGACCGCTGCCGTCGATGGCAACGAACACAAACACCGCTTCGGTTACTTTACGCCACTCGCTGGACAGTGGGTCGTCGCTCCAGACCTCGACCATCATCTTGATCGAGCTGCGGCCGATTTCCAGGGCCTGGGTATAAAAGGAGAGCTGAGCGCCCACCGCCACCGGAACCAGAAACGCCATGCGGTCGATTGCAACGGTGGCAACGCGTCCGCCGGCGACCTTGCTGGCCATCGCGGTGCCTGCCAAATCCATCTGCGCCACCAGCCAGCCGCCGAAAATATCGCCAAAGCCGTTGGTTTCGCGTGGGAGCGCGGTGATTTGCAAGGCCAGGTCGCCTTGCGGGATCGGATCTTCTTGTTCGAGTTCTATCATGCCGGGGGGCCTCTGACCCGTGACTCTTCGTTGGTATTGCTGGTGGTAGCCGTCTTCGGGAAAAACGATTCAGCACCGAACATACTACGTTCGTCACGTTTTCCATCAGGCGCCTAAAGGGAAACTCTGCGAAATCGCCTATGAACCTGACAGGCGCTTTCGCACAGCAACCCCTCAAAAACCGGAGCAGGCTTTGAGTATATCGGTCGGTAGACTCCGCGACGACCGTCCGGTTCTCATTTTGACTGTCAAAAACGCACCTCTATGTGCTTTTTCGAACAATTTGCTATCGTGCCGGACCTGCCCAAACCTCAGCCAGCGTTGTTGAGGTAGCAGATCCGACTATAAGAGAAGCCCTTGCCATGACCACAGCGCCCTCGAGCATCGCGCAGCCAGACCAACCCGCACGTCCGCTGACCCGCAACGACTACAAGACTCTATCGCTGTCGGCCCTGGGCGGCGCGCTGGAGTTCTACGATTTCATCATCTTCGTGTTCTTCGCTACGGTGGTGGGCAAGTTGTTCTTCCCGGCGGACATGCCTGAGTGGCTACGCCTGATGCAGACCTTCGGCATCTTCGCCGCCGGCTACCTGGCGCGGCCGCTGGGCGGCATCGTGATGGCGCACTTCGGTGACCTGCTGGGCCGCAAGAAAATGTTCACTCTGAGCATTTTCATGATGGCGGTGCCGACCTTGATCATGGGTTTGCTGCCGACTTATGCGCAGATCGGCATGTGGGCGCCTATCCTGCTGCTGTTGATGCGGGTGATCCAGGGCGCGGCCATTGGCGGTGAAGTGCCGGGTGCATGGGTCTTCGTTTCCGAACACGTGCCGCAACGGCATATCGGCTATGCCTGCGGGACCCTGACCAGCGGCCTGACGGCGGGCATCCTGCTCGGTTCGCTGGTCGCCACGGCGATCAACAGTATCTACACCCCGGTGGAAGTAGCGGATTACGCCTGGCGAATTCCGTTCCTGCTGGGTGGCGTGTTCGGTCTGTTCTCTGTGTACCTGCGCCGCTGGCTGCACGAAACTCCGGTGTTCGCCGAGCTGCAACAGCGCAAGGCCCTGGCCGAAGAAGTGCCGCTGCGTGCGGTGTTGCGTGACCATCGTGGCGCCATCGCCATTTCGATGCTGCTGACCTGGCTGCTGTCGGCCGCCATCGTGGTGTTGATCCTGATGACACCGACTGTGTTGCAGACGGTCTATCACTTCTCGCCAACCACGTCCCTGCAGGCGAACAGCGTGGCGATCGTGTTCCTGAGTTTTGGTTGCATCATTGCCGGCGCACTGGCCGATCGCTTCGGTGCGGGACGAGTCTTCGTGATCGGCTGTACCGCATTGCTGGCCAGTTCCTGGACCTTCTACCACAGCCTGGCCGATCATCCCGACTGGCTATTCCCGATGTATGCCCTGACCGGTCTGCTGGTCGGCACCATCGGCGCGGTGCCGTATGTGATGGTCAAGGCGTTCCCGCCGGTGGTGCGTTTCAGCGGCCTGTCGTTCTCCTACAACGTCGCCTACGCGATTTTCGGTGGTCTGACGCCGATGATCGTCAGCCTGTTGCTCAAGGAAAGTGCGATGGGGCCTGCCTATTATGTGGCGGTGCTGTGCGGGGTGGGGATCCTGGTCGGCGCCTGGCTATGGAAGAAAGGCCGTTGATCCGTTAGTAGTGGCAACGGCGGGCACTGCGCTCTCGGCTAAATCCAGCCAATTCCAACATTTACAGTTACAACTGAAAGGCCAGCCTTCCGAGCGGAATGCTGGCCTTTCATCCAATTGTCATATTTCAGCCATAGAGTGTTCACACGGCCTGCTGATACTTGGCCCCGACTTAACACACCCTATCTGCTAGGAGTAAGGCATGAAACTGAAGCGTTTGATGGCGGCAATGACTTTTGTCGCTGCTGGCGTTGCGACTGCCAACGCGGTTGCCGCTGTTGACCCTGCTATCCCGAGCTACACCAAGACCACTGGTGTGTCGGGCAACCTGTCCAGCGTCGGCTCCGATACCCTGGCCAACCTCATGACCCTCTGGGCTGAGAACTACAAAAAAGAATATCCGAACGTAAACATCCAGATTCAGGCCGCCGGTTCTTCTACCGCGCCACCTGCGCTGACCGAAGGCACCGCTAACCTGGGTCCGATGAGCCGCAAAATGAAGGACAACGAGCTGCAGGCCTTCGAAACCAAATACGGTTACAAGCCAACCGCTATTCCGGTTGCCGTGGATGCCTTGGCCGTATTTGTGCACAAGGACAACCCGATCAAGCATATGACCATGGAACAGGTCGATGCGGTCTTCTCGTCCACCCGTCTGTGCGGCGGCAAAGCCGACGTCAAAACCTGGGGTGACCTGGGTGTGACCGGCGACCTGGCCAACAAGCCGGTTCAGCTGTTCGGTCGTAACTCGGTATCCGGCACTTATGGCTACTTCAAGGAAGAAGCCCTGTGCAAAGGTGACTTCAAGCCAAACGTCAACGAACAGCCAGGCTCGGCTTCGGTTGTGCAGTCGATCAGCTCCTCGCTGAACGGCATCGGTTACTCGGGTATCGGTTACAAGACTGCCAGCGTGAAGACGGTGGCCCTGGCCAAGAAAGGCAGCACCGAGTTTGTTGAAGACACTGAAGAAAACGCCCTGAACGGCAAGTACCCGCTGTCGCGCTTCCTGTACGTGTACGTCAACAAAGCCCCGAACAAGCCTTTGGCTCCGCTGGAAGCTGAGTTCGTGAAGCTGGTTCTGTCCAAACAGGGCCAGGAAGTTGTGGTGAAAGACGGCTACATCCCACTGCCAGCCAAGGTTGCTGCAAAAGCACTGGCTGACCTGGGTCTGGCGGAAGGCGGCACTGCAGTCGTAAAAAAGTAACAAATTGAGTCCGGGGTGAATCCTTCCGGACTCAAGTAAAAGGCCGGATCTGCTTGCAGGCCGGCCTTTTACACACCTCAAATTTTCGATCCTCTGCCAGTCCCGCTGGCGGTGGATTTGGTGCGTCACTGCATTGTCATCTTTCTGTCATACAGGATCGCTAGGGTGAGCGCATGAATGATCTGGCCAATTCCAACATGACTACTAATCCCCCCAAGCGAATTGACTTCAATACGCCTGAGCTGCAACGCAAGCGCCGCATTCGCGCGCTCAAAGATCGCTTCACCCGTTGGTACGTCCTCATCGGCGGCCTGGCGGTGCTGGCAGCCATCACCCTGATCTTCTTCTTCCTCGCCTATGTTGTTGCGCCGCTGTTCCAGGGTGCCGACCTGACCGCGAAAGAGTCCATTACCCCGGCCTGGATGCAGGACGCTGGCAAGCCACTGATGATCTCGCTCGAAGAGCAGAATCAGGTGGCCATGCGCGTTTCCGACAAGGGCCAGGCGTTGTTCTTCGATATCGACAGTGGCGCTGAATTGAAGCGCGTCGATCTGTCGATCCCGGCCGGCACCACCGTGACCTCCATCGGTGAAGACCAGCCAGGTCACCCGCTGGTGGCCGTAGGTCTGTCCAACGGTCAGGCCCTGGTGTTCCGTCACACCTATAAAGTCAGCTACCCGGAAGGCAAGAAAACCATCACCCCGGCCGTCGAGTACCCGTACGGCGAAACGCCAATCGCGGTCAACGAAGCCGGCGGTGCGCTGGAACACGTCAGCCTCAACGCCAATGATTCGACCCTGATGCTGGTCGGCTCCACCGGTTCGCAACTCAATGTTCTGTCGCTGACCAGCGAAGAGAACATGATGACCGGCGAAGTCACCAACGAGCAGAAACGCATCGAACTGCCGCAAATGACCGAGCCGGTGAAGAATATTTTCGTCGACCCGCGTCAGCAGTGGCTTTACGTGGTCAACGGGCGTGCCCAGGCCGACGTGTTCAGCCTGCGCGACAAGAGCCTCAACGGTCGCTACAAACTGCTTGAAGACGGTGAGGCTCAAGTCACCGCCAGCACCCAACTGGTGGGCGGCATCTCGCTGATCATCGGTGACTCCAAAGGCGGCCTGGCCCAGTGGTTCATGGCGCGCGACCCCGATGGCGAGCAACGCCTGAAGCAGATCCGCACCTTCCAGATGGGCACCACGCCTATCGTTGAAATCACAGCCGAAGAGCGCCGCAAGGGCTTCGTCGCCCTCGACGCTTCCGGCAAGTTCGGCGTGTTCCACAGCACTGCCCACCGCACTTTGCTGGTGGAACCGGTCGCTGAAGGCCAGGGCATTTTCGGTCTGTCGCCGCGCGCCAACCGTGTGATCGTGGAAGCTGGCGGCAAGTTGCACCCGCTGCTGCTCGACAACCCGCACCCGGAAGTCTCGTGGAGCGCGCTGTGGAGCAAGGTCTGGTACGAGAACTACGACGAGCCTAAATACGTCTGGCAATCGACTGCCGCCAACACCGACTTCGAACCCAAGCTGAGCCTGTCACCGCTGACCTTCGGTACCCTGAAAGCCGCGTTCTACGCCATGCTGCTGGCCGCTCCACTGGCCGTTGCCGCTGCGATCTACACCGCGTACTTCATGGCTCCGGGCATGCGCCGCAAGGTCAAGCCGGTGATCGAGCTGATGGAAGCGATGCCGACGGTGATCCTCGGTTTCTTCGCCGGCCTGTTCCTCGCGCCCTATGTGGAAGGGCATTTGCCGGGCATCTTCAGCCTGCTGATGTTGCTGCCGATCGGCATCCTGGTCGCCGGTTTCACCTTCAGCCGCCTGCCTGAGTCGATCCGCCTGAAAGTCCCGGATGGCTGGGAAAGTGCGCTGCTGATTCCGGTGATCCTGTTCGTAGGCTGGTTGTCGTTGTACATGAGCCCGTTCATGGAGAACTGGTTCTTCGGCGGCGACATGCGCATGTGGATCTCCCACGACCTGGGCATCACCTACGACCAGCGCAACGCCCTGGTGGTCGGTCTGGCCATGGGTTTCGCGGTCATCCCGAACATCTACTCCATTGCCGAAGACGCCGTGTTCAGCGTGCCACGTGGCCTGACCCTCGGCTCCCTGGCCCTCGGTGCCACGCCGTGGCAGACCATGACCCGCGTGGTGATCCTCACCGCGAGCCCGGGCATCTTCTCGGCGCTGATGATCGGCATGGGCCGTGCGGTCGGTGAAACCATGATCGTGTTGATGGCCACCGGTAACACCCCGGTCATGGAAATGAACCTGTTCGAAGGCCTGCGCACCCTGGCAGCCAACGTTGCAGTGGAAATGCCCGAATCGGAAGTCGGCGGCAGCCACTACCGCGTGCTGTTCCTCTCGGCGCTGGTGCTGCTGTTGTTCACCTTCGTCATGAACACCCTCGCAGAACTGATTCGTCAGCGTCTGCGCAAGAAATACTCGTCGCTTTAAGAAAGGTAGAAGTCTGTGAAACAGAACTCCCTGAAAGGATGGTTCAAGAGCGGCGCCCCCGGCGTCTGGATCAGCGGTGGCGCGGTGTCCATCGCGGTCATCATGACCATTGGCCTGCTGGCAGTGATTGCCGTGCGTGGCCTGGGTCACTTCTGGCCGGCGGATCTGATCCACGCCAGCTATGACGTGCCGGGCCAGGGCCAACACCTGGTCATTGGCGAAGTGGTGCAGAAAGAAGAAGTGCCACGTGCCCGACTGAAGAGCGCCGGCCTGCCGGTGCCTGACGAAGGCCCGGAGTTCATGACCCGCGAGCTGATCAAGGTCGGCAACCGTGATCTGAACGGCAACGACTTCACCTGGATCGTCGGCGAGTGGCTGACCCAGCAAACGACGCCGCCGGAGTTGATGGCCATCGAGCGTCGTGAGTGGGGTAACTTCTACGGTTACCTGGTCAACGTCAAACAGGATGGCAAAGTCATCGCTGAAGGCGAAGCTGCATGGCCTGAGTTGCAGGCCCGTGTCGACCGCGTCAACAAGCTTGCTGCGCAACTGAAGTCACTGGAAAAGAGTGATATTGGTGCGATCAACGCAGGTCTGGAGCGCATCCGTCTGCACGGCCGCAAGCTGGAGCTGGAAGGTAAACTCGACGCAACCGCACAAGCGGACATGGAATCCGAGCGCGCTGAGCTGAACGCCCGCTATCAGGATATCGAAGCACGTCTGACTGACTTGCATGCACAGTTCAACCGCGACGCTTTGACAGCCCGCGACGCCAATGGCAAAGAAATCGAAATCGGTCTGGGCAAAGTGGTTCACGCCTACCAGCCGAACGCCATGAGCACCTTCACCAAGATCGGTTTCTATTTCAGCAAGATCTGGGAGTTCCTGTCCGACGACCCGCGTGAAGCAAACACCGAAGGCGGGATTTTCCCGGCGATTTTCGGCACCGTGATGATGACCCTGATCATGGCGATGATCGTGACTCCGTTCGGCGTGTTGGCAGCGGTTTACTTGCGTGAATATGCCAAGCAGAACGCGCTGACCCGAATCATCCGCATCGCGGTGAACAACCTGGCGGGCGTTCCTGCGATCGTTTACGGCGTGTTCGGCCTGGGCTTCTTCGTCTATGTGCTGGGCGGCTCGCTCGACCGTCTGTTCTTCCCGGAAGCACTGCCGGCACCGACCTTCGGTACGCCGGGTCTGCTCTGGGCCTCGCTGACCTTGGCGCTGCTGGCGGTGCCTGTGGTGATCGTGGCCACCGAAGAAGGCCTGGCGCGGATTCCTCGCACCGTGCGTGAAGGCTCGTTGGCCCTCGGCGCGACCAAGGCTGAAACCTTGTGGAAGATCGTGCTGCCGATGGCCAGCCCGGCGATGATGACCGGCATGATCCTCGCCGTGGCTCGCGCCGCGGGTGAAGTGGCGCCGCTGATGCTGGTGGGTGTAGTGAAACTGGCGCCGTCGCTGCCGGTGGACGGTAACTACCCGTACCTGCATCTGGACCAGAAGATCATGCACCTGGGCTTCCACATCTATGACGTCGGCTTCCAGAGCCCGAACGTCGAAGCCGCGCGACCGCTGGTGTACGCCACGGCGCTGCTGCTGGTGCTGGTGATCGCGACATTGAACCTGTCGGCGGTGTACATCCGTAACCACCTGCGCGAGAAGTACAAGGCGCTGGATAGCTGATAACACCCTGTAGGAGCGAGCCTGCTCGCGAAGAAGGTACATCCGACACATTTTCTGTGTCTGAACGACCATCGCGAGCAGGCTCGCTCCTACAGAAAGAATTGTGTAACCGCGGGCCTTGGCCAGTGGCAACCGAACCGAATTTGTTAGCACAGGGAGCCTCCCATGCAGCACGAAGCACATACCCACGGCATCAACATGTCGGCGCTGGGTCGCGACAAACAGAGCCTGAACCTCGAGCAGGAAACCGTAGCCATCGAAGTGCCGGGCCTGAGCCTGTTCTACGGCGAAAAACAAGCGCTGTACGACGTCAGCATGAACATCCCGAAACAGCGCGTGACCGCCTTCATCGGCCCGTCCGGCTGTGGCAAGTCCACGCTGCTGCGTACCTTCAACCGCATGAACGATCTGGTTGACGGCTGCCGCGTTGAAGGCGAGATCAACCTGTACGGCAACAACATCTATCGCAAGGGCGAAGACGTGGCCGAACTGCGTCGTCGCGTCGGCATGGTGTTCCAGAAGCCCAACCCGTTCCCGAAAACCATCTACGAAAACGTGGTTTACGGCCTGCGTATCCAGGGCATCAACAAGAAGCGCGTCCTCGACGAAGCCGTCGAGTGGGCTTTGAAAGGCGCGGCACTGTGGGACGAGGTCAAGGACCGTCTGCACGAGTCGGCACTGGGTCTGTCCGGTGGTCAGCAGCAACGTCTGGTGATCGCCCGCACCATTGCCGTGGAACCGGAAGTACTGTTGCTCGACGAACCGTGCTCGGCACTCGACCCGATCTCTACGCTGAAAGTCGAAGAGCTGATCTACGAACTGAAATCCAAGTTCACCATCGTGATCGTGACCCACAACATGCAACAGGCCGCGCGGGTGTCCGACTACACCGCGTTCATGTACATGGGCAAGCTGGTCGAGTTTGGCGACACCGATACCCTGTTCACCAATCCGGCGAAGAAGCAGACCGAAGACTACATCACTGGTCGGTATGGCTAGTTGAGGCGGCCGCGAGCTACAAGCTGCAAGCGGCAAGAAAGAAGCGGTGCGATTCCAGGACTTGTACATAACTGCTTGAAGCTTGCAGCTTGAAGCTTGCAACTTTCGCGGAGCGAAAAAGATGATTAGTAAAGAAGGCCTTACCCACCACATTTCCGCGCAATTCAACGCCGAGCTTGAGGAAGTGCGCAGCCACCTCCTGGCCATGGGCGGGCTGGTGGAAAAGCAAGTCAACGACGCGGTGACCGCGCTGATCGAGGCCGACTCCGGCCTGGCCCAGCAGGTGCGCGAGATCGACGACCAGATCAACCAGATGGAACGCAACATCGACGAAGAATGCCTGCGCATTCTGGCCCGTCGTCAGCCGGCAGCGTCCGACCTGCGCCTGATCATCAGCATTTCCAAGTCGGTGATCGACCTGGAGCGCATCGGTGACGAAGCGACCAAGATCGCCCGTCGTGCCATCCAGCTGTGCGAAGAAGGCGAAGCGCCGCGCGGTTACGTCGAAGTGCGTCACATCGGCGACCAGGTGCGCAACATGGTCCGCGATGCACTGGACGCCTTTGCCCGTTTCGACGCCGAACTGGCCTTGTCGGTGGCGCAGTACGACAAGATCATCGACCGCGAATACAAGACTGCCCTGCGTGAGCTGGCTACCTACATGATGGAAGATCCGCGTTCCATTTCGCGGGTTCTGAGCATTATCTGGGTGCTGCGTTCGCTGGAGCGTATCGGCGACCACGCGCGCAATATCTCGGAGCTGGTGATCTACCTGGTACGCGGCACCGACGTGCGGCACCTGGGTCTCAAGCGCATGAAGGAAGAAGTCGAAGGAACAACCGGCGAAAGCGCTAATGTTCCGGGCAAAACTGACGATAAGTAAGGTTGCCCAAGTAAAGCGCCCGGCCTTTTGGCCGGGCGTTTTTGTTTGAGCTTCACGAATTCGAAAAGCAGCACCCCGCGAACGAAAAGTCCGGCGTGACTGAAGGTTTTTGGCAATGTGCCATCAGCAAGGCGGTATGCTGGCCGGGATTTTTTAAAGGGGTTTTGGATGAGTAAGGTCAATGTGTTGGTCGTGGACGACGCGTCGTTCATTCGTGACCTGGTGAAGAAGTGCCTGCGCAACTATTTCCCGGGCATGCGGATTGAAGACGCGATCAACGGCAGAAAGGCCCAGGCCATGCTGGCCAAGGAAGCCTTCGACCTGGTCCTGTGCGACTGGGAAATGCCGGAAATGTCCGGCCTGGAACTGCTGACCTGGTGCCGCGAGCAAGACACCCTCAAAACAATGCCCTTCGTGATGGTCACCAGCCGTGGCGACAAGGAGAACGTTGTCCAGGCGATCCAGGCCGGAGTTTCCGGTTACGTCAGCAAGCCGTTCACCAACGAGCAACTGATCACTAAGGTCAAGCAGGCGCTGCACAAGGTCGGCAAACTCGACGCCTTGATCAACGTAGCCGCAACCAAAACCAGCCCTGCCTTCGGTAACGACTCCCTTGCCGCCTTGACCGGTGGCAAGGCACCCGTAGCGACCCCAACGGTCGCACCCGCACCGTCCAAAGGCTTGCTCAACAGTCCACCGGTCAAGACGCCTGCGACCTCCTCGGCACCCACCAGTGGCCGTGGCCAGGGTCAACTGCGTTTGCCTAACGGCATCGCGCAATGTGTGATCAAGGCCTTGAGCCTCAAGGAAGCCCTGTTGGTGGTCAAACGCACCGAGACCCTGCCGCAGATCCTCGACAGCGCCGTGCTGGACCTTGAGCAGGGCGACAACGCCGAAATCGCCCGCCTCAACGGTTACCTGCACGCCGTCGTGGCCCACGAACCGAAGCCCGACAGCGACTGGCTGCAACTGACCTTCCGCTTTGTCGACCAGGATGCGCAGAAGCTCGATTACATCTCCCGCCTGATTGCGCGTGGTACGGCGCAGAAGCACTTTATTCCTGGCGCTTGATATAGGGCCGCCTGACAGTCCGCTTTCGCGAGCAGGCTCGCTCCCACATTTGTAATGCGTTCTCTTGTGGGAGCGAGCCTGCTCGCGAA
The DNA here is from genome assembly GCF_019218985.1 of Pseudomonas sp. PDM30. Classification (NCBI taxonomy): domain Bacteria; kingdom Pseudomonadati; phylum Pseudomonadota; class Gammaproteobacteria; order Pseudomonadales; family Pseudomonadaceae; genus Pseudomonas; species Pseudomonas sp. PDM30. The sequence continues at coordinate 253,146 of NZ_JAHUWM010000002.1, forward strand.
GGGGCCATCACTGTTACCGCACATCTGCTGAACACCTTTTCTGAAACAACTGCCGACTACCCGGGTCCATTGCAGCTGCTAGGCTCAATCCCAGATCTCACTCGACAGAATCCTTGCTCATGTTCACGCGCCTGCTGTTTTTATGTGGCTTGTTCATGGTCGCCACCTCGGCCGTGGCCATGACCATCTACAAGTCCAAGGACGCCTATGGCGTGGTTTCCTACAGCGACCGCCCCAGCAAGGGCGCCCATGTGTTCGTATTTCGCGATGGCATGGTCGAGCACCTTGAGCGTCAGGTGCGCCTCATCATCATGAAGAAGAACGGCGTGCACAGCGTGTACGTGCGCAATGACCTGTATGCGCCGGTAGAAGTCGAATTGAGTTTTGCCGGGGTGAAGAACGCCAGCGGCGTACCGGGCGGGACGATTCGGCGGGTGATACCGCTACGCAGCAGCGTTCGTCTGGCGCGGCTCACGGCGACTAAAGGCGGGAGGCCCCTCGCATACGTCCCGAAGTTCAAATACTCCCTGGGCGACCCCTCTGGGCCCACGGTGGGCTATCGGTACCCGTTGCCCTGGCGTGGTGGACCATTCCGGATCAGTCAGGGCGCCAATGGCCCCTACAGCCACTTCGGGCCCAAGAGCCGATATGCCATAGACATCGCAATGCCTGAGGGCACGCCGATCATTGCCGCGCGAGGCGGGGTGGTGGTGAAAACCGAGAACAGGCAGAGCGGGCGCGGCACCGACGCTTCCGGCAATTTCGTGCGGGTGCTGCACGATGACGGGACCATGGGTGTTTACCTGCACCTGAAGAAAGGTTCGGTCTGCGTTCGGGAAGGTCAGCGGGTAACGGTAGGCAGTGCGTTGGCGTTGTCCGGCAACACCGGCAACAGCACCGGGCCGCATTTGCACTTCGTGGTGCAGCGCAATACCGGGCTGGGGCTGGTCTCGATTCCGTACCAGTTCAACCAGCCGGTGGGTGCGCTGCCCAACTTTGCGTTGGGCGGGAAGTGAAGTTTTCGGTGATCAACTGTGGCGAGGGGGCAAGCCCCCTCGCCACAAAATGCCCTTCAGCCGCAGATCAATCCAGCATCAACACCTTGGCCAGAACGATCTTCGGCCCTTTCATCTTCTTGATGATGATCCGCAGGCCTTCGACTTCCAGCACTTCTTCCTCTTCCGGAACGCGCTTGAGGCTCTCATAGACCAGCCCGGCAAGGGTTTCGGCTTCGACGTGGTCGAGGTCGATGCCCAGCAACCTTTCAACCTTGAAAAGTGGCGTATCGCCCCGCACCAGCAGCTTGCCCGGCTGATACGCGAGGATCCCGCGTTCGGCCTTGCGGTGTTCGTCCTGGATGTCGCCGACCAGCACTTCCAGCACGTCTTCCATGGTCAGGTAGCCGATGATGTTGCCGTCGGCCTCTTCGACCACGGCGAAGTGCGAGCCGCCCTTGCGGAACTGCTCCAGCAACTGCGACAGCGGCATGTGCCGCGACACGCGCTCCAGCGGACGGGTCAGTTCGGCCAGGTTGAACGACTCGGGAATGTGGTCCAGCGCCGCCAGTTCCAGCAGCAGATCCTTGATGTGCAGCAGGCCGACGAACTCCTGGCGCTCGCTGTCGTACACCGGGTAGCGGCTGAACTTGTGGCGACGGAACATCGCCAGGATCTGTTTGAGCGGCGCGTTGAACTCCAGGGTCACCAGGTCTTCGCGGGAGTTGGCCCAGTCGACCACTTCCAGTTCACCCATTTCCACTGCCGAGGCCAGCACGCGCATGCCTTGGTCGCTCGGGTCCTGGCCGCGGCTGGAGTGCAGGATCAGTTTCAGTTCTTCACGGCTGTAGTGATGCTCGTGATGCGGGCCGGGTTCACCTTGCCCCGCAATGCGCAGGATAGTGTTGGCGCTGGCGTTGAGCAGGTAGATGGCCGGGTACATGGCCCAATAGAACAGGTACAGCGGCACGGCGGTCCACAGCGACAGCAACTCGGGTTTGCGGATGGCCCAGGATTTGGGGGCCAGTTCGCCGACCACGATGTGCAGGTACGAAATGATGAAGAAGGCGGTGAAGAACGAGATGCCTTTGACCACTTCGGCCGACTCGACGCCGACTGCGCTCAACACCGGCTCAAGAATGTGGGCAAACGCGGGTTCACCGACCCAGCCTAGGCCCAGGGAGGCGAGGGTGATACCCAATTGGCAAGCCGACAGGTAAGCATCGAGCTGACTGTGCACGGTGCGCAGGATGTGCCCGCGCCAGCCGTTTTTGTCAGCGATGGCCTCGACCCGGGTCGAGCGCAGTTTGACCATGGCAAATTCCGCCGCAACGAAAAATCCGTTGAGCAAAACCAGGATCAGAGCAAAAAGAATCATGCCGAAGTCGGCGAAAATTGTAGCGAGGGTCAAGCCAGGGGAAGGGTCCATGATGGAGTTTTGCGGGTTCCGTATATTCGAGTGGGAAGTAAAAAACCGCGCCTGAAAGGCAGGCACAAGTCAGCCAATGTAGCGGCTGACCGGTCAGTTGCCTAGTGGTGCGTGCTGGCCGGTATCAGTCAGCGGTGCTGATAACCCGTGATTTGGTGACCTGGGCCGGGGCAAAGTGGCAGGTAAAGGTACTGCCGTGGCCCGGCACGCTGCTGATTTCCATGCGTGCCCGATGTCGTAACAAGACGTGTTTGACGATCGCCAGCCCCAGGCCGGTGCCCCCGGTGTTGGAGTTGCGGCTGGAGTCGACGCGATAGAAGCGTTCGGTCAGGCGCGGCAGGTGTTTGTTATCGATGCCGATCCCGGAATCCTGCACGCTCAGGTGCGCCCCCTGGTCATCGCCCCACCAGCGAATACGGATATTGCCTTCGGCCGGGGTGTATTTCACCGCGTTGAACACCAGGTTGGAAAACGCGCTGCGCAACTCCGCTTCGCTGCCCTTGAGCAGAATCGTCGGGTCGGCTTCCAGGGTGATGTTCTGGTTTTTCTGGCCGGACAACTGCTGCGCGTCACTCTTGATCGATTGCAGCAAGCCGTCGATCGGTACCGGCTGGTTGTCCGACGGATAATCGGTGGCTTCCAGCTTGGCCAGCAACAACAGGTCGTTGAGCAGGGTCTGCATGCGTCCGCCTTGTTGCTGCATCTGCTGCAAGGCACGGCCCCAGCGCGGGTTCACCTCGTCGACGTTGTCGAGCAAGGTTTCCAGGTAACCGCAGATCACCGTCAACGGTGTGCGCAGTTCATGGGAAACGTTGGCGATGAAGTCTTTGCGCATTTGCTCAAGCTGATGGATGCGCGTCACATCGCGCACCAGCATCAAGTGTTCGTTGTTGCCGTAACGGGTGATGTACAGCTGAATGCGCACGCGGTCGTTGGTTGGCGAAGGGATTTCCAGCGGCTCAGCGTAGCTGTCTTGCTCGAAGTATTCCTTGAAGCGCGGATGGCGCACCAGGTTGGTCACCGGTTGGCCGCTGTCCTGTGGCGTCTTGAGGCCCAGCAGAGTTTCGGCGGCGCGGTTCCACCATTCCAGGTTGCCGTCGGTGTCGAGCATGATCACCGCATCCTTGAGCGCGGCGGTGGACTCCTGAACCCGGTCGATCACCGCTTGCAGGCGCCCGCGTACCCGTTGGTCGCGGCGTTGCAGGTGGTAGATGCTGTCGAACACCTCGCCCCACAGGCCGTAGCCGTCGGGTGGCGCTTCATCGGGTTTGTGCAGGCGCAGCCACTCGTGCAGACGCAGCAATTGCTTGAGGGTCCAGGCCAGGTAAAGACCCAGGCCTGCGGCGAGGCTCCAGCCGTAATAGCCGGTAATCAGGCCGATCACCAGGCAGGCGGTGACCAGCAGCAGCATGTGGCGAATCAGGGTGCCATGCCAGTTTTGGTTCACTTGACGCGCGTCCTTGTCAGCTTGTCGGGCGGTAAAGGTCCGGGTCAGGCTTTGGTAGAAAAGCGGTAACCGGTGCCGCGCACGGTTTGTACCAGATTTTCGTAAGCATCGCCGAGGGCTTTGCGCAGGCGACGAATGTGCACGTCGACGGTACGCTCTTCAACGTAGACGTTGCCGCCCCAGACCTGATCCAGCAACTGGCCACGCGTGTAGGCGCGCTCCTGGTGGGTCATGAAAAATTGCAGCAGGCGGTATTCGGTCGGGCCCATCTCGGCAGGACGGCCGTCGATGGTCACGCGGTGGCTGATCGGGTCCAGCAGCAGGCCGCCGACTTCGATTGGCGCCTCGCCATCGGTCGGGCCGGCACGGCGCAGCACGGCCTTCAGGCGCGCTACCAGCTCACGGGGGGAAAACGGCTTGGTGATGTAGTCGTCGGCGCCGACTTCCAGGCCCTGGATCTTGTTGTCCTCTTCACCTTTGGCAGTGAGCATGATGATCGGGATGTCCCCGGTCAATTCATCACGCTTGAGACGACGGGCCAGCTCGATGCCGGACGTGCCGGGCAGCATCCAGTCGAGCAGGATCAGGTCCGGTTTGCGGTCGACGATAATGGCGTGGGCCTGCTGGGAGTTTTCAGCCTCCAGGCAGTCATAGCCGGCCATTTCCAACGCAACGGCGATCATTTCGCGAATAGGCGCTTCGTCGTCGACGATCAGAATGCTCCTGCCAACCATGCCCTTAATCCTCTTGTCATTTAACTGTCTTGCGCCGCATTAGATAACGGAATTATTGCAGTCGTGTGACAGTATTTTAGTCGGTCGGCGATTGGCTGGATCCTGGGCTAAGCTTTAAGTCCGAATCCTGACAACCACAAAAGGAAGGTTTCCATGAAGCAAATCTCGCAATCCTTCAAGGCTCTGCTACTGGTTGCGGCGTTTTCCTTGCCGACCATGGCCTTCGCAGCTGAGCCGGCGATGATGAAAGACGGCATGATGGTCGACCATAAGGGCATGACCTTGTACACGTTCGACAAGGACACTGGCGGCACGTCGGTATGCACCGGTGAGTGTGCAAAACACTGGCCGCCGCTCAAGGCTGAAGCGGGTGCCAAGGCTGAAGGTAAATGGACAGTCGTCCAGCGTGACGATGGCACGATGCAATGGGCCTACGACGGCAAGCCGCTGTACTACTACGACGACGACAAGAAACCCGGAGACAAGACGGGCGACATGAAGAACAAGGTCTGGCACGTCCTCCAAGGGCCGAAGATGTAAGACATCTCATGTAGGAGCGAGCTTGCTCGCGATGAGCGTGAACGATTATGCGGGCCGTCTGGATAACCGCGTCGTCTTCAAATTCATCGCGAGCGGGCTCGCCCCTACACACGATATGGCGTCAACGCACCGCGTAATCCAAAACAATCCCCACAAAAATCGCCAACCCCGCCCAATGGTTGTGTAAAAACGCCTTGAAGCAACGCATGCGGTCCCTGTCGCGGGTGTACCAGAACTCCCAGGCAAAGCAGCCCGCCGCCGCTAGTAATCCAAGGTGGAACCAGCCACCTAGATCGAACTTCGAACCCGCCAGCAACAGGCAACCCAGCGCCAGCCCTTGCAGGGTCAGGATGATCGCCCGGTCCGCGTCGCCGAACAGAATCGCCGTGGATTTCACGCCGATCTTCAGGTCGTCATCGCGGTCGGTCATCGCGTAATACGTGTCGTAACCCACGGTCCACATCAGGTTGGCGATCCACAGCAGCCACGCGACAGCCGGCAGCTCACCGGTTTCTGCGGTGAACGCCATCGGCATCCCCCACGAAAATGCAGCGCCCAGCACCACTTGCGGGTAATAGGTGTAGCGCTTCATGAACGGGTAACTGAACGCCAGCGCCAGGCCGCCCAACGACAGCCAAATGGTCGCGGCATTGGTGCACAGCACCAGCAGGAAACTCACGCCCATCAGCAGTGCGAAGAATACCAGTGCCTCTTTGGAGCTGATCTTGCCGCTCACCAGCGGCCGCTGCTCGGTACGCTTCACATGACCATCGACCTTGCGGTCCGCCCAGTCGTTGATCACGCAGCCGCCAGCGCGAGTCAGTACCACGCCAAGGACGAAAATCACAATGTTGGCCAAGGAGGGCGAACCCTTGCCGGCAATCCACAGCGCCCACAGCGTAGGCCAGAGCAGCAGGTAAATGCCGATCGGCTTGTCCATGCGGGTCAGCTGAATGAAATCCCAGGCCCGAGGGTTCAAGCGGTTCAAGGACTTGAGCAGGCTTTGGTACATCAACGGTTCTCCGATTGGGCGCAGGCGGCGTCCCACAGGGAAGGCAGGAAAATTTCGGCCACCAAAACGCTCAAGGCGCCGCGGTCGAAGCGCGAGCGGCGGCCCCACAGTCCAGGCGATTGCACCTCGGCGGGCAGCCACGCTTGCGGATAATGGCAAACCTCGATGGCCCGGCGCTGGAAGGCCTGATCGCAAAACAGCAATTCGCCCAGCGAGCGGCTGCCCAGTTCGTCCATGTGCAAGCCGTCGCCTTGCAATGCACTGCGTGACGCCACGCTGCGCGCAAACACCCACGCCTGGCCATGACCACGCAAATACACCTCGCGGACCCAGCCCTCACTGCCATCGGCCAGGTCCAGTGCTGCGCATTCGTCGGCACGCAGGGGCTGCCAGCCTTCGAACATCGGCGAGACGCTGAAGGCGTCATTCGACAGATGAATCAGACGTCTGGTCAGCGAGCCTTCGTCGAACAGCCAGTCGAGGGTGGAGGCATCGGGGAGGGGCGCCAGTTCGCTGCGCGAGAGCCAGAGAGGAGCTGGAGAGGGGGATTCTGTGTGATGCACAATGAGTCATTATTGGCAGCAAATGAGGCGGCGAGCTTAACATGTCAGCCGCCGATATCGATTGAAATGGCCTGCCGTTGCGCCGAACAGGCTTGCATCCGATGGCTCCGATCAGTACAAAACGCGCTGAGTTGGACGGCAGTGCTACAACCATCGACCGTCCGGCCGGCAAAACGCCTGAACCCTGAGGAAGTACCTGATGAAAAAGTGGCAATGTATCGTCTGCGGCCTGATCTACAACGAAGCCGACGGTTGGCCGGATGACGGCATTGCGCCGGGCACCCGTTGGGAAGACGTCCCGGCAGACTGGCTGTGCCCGGACTGCGGTGTGGGCAAAATGGATTTTGAAATGATCGAAATCGCTGCCTGAATAATTGAGGAGTAAGGAATGAACGCACCTGTCGTAATCATTGGCACCGGCCTGGCTGGCTACAACGTGGCCCGCGAGTTTCGCAAACTCGATAGCGAAACCCCGCTGCTGCTGATTACCGCCGATGACGGGCGCTCCTACTCCAAGCCGATGCTCTCCACCGGCTTCGGCAAAAACAAGGATGCCGACGGCCTGAGCATGGCCGAACCCGGCGCCATGGCCGAACAGCTCAAGGCTGAAATACGCACCCACACGCGCATCAGCGGTATCGACCCGGGCCACAAGCGCTTGTGGATCGGTGAAGAAGCGGTGATCTACCGCGACCTGATCCTGGCCTGGGGCGCCGAAACCGTGCGTGTACCCATTGAAGGCGACGCGGCAGACTGCGTGTTCCCGATCAACGACCTGGAAGACTACGCACGCTTCCGTGCGGCGGCAGCCGGCAAGCGCCGCGTGCTGCTGCTCGGCGCCGGCCTGATCGGCTGCGAGTTCGCCAACGACCTGACCTTGGGTGGCTACGAAGTGCAGCTGGTTGCGCCGTGCGAACAGGTCATGCCGACCCTTTTGCACCCGGCCGCCGCCGCTGCGGTGCAGGCAGGCCTCGAAAGCCTTGGCGCTCGCTTCCACCTCGGGCCGGTGCTCAACCGCCTGCAGCGCGTTGCTGACGGCCTGGAAGCGCACCTGTCCGATGGCCAGGTGATCCCGTGCGACGTGGTGGTCTCGGCCATTGGCCTGCGACCGCGCGTCGACCTGGCGGCTGCGGCCGGTCTGCAGGTCAACCGCGGCATCATGGTCGACCGGCACCTGAAGACTTCCCACGCCAACATCTACGCCCTGGGCGACTGCGCCGAGGTCGACGGGTTGAACCTGCTGTACGTGATGCCCCTGATGAGCTGTGCGCGAGCGCTGGCGCAAACCCTGGCCGGCAACCCGACCGCCGTCACCTATGGCCCGATGCCGATCACCGTCAAGACCCCGGTTTGCCCGTTGGTGGTGTCCCCGCCGCCACGGGGCGCAGAGGGCATCTGGACAGTCGAAGGGCAGGGCGCCGACATCAAGGTTTTATGCCGCGATGCCGCGGGCAAGCTGCTCGGTTACGCCCTCACCGGTGCCGCCGTGATGGAAAAACTGGCCCTGAACAAAGAGCTTCCGGCCCTGTTGGCATAAATACCGGTCGTTCTGTCGGAATCACCCCCCCTTTTGCCCTAACAATGGCCGCGCCGATACTGGCGCGGGGCCTCACTGCGTGCCATCCTCACTCCCGTCTGCCGCAGAGTAGAGCATCTGCGGCGCTTTGGGCGCTGCTCCGTAGAGAGCAGCACGGACATAACAACAACAAACCGTCAAAGGGGCTTCACTCACATGCGTAAACCAGACCTCGCTGCAGCCATTGCTGAAAAAGCAGACCTCACCAAAGAACAAGCCAACCGCGTTCTCAACGCCGTTCTTGAAGAAATCACCGGTGCCCTGCACCGCAAAGACAGCGTGACGCTGGTGGGCTTCGGCACCTTCCTGCAACGCCATCGCGGTGCCCGCACCGGCAAAAACCCGCAAACCGGTGAACCCGTCAAAATCAAGGCCAGCAACACCGTTGCTTTCAAGCCTGGGAAATCGTTGAAAGACAGCGTTAATCCGTAATCCGTTTTCACCTCCCGCGTAGCGGGGGAGTGGAATAAAAAATGGGCACGCCAACCAGGGTTGGGTGCCCATTTTTTGTGGGTGACGAATCAGCCGAGCCCGCTTTGTTGCTTGGCGAGAATCGCCGCCATTTCCGGCTCATCCAGATGATCCTGTGGAGGGTGCCCGGTTCATGGAGGGCTCGGCATTTCGAAGGAAATGTCTGAGAAGGTTGAGGGGATTAAGGGCGAAGTCGCACTTTCCTTAAACACCCATCGCGGGGAATCAAATCGAGTTCGACCGTCATGCTCCGTATTCTTGTTCGACAATGAACTTCACACTGCTGCAGTGATATAAACAGGCAGCAAACGGCCCGGAGCGGACCTGAAACCCCGGGCGTGTGTGGATTCCGTCTGGTTCGCAGACAGGTCTGCTAGCATCCAGTTTTTTGTCTATTTCTGAGCTACCAGCATGCTACGGATCGCCGCCTGTTCCCTCCTGCTCACAATGACTTCTCAATCGGTTTTGGCCGAACAGGTTTTCCAGTGTGGTGAAGCCACAGTCACTATGAGCGTCGACACGACCCTGCCATTACGATCGACTGAAGGCGCTGACGTCATACTGCGTGTAGAGCGAGGTCCGCGTTCGACACTTCTACGGTACAGCAACGTCGATTTCATTGGAGGCACGTGTGACACAGACGCGAGCAGCGCCCCACGAATCGTCTACCAAGCGGTATGCAGCGGTAGCGGTTGTTTCGATTTAACAAACTGGGGTGTTATCGATCCAGAGAGCTTGCAGGCGTTGCTCGTGCCTGCGGATGATAGCCTGGAACCTGCCACCCGCCTGCTCGGCCACCAGCCGGCGCTCAAGGGCGCAAGGATGAATGTGCGCGAAGAAGCACATCGACTAGGATTGCCGACACCGTAATCGCCGTTCAGCATGTCCGCTATGGTCATTTGCTGCCCTGCGTGGCAGGCAGCAATCGGCCAAATTCTGCCGGTAGAAGCATCCTGCCGGGAGTGACGGCATCACTCTATTTGTTCCGTGACTTGGTAGTCATCAGCGTCAAAAATAACATCATCTCCCGCTAACGATACACAATAGTGGCGTTCTCGTTCGAAGCCGTTAAACTGCCCCAGCCGTTCATTTTCCTTCTGAGGCTGTGCGCATGAAATTTCGTTTTCTGCTGTGGATGCTGGGTTTGTTGATGGGTAAGGCCAGCCGGACCAATCCGGCGTTTCAGCAGCAGTTGGGTGACAAGGACCTGGTGTTTCAGCTGCAGACCCTGGACGGGAAAGTGGCGCGGCATTTCCGCGTGAAGGACCAGCGCATCACCAGTCAATCGGGTGTGCATGCCGAGCCTGCGTTTGCGATTGCCTTTAAAGACGCCGCGTATGGCTTTGCCACGATGCAGGCGAAGAACAAGCAGCTGGCGTTCATGACGGGGATCCAGGACAAGTCGATTCAGATCAAGGGCAACCCGGCGCTGGTGATCTGGCTCCAGGGGCTGACGAAGTATTTGAAGCCGAAGAAGGTGTAGGAGCGAGCTTGCTCGCGAGAAACTCAAGGCCCCCGCGGTTATCCAGGATGCACGCGTCATCGTTGACGACTTTCGCGAGCAAGCTCGCTCCTACAAGGTTTTGGTGATCCTTGTGGGAGCGAGCTTGCTCGCGATGCTTTTCAGCCTTGAGTGAATTGCGAAGCCAGTTCGCGCAGCAGCACTTCGGCCTCGAGGACTTTGCTGACCACATCTTCGGCCTTGGCGCGGCTCAGGCCTAGGCGCTCAAGCAGCGCGTCGGGGATGTCTTCGTCGGGGCCGGAGCCGATGTTACGGCTGCGCAGCAGGCGCACGGCCAGGCAGACCAGGTTCGGGTACTCGGCGTAGGCGCCGTCGTAGGCTGGGTCGTGCTGGAAGCGCAGCGCTGTGGACAGTTCTTCGGGCATGTCCCAGTGGCGCATCAGCCATGCGCCGATTTGTTCGCGGCTGATGCCCAGCAGGTGTTGCTCGATGTAGCTGTGGCACAGGTGCGGGTTGACCTCCAAGTGACGGCAGATCAGCGAGAAGTGCGGCGGGAACACATGGGCCAGCAGCAGGTAGCCGAAGTTGTGCAGCAGGCCGGCGAGGTAGGTCAGGCCGGCTTCCGGACGCTGGGCGCGCGGCATGGCGCGGGTCAGGCCTTCGATGACGGCGGCGGTGTAGATCGATTGCTGCCAGTACGGGGTGGAGTGTTGCGGGTGGTCCTTGGGCAGGCTCAGGGTTTTGCCCAGGGCCAGGCCCAGCGCCAGGTTGATCACCAGGTCGAAGCCCAGCACGCGCACGATGGCGTCTTCAACGGAGCGGATCTTTCCCGGCGACGCGTAGTAGGGCGATGCCGCCCAGCTCACCACTTGTGCGGCCAGCGCCGGGTCGGTTTCGACCACGCCGGTGATGTCGTCGATAGTGGCGTTGGGGTCGACGCGCAGCTTGATGATTTTTTGCGCGGTTTCGGCCAGCGGCGGAATTTCGATGGTCGCTTCCAGACGCTGCTGGATACGCCGTGCGGTGAACGCCTGGACGGCCTGGGTGATTTCCTCGCGGTCGTCATCGGGGCGGTCGAGGTTGGGACGGATGCTGGTCAGGTTTTCGCCGAAGTTGGCGGCGCTGGCCTTGGTCAGCATGGTCGCCTTGAAGTCTTCGCTGGTGATTTCCAGCAGCACGCCCGGCTCACCGGAGTTGATCAGCAACTTCGGCTCGCGCAGCAGGCTTTCGTCATACAGGCACGGTGAACTGGTCAGCGCCGGCAAGCCCGGCAGCAAGCTGAGATTGTGCTTGCCGAGCATTTTTGTCAGGCGTTCGGTGGGTACGGCGGCGAGGCGGCGACCGGTGAGTTCGGTCAGGCGATTGAGGTCCAGCAATTGGCTCTGCGGGAACAGCACCATCAATACGCCAATGCTGTCATCCAGGAGAACAGCCTGCACTTTGCGCGCGGCATTGAGACCGTGACGGTCCAGCACTTCTTCGTAGGCAATGCCCAACTTGCCCAGCATCAGCCGAATAACCGACGGAGCGTGCGGGGTGTCGGGTGCGAAGGCAACGTCGGTCATGGTCTGTATCCGGACTTAAACAATTGCAGGAGTATAACCAGCTTGCTTGGGGCCACGCCTCAGAAACCGTGACGGTTGTCACACTTGGCCGTATTGTTGGCCATGACGCAGCCATCGATCGAGTAGCGGGCTGACGTGGGTCGGCCAGCGCTCGAGCAATGCCTGGGCGGCATCCCGCACGGCGGGCAGCAAATCGGCATCGCGCATCAGGTCGGCGACCTTGAATTGAAGTAAACCTGTCTGCCGGGTGCCGAGCATTTCGCCGGGGCCGCGCAGTTCCAGATCCTTTTCGGCGATGACGAAACCATCGTTGGTTTCACGCATGATGCCCAGGCGCTGGCGGCCGATCTGCGACAGCGGCGGATGGTAGAGCAGCACGCAATGGCTGACGGCGCTGCCCCGGCCGACGCGGCCGCGCAACTGGTGCAATTGCGCCAGGCCCAGGCGTTCAGGATTCTCGATGATCATCAGGCTGGCGTTGGGCACGTCCACGCCGACTTCGATCACCGTGGTCGCGACCAGCAATTGCAAGTTGCCGGCCTTGAATTCGGCCATCACCGCGGCTTTTTCCGCAGGCTTCATGCGGCCGTGGATCAGCCCGACCTTCAGTTCGCCGAGGGCGGCGGTGAGGTCCTCAAAAGTGGTTTCCGCTGCCTGGCAGGTCAGCTCTTCCGACTCTTCGATCAGCGTGCACACCCAATAGGCCTGACGCCCTTCGGCGCAAGCGCTGCGTACTCGCTCGATGACTTCGACCCGCCGGGTGTCGGTGATAAGCACGGTGTTGACCGGGGATCGGCCGGGGGGCAGTTCGTCGAGGATCGAGGTGTCGAGGTCGGCGTAGGCACTCATGGCCAGCGTGCGCGGAATCGGCGTGGCGGTCATGATCAGCTGATGCGGGCACATGCGCCCGCCGACGCCTTTCTGCCGCAGGGCCAGACGCTGCTGTACGCCGAAACGGTGCTGTTCGTCGATGATCACCAGTGCCAGGTTCTTGAATTGCACTTCGTCCTGGAACAGCGCGTGGGTGCCGACCACCATCGGCGTGCCGTTGGCGATTTGCTCCAGCGCGGCGACGCGGTTCTTGCCCTTGAGCTTGCCGGCCAGCCACGCAACTTCGATGCCCAGCGGTTCGAGCCAGCGCTTGAAGGTGATGAAGTGCTGCTCGGCGAGAATCTCGGTGGGCGCCATCAGCGCGACCTGATAACCGGCCTCCAGCCCTTGCAGTGCGGCAAGGGCGGCGACCACGGTTTTGCCGGCGCCGACATCGCCCTGGATCAGCCGTAGCATCGGTTCGTGCTGGCTGAGGTCATAGGCGATTTCGTTGCCGACCCGCTGCTGGGCACCGGTCGGGCTGAAGCCGAGGTTGGCCAGGTATTTGGCCGGCAGCTTGGTCGCTTTGGGCATCGCGGGCGCACGCAGGGCGCGCATGCTTTCACGAAGGCGCTGTTGCGACAGTTGATGGGTCAGCAGTTCTTCGAAAGCCAGACGGTGCTGCGCCCAGTGGTGACCGAGGGCCAGTTCATCGACGTCGGCATCGGCGGGCGGGTTGTGCAGGTAGCGGATCGCATCGGCCAGCGGTGCCAGTTGGTAGTCGCGGGCCAGTTCGCTCGGCAGCCAGTCGGGCAGGCTGCTGGGGCCTAGCAGGGTGAGGGTCTGCATGCACAACTGGCGCAAGCGCTGTTGGGTCAGGCCTTCGGTGAGCGGGTAGACCGGGGTCAGGGTTTCATCCACCGGCGGCGGTTCGTCGCCGGTGATGGCGCGGTATTCCGGGTGGTAGATCTCCAGCCCCGAAGCACCGGGCCGCGCTTCGCCGTAGCAGCGAATCCGTGTGCCGCGTTTGAGGCCTTCCTTTTGCGCGTTGCTGAAATGGTAGAAGCGCAGGCTGAGTCCGCCGGTGCCATCCTGCAACCGAACTACAAGGCTGCGCCGCCGGCCCATGACCACATCGGCACCGCTGACAGTGCCTTCGATGACCGCATCCTGACCTGGCCGCAGTGCGCCGATTGGCACCACGCGAGTGCGGTCCTGATAACGCAGGGGCAGGTGAAACAACACGTCCTGGAGGTTTTCCAGGCCGACCTTGGCCAGTTTCTCGGCCATGGCTTCACCGACACCCTTGAGTGCCGTCACCGACACTTGCGACAACTCGCTCATGACCGTTGCTTAGCCCGCAGCGACTTGCGCCGCTGGCTTGGCCACCGAGCACAGGCGAATGGAGTCGGCGAGGATTTCAATCGCTTTCGGGCGCGGGAAGCTGGCGCGCCAGGCAATGGCCACAGTGCGGAACGGTACGGGTGCCGACAACGGACGCACCTCGATCACGCCGGGGGCGTAGTGATGGCTGTCGACCGCCGACAACGGCAGGATCGAAATCCCGAGACCCGAGGCGACCATGTGGCGAATGGTTTCCAGGGAGCTGGATTCCACGGTGGTGTGCTTGGCGCCGTCGTTGCCTTTGGTCAGGGTCGGGCAGGCTTCCAATACCTGATCGCGGAAGCAGTGGCCTTCGCCGAGCAGCAACAGGCTCTTGTCATTGAGCAGGCTGGCGTCGATGGATTCCTTTTGGGTCCACGGGTGCTGCGCCGGCATCAGCACGTAGAACGGCTCGTCGTAGAGCTGCAGGGTCAGAACGTCGGCTTCATTGAACGGCAGGGCGATGATGATCGCGTCGAGCTCGCCGTTGCGCAGTTTGTCGCGCAGCACGTGGGTGAAGTTTTCTTCGATGTACAACGGCATCTGCGGGGCGACCCGGTGCAGTTGTGGAATCAGGTGCGGAAACAGGTACGGCCCGACGGTGTAGATCGCGCCGACTTTGAGTGGGGCGGTCAGCTGGTTCTTGCCGGCCTGGGCCAGTTCGCGGATGCCTTGGGCTTGTTCCAATACCTTTTGGGCCTGGGCCACGATGCCTTCGCCGACCGGCGTCAGGCGCACGGCGCTTTTGCTGCGCTCGAAAATCAGCACACCGAGTTCGTCTTCAAGCTTTTTCACACCCACCGACAGGGTCGGCTGGCTGACGTGGCAACGCTCGGCCGCGTGGCCGAAGTGCTGCTCTTGGGCGAGGGTAACGATGTAGCGTAATTCTGTGAGGGTCATAGCAAGCGTCCATGTAGTTGCGGGCCAAGCATACCGGCTGCAATCGATAGACGCACGTTATCAGACTGAGTGTGTCGAGTGACACCGGGTAATCCCAGTTTGCCGCTGGCAGATATGCAAAAGGCACCTTTCGGTGCCTTTTGGGCTTGGAACGCGAGCTTCCTGCTGGCAGAAATCTCTGTGGGAGCGAGCTTGCTCGCGATGAGGGCCCAGCATTCGACATCTGCGTTGAATGTTAGACCGCTATCGCGAGCAAGCTCGCTCCCACAGGGGCAGTACTGTTTTAACGGCGGCGTTTTTCCAGCGAATAAACAAACGGTGCAACGATTTCGATGGAGCCATTGGTCAGCATGTCGGCCGGTGGCTTGGGCAGCGGTTGGGCGCGGCGGATCATTTCCAGAGTGGCCCGGTCCAGATCGGCAGTGCCCGAGGCTCCTACCAGCTCAAACGACAACACATTGCCTTCGGCATCCACGACGAAGCGCAGACGGTTCATGCCTTCCTTGCCCCGCGCCTGGGCACTTGCAGGGTACTTTTTGTACTTCTGCAGGTGTGCCAACAGCGTGCCTTGCCAACTGGCCTTGGCTGCCAATTGAGCAGGCGATGGGCCCGGCGCAGGCTGGGCGGATTTCTCCGTTGGTGCCTGAGTCTGTTGCGTTTCGGCAGGCTTTTCCTCGGCCGGTTTTTCCTTCGGCGGTTCGGGTTTTTTCTCTACCGGCTTGGGTGGCTGCGGCTTTGGCTTTGGCTTGACCGGCTTGGGCACGGCAATTTCAGCTTTCGGCGCTTCAGCGAGCTTGGGTATCGGCAGTTCTTCAACCGGAGCCGGTGGCTGCGGCGGGGTGACGACCTTCGGCGGAGCAG
Source organism: Pseudomonas sp. PDM30 (assembly GCF_019218985.1). Lineage (NCBI taxonomy): Bacteria > Pseudomonadati > Pseudomonadota > Gammaproteobacteria > Pseudomonadales > Pseudomonadaceae > Pseudomonas > Pseudomonas sp. PDM30. Next base: position 268,894 of record NZ_JAHUWM010000002.1, read on the forward strand.
GCGGTGGCGGGGCAGGAACCGGTGCCAGTTCGACCATCATTGCCTGAGGGGGCAATTCGATGGGCGGACGGGCGGACCAGTTCAACGCCAGCGCGATGGCCAGCGCGTGAACGCCCAGCACCACGGCCAGGCTACCGCTGTAACGCGTCAGCTTATGGCGCGTCGTGATCATTTCTTGGCTGCCGTCTCGAGTCCGACCAGACCTACCTTCAGGTAACCGGCGGAACGCAGGTTGTCCATCACGCTCATCAGATCGCCGTAATCCACGCCTTTGTCGGCCTGGAAGAAGATTGTCGTTTCTTTCTTGCCCTGGGTCTTGGCGTCGAGGGTGGCGCCGAGTGCGTCGGCCTTCACTTCGTCTTCACCAAGGAACAGGCGCTGGTCAGCCTTGACACTGAGGAACACCGGTTTCTCTGGCCGCGGAGCCGGCTTGGCGGTCGAGGCGGGCAGGTCGACCTTGATGTCCACGGTGGCCAGCGGGGCCGCCACCATGAAAATGATCAACAGCACCAACATCACGTCAATGAACGGCGTAACGTTGATTTCGTGGTTTTCGGACAGATCGTCGTCTGCCCCTTCTTTCAAATGCAGGCCCATGGCCGATTACCCCACTTTCACCATGTGCGGTTGCGAGCTGCGCTCAGGCTGGTGGTCGAGGTCGCGGCTGACCAACAGCAGGACCTGTGCCGACGCATCGGACACCTGAGCCTTGTAACCGGCGATGGAGCGGGCAAAGACGTTGTAGATCACGACCGCAGGGATAGCTGCAACCAGGCCCAGCGCGGTAGCCAGCAGGGCTTCGGCGATACCGGGGGCGACGACGGCGAGGTTGGTGGTCTGGGTCTTGGCGATGCCGATGAAGCTGTTCATGATGCCCCACACGGTACCGAACAGGCCGACGAACGGCGCGGTGGAACCGATGGTGGCCAGCACGCCGGTGCCGCTGCTCATGTTGCGACCGCAGGCCGCGACCAGGCGCTCAAGACGGAAGCTGACGCGTTCCTTGATGCCTTCTTTCTCGCGGCTGTTGACCGACAGGCGCATCTCTTCAAGGGCGTCATGTACCAGCAGGTTGGCCAGGGTGCCTTCCTTCGCCGCGGTGGCGCTGGCTTCCTTGAGGGAGGCGGATTTTTTCAGTTGGGCGATTTCACCGCGCAGACGACGCTTGGCGCCCATCAGCTCAAGGCCCTTGGCGATCCAGATGGTCCAGGTGATGATCGAGGCGATGGCCAGGCCGATCATCACGATTTTCACGATGATGTCGGCATTCTTGTACATGCCCCACGGCGACAGGTCGTGGGCCATGCCCAGGGTGTTGTCGGCTTCGAGGACTTCAGGGACGTCTTCGCCCAACGCTTCTGTCGGTGCGGCCTGGGCAGGATCGGTCGCGATCGGAGCAACGGCCGGGGCGGCGTGATCGGCCGGAGCGGGCGCGGTGGCGGCTGGTGTGGCTGGTGCCTGGGCATCGGCGAAAGCGGCAACTGGCGCGAGCATCAGGCTGAAGAACAGGGCGGCCACCGCGCTCCAGGCGCGAGGTCGTTTGGTTGGCGAAGCGGAGAATTGATTGCGTGTCATGCTGGCCGGACCTGAGAGAAAAAACGGGTGATGTTCTTCCAGGCCTCGAAGGCCGAGAACAAAAGTGGGGAGGCATTATTGCAAGTAATTCTTGTTAACAGAAGTAATAGCGTCTCTTTTTTTCCTGCATTACTAGCCGCCTGTCTGTTGCCGGCGCTAGTCTGTGGCTTTCCGATGGGAGTTTTCTGATGTCTGCGCCTACTGTTTTGATCGCCGGCTGCGGTGATGTCGGCAGCCGCCTGGCCACGCAATTGCTGGCGGCGGGGTGGGAGGTCCATGGCCTGCGACGCGACGTTTCACGCCTGCCCAAGGGCGTCATCGGCGTGGCCGGTGACCTGTTCAACAAAGACTGCCCGGACACTTGGCCAATCGGCGCCGTGGATTACCTGGTGTATTGCGCGGCGGCCACAGATCACGACGAAGCCGGTTACCGCGCTGCGTATGTTCAGGGGCTGGAGCATGTGCTGGAGTGGCTGGACGACTACGGGCAGATGCCCAATCGCCTGTTGTTCGTTTCCAGCAGCAGTGTCTACGGTCAGCAGAATGGCGAATGGGTCGACGAGGCTTCACCGGCCGTGGCGGCGGGCTACTCCGGACGTGTGATGCTCGAAGCCGAGCAACTTGCCCTCAAGAGCGGCATTCCGGCCAGTATCGTGCGCCTGACCGGCATTTACGGTCCCGGCCGTGAATGGCTGCTGACCCAGGTGCGCCGGGGTTATCGTGTGGCGGTCGAGCCACCGTTGTATGCCAATCGGATTCATGCCGACGATGCCGCAGGGTTGATCGCGTGCCTGCTTGAGGCGGATCGGCGTGGGGTGGCGCTGGATGATGTCTACATCGGCGTCGATGATGCGCCGGCAGCGCTGGCCGATGTGGTGGGCTGGTTGCGCGAATATCTGGGTGTGACCGAATGGGCCGATGACGACAGCGTGCGTCGCACTGGCAGCAAGCGCTGCAGTAATGCGCGGGCCAAAGCGTTGGGCTGGACGCCGAAGTATCCGAGTTTTCGCGAGGGGTATGCGGCGATCATTGAAGGGCGCTGCTGACTTCCAGGCACCGTAAACACCTGTGGGAGCGAGCTTGCTCGCGATGGCGGCATAACAGTCAACGATAATGTTGGATGTTATGGCCTCATCGCGAGCAAGCTCGCTCCCACAGTGTTTCGTGGTGCTTTCAAGGGACGCTTATTGCTTCTCCAGCAACCACTTGCGATCACCCGGCGTGTACTGAGGCATCTCGTCCGCCTGCGCTGTGTTCACGGTCTGGAAAATCTCCAGCTCTTTGCCCTTGCGCGCAAAGATCCAGGCGTTGCCCTGGCCATTGAGTTGCAGCCACATGTTGTCATTGCCGCCGCTCATGGATGCGCAATCGCCGGCCAGGCACAACGCATAGCGGTCGCTGCCCGGCAGGCCGGTCACCTGGCCGTCGGCCTGGAATTGAACCGTGTTGCCTTCGCCCGGGCCGTTGACGATTGTCCAGCCGCCGCCCATGTAGGCTGAATACAGGGCGCGCTCGAAGGTGGCACCCATCGGTGCGCCATCCGGTACCTGGATCTGTACGCGGTCGAAGACTTGCTCAGGCTCATTGTCGCTGGCGGACTGGCTCAGTTGCTTGCCGTCACGCTTCAGTTCACTGGCCGAGCTGCCATAAAAGTCGACTTTCCAGGCGCCGGACTCTTCACCCAGCAGCTTGCCATCGACATTTTCAAAACCGTTGGTGTAGCGGGCCTGACCGGCCTTGGTGTTGATGTCCCATTCCAGGTTCGGGCCATAGGCCTGGAGCGCTTCACGCAGGGGGACGCCTTTGGCGGCAGCATCGATCGCCACCTGGTTGATCCAGGTGCCGCTGATGTCGCGGTCGGCAGGGTTGCTGGCACATCCGCCCAGGAACAGGGCAAGCAGCGAGAGAACAAGCGCGTTGCGCATGGTGGAATCCTTTCAAGCTTTCTTTACAGCAGAGCAGTCGGCGCAGCCCGAGGCTGCGCCGTACGCATTACTCGATGACCAGGATGGCATCCATTTCGACCTGCGAACCCTTTGGCAGGGCGGCTACGCCGATGGCGGCGCGTGCAGGGTAAGGCTGGTCGAAGTACTTGCCCATGATCTCGTTGACCTTGGCGAAGTGGCTCAGGTCGGTGAGGAAGATGTTCAGCTTGACGATGTCCTTAAACGAACCGCCGGCAGCTTCAGCCACGGCCTTGAGGTTCTCGAATACCTGGACGGTCTGGGCTTCGAAGCCTTCAACCAGTTCCATGGTTTTTGGGTCCAGGGGAATCTGACCCGACATGTAAACGGTGTTGCCAGCCTTGATCGCCTGGGAGTAAGTACCGATGGCGGCCGGGGCCTTGTCGCTGGTGATAACAGTCTTGGTCATGTAGGACTCCTTGTAATTAGGGGCTTAGGCGCGCATGCGGGTGATGCGAATCACCCCGGTCAAGGCGCGCAGTTTCTTGATCACGCGGGCCAGGTGCACGCGGTCGTGCACGCTGACCACCAACTGGACCACGCTGATGCGACCATCGCGTTCATCCATGCTGATTTTCTCGATGTTGCCGTCGGCGGCGTTGACGCTGCTGGCCAGCAGGGCGATCAGGCCGCGCTGGTGCTCCAGCTCGACGCGCAGTTCGACGTTGAATTCGCCGGTGACATCCTTGGCCCACGAGAGCTGGATGCATTTTTCCGGGTTGTGGCGGATTTCGCTGATATTTCGGCAGTTGTCCAGGTGCACGACCATGCCCTTGCCGGCGGACAGGTGGCCGACAATCGGGTCGCCCGGGATCGGGGTGCAACACTTGGCGTAGCTGAGCACCAGGCCTTCGGTGCCGCGAATCGCCAGCGGACCTTCAGGGCTTGGCAACTGTTCGCCTTCGCCCAGCAACCGGCGGGCCACTACATAGGCCATGCGATTGCCCAGGCCGATATCTTCCAGCAGGTCTTCGATCAGTTCCAGGCGGTACTCGACCAGCATGGCCTTGACGCGCTCGGCCGGGATTTTCTCCAGCGAGCTGTCGAAGCCGTTGAGGACCTTGTTCAGCAGGCGCTCGCCGAGGCTGATGGATTCGGAGCGGCGTTGCAGCTTTAGTGCGTGGCGTATGTGCGTGCGCGCCTTGCCAGTGACCACGAAGTTGAGCCAGGCCGGGTTCGGCCGTGCGCCGGGAGCGCTGACGATCTCGACCGTGGAGCCGCTTTGCAGCGGTTCGGACAGCGGCGCGAGTCGACGGTTGATCCGGCAGGCGATGCAGCTGTTGCCGACGTCGGTGTGCACCGCGTAAGCGAAGTCGACCGCCGTGGAGCCCTTGGGCAGCTCCATGATCCGGCCTTTGGGCGTGAACACGTAGACCTCGTCCGGGAACAGGTCGATCTTCACGCTTTCGATGAATTCCAGCGAGTTGCCGGCGCGTTGCTGCATTTCCAGCACGCCCTTGACCCACTGGCGGGCGCGGGCATGGGTGCCTTTTGGCTGCTCGTCGCCGCTGGATTTGTACAGCCAATGGGCGGCGATGCCGTTGTTGGCCATCTCTTCCATTTCACGGGTTCGGATCTGGATCTCGATCGGAACACCGTGCATGCCGAATAGCGTGGTGTGCAGTGACTGATAGCCGTTGGCCTTGGGGATCGCGATGTAATCCTTGAAGCGCCCCGGCAATGGTTTATATAAGTTATGTACAGCGCCCAGCACGCGGTAGCAGGTATCGACCTTGTCGACGATGATCCGGAACGCGTAGACGTCCATGATCTCGTTGAAGGCCCGACGCTTGCCGCGCATTTTCTTGTAGATGCCGTAGAGGTGTTTCTGGCGACCGCTGACCTCGCCCTGAATGCCATCGATGGCCAGGCAGTGGCTTAAGGATTCTTCGATCTTGTTGACGATTTCCTTGCGGTTGCCCCGGGCGCGTTTGACGGCCTGGTAGATCCGCGCGGAACGCATCGGGTGCATGGCCTTGAAACCGAGGTCTTCGAACTCTATGCGGATGGCATGCATGCCCAGCCGGTTGGCGATGGGCGCATAGATTTCCAGGGTTTCCTTGGCGATGCGCCGGCGTTTTTCGCCGGACAGCACTTCCAGCGTGCGCATGTTGTGCAGGCGGTCGGCCAGCTTGACCAGGATCACGCGAATGTCGCGGGCCATGGCCATGGCCATTTTCTGGAAGTTTTCGGCTTGTGCTTCGGCCTTGGTCTCGAAATTCATCTGGGTCAGTTTGCTGACCCCGTCGACCAGTTCGGCCACGGTTTCGCCGAACTGCGCTTGCAGCGCTTCCTTGGCAATACCGGTGTCTTCGATCACGTCATGCAGCATCGCGGCCATCAGGCTCTGATGGTCCATGTGCATGTCGGCAAGAATATTCGCAACCGCGAGTGGGTGCGTGACGTACGCCTCACCGCTACGGCGGCGTTGGCCGTCGTGGGCTTGTTCGGCGTAGAAATACGCTCGGCGGACCAGGTTGACCTGGTCCTTGCCGAGGTAGGTCGATAAGCGATCGGCGAGGGCGTCTATGCTCGGCATGATGTCTCCTGCCGTAAGCTTTTATCCCGCGCCGTGCTACGTCGACCAGGCATAGGCTTAGACGGCCTCGTTGGACTCGTCCTCGAATGCAGCAAAAAGCGGTTCATCTTCAACGATTTCGGCTTCGGCGATAGCTGCGTAGTCGATCAGGCCTTCAGCGATTTCGCGCAGGGCAACGACGGTAGGTTTGTCGTTTTCCCATGCTACTTTCGGCTCTTTGCCGCCGGTGGCCAGTTGACGGGCACGCTTGGTAGAGAGCATGACCAGCTCAAAGCGGTTATCCACGTGTTCTAGGCAGTCTTCAACGGTTACGCGGGCCATGGTCTTCCTCGTAGCAAATGCAATATGCGCGCTGCCCGGATGGGCGAGCGGACTCAACAGTTTAAAAAATCACCAGCGATTAGGGAAGCGCTGATTTTTTGACCAAGCCCTTCAACGCGCTGCAAGTACCAATGTAAAGCCCTTGCAGCGGTTTTGGGAAGAGCTGATTAACCGAGCAATTCAGCCAGCAATTTGCCGTGACGCTGTTGCTGACGCTTTTGAATCAGCTGATTGGCGCGGAAAATCGCCTTCAGGTCGTGCAGCGCGTGGGCGAAATCGTCGTTGATGATCAGGTAGTCGTAGTCGACGTAGTGGCTCATTTCGCTGACGGCTTCGCGCATCCGGCCGTCAATGACTTCGTCACTGTCCTGGCCGCGATTGGTCAGGCGCTGGTGCAGGGCCTGCAATGACGGCGGCAGAATGAAGATCGAGCGGGCCTGAGGCATCAGCTTGCGCACTTGCTCGGCACCTTGCCAGTCGATTTCCAGAATCAGGTCGTGGCCTTCGTCCAGGGTTTGCTGCAGGTGGCTTTGCGAGGTGCCGTAGAGGTTGCCGAACACTTCGGCGCGCTCGAGGAAGTCCCCGTGCTCGATCATCTTCACGAACTCGCTGCGGTCGACGAAGTGATAGTTCACGCCATTCACTTCACCGGGGCGCATGGCGCGGGTGGTGTGGGAGACCGAGACGCGGATCTCCGGATTTGCGTCGGTCAGAGCCTTGACCAGACTGCTCTTGCCCGCGCCCGAAGGAGCGGAAATGATGTACAGGGTGCCGGTGCTGTGTGTCATGTCGGGGTAGCCTTACTCAATATTCTGCACTTGTTCGCGCATCTGTTCGATCAACACCTTGAGGTTGACCGCAGCCTGGGTGCTGCGCGGGTCGAAGGCTTTGGAGCCCAGTGTATTGGCTTCGCGGTTGAGTTCCTGCATCAGGAAGTCCAGGCGCCGACCGGCGGCACCGCCGGATTTGAGCACCCGGCGAACTTCGATGATGTGAGTGCTCAGGCGATCCAGTTCTTCGGCGACGTCACTTTTTTGCGCGAGCATGACCATTTCCTGCTCCAGGCGCTGCGGATCCATCTCGGCCTTCATGTCGGCGAAACGGTCGAGGACTTTCTGGCGCTGGGTGGCGAGCATTTGCGGGACCAGTTCGCGCAAAGTCACCACGTCTTCTTCGATGGCGCTCAGGCGCTCGTTGATCAGTCGCGCCAGCTCCGCGCCTTCGCGCTCGCGGCCGGCCTTCAGCTCCTTGAGGCCCTGATTGAACAGTGCCAGCGCTTCGGCGTTCAAGGCTTGCGGGTCGGTGGCGTCGCCTACCAGTACGCCGGGCCAGGCAAGGACTTCCAGCGGGTTCAGCGCTGCCGGGTTCTTGATCAGGCTGGCGATGGTCTCGGCGGCGGCGACCAGTTGCGCGGCGCGCTCCTGATCGATTTGCAGCGCCTTGCCGGTGTTTTCTTCGGTGAAGCGCAGGGTGCATTCAAGCTTGCCCCGCGATACACCCTGGCGCAGGGCTTCACGAACAGCGCCCTCGAGGTCGCGAAAGGACTCCGGCAGGCGCAGGTGGGGTTCCAGGTAGCGGCTGTTGACCGAGCGCAGTTCCCAGCTCAGGGTGCCCTGGACGCCGGCTTTCTCGACGCGGGCGAAGGCGGTCATGCTGTGCACCATGGAGGTACCTCGCAAGGCAGATCGGCACAGAACCGAGGTTCCGGGAATCCGATATCAATGAATTAAAGCCGACTGGCAGCAAAGGCGCAGGATTGTAGCGCAGTGGCGCGGATGCGCCCAAACACACAGTGTGACAAAGAGCGGCAGGCCTGCACCGGCGCGCGGTACAGAGCCCTCGGTCGTCGGCGGATTTTTTTAGAAGTGCCCAGTGGCGGCCGTCGGCTCTATAATGCTCCGCAGTTTTCCGTCCCCAGTACAGGTACTCCCTATGATACGTCCAAGTGGTCGCGCTGCCGATCAGCTCCGCTCGATCCGCATCACCCGCAACTACACCAAACACGCCGAGGGTTCTGTGCTGGTCGAGTTCGGTGATACCAAGGTCATCTGCACCGTCAGCGTTGAACCGGGCGTACCGCGTTTCCTGAAAGGCCAGGGCCAGGGTTGGTTGACTGCCGAGTACGGCATGCTGCCGCGTGCTACCGGCGAGCGTAACCAGCGTGAAGCCAGCCGTGGCAAGCAAGGCGGCCGCACCCTGGAAATCCAGCGTCTGATCGGTCGCTCCCTGCGCGCTGCTCTGGACATGTCCAAGCTGGGTGACGTCACCCTGTACGTCGACTGCGATGTGATCCAGGCCGATGGCGGCACCCGCACGGCTTCGATTACCGGTTCCATGGTTGCGCTGATCGATGCCTTGAAAGTCATCAAGAAGCGTGGTGGCCTGAAGGGCGGCGACCCGGTCAAACAGATGATCGCCGCTGTATCCGTGGGCATGTACAAGGGTGAACCGGTGCTCGACCTCGATTACCTGGAAGACTCGGCCGCCGAGACTGACCTGAACGTGGTAATGACCAGCGCTGGCGGCTTCATCGAAGTCCAGGGCACTGCCGAAGGCGCGCCGTTCCAGCCTGAAGAGCTGAACGCCATGCTCGAACTGGCCAAGAAAGGCATGAACGAGATCTTCGAACTGCAAAAGGCCGCCCTGGCCGACTGACCGGGCTGCTCCAGACAAGGAGGACACCATGAGTGACGAGCAACTGCCGCTGCCCACGCCGAGCCAAGAGGCGCGTCAGTGGGCCATGTTTTGCCACTTGTCCGCCTTGCTGGGGATCTGGATTCCGTTCGGTACGATCATCGGTCCGCTGATTCTCTGGCAGATCAAGCGCGAGATGGACCCGTTCATCGATGCCCAGGGCAAGGAAGCACTGAATTTTCAGATAACCGTGGCGATCGCTTCGGCTATCTGCTTCTTGCTGATGCTGGTGATTATCGGGTTCTTCCTGTTTGGCCTGATCGCGATCGGTGCGCTGGTGCTAACGATCATTGCCGGGGTGAAGGCCAATGAAGGGCAGCCTTATCGGTATCCGTTCACATGGCGGTTGATCAAATAACGATCAGCAGGATCCCCTTGTAGGAGCGAGCTTGCTCGCGAAGATGTGTCAGCCACATTGGTGTCAACTGACACACCATCGCGAGCAAGCTCGCTCCTACAGAGGGCGGCGCCAGCGTCGCCCACAAAAAAGCCGACCCTGAAGTCGGCTTTTTTGTGTCTGCGAAACGACGCTTAAATGGTCAGCGTCCAGTCGTAGTCCACGATCAGCGGCGCGTGTTGCGAGAACCGCGGCTGGCGTGGCAGGCGTGCGCTGCGTACGAAGCGGCGCAGGCCAGGGGTCAGCAACTGATAGTCGAAGCGCCAACCGAGGTTGAGCATCTCCGCCTGTTCGTTGTCCGGCCACCAGCTGTACTGGTCACCTTCCCGGCTGACTTCCCGCAGGGCGTCGACATAACCCATGTTGCCGACAATCTCGTCCATCCAGGCACGTTCAGGTGCCAGGAAGCCCGGAGATTGCTGGCTGTCGCGCCAGTTCTTGATGTCGAGCTTCTGCTGCGCCACGTACAGCGAGCCACAATAAATGTACTCGCGGCGTTTGCGCCGCTGCTTGTCCAGGTACTTGCCGAAGTCGTCCATGAGCTTGAACTTCTGGTTCAAATCCTCATCGCCGTTCATCCCCGAAGGAAGCAGCAAGGTGGCAATACTGACTTTGTCGAAATCTGCTTGCAGGTAGCGCCCGTAGCGGTCGGCCGTCTCGAAACCGAGACCGCTGATGACAGCCTTCGGTTGCAACCGCGAATACAAAGCCACGCCGCCTTGGGCAGGGACTTCAGCATCGCAGGCATAAAGGAAGTAGCCATCCAGTTGGAAGGCTGGGTCATCCAGTTCAAAGGCGGAGGCACGGGTGTCCTGCAGGCAGATGACGTCGGCATTCTGTGCTTGCAGCCAACTGAGCAAACCACGCTCGACTGCAGCCTGAATACCATTGACGTTCACACTGATGATCCGCATAAATGGCCCCAAAAATCGCGTGCGTGTATGATACACGGCGTCAAGCTAATTAGCTAAATCCGTGGTATTTGGGGTTTTTTCATGCAAGCGTATCAGCGCGATTTCATCCGTTTTGCCATCGATCGCGGCGTTTTGCGCTTCGGTGAGTTCACCCTGAAGTCCGGGCGCACCAGTCCTTACTTCTTCAATGCCGGCCTGTTCAACTCGGGTTCGGCCTTGGCGCAGCTGGGTCGTTTCTACGCCGCCGCCATTGCCGAGAGCGGCATTTCGTTCGACGTGCTGTTTGGCCCGGCCTACAAAGGCATTCCGCTGGCGGCGACTACCGCCGTGGCCCTGGCCGAGCATCACGACCGTGACCTGCCATGGTGCTTCAACCGCAAGGAAGCCAAGGCCCACGGCGAAGGCGGCAGCCTGGTTGGCGCACCGCTGACCGGTGAAGTGCTGATCATCGACGACGTGATCACCGCCGGCACCGCCATCCGTGAAGTGATGCAGATCATCGCCTCCCAGGACGGCGCCAAGGCCGCTGGCGTGCTGATCGCCCTGAACCGTCAGGAGCGTGGCAACGGCGAGTTGTCGGCGATCCAGGAAGTCGAGCGTGACTTCGGCATCCCGGTCATCAGCATCGTTTCGCTGAACCAGGTGCTGGAATTCCTGGCGGACGATCCGCAGCTCAAGCAGCATCTGCCAGCTGTGGAAGCCTACCGCGCCCAGTTCGGTGTCTGACACACCGACCCTGTAGGAGCGAGCTTGCTCGCGAAAAACGTCAACGATAATGCGGAGTGCCTGGCAGCCCGCGTTGCTCTGGCGCCCATCGCGAGCAAGCTCGCTCCTACAAGGGGCTTTTTGTTTGTGCTGTCAGTGCAGTCTTCGCCATTTTCCTATCAGTTTTAGTGCCAATCCCAGATTGAATAGCGCGAACACCAGCAGTGCCACGACGACTAGAACGTAAAGCGTGCGGTCCACATCGAAATCCCACAGATCCAGTCTGCTGCCACGCATGATTCGAGCGGCGGCCGGCAGGTTGACGTAAAAAAGTGCTGTGAAGGCGCAGGTCAGGGGCAGGGCGCAACCGAGCAGAACGCCTGAAACCTTCTCTCGGCTACGTTTTCTGGCCAGTGGGCCTGGTTGTTTTTCATCCAGTTCCAACGCTTCATGCAATTTTGGCCATGCCAGGTTGAACATGAAGGTGGTCAGGGTCAGCAGCAAACCACTGACCGCGACGATGTCACTGAACGGCATTCAGGCCCAGTGTCCGGCACAGCAGCGCGTGGGAATCCTCGCTGATTTCGAACTGCCCGGCACTGCCTTTGCGTTTGATGATGGGTTTGAAAGTCGGCTCGTTCTGGGTGATCAGCATGTTCAGTTCATCGCGGATGACGTCCGAGCTGATCACCACCAGATACACGGTCTGCGCGTGCTCCGCAGACTCGATCACGGCTCGCATGCTGTGCTGCAGGATCTCGTCCAATTGATTGCGGAAGCGTGAAACCGTGTTTTTCAGCAAGGTTTTGCTTTGGCTCTGAGTCAGCTGGAAAATCGTCGATATCTGCGATTCGGTTGGCAGGGTCTGCCCGAAGTAGCTTTGAATCAGATACAGCAAACGGTCCTGTTTTGCTTCATCGGCCCGGCTCGGCATGCCGCCCTCAACCAGCATTTTCAAGTATTCAGTCAGGCTCGCCTTGGCTATACGCTGTAAGGCATGAGCAATTTCCGTGTCGGAAATCTTCAGGGTTTTCTTGACCGGTTCCTTCTGCTCCTGCTCGAAAGCCTGGGCGTCGATCGTGAACGAGATCTGCATGGCTCAGTGCCTCCGTGGCTATCTTTTGCTCGCAGGGCTGGTTGTCTCGGCCTTTTTGTTCTCGACGGATTTGTCGGTTTTTTCCGGATACGGGTCATTCGGGGCGTCGCCCTGGCCGGTCAATACTTTCCAGGCTTTGCGCGTGTGAGGGGTCTTTTTGAAATCAGGGCAGGGTGGCATTGATGTTTGCGACGGGCCTGAATACTCAAATCCGCAGTCTACGCAGGCGTAGGTGCCTGCTGAAATGTCACTGCCGTATGGAACATGGTCTTTTTGCATGGGTAGATCTCCTGTGGATGCAGGGAAGATCCTATGCAGATTGATTCCTTAATGATGTCGGACGTTTCGTTATCTGAAGTGAGGCATTTCCTGCACGCATAAAAAAGATCGCAGACTTCGTCAGCACCTACGGAAAATTCATACTTCCGTAGGTGCCGCTGAAGGTTGCGATCTTTATGACGTTCTTGAATCAGTGACGCTTGCGATTGCTGATCAGGGTGCCCACGCCGGTATCGGTGAAAATTTCCAGCAGGATCGCGTTCGGCACGCGACCGTCGATGATCAGCGAGCTGCCCACACCGCCCTGGACCGCTTCCAGTGCGCAACGGATCTTCGGCAGCATGCCGCCATAGATGGTGCCATCGGCGATCAGGTCGTCGACTTGCTGGGTTGTCAGGCCGGTCAGGACCGTGCCCGACTTGTCCATCAGGCCGGCGATGTTGGTCAGCAGCATCAACTTCTCGGCTTTCAATGCCTCGGCGACTTTACCGGCCACCAGGTCAGCGTTGATGTTGTACGACTCGCCGTTGGCGCCGACGCCGATGGGCGCGATCACCGGGATGAAATCGCCCTTGACCAACAGGTTCAGCAGGTCGGTATTGATGCCGACTACTTCGCCCACGTGGCCGATGTCGATGATTTCCGGGGTGGTCATTTCCGGCGTCTGACGGGTAACGGTGAGTTTCTTCGCGCGAATCAGCTCGGCGTCTTTACCGGTCAGGCCGATGGCGCTGCCGCCATGACGGTTGATCAGGTTGACGATGTCCTTGTTGACCTGGCCGCCGAGGACCATTTCAACTACGTCCATGGTCGCGGCGTCGGTGACGCGCATGCCGTCGACGAAATGGCTCTCGATCGACAGGCGCTTGAGCAGGTCACCGATTTGCGGGCCGCCACCGTGAACCACCACCGGGTTGATGCCCACGGCCTTCATCAGCACGATGTCGCGGGCGAAGCCGGTTTTCAGCTCCTCGCTTTCCATCGCGTTGCCGCCGTATTTGATCACCAGTGTCTTGCCGACATAACGGCGGATGTAAGGTAGCGCTTCGGACAGGACCTTGGCGGTGTTGGCGGCGGCTTCGCGTTCGAGGGTCATTCAGGGCTCCGGGTGAATCAGAACGGTAGTTGGAGATCAGGTGCAACACGCTTCAACTGGGCGTGGAAAACGTCCTTGATGCGCTGCAATTCAGCCTCGTCATCGGCCTCGAAACGCAGCACCAGCACCGGTGTGGTGTTGGATGCGCGTACCAGGCCCCAGCCTTTGGCATAGTCGACTCGCACGCCGTCAATGGTGGTCAGGTCGGCGCCTTCGCCCCACTGCGCATCGTGCAATGCATCAATGATGCTGAATTTGCTCTCTTCGGTCACATGGATATTGATTTCCGGCGTAGAAATATCGTTCGGGAAGGTCGCGAACAACTCTTCGGCCGAGGATTTTTCCTTGCTGAGGATCTCCAGCAACCGCGCGGCGCTGTAAATGCCGTCGTCGAAACCGAACCAGCGCTCCTTGAAGAAGATGTGCCCGCTCATTTCGCCAGCCAGCAGGGCGCCGGATTGTTTCATTTTCTTTTTGATCAACGAGTGACCGGTCTTCCACATTAACGACCGGCCACCGTATTCCTTGATCAGCGGAATCAGGCGGCGGGTGCATTTGACGTCGAAGATGATTTCGGCGCCCGGGTTGCGCGCCACAACGTCGCGGGCGAACAGCATCAGCAACCGGTCTGGGTAGACGATGCTGCCGGTGTTGGTCACCACGCCGACGCGGTCGCCATCGCCGTCGAAGGCCAGGCCGATGTCAGCGTTGGTTTCCTTGACCTTGGCGATCAGGTCCACGAGGTTTTCAGGCTTGCCCGGGTCCGGGTGGTGGTTCGGGAAGTTGCCGTCCACTTCGCAGAACAGCGGGATGACTTCGCAGTTCAGCGCTTCGATCAGTTGCGGAGCGATCACACCGGCCGCGCCGTTACCGCAATCGACGACCACTTTCAGGCGACGGGCCAGCTTGATGTCCTGGACGATTTCGGTGGTGTAGCGGTCGAGGATCTCGACCTGGGTGATGCTGCCCTGGCCGCTGCTCAGGTTGTTGGTCTTGAGGCGGTCGTGCAGGGCCTGGATCTGTTCGTTGGCCAGGGTGTCACCGGCGATGACGATCTTGAAACCGTTGTAGTTCGACGGGTTGTGGCTGCCGGTGAGCATCACGCCGGATTTGCCGGCCAGTACGTTGGCGGCGTAGTAAAGCGCCGGAGTCGGGACCAGGCCGACATCACTGACGTGGCAGCCGCTGTCGGCGATGCCTTTGATCAGTTGCGCGACCAGCTCCGGGCCGGACAGACGGCCATCGCGACCGACGGACACGTTTGGCTCGCCCTGGGCCAGGCTTTGGGAGCCGACGGCGCGGCCGATCCAGTAAGCGGTTTCGGCGTTCAGGAATTCCGGGACGGTACCGCGGATGTCGTAGGCGCGGAAGATGCTGTCAGGGAACTTGGGTGCGATGTTGGCCGGGGTGTTCATCTGTGGAAATGCTCCATCTCGAAAGTGGCTGGACAGGCCGCCGATTCACTCGGCGGCAGGTTCAAACTGAAGGGTATGACGGCGTTTTCCACAGAGAGTTCGTGGTGTGAAAGGGCCATGACGCCCCTGACGACAAGGGTTTGACCGGGCAATGCCTTGATTTCCGGAGCTAAACCTTGCAGATGACAATTTGAATTTTGTGGCGAGGGAGCCAGATCCCCCGCCACAAGAAGAGCAAGACTGGATCAGCGGGTGCCGGTATGGCCGAAGCCGCCGGTGCCGCGCTCGGTTTCAACAAACTCTTCAACCATCTCGAAGTGAGCCTGCACCACCGGTACCAGCACCAGTTGCGCCAGGCGCTCGCCAACCGGCATGGTGAACTCGGTCTGACCACGGTTCCAGCAGGAAACCATCAATGGGCCTTGGTAGTCGGAGTCGATCAGCCCCACCAGGTTGCCCAGCACGATGCCGTGCTTATGGCCCATCCCCGAGCGCGGCAGAATCAGCGCCGCCAGGTTCGGGTCGCCGATATAGACCGAAAGGCCGGTGGGGATCAGCACGGTTTCACCCGGCTTGATCACGGTGTCCTGTTCCAGCATGGCGCGCAGGTCGAGGCCGGCGGAGCCCGGTGTGGCGTATTGTGGCAGCGGGAATTCGGTACCGATGCGGGGGTCGAGAATCTTGGCTTGCAAAGCGTGCATGTAAATTAAACCTGGTTCAGACGTTCGGCGATAAAAGTGATCAGCTGGCGAGCAATCTTGCTCTTGCTGGTCTGGGCGAAAAGTGTGGCGTGAAGCTCACGGTCGATGACGCTGCAGGCGTTTTCTTCGCTGTTGAAGCCAATGCTCGGGTTGGCGACGTCGTTGGCGACGATCAGATCGAGGTTCTTGTCTTTCAACTTGCGTGCAGCGTAATCGAGCAGGTGTTCGGTCTCGGCGGCAAAACCGACACTGAACGGGCGGTCGGGGCGGGTGGCGATGGTGGCCAGGATGTCCGGGTTACGCACCATCTGTAGCAACAAGCCGTCGCCGTTCGTAGGATCTTTCTTGAGTTTCTGCGGGGCGACGACTTCCGGACGGTAATCCGCGACCGCTGCCGAGGCGATGAACAGGTCGCAAGGGATCGCCGCTTCACACGCGGCCAGCATGTCGCGGGCGCTGACCACGTCGATGCGGTTGACGCGATCCGGAGTCGGCAGGTGCACGGGGCCGGTGATCAGGGTTACGCGGGCACCAGCCTCCACAGCGGCTTCGGCCAGGGCAAAACCCATTTTTCCGGAGCTGTGGTTGGTGATGTAGCGCACCGGGTCGATGTTTTCCTGGGTCGGGCCGGCCGTAATCAGCACGTGTTTGCCGGTCAGTGCCTGACGCTGGAAGCAGTCGGCAGCGCACTGGGCCAGTTCAAGGGCTTCGAGCATGCGTCCCAGGCCGACGTCGCCGCAGGCCTGGCTGCCGGAGGCCGGGCCGAAAGCCCTGATGTCGCGGCTTTCGAGGGTTTGCAGGTTGGCTTGGGTCGCCGGATCGCGCCACATCGCCTGGTTCATTGCCGGCGCGACGGCGACCACTGCGTCGGTGGCCAGCACTAGCGTGGTCAGCAGATCATCGGCGATGCCTTGGGCCAGGCGGGCGATCAGGTCCGCCGTGGCGGGGGCGATCAGCACCAGATCGGCCCATTTGGCCAGTTCGATGTGGCCCATGGCCGCCTCGGCCGCCGGGTCCAGCAGGTCCAGGTGGACCGGGTGCCCGGACAGGGCCTGCATGGTCAACGGGGTGATGAACTCTGCGCCGCCACGGGTCATGACCACGCGCACTTCGGCGCCCTGATCGATCAGGCGGCGAACCAGGTCGGCGCTCTTGTAGGCAGCGATACCGCCGCCGACGCCCAGAACAATGCGTTTCCGATACAGCCGCTGCATAGGCCTGCCTTTCAATTCGTTGGTGACATACGTGGCGAAACCCCCTCCCCAGGGTGAATTCGCCCGCAAAAAAGATGGGCTACGATATCACAGCGACCGCTACGGAACAGCGGTGCCCACAGACAGGGAGGTGCTATGAGTATTCGCGATTGGCCGGCGGCGGAACGGCCGCGGGAGAGGTTGCTTGAGCGGGGCGCGGGAAGCCTTTCGGATGCCGAATTGCTGGCGATCTTTTTACGCACCGGCGTGGTGGGTAAAAGTGCAGTAGATCTGGCGCGACACCTGTTGAATCAGTTTGGCAGCCTGCGTTTGTTGCTTGAAGCCGATCAGGAAGCGTTCAGCAAGCAGTTGGGACTTGGGCCGGCGAAATTTGCGCAGTTGCAGGCTGCGCAAGAAATGAGCAGGCGTCATCTGGCCGAGCGTGCGCGCCATAAGTCGGCACTGGAGAGTCCGCACGCGGTTCGCGAGTATCTGAAATCGATGTTGCGCCACGAGCCACACGAGGTGTTTGGTTGCCTGTTTCTCGATTCCAGGCATCAGGTACTGGCGTTCGAGACGCTGTTCCGCGGCTCCATCGACAACACCAGCGTTCATCCGCGAGAGGTGGTCAAGCGCGCCCTGGCCAACAACGCAGCGGCATTGATCCTCTGTCACAACCATCCTTCGGGCAACACCGACCCAAGTCAGTCCGACCGGGTGCTGACCAAGCGCCTGCAAAAGGCGCTGGAGTTGATTGACGTGCGGGTGCTCGACCATTTCATCATCGGTGATGGCGACCCGTTGTCGATGGCGGAGTATGGCTGGATGTAGGCAGGATGTGAGAAGCACGCTTTCCATGTGGGAGCGAGCTTGCTCGCGATGGCGTCGGCACATTCAGCATTGATGTTGCCTGAAAGTCCGCTATCGCGAGCAAGCTCGCTCCCACAGGTTTTGTGTTGTGTCAGATTATTTGAGGTTGACCTTGGAGTAGTCCTGCCGGCCGAACGGGCTGACCGAATACCCCTCGACATCCTTGCGCGTCAGCGCGAAGGCCGTCGGGTGAGCCAGTGGTAGCCACAGCGCCTGCTGCTGGATCTGCGCCTGGGCCTGTTCGTAGAGTTTGCTACGCACACCTTGCTCGCCGGTGGTCTTGCCGGCGCTGATCAGCTTGTCCAGGTCCTGATTGCAGTAGCGGGCGAAGTTGGTGCCAGACTTGACCCCCGCGCAGGAAAACTGCGGCGTGAGGAAGTTGTCCGGGTCACCGTTGTCACCGGCCCAGCCCATGAACAGCAAGTCGTGCTCACCGGCCTTGGCGCGGCGGATCAGTTCGCCCCATTCGATCACGCGAATTTCGGCCTGAATGCCGATTTCCGCGAGGTCAGACTGCAGCAGTTGGGCACCAAGGCTTGGGTTGGGGTTAAGCAGGCTGCCGGAAGGGCGGGTCCAGATGGTGGTCTGGAAGCCGTCCTTGAGTCCGGCCTTGGCCATCAAGGCCTTGGCCTTGGCGATGTCGTGAGGGTAACCCGGCAGGCCTTTCGCGTAGCTCCAGGTGTTGGGCGGATACGGACCGTTGGCCGCCTCGGCAGTGTCTTCGAACACGGCTTTGACATAGTTGGCCTTGTCGAAGGCAAGGTTGATGGCCTGGCGGACTTCAGGCTTGTCCAGTGGCGGATGCTGACTGTTGATGCCGACGAATGCGGTCATGAACGCGTCAGTCTTTTCGACTTTCAGCGTCGGCTCTTTCAGCGCTTCCTGTACGTCCAGAGGCTTGGGCGACAGGGCGATCTGGCATTCGTTGCGGCGCAATTTCTGCAGGCGCACGTTGGCGTCCGGGGTGATGGCAAAGATCAGCGGATCTACAGAGGGTTTGCCGCCGAAGTAGTCGGGGTTGGCTTTGTAGCGAACCGAGGCGTCCTTCTGGAAGCGAGTGAAAACGAACGGCCCTGTGCCGATCGGCTGGCTGTTGAGCTTCTCGGGTGTGCCGGCCTTCATCAGTTTGTCGGCGTATTCGGCCGAATAGATCGAGGCGAAACCCATGCTCAGGGTCGCCAGGAAGGTCGAATCCGGGTGGTCGAGTGTGAAGCGCACGGTCTGCGGATCGAGGGCGTCGATCTTCTTGATCAATGCAGGCAATTGCATCGATTGCGCATGCGGGAAGCCGCTCTGGGCGACTTTGTGCCACGCATTGACCGGGTCGAGCATACGGTCGAAGCTGAAAATCACGTCTTCGGCGTTAAGGTCGCGCGTTGGAGTGAAGTACTCGGTGCGATGGAATTTCACCAGCGGGTGCAACTTGAAAACGTAGGTCAGGCCGTCGGGGCTGACTTCCCAGCTGTCGGCGAGGCTGGCGACCACCTTGCCACTGGCCGTGTCAAAGTCCACCAGGCGATTCATCAACACATCGGCCGAGGCATTAGTGGTGGTCAGCGAGTTGTACTGCACCACGTCGAACCCTTCAGGGCTGGCCTCGGTGCAGACGCTCAGGGCGGCGGCAAATGCCTGTGGGCTCAGCAGAAGCGGGGCGAGCAACAGCGGTAGGGCAGCAAGGCGCATGGTCGGCTTCCTATACAGGTCGAAGGCCCATCTGCAAGTGCAGTCTGGAAAAGGCTTACCCTAGTGGGCTCTTTTGCAAATGACTATCCCCTTTTTCATTTTAAGGGGACTATAGGCGACTGATTTTGCTGTGCAGCGGTTGAGCAAACCCCCTGGATGGCTCGCTGAACGATTTTCTGCGACGAGCGGTCGCCATCGACGATAGCCTTTGTCCAAGGCGCTCGGAGCCAGAAAAACGGGGTTTTTGTGAATTCAACGCACACTGAATGTTGTTGCTCTCTAGTCTTTCTGGTATAAAGCAGCGCTCTTTTCTAGGGGCCCGGTTCCTTCACTGTAGGTGTAGCCGGTAAGACCTCTAAAGAAACGCGGCGCCTGGCGCCAAATGACTGAGAGATTAAGCGGCCAACCCATGCCGGGTTGGGCATGTGGTTTTAGAGGGCTGAGGCATGTCTAGAGTCTGTCAAGTTACCGGTAAGGGTCCGGTGACTGGGAATAACATTTCCCACGCAAACAACAAAACCCGTCGTCGTTTCCTGCCGAACCTGCAGCATCACCGCTTCTGGGTTGAAGAAGAGAAACGTTTTGTGCGTCTGCGCGTATCTGCCAAAGGCATGCGTATCATCGACAAGCGTGGCATCACTGTCGTGCTGGCCGAACTTCGCCGCGATGGCAAGGTTTAAGGGAGCTAATCATGCGTGAATTGATTCGTTTGATTTCGAGCGCCGGTACTGGTCACTTTTACACTACCGACAAGAACAAGCGTACTACTCCGGACAAAATCGAGATCAAGAAATATGATCCGGTTGTTCGCAAGCACGTGATCTACAAAGAAGGCAAAATCAAGTAATTGATTTTTCCCTCTTACGAAAAAGGCCCGTATCGCGAGATACGGGCCTTTTTTGTTGTGCTTGAAAAAACGGACAGCTTTTCAGCCTGATCAAGTCATTGCGCTTCAGTGCTGAGTAGAGCGATGCATGGTTTGGCGCAAATCAATTGCCCATGGTGACATGGGTGATGATTTCGTTTTCAACCAGCAGATTGATCCGTGCGGGATTGTAGTCTTTGGTCATGATGAACCCGATGCCCCTCGGACGTACCGCCAGCCCGGTCTTGTTGGCGAGCTCTCCACGCAGCTCTTCGGAGTATTGTCGGCCGATGTACTGAATGGCTGTATCCAGGTGTTGTTTCAAATCAATGGTCATTTACCGCTTCCTTGCAATTGGTGAGTGAGCGAAATTGCTCCCGTCATCCGTCTTGGATGCCGTGAAGAAATACTGGAGCAGCTCCGGTCATTTATCACCTGTTGTACTGTGTCGCGATGTTTGCCGGGGCCCGCCCGTGAAAAAGCCCGTCACCGGGGACGGGCTTTGGGGTATTTCGATGATCTTGCTTCAAGCCTTCTGTTCAAACGCCACATAGATCTTGCGGCATGGCTCCAGCACTTCCCAGGTGCCGCGAAAGCCTGCCGGGATCACGAAGCGATCACCCACACGCAGCGTCTTGGCGTTGCCGTCGAGGTCACGTATCACGGAAACCCCCTGCACGATTTCGCAGTATTCGTGTTCGGTGAAGTTTACCGTCCACTGGCCGACAGCCCCTTCCCACACGCCGGCGTTCAATTGGCCGCAAGGGCTGTTGTAGTGGTTGTACACCGCTTGCTCGGGATCACCCTTCAGTACTTTGGTCGGATCCGGGCGATAGCGTTCGGCGGCGGTGGTGGCCTGGCTGAAGTCGACGATATTCTGGATGCTCATTGTTGTATTCCCCCGTCATTGCGGTGCGAGTGGTGGGTGTCCGGTCATACCGGACACGGGTATCGCCAAAGTCTATGTTTATTAAAATGAACATCGCAAGGCCGTTTGCCGGTGTTATGTCAAATATATTGAAACTTCACCTGCCGCTGGTTTAGGGTGGTGGATGCCTTGGGCCGAAAAGCAGGCTGGCCGGGCAGAATTCCTGACAGCGCCCGCGAAGAACGCGGGTGTCGTATCAATAAGAGGAGGACACTCGCATGACCACCCTGACCCGTGCCGACTGGGAACAACGTGCCCGCGACCTGAAAATCGAAGGCCGCGCCTATATCAATGGCGAATACACCGACGCCGTTTCCGGCGAGACATTCGAGTGCATCAGCCCGGTCGATGGCCGTCTGCTCGGCAAGATTGCCAGTTGTGACGCCGCCGATGCCCAGCGCGCCGTGGAAAACGCTCGCGCCACGTTCAATTCTGGTGTCTGGTCGCGTCTGGCGCCGACCAAACGCAAGTCCACCATGATCCGTTTTGCCGGCCTGCTCAAACAGCACGCCGAAGAGCTGGCCCTGCTTGAAACCCTGGACATGGGCAAGCCGATCAGCGATTCCCTGTACATCGACGTTCCCGGCGCGGCACAAGCCTTGAGCTGGAGCGGCGAAGCCATCGACAAGATCTACGACGAAGTGGCAGCCACTCCGCACGATCAGTTGGGTCTTGTGACCCGTGAGCCGGTGGGTGTTGTGGGCGCCATCGTGCCGTGGAACTTCCCGCTGATGATGGCGTGCTGGAAACTCGGTCCTGCGCTGTCCACCGGCAACTCGGTGATCCTCAAGCCGTCCGAAAAATCCCCGCTGACCGCCATCCGCATCGCTGAACTGGCTGTCGAAGCCGGCATCCCGAAAGGCGTGCTGAACGTGCTGCCGGGTTACGGTCACACCGTCGGCAAGGCCTTGGCCCTGCACAACGACGTCGACACCCTGGTATTCACCGGCTCGACCAAAATCGCCAAGCAATTGCTGATCTACTCCGGCGAGTCGAACATGAAGCGAGTCTGGCTCGAAGCCGGCGGCAAGAGCCCGAACATCGTGTTCGCCGATGCGCCGAATCTGCAGGATGCTGCCGAAGCCGCTGCTGGCGCCATCGCCTTCAACCAGGGCGAAGTCTGCACCGCCGGTTCGCGCCTGCTGGTGGAGCGTTCGATCAAGGACAAATTCCTGCCGCTGGTGATCGAGGCGCTGAAGGCCTGGAAGCCGGGCAATCCGCTGGATCCGGCGACCAATGTTGGCGCGCTGGTCGATACCCAGCAGATGAACGCCGTACTGTCCTACATCGAGTCCGGTCATGCCGACGGCGCCAGGTTGGTGGCCGGTGGCAAGCGTACGCTCCAGGAAACTGGCGGTACTTACGTTGAGCCGACGATTTTCGATGGTGTGAGCAATGCGATGAAAATCGCCCAGGAAGAAATCTTCGGCCCGGTACTGTCGGTCATCGAATTCGACAGCGCCGAAGAAGCCATCGCGATCGCCAACGACACACCGTACGGCCTGGCCGCTGCGGTCTGGACGGCCGACATTTCCAGGGCCCACCTCACCGCCCGCGCACTGCGTGCCGGTAGCGTGTGGGTCAACCAGTACGATGGCGGCGACATGACTGCTCCGTTCGGTGGCTTCAAGCAATCCGGCAACGGCCGCGACAAGTCCCTGCACGCGTTCGACAAATACACCGAGCTGAAGGCGACCTGGATCAAGTTGTAAGCCGTTAAGGGAGGTCTGTTGTAGAGCAGGCCTCCCGAACGACACAGATCCCTTGTGGGAGCGAGCTTGCTCGCGATAGCGGTGTAACAGTCGACTTCAATGTTGAATGTTGTTCCGTCATCGCGAGCAAGCTCGCTCCCACAATGTTTTGTGTTGTACATAAAAGTATCCACAGGAGCGTGGAACATGCGTTGGGCGACTTATTTCGCCGTTTTGGCATCTGTCCTGAGTGTCGGCCTGGCCTTGGGTGTCAGCATGCCGCTGGTGTCGTTTCGCCTGGAAAGCTGGGGCTACGGCTCGTTTGCCATTGGCGTGATGGCCGCGATGCCAGCCATCGGCGTCCTGCTGGGGGCGAAAATCTCCAGCCATCTGGCGGCGCGATTCGGCACGGCCAATCTGATGCGCCTGTGCCTGTGGGCCGGGGCGATTTCGATCGGTTTGCTGGCGCTGTTGCCGAGCTATCCGATCTGGTTGGTGCTGCGGCTGATGATCGGGGTGATCCTGACCCTTGTATTCATCATCGGTGAAAGCTGGATCAATCAACTGGTGGTCGAGCAATGGCGCGGGCGGCTGGTGGCGCTGTATGGCAGCAGCTACGCATTGAGTCAGCTGGCGGGGCCGGTGTTGTTGGGCTTCCTCGGTACCGAGCATGACTATGGCTTTTGGGTGGGCGTCGGTTTGCTGATGGCGGCTCCGTTCCTGTTGCTGGGCCGCAGTGGCGCGCCGAGCAGTGAAGCCAGCAGCGTGACCCTGCGTGATTTGCTTGAGTTTTGTCGTGGCCTGCCGGCGATTGCCTGGGCGGTGTCGCTGTTCGCCGCGTTCGAGGCGATGATTTTGACGCTGTTGCCGGTCTACTGCCTGCGCCAGGGCTTCACCACGGAGATCGCTCTGGCGATGGTCAGTACGGTGGTCGTCGGCGATGCGGTGCTGCAATTGCCGATTGGTGCGTTGGCCGATCGTTTGTCGCGCCGGGCGTTGTTTACCGGCTGCGCAGTCGTCTTGCTGGTGTCGAGCCTGGCGATTCCGATGCTGATCGACACACTGCTGATCTGGCCGCTGTGGGTCTTGTTTGGCGCCAGTGCCGGTGGCTTGTTCACCTTGTCACTGATCCTGATCGGCGAGCGTTATCGCGACGATGCACTGGTGCGGGCCAACGCGCATATTGCACAGCTGTGGGGGATTGGTTGCTTGGTCGGGCCGCTGCTGGCGGGTGCCGGCAGCCAGTGGATCAACGGCCATGCGTTGCCGTTGCTGATGGCAGTGGGGGCCTTGGGCGTG
This sequence comes from Pseudomonas sp. PDM30, assembly GCF_019218985.1. Classification (NCBI taxonomy): domain Bacteria; kingdom Pseudomonadati; phylum Pseudomonadota; class Gammaproteobacteria; order Pseudomonadales; family Pseudomonadaceae; genus Pseudomonas; species Pseudomonas sp. PDM30. The sequence continues at coordinate 293,119 of NZ_JAHUWM010000002.1, forward strand.
CTGATTGTGGTGTCGAGGCAAGGGGCGTTTGGCGCCGCTCAGCCAGCCTGATGAGCATCGCAGAACTGTGGCGGTCGAGTCTTACAACATCTTCCTCAGCCAACCGAATTGCTCAGCCAGGCATTGAAACGCCGCCGCCAACTCCGTTTGGCGGCGCAGATAGGTATATGGATGCTGATTCCCGAAGAAAGCTCAGTCGCTGAGCTGATCGTTTTCCGCCAGCAGTCTGATCGCTGTCGTACCGACCTTGCGTACTGCGTCTTCGATCTGCGGTGTTGGCTTGGCAGCGTAGTTCATGCGCAGGCAATTGCGGTACTTGCCCGAGGCGGAAAAAATACTGCCCACGGCAATCTGTACGCCCTGGTCGTGCAATGCACGATTCAGTTTCAGGGTGTCGAAACCTTCCGGTAATTCGACCCACAGCATGAAGCTACCCTGTGGGCGACTGGCGCGGGTGCCGGCCGGGAAGTAGCGGGTCACCCAATCAATCATCATGTCGCGATTGCGCTGGTATTGCGTACGCATCCGCCGCAAATGCGGTTCGAAGTGGCCACCTTTAAGGAATTCGGCGATGGCGATCTGCGGTTGTGGCGCGGTGGATCCGGTGCTGATGTATTTCATATGCAGTACCCGTTCCAGATAGCGACCGGGCGCGACCCAGCCGATGCGCAGGCCGGGTGCCAGGGTCTTGGAAAACGAACTGCACAATAGGACGCGACCGTCCTCGTCGAAGGACTTGATCGTGCGCGGACGCGGGTAGGTGTAGGCCAGTTCGCCATACACATCGTCCTCGATGATCGCCACGTCATAGCGCTGCGCAAGCGTCAACAACGCGCGTTTGCGCGACTCCGGCATGATGTAGCCCAACGGGTTGTTGCAGTTGGGGGTCAACTGTATGACCTTGATCGGCCACTGTTCCAGGGCCAGTTCCAGCGCTTCGAGGCTGATGCCGGTCAGTGGATCGGTGGGGATTTCCAGGGCCTTCATGCCCAGGCCCTTGAGGGTCTGCATCGCGCCGTGAAAGCTCGGCGAGTCCACCGCGACAATGTCGCCGGGCTCGCAGATCGCGCGAATACTGGTGGACAGCGCTTCATGGCATCCAGTGGTCACCACCAGTTCGCTGGCACTCAACTGGCAGCCGGAATCGAGCATCAGGCGAGCGATCTGTTCGCGCAGTTCAAGGTTGCCGTGGATGTTGTCGTAATACAGGCCGGGCATGTCCTGCCGACGGCTGATTCGCGCCAGGTCACGCAGCAGCGGTTTCATGGTCGCACTGGTGATGTCCGGCATGCCGCGACCCAGTTGCACCACGTCTTTGCGCGGAACGGCGCGAATCAACTCCAGCACTTGATCCCATTGGGAAATGTCCACCGGCCGTTGGGCCGGGCGGCCGACTGCCGGCAAATCCGGCAGTTCGCGGCTGGCCGGGACGAAGTACCCCGACTTGGGCCGAGGCATGGCCAGCCCGCTGTCCTCCAGCACCCGATAGGCCTGCTGCACTGTGCTCAGGCTGACGCCGTGCTCGACGCTCAGCGCCCGAACCGAAGGCAGCCGGTCACCGGGGCGATAGAAGCCCTGTTCGATACGTGTGCCGAGCAATTCGGCGAGGTTGACGTAAAGGGTCATGGTGCAGCCTCGATAAGGGTGATTCGGTTAACCAGTACAGATCGGGCGAAAAATCGGGATTCAGTGGCGGAATCGGCAAAACTGTATGGAGTTAATACAGTTGTTTTGAATCTGTAATGCTCTTGCGCGCCCACGCATCATGGAACCTCTGGCTACCCAAGTAAACAGGAGCATCCAAGATGAACGGTTTGAGCGATGTGCGGCTGACGTTACACAGTCAGGAGCTGGCGACCGGGCAGAACAACGGCACGCGGGAGGGGGGCATGGGCAATGCGTCGTCCGGCCTGAATCGCTGGGACCGGTTCTGGCGTCGCCTGCACACGCGCAAGGCGTTGCTGGCCCTGACGGCTGACCAGCTCCAGGATATCGGGCTGACGCGGGAGCAGGCGCGAGAGGAGGGGCTGAAGCCCTTCTGGCGGATCTGAGTTTTGCAGTGTTCTTCAGGGCCTCATCGCGAGCAAGCTCGCTCCCACAAGGAACGGTGGTGAACACAAATTTTGTGAACACCGCCAAACACTGTGGGAGCGAGCTTGCGCGCGATGGCGTCGGTACAGGCTCAGCTAAACCTTCAGACCAACTCTTTAAACCGATGCCACAACATTCCCAATGCCAGCAACGGCGAACGCAAATGCTTGCCACCCGGGAATGTGATGTGCGGCACCTTGGCAAACAGATCGAAGCCGCCGCTGTGCTGGCCGCTGATGGCTTCGGCCAACAGCTTGCCGGCCAGGTGCGTGGCGTTCACGCCATGACCGGAATAGGCCTGGGCGTAATACACATTCGGCTGGTCCTTGAGTCGCCCGATCTGCGGCAGGCGGTTGGCGCCGATACCGATCATGCCGCCCCATTGGTAATCGATCTTCACCGCACTCAGTTGCGGGAAGACCTCCAGCATTTTCGGACGCATGTACGCAGCGATGTCTTTGGGGTCGCGGCCGGAGTAATGGCAGGCACCACCAAACAGCAGGCGCCGGTCCGCCGAGAGTCGGTAGTAGTCCAGCGCCACGCGCTGGTCACAGACCGCCATGTTCTGCGGCAGAAGGGCGTGGGCCCGTTCTTCGCTCAATGGTTCGGTGGCGATGATGTAGCTGCCGGCAGGCAGGACTTTGCCGCTGAGTTCCGGGTTGAGGTCATTGAGGTAGGCATTGCAACCCAGTACCAGGGTCTTGGCGCGCACCGAGCCCTCGGCGGCATGGACCTTGACCTCTGGGCTATAGTCGATGCGGGTCACGGCCGAGTGCTCGAACAACTGGACCCCCAATCGTTGTGCCGCGGATGCTTCGCCCAGGGCCAGGTTCAGTGGATGCAGGTGCCCCGAGCCCATGTCGATCAGGCCGCCGACGTAACGCGTAGAGCCGACCACGGTGTGCATCTCGTTGGCTTGCAGCAAACGGGTCTCGTAGCGATAACCGAGGCTGCGCAGCTCTTCGGCATCCTCGGCGAAACCTTCAAGGTCACGGGGCTTGTTGGCGAGGTCGCAGTATCCCCAGGTCAGGTCACAGGGGATCTGGAAGTGCTCGACCCGTTGCCGGACGATTTCCACGGCTTCCAGGCCCATGAGTTTCATTTGCCGAACACCTTCGACACCGATGACGTTGGTGAACTGATCGAGGCCGTGGCCGACGCCGCGAATCAGTTGCCCGCCATTGCGTCCACTGGCGCCCCAGCCGATTCGATGGGCTTCAAGCAACACTACGCTGAGGCCGCGTTCGGCCAGCTCAAGCGCCGTGTTCAACCCCGAAAACCCACCGCCCACCACACAGACATCGGCCAGCACTTCGCCTTGGAGCGCCGGAAGTTCGGGTTGCGGCAGGCTGCTGGCGGCGTAGTAGGACGCGGTGTGGTTCATTGCAGGCTGTTGAGCACGGGCATTCATGTGCGTGTTCCTGATGCTTGCGTTTAGAAAGCTTGACGGAGCATAAGCCGGACCTTCCCGGACGGGCAACATTGGTCGGCTGGTGCTGTCTGGATCGGGGCTTTTGCGTCAGAATCGCGCTCTATTCCGCTATTGGTCACCGCTTCAATGAGCTGCAACAGTCAGACAATCCGCACATTGCGACAGCAGATTCCCTCGTTCGAGTGCGTTCCCGGCTGCCATGACTGCTGCGGGCCGGTGACCACCTCGCCGGAAGAAATGTCACGCCTGCCGCGCAAGACCCGCGCCGAGCAGGATGCCGCCATGGAAGAACTCAACTGTGTGCACCTGGGGCCCAATGGTTGCACGGTGTATGACGAGCGGCCGCTGATCTGCCGGTTGTTCGGTACCACCAAGACCTTGCCGTGCCCCAATGGACGTGGGCCAGTGGAGTTGATTCATCCGCGGGTGGAGAAGCAGGTGTTCGAGTACATGGCCAGTACCCGGCAGGTGTTGGTTTAAAACAGCGGGTCTTCAGGTGGACCGAGTTGCCTCAATCGCGAGCAAGCTCGCTCCCACAGGTATTTGAGTCTGCCTGAATTTTGTGTTCAAAACCGGTTCATTGTGGGAGCGAGCTTGCTCGCGATGGGGTCGGAACAGACACCGGAAAATCTTCAATCCGGAATCGGCAGAGTCAGGCTCTCTTTCACCTCTTCCATCACGATGTAACTCTTGGACTCGCGCACGTGGGGCAGCTTGAGCAGGATGTCGCCCAGCAATTTGCGGTACGAGGCCATCTCGGAAATCCGCGCCTTCACCAGGTAGTCGAAATCCCCTGACACCAGGTGGCACTCCAGCACATGGGGCAACTTCAGCACCGCACGTCGAAACTCTTCGAAAGTATCGCCGGATTTGTAGTCCAGGCTGATCTCGACGAACACCAGCAGACTACCCTTCAGATGCTGCGGATTGAGCCTGGCGTTGTAGCCCATGATGATCCCTTCGCGCTCCAGACGCCGGACCCGCTCGGTACAGGGCGTGGTCGAGAGCCCGACCTTTTCCCCAAGCTCGGTAAAGGAAATCCGCCCGTCCGCTTGCAGGATCCGCAGGATGTTGCGGTCGATCTTGTCCAGCTCACGTTTGGTCTGAGTGTTGGTACGCATAGGGGATGCGCCTCCGTGAAAAGGGTTTTTGCCGAGAATTGTCGCCAAATATAGGCGCTTATATAGTGAAATGCACTGGCAAATCTTTTTTACACTGCGCACATCTGAAGCTCTGAATAACAAACGTCAGCGGTTAGCCGCGATGAGGGATATGAAAATGCGCGTCATGGTCTTGGGTAGCGGCGTCATCGGTACCACCAGTGCTTATTATCTGGCCCGTGCCGGGTTTGAAGTGGTGGTTGTGGACCGGCAGCCGGCCGCTGCCATGGAGACCAGTTTCGCCAATGCCGGGCAGGTCTCGCCGGGTTATGCTTCGCCGTGGGCCGCGCCGGGCGTGCCGCTCAAGGCCATCAAGTGGCTGTTGCAGCGCCACGCGCCACTGGCGATCAAGGCCACGGCCGACATCGACCAGTACCTGTGGATGGCACAGATGCTGCGCAACTGCACCGCCAGCCGTTACGCGGTGAACAAGGAGCGCATGGTCCGTCTGTCCGAGTACAGCCGTGACTGCCTCGATGAACTGCGTGCCGAAACCGGCATTGCCTACGAAGGCCGTAGCCTCGGTACCACCCAACTGTTCCGCACCCAGGCTCAACTGGACGGCGCCGCGAAAGACATCGCCGTGCTGAAAGAGTCCGGCGTGCCGTTCGAATTGCTCGACCGTGAAGGTATTGCCCGCGTTGAGCCGGCGCTGGCCAGCGTCACTGACATTCTCGCCGGTGCCTTGCGCCTGCCGAACGACCAGACCGGCGACTGCCAGATGTTCACCACCAAGCTCGCCGAGATGGCCGCGAACCTCGGTGTGCAATTCCGTTTCGACCAGGACATTCAGCGCCTCGACTTCGCCGGTGACCGCATCAACGGCGTATGGATCGACGGCAAGCTGGAAACCGCCGACCGCTACGTGTTGGCGCTTGGCAGCTACTCGCCGCAACTGCTCAAACCACTGGGGATCAAGGCGCCGGTGTACCCGCTCAAGGGCTACTCCCTGACCGTGCCGATCACCAACCCGGCAATGGCCCCGACTTCGACCATTCTCGACGAGACCTACAAGGTCGCGATCACCCGTTTTGACAACCGCATCCGCGTTGGCGGCATGGCGGAGATCGCCGGTTTTGACCTGTCGCTGAATCCGCGCCGGCGCGAAACCCTGGAGATGATCGTCAACGACCTTTATCCTCAGGGCGGCAATCTGGCCGAAGCGAGCTTTTGGACCGGCCTGCGCCCGACCACTCCAGATGGCACGCCAATCGTAGGCGCCACACCGTTCAAGAACCTGTTCCTGAACACCGGTCACGGCACGCTCGGCTGGACCATGGCCTGTGGCTCCGGTCGCTTGCTTGCTGACTTGATGGCCAAGAGAAAGCCGCAGATCAGCGCCGAAGGTCTCGATATTTCCCGTTACGGCAACAAAACCCAGGAGTCTGCTAAGCATGTCAGTCCAGCGCCAGCTCACCAATGAGCGCATGAGTCAGATCGTCACCCATAACGGCACGGTTTACCTGGCCGGACAGGTGGGCGACGACATGAACTCCGGGATTGAACAGCAGACCCGTGAAACTCTCGCCAACATCGAGCGGTTGCTCGATCTGGCCGGCACCGACAAGCACAATCTGCTGTCGGTGACGATTTACCTGAAGGACATCGACGCGCATTTCGAAGGCATGAACGCGGTGTGGGACAAGTGGCTGCCAAAAGGCGTCGCTCCCGCCCGAGCCACCGTTGAAGCGAAATTGTGCGAACCGGAAATCCTGGTCGAGTTGTCGGTTGTCGCCGCTCTGCCATAAGCCTGTCAGAAAAGATCCCTCTCCCGGTGCTGTTGGTGGTTAACGCTGTCAGCCAGCACCGGTTTTTCTTCCCGATAACCCGACCAGAAGTCTGCCGCCATGCGTCCTGCCCGTGCCCTGATCGACCTTCAAGCCCTGCGTCACAACTACCGGATCGCCCGTGAACTCACGGGGGCTCGTGCCCTCGCGGTGATCAAGGCCGATGCCTATGGCCATGGCGCGGTGCGTTGCGCCCAGGCGCTGGAAGCCGAGGCGGACGGGTTTGCCGTGGCCTGCATCGAAGAGGCGTTGGAGCTGCGGGCGGCGGGCATTCGTGCGCCGGTCCTGCTGTTGGAAGGCTTTTTCGAAGCCGACGAGCTGGCGCTGATCGTCGAGCATGATTTCTGGTGCGTGGTGCATTCGCTGTGGCAGCTCGAAGCCATCGAAAACGCCGCGTTGAGCAAGCCGATCACCGTGTGGCTGAAGCTCGACTCGGGCATGCATCGCGTGGGGCTGCACCCGACGGATTATCAAGCGGCCTATCAACGGCTGCTGGCCAGCGGCAAGGTCGCGAAAGTGGTGCTGATGAGCCACTTTGCGCGTGCCGATGAACTGCACGAACAGGCCAGCGCGGAGCAGGTGGCAGTATTTGAAGCGGCGCGCAAGGGCTTGTCCGCCGAGGTCAGCCTGCGTAACTCGCCGGCGGTGCTCGGTTGGCCGCAGATACCGAGTGACTGGGTGCGCCCAGGCATCATGCTCTATGGCGCCACGCCGTTCGAAGAGGCCAACGAAGTAGCATCGCGGCTGCAACCGGTCATGACCCTGGAATCGAAGGTGATCAGTGTGCGCGAGTTGCCGGCTGGCGAGCCCGTCGGTTACGGCGCCAAATTCATCACCCCCAAACCGATGCGCATTGGCGTGGTGGCCATGGGTTACGCCGACGGCTACCCACGTCTGGCACCGACCGGCACGCCAGTGCTGGTTGCCGGGCAGCGCAGCCAGTTGATCGGCCGGGTATCGATGGACATGCTCTGTATCGACCTGACCGATGTGCCGCAGGCCGGTCTCGGTTCGACCGTCGAGTTGTGGGGCAAAAACATCCTCGCCAGTGATGTGGCCATGGCTGCCGGCACGATTCCTTACCAGATCTTCTGCAACCTGCGCCGAGTGCCACTGCTCTATTCCGGGGCTTAGTGAGCAGGGCTCCAGACCGGAAGTCGCCTCGCTGAGCAGGATTCAGGTCAAGGTGTTGTAAATACTGAACGCTGTCGCCATGATAACGCTCAATATTCCAACAATCTGAATCCTGGAGGCGCAAGCTTTGGACGTCGGTGAACGACTGCAATCCATCCGTAGGCTCAAAGGCCTTTCCCAGCGTGAGCTCGCCAAACGGGCGGGGGTCACCAACAGCACGATTTCGATGATCGAGAAGAACAGCGTGAGCCCTTCGATCAGTTCGCTGCGCAAGGTGTTGGGCGGGATTCCCATGTCCATGGTCGAGTTCTTTTCCGAAGAAATCCTGCAGGAAAAACCGACCCAGATCGTCTACAAGGCCAACGAGCTGATCGATATTTCCGATGGTGCCGTGACCATGAAGCTGGTCGGTCGGGCGCACCCGAGCCGGGCCATCGCATTCCTCAATGAAATCTATCCGCCAGGCGCCGATACCGGTGACGAGATGCTCACCCATGAGGGCGAGGAAACCGGCATCCTGGTCGAAGGAAAATTGGAACTGGTGGTCGGTCTCGAAACTTTTGTCCTCGAAGCCGGCGATAGCTACTACTTTGAAAGTACCAAGCCACACCGTTTCCGTAATCCGTTCGATGTGCCAGCGCGACTAATCAGCGCAGCCACACCAGCGAATTTCTAAGAAAAGAGGCGTCCTGCCAGCATCGCAGAGGCGCCCGGGCTGTTTTTCCGTCGCGGCCTAAGACCCCTCCGACTTTGGGGTTGTTTCAGTGCGGCGGGCTTACCGCTATACTTGCGCCCGCCTGCGAACCGTGGCCGTAGGCGTGACTAGCCACCATTGAGGGTGAACGCGTGAACCTAATTATGAAAATGCTGGCTGCACCAGCAACCGTATTGGCCCTATGGGCTGTCAGTGTCAGCGCTCAGGCTGCGACCAACGACGATATTGCCAAACGCCTTGAGCCAGTCGGCCAGGTTTGTGTTCAGGGTAAAGAGTGCAAGGGCATGGAAGTGGCCGCTTCCGCTGGCGGCGGTGGTGGTGCGAAAACCCCGGATGAAGTGATTGCAAAGCATTGCAACGCTTGCCACGGTACAGGCCTGTTGGGCGCGCCGAAAGTCGGTGATGCCGCCGCTTGGGGCGAACGTGCCAAGAAAGAAGGTGGTGTTGACGGCTTGCTCGCCAAGGCGATCTCCGGCATCAACGCGATGCCGCCAAAAGGCACCTGCGCCGATTGTGCAGACGCCGAGCTCAAAGGCGCCATCCAGAAGATGTCCGGCCTGAAATAAGGCGCCGCATCGTTCGCAAAAAACCGTCCCAGGACGGTTTTTTTGTGCCTGCAATTCCGCGCTGACCCTTGTAGGAGCGAGCTCGCTCGCGATGGTCGTCAACGATAACGCTGGAAACCTGGCACCCCGCGGTGCTCTCAGGTTCTTCGCGAGCGAGCTCGCTCCTACAAGGTCTTTGTGGCGGCCGATTGGCATTAACGGACTGTTCATTGCAGCAAAGACCCGGCAAGCTCGGTCCAGGCTCAAGTCATGGAAAGCGAGGGGTGATCCGATGGTTCAGCTGTGCTCTATCGAACAGGCAGTCGATGACGTCTTGGCACGGTTGCCGACGCATATCCACATGGGCCTGCCTCTGGGGTTGGGCAAACCCAATCACTTCGTCAACGCGCTGTATCGACGAATCGCACAGTCGCCCGAGCGACGACTGACGATCTACACCGCGTTGTGTCTGGGGCGCCCACCCTTGGGCGATGGTTTGCAAAAGCGATTTCTCGAACCCTTTGTCGAACGGGTGTTCGGCGATTATCCGGAGCTGGAATTTCTCGCCGACCTGCGTCGCGACGGTTTACCGGGCAACATCCACATCCAGCAGTTCTTCATGCAGCCTGGCAGCCTGCTCAACAGTGCTACGGCGCAACAGGATTACGTCAGCAGCAACTACAGCCATGCGGCCCGGGACATCAACACCGCCGGGTTGAATCTGGTGGCGCAACTGGTGGCCAGCCATGCCGAGCATCCCGACCGCTTGAGCCTCAGCTGCAACCCGGACATCACCCTCGACCTATTGCCGATGATCGCCAAGCGCCGCGCCGCCGGAGAAACCATCCTGATGGTCGGCCAAGTACACAACGATCTGCCTTACATGCCCGGCGATGCGGAACTGGGCATCGACACCTTTGACCTGCTGATCGATGAGAAGGACAACACCACGCTGTTTTCCACGCCAAACATGCCGGTGGGCTTTCAGGACCATTTCATCGGCCTGCACGCCAGCACTCTGGTGCGTGACGGCGGCACCTTGCAGATCGGCATCGGTTCCATGGGTGATGCGCTGACGGCGGCGCTGCTGGCGCGGCAAGCCGACAACGACGGATACAGGGCTTTGCTGGCAGACGTAAACCTCAGCCACTGGGCGCAACTGATTGAGCGCGAAGGCGGCATCGAGCCCTTCGCCAAAGGCCTGTATGGCTGCAGCGAAATGTTCGTCAACGGCTTGTTGGTGCTGGCCGATGCCGGGATCGTGCGGCGTAAGGTTTATCCGGACGCGGCGACCCAACAGCAGGCCAATGCCGGCACCCTCGACGAGGCTGCGCAAACCGATGGCATCTCGGTGCATGGCGGATTCTTCCTCGGGCCGCGCAGCTTCTATGAACGCTTGCGTGAGTTGCCGCAGAGCAAGCGGCTTGAATTCAACATGACCCGCATCAGCTACATCAACGAGCTCTACGGCCAGGAAGAACTCAAGCGCTTTCAACGTCTCGATGCGAGGTTCATCAACACCGCGTTCACCGTGACCTTGCTCGGTGCCGCGGTGGCGGATCAGCTCGAAGACGGACGTGTGCTCAGCGGCGTAGGCGGGCAATACAACTTCGTGGTGCAGGGGCATGCGTTGCAAGACGCGCGTTCGGTGTTGCTGCTGCGCAGTTGGCGAGAGTCTGGAGGCGACGTCAGCTCGAACATCGTCTGGGAGTATGGTCACTGCACGATTCCGCGGCATCTGCGGGACATCGTGGTCACCGAGTACGGCATCGCCGACCTGCGGGGCAAGACCGATGCGGCGGTGATTGAAGCACTGTTAAATATCAGCGACTCACGTTTCCAGTCGGGGCTGATCGCGCAGGCACAGAAAGTCGGCAAACTGCCCAAGGACTTCCGTCTCGATCCGCGCTTTACCGATAACAGCCCGCAGCGTTTGCAGGAGATTCAGGCGCGGCATCCGCAGTTGTTTCCAGAGTATCCGCTGGGTTGTGATTTCACCGAGGTTGAGCGGGATGTGTTGCGGGCGCTGAACTGGCTCAAGAGCAAGTTCAAGCTGAGCGAGGTGCTGGAGTTGGGCAAGGCAGCATTGGATGCGCCGGAGCCTGCGTTGTTTCCAGAACATCTGGAGCGGATGCAATTGACCGATCCGGAAGGCCTCAAGGAAGATTTGTTTCAGCGGCTGTTGCTCACGGGCCTCAAGGCGACTGCGCAGTAACTGCCCCCCCCAAAACAACTGTGGGAGCGAGCTTGCTCGCGATAGCGGTGTATCAGTCAACGAAGATGTCGACTGACACTATGCAATCGCGAGCAAGCTCGCTCCCACAGGGGGATGTGCAGTGTGGCCTTTATTCGATGAAGGTTACGACGCCACCGGCCAGCGACTTCACACGCGCCAGGGACTCTACGCGATAACCCTGCGAATCCAGCTCTGCACGGCCGCCCTGGAACGATTTCTCGATCACGATACCCAGGCCTGCCACGGTGGCGCCGGCCTGCTTGATGATCGAAATCAGTGCCTGGGACGCCTTACCGTTGGCCAGGAAGTCATCGATGATCAGCACGCGGTCGCTGCTGGTCAGGTGGCGCGGAGAGATGGCCACGGTGCTTTCGGTCTGCTTGGTGAACGAGTACACGGTCGCCGACAGCAGGTTTTCGGTCAGGGTCAGGGACTGGTGCTTGCGGGCGAAGATCACCGGCACGCCCAGGTTCAGACCGGTCATGATCGCCGGAGCGATGCCCGAGGCTTCGATGGTGACGATCTTGGTGATGCCCGAATCCTTGAACAGCGTGGCGAATTCGTCGCCGATCAGCTTCATCAGGGCCGGGTCGATCTGGTGGTTCAGAAAGGCGTCGACTTTCAGGACCTGGTCGGAAAGCACGATGCCTTCTTCGCGAATTTTCTTGTGCAGGGCTTCCATGAAGCTGTCCTCTGTTGGCGCCTTGTGCGCCCTAAGGTTTTAAAAAAGTGGTCAATTCTAGCGCTTTAACATCGCGCGTATATCCGCCAATGCGTTGTTGCCTCGCACGGCTTTGACTTCGGTCGGTGTGTCGTCGTTGCCTTCCCAGGCCAGGTCGTCCGGCGGCAACTCATCGAGGAAGCGGCTCGGCGCGCAATCGATGATCTCGCCGTACTGCTTGCGCTTGGCGGCGAAGGTGAAGGCCAGGGTCTGGCGCGCACGGGTAATGCCCACATAGGCCAGGCGACGTTCTTCTTCGATGGTGTCGGCTTCGATGCTGGAGCGGTGCGGAAGGATTTCCTCCTCCATGCCCATGATGAACACGTAGGGGAATTCCAGGCCCTTGGACGCATGCAAAGTCATCATCTGCACGCCTTCGGCGCCGTCTTCCTCTTCCTGCTGGCGCTCGAGCATGTCGCGCAGGACGAGTTTGCCGATGGCGTCCTCGACGGTCATCTCGCCTTCTTCGTCTTTTTCCAGGGTGTTCTTCAGCGCCTCGATCAGGAACCAGACGTTACCCATGCGGTAATCGGCGGCCTTGTCGCTGGAGCTGTTGGTGCGCAGCCAGTTCTCGTAGTCGATGTCCATGACCATGCTGCGCAGGGCCGAGATCGGGTCTTCGCCGGCGCACTGCTCGCGCACCCTGTCCATGAAGCGCTTGAAACGCGACAGGCGATCGGTGAAGCGGCTGTCGAGATGCTCGCCCAGGCCGATTTCGTCGGTGGCGGCGTACATCGAGATCTTGCGTTCGGTGGCGTAGTTGCCCAGCTTCTCCAGCGTGGTCGAGCCGATCTCGCGGCGCGGCACGTTGATCACCCGCAGGAAGGCGTTGTCGTCGTCCGGGTTCACGATCAGGCGGAAGTAGGCCATCAGGTCTTTCACTTCCTGACGTCCGAAAAAGCTGTTGCCGCCGGACAGGCGATACGGCACCTGGTGGTGCTGCAACTTCAGCTCGATCAGCTTGGCCTGGTAGTTGCCGCGATACAGGATCGCGAAATCGCTGTACGGGCGGTCGGTGCGCAAGTGCAGGCTGAGGATTTCCATGGCCACGCGCTCGGCTTCGGCGTCCTCGTTGCGGCACCGGATCACGCGGATCTCGTCGCCGTGGCCCATTTCACTCCACAACTGTTTTTCGAATTCGTGGGGGTTGTTCGAGATCAGCACGTTGGCGCAGCGCAGGATGCGGCTGGTGGAGCGATAGTTCTGCTCCAGCATCACCACCTTCAAGGAGGGGTAGTCGTCCTTGAGCAGCATCAGGTTTTCCGGGCGCGCGCCGCGCCAGGCGTAGATCGACTGGTCGTCGTCGCCCACCACGGTGAACTGGTTGCGTTTGCCGATGAGCATTTTCACCAGCAGGTACTGGCTGGCGTTGGTGTCCTGGTATTCATCGACCAGCAGGTAGCGCACCTTGTTCTGCCACTTTTCCAGGATGTCGGCGTGTTCTTCGAACAGCTTCACCGGGAGCAGGATCAGGTCGTCGAAATCCACCGCGTTGAACGCCTTGAGCGTGCGCTGGTAGTGGGTGTAGACGATGGCAGCGGTCTGCTCCTTGGGGTTGCGCGCGTTTTCCAGGGCCTGGGCCGGCAGGATCAGGTCGTTTTTCCAGGCGCCGATCATGTTCTTGATCTCGTCGACGCCGTCGTCGCCCGAGTATTCCTTCTGCATGATGTCGGTCATCAGGGCCTTGACGTCGGTCTCGTCGAAGATCGAGAAGCCCGGTTTGTAGCCCAGCCGCACGTGTTCCTTGCGGATGATGTTCAGGCCCAGGTTGTGGAAGGTGCAGACCGTCAGGCCACGACCTTCGCCGGCGCGCAGCAGGGTGCCGACCCGTTCCTTCATCTCGCGGGCGGCCTTGTTGGTAAAGGTCATGGCGACGATGTACTGGGCGCGGATGCCGCAGTTCTGGATCAGGTGCGCGATTTTGCGCGTGATCACGCTGGTCTTGCCGGAGCCAGCACCGGCGAGCACCAAAAGAGGGCCGCCGACGTAGCTCACGGCTTCTTGCTGCCGGGGATTGAGTCGGGACATAGGTAAATTCAGGAGTCAGTCACGAAATGGGCCGGCATTTTAACAGGCTCAGCGAATTGTGCTGCTCTGTCCGACTTGTGACGTACCACGCTATCTGTAATTGCCGGTTTTGTTACTTTCACGCAGGATGCGCAACGAATTTGCGGCTAATGTTCGTAATTCCGGATACAAAGGTCTCGTTTTGCTCACCGATGTCATTGTCATTGGTCATCGGAACGGCATAATGCCCGTCGCCTACATCTTTGCAGAGTCTAGGGAGCTAGCTTGTCTACGCCTGTCGAACCCTTGCGTTTGCTGCTACTGGCCGAAGAGCCAGCGTGGGCAGCGTTGTTGCGCGAGTGTCTGGCTCCTATGGGGAGCTCGGTCGTGCTCATCAGCGCGCCGAGTTGGGAGTCGGTCAGCAGCCTGTTCGATGACAACCGCAGCGCGGTGTTATTGACCATCCCGCAACTTCAGCCGGCGCCGGGCCGTTGCAGCCTGCCGACGGTGTTGTTGCTCGACCATGAGCCGCTGATCCCGCCCGACGGTGTGAGTGACTGGTTGGTGCGCGATCATCTCGATCCCGGCATGTTGCGCCGTTGCCTACGCCATGTGCGCGAACGTGGCGTTCTGGAAAACACCCTTCAACGTCTGGCCGAGCAAGATCCGCTGACCGGCATCGCTAACCGCCAGGGCTTCCAGACTCTGCTGACGGCGCGCCTGGCGGAAAACGACGGTCGCGGCCTGGCCCTCGGTCATCTCGACCTCGACAACTTTCGTTATGCCAACGACGCCCTCGGCCATCAGGCCGGTGATCGCCTGATCCTGCAAGTGGTGGCGCGGCTCAAGAGTCAGCTTGAGGCCGGCGATCAACTGGCGCGCCTGGGCAGTGATGAATTCGCTCTGCTGATCGACACCCGTCGTGCTCCCCAGCGTGCCGAGTGGATGGCCGAGCGCATCAGCGAAGTACTGGCCGAGCCTTATTGGGTCGATGGCGAAAGCCTGTTGATCGGTTCCAGCCTGGGCATTGCCTACGCCCGGGCCCAGGCCGGTGCGGATCCGCTGATGTGGCATGCGCACATCGCGATGCAGCAGGCCAAAAGCACCCAGGGCTGCACCTTTCACATTTTCAACGAACGCATCAACCGCAATGCCCGCAGCATCGCCGACCTCGAAACCGAGCTGCGTCGGGCACTGCGCCGCGATGAGCTGGAGCTGCATTACCAGCCACGGCTGAACCTCGAAGACGGGCAGATCGTCGGCCTCGAAGCTTTGGTGCGTTGGCGGCATGCCGAGCGCGGCTTGCTTCCACCGAGTGAATTCGTGCCGCTGGCTGAGCAAAGCGGTCTGATTGTCCCGCTGGGCTACTGGGTGATTTCTCGGGCCTTGCGCGACATGCAGGCGCTGCTTGAGCTGGGTTTGCCACCGTTGCACATGGCGATCAACCTGTCATTCCGGCAGTTCCAGGACAGCCAGTTGCTTTCGACCCTCAGTCGCCTGATTGCCGAGCGCGGTGTCGAGGCGCAGTGGCTGGAGTTCGAACTGACCGAAACCGCCGTGATGCGTCGCAGTGATCTGGTCAAGCAGACCATGGACGCCCTCGGGCGCCTCGGTGTGCGCTTCTCCCTCGACGACTTCGGCACCGGGTTCTCGTCGTTCGTGCACCTCAACAGCCTGCCGATCACCTTGCTGAAGATCGACAAGAGCTTTGTCGGCGGCATGGAGCAGCGTGAGGAAAACCGAAAGCTGGTCCACGCGATGATCAACCTGGCGCACAACCTCAACCTCGAGGTGGTCGCCGAAGGTGTGGAGACGCCGGAGCAACTGGAGCTGCTGCGTGGGTTTGAATGCGATCAGGTACAGGGGTATTTGATCAGCAGGCCATTGCCGCTGGCCGAACTGGTGGAGTATCTGACGTTTGGCAGCAATCAGCAGCCGATGCTGGAAATCGTGGGCTGAGGTTGCCACAGAGCCTTGTAGGAGCGAGCTTGCTCGCGATAAACCTGAGAACGCCGCGGGGCACCTGCCAACCAGTGTTATCGTTGACGACCATCGCGAGCGAGCTTGCTCCTACAGGGGGCTCAGTCAGGCTGAGCAACCTCGAAACGCTGCACTGACGTCGTGTCGCGCTTGATCATCCGCTTCATCTTCCACTCAAATCCCAGCGTCAGGCTCACCGCCGCACACGCCAGCCCCAGCGCCAGGCCCCACCAGACGCCCGTTGGCCCCCAGTCCAGGTGGAACGCCATCCACCACGCCGCCGGTGCGCCAATCAGCCAATAGCAACCCAGGCCGACCAGGAAAGTGGTCTTGGCATCCTTGAGTCCGCGGATGCAGCCCATGGCAATGGTTTGCGTGCCGTCGAACAGTTCGAACCATGCCGCCACCGCCAACAGGCTCACGGCAAGGTTGATGACATCGCGAAACGCCGGGTCGTTGTGGTCGAGAAACAAACCGACCAACTGGTTTGGCAATAGCCAGAAGACCATGGCGAAACACAGCATCGCCGCTGCCCCGAAGGCAATGCCGACCCGCCCGGCCAGCCGCGCATCCAGCAATTGCCCGGCACCGTAGTGCTGGCCGATGCGCATGGTGATCGCATAAGAAATCCCCGCCGGGACCATGAACGCCACCGAAACGATTTGCAGGGCAATCTGATGAGCCCCCAGCTGCGTGCTGCCCATGGTGCCCATGCACAGCGCGGCGAAGGCAAACAGCCCGACTTCCACCGCGTAGGTGCCGCCAATCGGCAGGCCCAGACGCCACAGCTCCTTCAGGTACTGGCGGTTCAGCCGCGACAGGCCCTGGCGCAGCGGATAGGCCTCATAAGCCGGATGCCGGCGAATGTGCCACGCCAGCGCAAGTGCCATCAGGTTGGCGACAATCGCCGTGACCAGCCCGATGCCCGTCAGCCCCAGTTTCGGCAGGCCGAACATGCCGGTAATCAGCGCATAGTTGAGCAGGAAGTTGGCGACCGTACCGCCAACACTGATGACCATCACTGGCGTTGCACGGCCAATGGCGCTGGTGAACCCGCGCAGGGCCATGAAGCTCAGGTAGCCGGGCAGGGCGAACGGCAGGAAGATCAAAAACTGCCCGGCTGCGTTGACGTTGCTTTCAGTCTGGCCGAACAGCAGCAGCACCGGTTTGAGGTTCCACAACAGCAAACCGGCGACCAGCGCCATCAGCCACGCCAGCCACAACCCGGCCTGGGTCAGTCGAGTGGCCCCGACAATATCGCCGGCACCCTGACGGATCGCCACCAGGGTGCCGACCGCCGCAATCACGCCGATGCAGAAAATCGACACGAACGAATAGGTCGCCGCACCGAGCCCGCCACCGGCCAGGGCCTCGGGACTCAGGCGCGCCATCATCAGGGTGTCGGTGAGGACCATCAGCATGTGCGCCAACTGCGAGGCAATCAACGGCCCCGCCAGCCGCAGGATGGCCCAGAGTTCAGTACGTGCTGGATGCTGCATGGTCATCACGCTCGATTATCAAAGGGAACAGGAAAGCACCGATTCTCGGCGCTCTGCACGGTTTTCACAAAGGGATAAAAAGGATGGATAGCATGATTCAAACTCATGCTGGAGAGTTTCTGCTAGGGTAGGCGAACCCCGCAGTAGGAGCTTTCCCAATGTCCCGTCGTCTTCCTCCCTTGTATGCCCTGCGCGCATTCGAAGCGGCGGCGCGGCACAGTTCGTTTACCCGCGCGGCCGAAGAGCTGTCGATTACCCAAAGTGCGGTCAGCCGGCATATTCGTACGCTCGAAGAGCATTTTGCCTGCCGCTTGTTTCATCGCAGTGGGCGCAACCTGCAACTGACCGAGTCGGCCCGTTTGCTGTTGCCGGGCATTCGCGAAGGCTTCACCGCCCTGGAGCGGGCCTGCAATACCTTGCGCGCCGAAGACGACATCCTGCGCATGAAAGCTCCGTCGACCCTGACCATGCGTTGGTTGCTGGCGCGCCTCAGCCGCTTCCGTCATCTGCAGCCGGGCAACGAAGTGCAATTGACCAGTGCCTGGATGGACGTCGACTCAGTGGATTTCAATGACGAACCGTTCGACTGTGCCGTCATCCTCAGCAATGGGCATTTTCCACCGGACTGGGAGGCGACTCTCCTGTTCCCCGAAGAGCTGATTCCGGTGGGCGCGCCGAATCTTCTGAAGGATCAACCATGGGACGTCGCGCGCCTGGCCAGTACCGAGCTGCTGCACCCGACACCGGACCGCCGTGACTGGCGCAACTGGCTGGAGCGCATGGGCCTGACCGATCAGGTCTCGCTCAAGGGCGGTCAGGTGTTCGACACGCTGGAACTGGGCATGATTGCAGCCGCCCGTGGCTACGGCGTGTCCATGGGCGATTTGCTGATGGTCGCGGAGGATGTCGCGCAGGGACGTCTGAGTTTGCCGTGGCCGACAGCCGTCGCCAGCGGTGAGAATTATTTCCTGGTCTGGCCAAAAACCCGCCCCGGAGGCGAGCGTTTGCGCCGCCTCAGCGATTTTCTTTTGGGTGAGGTTCGGGCCATGGAGTTACCGGCGGTCAAGCACCTGAGTTGAATCATCGCAGGCAAGTCGGATCAGTCCCCAAGCTAATCGCACTTGGCATTGCTGGATACTTCCTTGCTCGCCTGTTTCAACAGGTTACCCAACTCAGCCGCATTGGTGCTGTTGTAAACCCGACCTCCGGTGTTTTCAGCGATACAGCGTGACGGGCCGCCAGCACCGATTTTCACCACGTTGACCCGCAGGCGCGGTTGTTCCCTGGCGATTTGACGGGATACCGCGCAAACGTCCTGCCCGCAACCGTCTTCTCCGTCGACGAACATCACGATAACCGCATCGTTATTGCGCCCGTCGACGGTACTCGCCGCGTGGGCCAGGCTGTCGGCCAGCGGTGTGCCGTCGTCGGGAACCAGGCCTCGAATCCCGTTGATCAGCCGCGGGCGGTCGCCGAACTTGAACAAACCCTGGTCCGGTGTTCTTTCGCAGCCGGCGAAGGTGATCAGGCGTGTGTCGATCTTCGGGTCCAGCCCGTTGATCATGCCGGCCAGCGAGTCCTTGGCGACGTCCATGCGGCTGGGTTTGGCGGTAAGCCGCATGGTGCGGTTCGGGTCCAGGAGCTTGTTGATGTCAGGACCGAAGAACCAGTCCTCGTCGGATTTCACTGACTTGATGTTCAAATCCATCGAACCCGAGGTGTCGAGCACCACCACGAACTGCGGGACCTCTGACTTCGGCGCTGTTTTGCGGCATGCGAAGTTGTCCAGCGTCGGGGCGGGTGGCGGGGCAGCCACTACCGGTTTTGGTGGTGGAACCGGTTTGGGTGGCGGGGTCGGCTTGGGTTCCGGTGCCGGTGCCGGCTTTGGTGGCGGGACCGGCTTGGGTTCCGCTACCGGCTCTGGCGTGGGTTCTGGTGCCGGAACAGGTTTCGGTTCCGGTTCCACGACAGGCTCGGGGACAGGTTCAACCGGTTTCTCAACAGGCGTCACTACCGGTGCCACAGGCGCTACAGGCGGAACCACGACAACCGGCTCACGGTGCAGGAACCACCAGAGCCAGAGCGCCAGAAGCAGCAACAGCAGCGCGAGCAAGGCTGCCGCGATCCACCAGCCACGACGCGACGGCGGTAGGACGGGCACCACTGGCGGCACGATCGGTTTGGGCGGACGCTGGTTCCACCGCACCACCAAAGGCTCACCGTTGAGGCTGTAGAGTTTGTCCAGCTCAGGCGTACCGAGCAGGCTGCGCAGGTCATTCGCTTCCGTCGTTTGACCGCGTTTTTGCAGTTCATCCGCCAGCTGTCCGAGGGACGTCTGACGCACTTCATAGGTTTCCAGCAAACGTCGTTGCGCGTCCTCGTTGAGATCGGCATAAGGCGTGGGTTGGCCACCCAGTTCGGTCCACCATTCCAGCACGTCGCCGCTGCCCATCCGCGGGATAGCAAACAGACTGGCGACGGTCGGCGGAAAGTGTTTCTGGATGAGGGCGACTTTGGCTTGCAGCGCACTCATCCCCTCCGATGTGGCTTGCGCATCCCTGATGACCCGCTGCATGACGACGATTCCTGAAAAAGTGCAGGCATCCATCGGGACGCTTGCGGGGTGAAAAGTTACTCTTCGTAGCCGAGGCTGAATTGCAGCTGATTGACCTTCTTCTGCAACGTTTTCAGCTCTTGCTGCTTGGCCGCGAGTGTTGCGGGTGTTGATTTGGCCGTTGGCGCCGATTGCGAAGCCTTGAGCTGCTTCTCGAGGTCGGCAATCTGCTTCTGCACCTGGGCCTCATTGCCACGCCGAGCCTTGAGCGAGGTCAGCAGTTGCGCCAGCGACTGATTCAGCGCCGCCTGGGATTTCTGCTGGCTGGCCAGATCGGTCTTGGTGCTGAGCTGCTGGGCCTGAATGTTCTCGTACACCTGACGGAACATTGCGTTTTGCTGTCGGGACTCGCTCAGGGCCAGTTCCTTCTGCTTGACCTGATCGCTGTAACCACCGGAGTAGTCACAGTTCATCTTGGTCAGCATGCTGCTGTCGCGATTGGTTGCATCGCATTCGCCGGGCTGGGTCGCGCAACCGCTCAGGGCCAGGACGGCAGTGATGACCATTAGTTGTCGTAGCGTCATGTGCTTAACCCAGGGTGATTGCGGAGCGTTGGCTGTACAGAGCGTCGACTTCCTTCTGCAGGCTGACGACTTTCTGGTTCATTCTCTGAATGTTCATGTCCACCTGTCGGATCTCGGCGCTGGTGCCTTGCGAACGCTCGGCGTCTGCCACTTTTCTGTACTCGGTGACCTTGGTACGCATGTTGGCAAGGTCTTTGCGCAGGCGTGCGATGTCCGAGTCGATCCCGGCGATTTGCGCCTGAGCCCTGCTCTTGTCGACTTTCTTGTTGGCGATGTCCTTTTTGATCTGGGCAATTTGCGCATTGTCATCATTGATCACTTGCTGAGCGGTCGCAGTCCGGGCGATCACGTTCTGCGTGTCTTGTTCGACGTCGCTGTTCATCTTCGCCAAGCGGGTGGTGGTGTCGGCGTATTGGGCGCGACGTTGATCCAGGTAATAGTTCGCACCCATGGCCACGCCACACGCGGTAATACCGGCGGCGATGACGCACACGGTTTTGTTGCTGCTGTTGGACAGCGCGCAAGCGAGGATGCCGACACCGGCGCCGACGGCGCAGGCCTGGTAACCGGACTTGCTGAAGAACTCTGCGTCATTGCCCTGGGTCAGGCGCGGGTCGGCACCGTCGCCTTCGCCTTCGCCCAACATGGAGCTGCCGGTGTTGGCGCAACCGCTCATTAGCAGGCTGCCGGCGACTACGAAAGCGATCTGTAGCTTGAAGCGAGTCCAAAGGCTGCGCGACATGGTGAAACTCCTACGTAACGGTGTTGACGCGTTGTTATTGAGTGACGGTTTTGCAGCTGGTCAGCCAGGCTTCAGTGTCGATTTTCTGCTTTTGCAGGAACGCCTTCTGATTGGCCCAGTGGGTGCGCAAGTAAGGTTTGAGGTCTTGCAGCTGTTTGTTGCGGGTGATGATTTCTTCCATCACCGGGACTTGCGATTCAAGCAGTGGCTGGCCGTACAAGGTAGCCGATTCCACCAGGCTGCTGGCGTAGTAGCGGCTGAGTTTGTGCAGGCGATCCTTTTGCTCGTTGAGCTTGCCTTTACGCATGTCGCAACTGGCATCTTTGTCTGCGCTTTCGCAGTTGAGCTTGTAGTTCTTTTGCAGGAAGTCGACGTACTGGCCGTCGTCGAGCATCTTGGTGCACAGGAACGCACCCAGGTTGAGGCTGGCGCGGATCGCCTGGTCGCGGGTTTCTTCCTGCTGCTGGTTGCTGGCGCGCAGCTGGTTCTCCAGGGCCTGGAGCTTTTCCTTGAGCGCTTTGTCTTCGACACCCGAGGCGAGGCTGTTCAGCGATTGTACGGTGCCTTTGTCGGCGGATTCGGTTTCCTTGCTGCCGGTGCCGAGTTTCTTCCAGCTGCTTTCGATGCTGGCGACCCGTTCGCGAGAGGTTAGGGTCGGGGAGACCAGCACCAGTCGCAGGCCGGTGGTCTTGTTTTTCACCTGGCCTTCGGCGTTGTAATACGGCTCTTCCTTACGCAATGCCGTACGCAGGTCGGCCTGGGCGGTCAGGTAGTTGCCGCCACGGACGACATAGCCGCCGGCCTGACCGTGCTGGCGGTCGAGTTTGTTCAGGCGAAACGGCTCGAACATCATTTCGTCGACGTTACCGAGCATGTCATGCAGGCCCAGCGGGTTGGGCTTTTGCAGGCCGGTCAATTGCACTTTGCCGTTGGACGATTGCGCCCCGGCGAACCACTCGTAGGCGTTGATGCCTTCTGGCATCGGGTAGTGCGTGTCGCGGAATTCAGCAGCACCGACTTCCAGCCCGCCGCGCGCGGCGAACTCCCACTCGACCTCGGTCGGCAGGCGCAGGAATCCCAGGGCGCCGTCTTCCTTTGGCAGCTTGCCGGCGGCGTTTTTGCGCAGCCACAGGTTGTACTTGTCGGCGGCGTCGATGGCTTGCACCCAGCTCACCGCCGTTTGCGGCAAGCGCATTTTGGTGGCAGCGGTGGGGCAGGTCGCTTCGGTCAGCGCGGCGTATTGCAACTGACTCATCTCGTACTTGGCCATCAGGTAGTAGCGGGACTTGTCGTTCCTGGCCCCGGTAAAACTGCCGGCGATAAAGGTCGGGCGGGTCTGCTCGACATAGCCGTATTCCGCGCCGTCCTGACCGATGTTGATCGGGTAGTCATCCAAGGGACCTGCGACCGGAATGAACACTTTGCGAAACACCATCGAACCTTCGCAGGGCATCGGCAGCACGACGTCGCCAGCCTCGGGCATCGGGTTGTAATACTTCTCTTCCCAGCCCGCCGCCGAGGCGTCGAGCAAGTAGCCGAGGCTCAGGGGTAACAGCAAGCCAAAACGTTTATAGCTCACGCAGACTCTCCGCAGGTTGGATGTTGATGGCTCTCAGCGCGCCGATCATGGCCACCAGGGCAGCGACCAGAAAGGTCAGGAGCAGGGCGGCAACGCCGTGCCAGACCGTGATGTGGCAAACGAAGGTACCGGTGGCCTGGCTGCTGCCGAGCAGGGAGTCGAACAAATGACTGCCCACGGTATAAAACCCCAGCCCGCCCACGTAGCCGACCAAACTCAGCACCAGCGCTTGCAGGACCACGAAACCGCCGACGGACCTGCGCTTGAAGCCCAGCAGACGCAGGACCGCCAGGCTTTTGCGTTTACGGTCTATGTTGGCCAGGAACGCGCCAACCATGGACGCCACGCAGCCGATCAGTGCCGCCATGGCGATCACACCGAAGATCAACCCCAGCACATGGTTGATGGCTTTGACGTTGTCGATGTCGGCCAGTCGGCTCGACGTTTCGATGTGTTGTTCGTTGAGCCAGTGTTCCAGCGGCGCGACCTGGTCGATGTCGCGCGCATACACGCGGGCGCGGGCATACAGCGGTTGTAGATTCCCCTGAGGCTTGCCGGTGGTAACGCCGAACTCACTGACCTGATAACCGTCGCGAAAGCGCTCCAGATCCAGTAACAGCGGCGGGGCGACGAACCCGGCCGCGCGACCGAAGCGGGCACCGTCGAGCACGGCCAGTACCGTCAGCGTCATCTCGCCGCGTTCATTGACACCTTCCAGGCGGCGCAAGGCCCGTAGCTGCACGCTGTCGCCGGCCTTGGCCTGCAAGCGTTGCGCTGCGCTGGCGCTGAGGATCACCTGATTGCCGACGGGGTTGAGGGACGCCAGATTCAGCTGTGGGTCGCCGGGCTCGGTGGCGATGATTTCCGCGCCTTCGACAAAGCGTTGCATGCCGATCAGCAGGTCCGCCTGGGTATTGAGCGAGCGGGTCTGGCCGAGGGCAAAGCCGGTCTCGGGGCGCAGGCGCAAACGCTCGATCCAGGCTGCGTCGTAGTTACCGTTGCTGAGCATCTTCACTTCAAGGTTGCGCGGGTCGCGCAGCAGTTCGTCCTGCAGCTGGCTGACCACCCCGTGTTTGAGCCCGAACAGCAACAACAACGGCGCGATCACCGCCACCAGGGAAGCGGCGATACACAGCGAGACCTTGCGGTCGTGCCAGAGGTCTTGCAGTGCCAGTGAGCCCAGCAGGCGCAAGCGATCAGTCCATCGGTTCAAACAGAGTCTCTCCCAGATGGTTGATAGCACCGAGTCGCGGCAACCCGAAATCCTTCAGCAGGGCCCAGTCATGGGATACAACGAGCGCACTCAGGCCCATGCTCGACACCAGGCTCAGGAGTAACTCAAACAATCGCCGGGCACTGTGAGGGTCGAGCGCGGCGGTCGGCTCGTCGGCCAACAGCAGCAGCGGTTCATGGGCAATTGCCCGAACGCAGGCGACGCGCTGGCGCTCGCCAATCGACAAGGCCTGGGGTTGTTTGTCCAACAAGCCTTGCAGGCGCAATACGTCAACGGCGTGGTCGATGTGATCGCTCTTCGCCTGCATCCCGAGCAAACGGCGCGGCAGGTTGATGTTGTCTCTCACGCTCAGGAACGGCAGCAAGCCGCCGCTCTGCAAAATGAATCCCAAGTGCCGTGAACGCACCGCTGCAAGCGCAGGCTGATCGTCAGTGGCCAGCAGTTGGGCGATATCCTGAGCGTGCGTCGGGCCCAGCCGGAAGCGCTCGAGTTCTACCGGTGCGAGCAACAGACCGATGGCTTCGAGTAACGTGCTTTTGCCGCTGCCGCTCTCACCCGTGACGGCGAGGATTTCTCCGGCGCCGATCCGCAGGTGCGGCAGTCGCACGTGATGAGCCTGTGCGCCTTCTCCACGGCGCACCAGCAGATTCTTGATTTCGAGCATCGGCGTCTCGTCAGGGCATCATTTCCAGCGGGACGGGGTAGACGTTGTCCCGCGCATCGCTGTCTTTGGCTAAGGCTACCCAACGGTCGACATCGGCGTTGTAACGCTGGTAATGCCGCAGTTTGGTGTTCAGCGTGCGGATGAATTTTTCTTGTGCCAGACCATCCCAGCTCTTCCAGGTCTCTTCATCCAGGTTCAGCACTTCACTCTGATAAGGCAGGTCTTCAAGGTATTCACCGAGCACGCCCATGTCCGCCAGTTTGGCGTTGCTGTTCTGTTTGAGCTGATTGGGATCGGCGCCCATGGTCGCCGCCACCGAGCGCAGGCGATTGAACATGTCCGTTGGCGAAATCAGGCCCTCGTTGGCGGCATCGAGAATCTGCTTCATCACGTCGCTCAAGTCGCTGAGCTGTGACTTGGTCAGCAGCACCCGCACGTCGGTGGTCGGAATGTTCTGCTTGATCAGGTCGCGGTCGGTGATCCATGCCTTGAACACTGGCGGGGCCTTGCTGTTGGTCCTCTCGCCGAGATAGGCGAGTTGCATGGCGTGGCCGATCAGCGCCGCGTCTTCGAGCATTTTTTTCTCGGCCGGGTCCTGCTTGGCGTTCGCCGCGCTGCCGATGGCGTCTTCGCCCATGTAGGCGGCTTTGACTTGTGTAGTGATCGCTGCGGCCAGTGTGTCGACCTTGCGCCCGAATTCTTGCACATCGCCTGCGTTTACCGGGTAGTACAGCGAAGTGTTGGTACCCGGGTAGGTCGACAGATTCCGGTATTGCGCCTCGGCCTTGGCATGGTCCTTGGCACCGGCCGGGGTTTTCAGGTGCAGCGTGTAAATCGCCACACCCGGGTTGGCGGCTTCGATACGTACCTGTGCAGCGCTCAAGCCGGTCTTCGACAGCTTGTCGTCGCCTTCGATGGCGCCCGCATCGGTGATCAGCACCACGTAGCGTGCGCCGAACTGGCTCCAGTCGACCTTGTCGATGCTCTCCATGACCCCGGCAAACGAGTCTTCATCGAAGCTGCTGCTCGACACGTTAGCCTGTTTGAGGTCTTTGATCCTGGCGAAAAAGTCGGCGCTGTCTTTCACCTTGGTAGGGTCGGCGTACATCTTGGTGGTGTATTCCAGCCCCGGTACTGCCTGGGTGTTGGAGCGGAAAGCCACCAGGCCGAACTTGACCTGCTTACCGAGGTTCTGCGCTTCGATCTTCTGGTAAACCTTGCGGATCGCCTCGCGGGTGCGGTCGATATAGGGGTCCATCGAGATCGTCGAGTCGATGACAAATACCACGGCCGCGCTGAATTCCTTCAGCTGGTTGGCCTTTTTCTCTTCGGCTTCCTTGCTGCCGGCAGGGCTGTTTGCAGCCCCGCCCTTGGCGTTCTTGTCATCCGGCTTGCTGACGGAGGCCACATTGAGCAGGCGCGTGCGGAAACCGCTTTCGGTCATGACTTCTTCGCCACTGAGCACCGGCAGCAGGTAGAACTGCTTTTGCAGGTCGACGAAGTATTCAGGTTCTTCAGCCAGTACGCCCGGTGCTTGCAGGCCCTTTTTCAGCGTGGCCCGCAGCGGCGCGACTTTGCTGACCGGGTCCGGTGCATCGAGGATGCCTTCGACGGTGGCGCGGTCCTTGAAGAACAGCAGCCGGTCGCGGTTGGCCGGGTTAGTGAAGGCCAGCGTCAGCTGCATCTTCCAGTCGGTGGTGCAGCTGGCAGGCAGCCAGCCAATGGTTTTGCCATAACTGTCGGGACCGACTTTCAGCCATTCGGCATTGTTCGCTTGCGCACGTTCGTACACATAGAAGCGGCTGAAGACCGGTTGTGCTTCACCTTCGGCACCGCCCGCCGTCGAGCTGATTTTGCAGCCCGGTGTGGTCAGCACGCGTTGGAACAGGGTCTTTTTACCGGCCTGGATCAGCGGTTTGTCATCGGCCTGGGACAGTGGGCTGATGCACAGCGCGAGCAAGGCGGCACCGCTCAGCAGGAGTCGACTCATGGGTGAACGCATCACTTCTGCAACTCCTCGAAACGCTGCTTGGCTTCGGCATTGTTCGGGTCCTGGGTGAGGATGGTTTCATACCAGTAGGCGGCGGTGGCGTTGTCCGCAGCCGGGAAGCACTCGCTGGCCTTCAGGTATTTAGGGTCGTATTCACGGGCATAGGCGTTGGCGATCAGCACGTCACCAGCCTGGGCACGGTTGGCGTACAGGCGCTGGGCGACGCCGCAGTGTTTACTGGCCTTGGCCTGGTCGATGATCTCCAACAACCTGGCACTGTCGGGTGCCGCCTTGATGCAGGTCTGGACGAAGGTCAACTCGGGCAGGCTGTTCATACTGTCGAGGGTGCAGGCTTGAGCATTGGCGCCGGCAGGTGCGCTGGCAGTGGCTGCAACCGCAGGCGCTGGGGTGCGTTTGTAGAACCAGAATCCGGCGCCCGCCGCCAGCAACAACACCACAATCAACAGGCCGATCAGACCTTTGTTGCTTTTCTTCACCGGTGCGGGAGGCGGCGTATAGGCGCGCTCGGTGAGTACCGATTCCAACTCCACTTCTGGCTCGGCGGTGGACAGGGTCAGTTCAGGCAAATCCGGGATCTCCGGGATCTCCGGTGCCGGTGCGCTCGGCGCCGTCAGTTCGGCACCGCCGTAAGTCGAGCGTGTCTGGCCGCCGGCCGTGGACGGCAGCAAGCCGACGCCTGGCCGAACCACGCCTTTGTCGGCGTGGCCTTGGCTCTGTTCACGCAGTTCGATCTGGAATTGCGAGTTGGCGCCGCCTTCCAGCAGTGGGTCAACCACGTCCGGTCCGACCTGGGTTTCCAAAGCTTCGCCGTTG
Source organism: Pseudomonas sp. PDM30 (assembly GCF_019218985.1). Taxonomy (NCBI): domain Bacteria; kingdom Pseudomonadati; phylum Pseudomonadota; class Gammaproteobacteria; order Pseudomonadales; family Pseudomonadaceae; genus Pseudomonas; species Pseudomonas sp. PDM30. The sequence continues at coordinate 320,607 of NZ_JAHUWM010000002.1, forward strand.
GCCGCGAGGTTGAAACGCGAGACCTTGAACCAGAATGGATTGTTGCTCCAGGCCTTGTGGTCCTGAAGGTAAAAACCGTCCTGGTTGCGCTGAATGGAAAACTCCAGCTGTTCCTCGTCACCCTGCCATTTCTTCACAGTGAGGCGAGCCTGGCCAGGCACATTGGGCTCTAACGCGAGCAGGTCGACACGAATTGGCATTGCTTATCTCGCTGCGAAGGCTGTGAGCACTTGGCCCAGCCGTTCGTTCTGTTCAGGGGTGATTTCACGTCCAGCACCATGGCCAGCATTGTCCTGCGTGATGTAGGCCAGGCCCGAAAGCCAGTCGCCTAGATACCGTTGCGCCTGATTCGCCGGTTGCGCCGGCAGTACAGGCACTTGTCCAGGGCCAATGTCGGTGTAGAACGAAAACAAGGGCTCCTTGGCACCGGCGCGGCTGTTCGGACGCTCGCTTACCGGTTTCTGGAGGTAGCCGAACCAGGACACGAAATCGCGCAGCACGCGCTGCACTTCCAGCACCTGGCGCTCAACCAGTTGATCGCGCCGCGCGCCACTTTGTGCGCGCTTGAGGACGGCGCGGCTCAGTTGCCCCGGCAAATCCTGGCGATAGCCGGCGGTGATCAGTTCATCGACCACCGCTTCCAGCAAGGCCTTTTCCAGCCCCAGCAGGTTGAGCAGGCTTTGCCGGGTGGTCAGTTCACGCAAGTGCGCGATCCAGGCCTTGAACGCTGCTTTGGCGAAACGGTGCTCGTTGCTTTGCGGTTCGGGCGCCGGGGTGCCGGTTTTGCTGCTGACTGGCGCGTCGTGGCCCGGGTCGTCACTGAAATCGAAATTGAAACCGGTGTCATTACCGTAGAGGCTCTGGCTCGGTGTCGGGGTGACCGGCTCGTCGTTCACGGCCGGCTCGTCATCGGTTTCGTACACGCCGCTGAGGTACAGGTCGCGCACCTCTTCGCTCGGTATGTCGAGTTGATCGATCAATTCGCCAAGTACCGCCGGGCGACGGCCCAAGCTCGTCAGAATCATTTGCGCTTTGGCTTTCTTGGCGGCTGCGGCGCCGTCGTCGTCAGCGTGGTACCAGGTGCTCAGACCGTGAGTGGTCAGGCCTTCGAGGCATTCGCTCAATTGCTCGCGGATACGCTGCAATTTAAATTCGATATTGGCCACGCCTTTGAAACTGCCGCTGAAGTGGCTGATGCCACCGTCATCGTTGCGCAGCATTTCTGTCCAGGCGTTGACCGGATTCTTGATGTGTTTGCACACCAGAGCGTTGCTGGCGAAGCTGGTGCCCAGCGCGCTGACACGTTCCTGATAAATGGCATTGAGGCCGGTTTCCGCACCGGTTGCGTCTTGCCCGATGAACGCCGCATCCATACGCGGCTTGCGCACCAGGTAGGTGTTCTGGAACGGTGTACCGGCCCAGTCGTTCATCCAGCTCAGGCTACCGAAACGCTCCAGCATGGTCAGCTTGACCATGCCGTTCCAGCTCTCGTCGTACTGATCGGGTGTCAGACTCAGGGAGTTGGTAATGCGCAGGTCGAGCATGGTCAGCGCCCAGATCAGGCCGGTATCGCGCTTGCTGCGAGCAGCCGAGTCGGCGCCCTGGGTTTTTTCGATCCAGCGGGTCAGCACCGGACCCACGTCGTTGACGTCGCTCTGCTTGGTCGAACTGGTGCAGACCACCAGTGCGTTCATTTCCTGGTTGTCGGTGTAGCGTTCGAACAGGTAGGCGACCTTGCCGCGCAGGATCAGCTGGGAAACGGAGTTGTCCTTGGTACTGGATTGCGGGTCGTTGGAATCGGCGATCTCGTGCAGTTTCTGGCGCCCGCGATAACCGGGGAAATCCAGCAGGTCGACCTGATTGACGATGTCATCCACCGGCGCTTCGATCAGGCGGAAGGTCATTTCGGCGGTCAGTGCCGCCAGTTGCGCGACCGCAATCGCCTGACTGTTTTGCAGGCGATCGCCAACCAGCGGTCGAACCTCGATCGGTAAGTCCAGCGGGCTGCCGAAGCGTTCGAGGATGTCGACGTTCATGATGCTGTCGCGCTGGCTGTAGGTGTCGTTGTCGAAACTCACCAAGGCCTTCAACGGTGCGAACACGGTCTCGGGCAGCCCCAGCTTGTGCAGCGCGCCGGCCAGTTTCTGGTACACGCGTGTCAACTCGCTTTGCTCACCCCAGAGGATCGAAAACAGCTCGGCCCGTTCCTGGAAATTCAGGTGTGGCGCCAGCTGCAACGCTTTGGGCCAGAACAGGTGCTCAAGCTTCTTCACCGAGTTGCGAAAATTGTCGCGCAGGTAATCCCACAGCGACACTAGATCGTCGGCGTTGACGCCCGTTTGCAGCGGCCCGGTTTCGCGACCTTCGAACGGTTTGAGCACGCGCTGGATGCGCTCCTCGTCGATCTCGTAGGAAATCCGCTCAAGGTCGAAATCCTTGAACCAGGCGTTGGCGAGAATCTTCGCCAGCTCGATTTCCTTGAACAACGTAAGTTCTACCGGGAAGTCCTTGTCCTGACTTTCCGTCGCCCGACGGCTGAAGCGCGTTACCAGGCCGGTGGCTTCCTTGCCACCACCCACCGGGTTGATGTGCTTGATGAAGTCCAGGCGATGATCGCCGAACTCGGTTTCCAGCTTACCGTTCTGACCGGCGGCGAGGGCCGAAATCAGGTAGGACTTGCCGGCCTGGGACAAGCCGAAAAAGCCAATGGTCATCGGCGTGCAGGCCACGCGACCGAGGCTTTGAGCCAGGTTGCGGGCGCGGTGCAGGCGGATGTTCAGGTTGTCGGCTTCGCTGTCCAGGCGCGGCGCATTGCCGCGCGTCTGGTCAATCCAGTCCAGCGCCTGACCGGCGCCTTCATAAACAGCGGCCCAACTGGCAGAGAGCTGAGTTTGATCGGGGGTCAGGTCTTTCATTTGCGTTTCACACTTCCACTGTCGAGCCAGTACTTGGTCTCGCTCAGGCCGGCGTCGAGCATGGTGTTGAGTTCCAGCTCGAGGTCGCTGCGCGGGTTGAAGTTGACGTTGTTACTGTTGGATTCGATGTCGCGAACCGAGAGGCGGTCGCTGACCAGATCCTGCTTGCGCGTGTATTTGTCCGCCGGTTTGACCTCGAACCGCACCTTGAGCAGCGGGGCGCTGCCGTTTTCACCGGTTGCCCGGGAAAACTTCTCCCGACCCGCCTTGGTGAACCGCAAGGTATACAACGGCGAAGCAGCCCAGCGGTCAGCGGCCAACTGGCGGAAACCGAGGCGCAGGTCGCCGCGCATCTCCAGCTGCGGCGTGTCGGCGGCGTCGCCAACGCCAATTTCCGGTAGCTTGATTTTGTAGTCTTCGGACTGGATGTTGCGGTACAGCACGTCGGCATCCTTGATCACGTTGTTCAGATCGATGACGCCGATGTGCTTGACCGTTGAATACGGCTTGAGCGCCGATGCCCGGAAGTAGAAGTTCGGCACGCTGTGGTTGGCGCACAACAGGCAGAGCATGGCGCCGACCGAGGCGGTGCTTTTCGGGTCGTCGATCCGGCCGTTCTTGTGAAACGGATACCAGCCGCCGGTGCGGTAGTTTTGCAGCGCCAGAATACGCCCCGGTGGCAGCGGCAACAGCTTGCGAATGAACGCCTGGATGCCGGGCAGGCGCGAAGGGCGGCCGGTCAGCAGCAAGACATCACAGGGGTAATGCGCGACCACTTCACACAGCGCACCAAGGATCTTGGTGATGTTGATCTGGTCGTTGAGAAACGCGGCATGGAGCTTTTGCAGGTCGAAGCTGATCGGCGCGTCATACAGGTCGAAACCGCTCTGAGCGCCGACATCGCGACGCACGGCGACATTGACGTAGTCGAGCACGGTCTGGCTGATGGCATTGTCACCGAGCAATTGGCGGTAGCTTTGCGGGATGACTTCTTGCGGGACCTGCGGATCGTAATGCTCATACGCCTTGAGCAGCGCCAGGCCCAGCGGGGCGAACACCTGGAGGTTCAATTGTTGACGCAAGATCATGTCCTGGGCGCTGACCGATTCATCGCCACACAGCCGTGACATCAGTGAGTTCGGGGCCTTTACGCCGGCGTTCTGCAAGGCTTTTTCGAAACTCGGCAGGATGAAGTCCTGGATCACGTCCAGCAGGATGTCGTCGCCGGCCACTTTGAAGCCATCGCGAAAACGCTGTTCCGGCACGATGTGCACGTTGCTGCCGCTGCCGGTATTGCCCGCACGGTCGAGGCGATAGTCGGTGATCACCAGGTCGGTGGTGCCACCGCCGATGTCGATGGTCGCGAGGGTGATGCGTTGGCGGTCGACCTTGTCCGGCCGGGCGATGGTGTCAAAAAACTCTTCCGGGTGACCGGCGAAGTTCTCGTTGACCTCAGTGTACAGGTACACCAACTGGCCGCAGGACGCTTCGTCCCATTCCACGCGGATACTCGGGATCGGCGTGCGCGGACTGACGGCCTGATCCTGATGTGGATCTTCCTCGCCGGCATGCCAGCCGAGGCTTTTCCACACCAGGCCGATGGCTTGCAGCATGCGTTCGTTGAGGATGCTGCGCTCGGCCTGTGGCATGCCCGGTGGCACAGTCAGGGTAATGCTGTTGAGCTGGCGCGGCACGCGGGTGTGACCCTGGCGCGAACGCTGGGCCGGGCTGTTGATTTGCGACAGCGCCTGGGCCAGTACTTCGGCGAGCATGAAGGTCATTAGCGAGCTGCGTGAGTAACGCGGCATGAACACCGGCAGACGATCGTCTTCTTCGAGGCTGTAAAGCGCCTCGCCGGTTTCGTTGATCAGGTGCGAGAACGGCGCGGCGGTGGCGTACGGCTCATTGTCGGTCTTTATATACGAGCAGTTGAAACGCCAGCCGTGGCCATAGGCGTTTTCGTCCCACAGATAGCGTTTCGGGCTGGACAGGCCAGTGGAGCCTTCGGTGCCGCGACGACGACTGGCCAGACGACTGGCCTCATTGCCGACACGGGCAATCGTCGCCCATTGGAACGCATCGTGGCGACCGCTCTTGACCGAGCAGTGGTCCTTGCCGAAGTACGCCTGGGAGAACTCCACGCGGCTTTCAAACGGCAGGTTATAGGTGTGTTCCGGGGTGATCAGGTCACGCAGTTCCAGCACATAATTCTGCTTCAGGCCGGAGCCGGCCTGACCGTGGTTTTCGATCAGGATGCCGCAGGTGCGCGAGTTGCCGACGTCCAGCACCAGGTCCACCGGTATGGGTTTGACCAGGCCATTGCTGTCGTTGGCGACCACTTTCAGCTCGGGGATTTCAACTTTCGCCCGGGCCTTCGACTCCTGGGCGGCTGACGGTTTGCTCAACAGGCTGAGCAAGTTGAGGTAGTGCGCCAGGTGATGGTTAGCGCGAATATCGATGTCCAGCTCTGCGCGCGAACGGTGGGCATTGCCCTCATTGAACACTTCCAGCAACCACTCGTTGACCCACGGCTGCGCCAGGAACCAGCGGGTTTCGCTAGCCTTGGTCGCCAGTTTGAAAGACACGCCGGAGCTGATGTCTTCATCGTTCGGCGCCAGATAGGCAGTGCCGTCACGTTTGGGCATCACACGGCTGTCGAACGCCATCGTCAGGCGGTGGGTATTACCGTCGATGTCAGGAGTTGCCAATTTCACCAAACGCATGCGCGACCAGTTGGTCGGACCTTCGTCGAAGCGATGCGGCGGCATGAAGCGGAAAAACGGGATCGGTAGCCAGATACCGTCGAGCAAATCGAGGCTGCTTTTCATGTCGACGCTGAACGCAGGTTTGGCTTTTTCGACCTTTTCCGGTTCGGGTTCGTAGAAAAAGAAGTCTTTCTCTTCGTTGTACGCCAGGCGGCAGATCAGCCCGCTGATCATCGGTGCGAACTCGCCCGCCGGTTCCTTGCGGGGATCCAGGCGCAGGGCGAAATCCATGAACTGGATGCCGGTGTCGCTGACCAGTGTGACGGTGTCTTCGAATTGAGTGACTTCAGGCAACATGTCGGGTTATTCCGTTTTTATTCGGCCACTTGCCGCATGGACATGGGGAATTGTTCTTTTCCGTAACCACCGGTGCAGTCTGCGATCGTGGTCGCCCCTGGGCGGCAGCTGACCTTGGGCATGTCGTAAGTGCTGCCATCGCCGCAAACGGCCTGGCCCTGGCTGTCGATGGCCAGGCTGCCACCCTTCATAGTAGCGCTCACCGGCCCGCTGCATTTCGAGCCGTCGGCCTGATGTACGGTGACTTGGCCCTTACCGTCCTTGAGTTGGTACTCCAGACGTAGCGGTTTGCCGGTTCGGCGATCCTGAATCCCGGCGCCTGCGCTGTACTGTCCATCGAGAAACTTGGCGGCACCGTCGGCGGCGTCTGGCGGGATGCTCAGGGGCGGGCCGGGTTTGGCAGCGGCGGGTTTTTCTGCCTCGGGCGATGTGACATCCGGCGGCGCGGTTTTGTTTTCTGGTGGCTCAGTTTTGTTTTCGGGTGGCGCAGTTTTGTTTTCAGCTGCCGGGTCTATGGCCGGGTCTTTGGTCAAGTCGGCGGGTGCCATGTCAGCCTCGTTACCCTCGACGGCCGGCGTTTCCACACCATGCGTTCCAGTCACGGCGGTGCCGGTTCCAGTGGTCGAGCCTATAACGGTGCCTGTCACCGGAACGTTGTTGAGTGTCGTGACATTTCCGGACAGTGGCGGCTCTTCCAGTTGTTTTTCTACTGGCACAACGCCGTCAGGCAGCAAATCTACCGCCACCAACGGAATCGGTACGCACCCTCGGAGGCCGAGCAACAGCCACAAAAGCAGCAGCAGGAGCGGCAGCAGCAACAGCCACCACCAACGACGCCACCACGGACGAGCAACCACCGGCACAACGGGCGGAACAACAGGCGCTTCGACCTCGGGTGGCAGCGTGAACGCGGGTGGTACCTGATAGAGGCAGTGCAGGGGATCGCCATTGCCGGTGCCGGCATGCTCGAAACCCCAGAAAGTCAGCACCGGTTTGCCTTGCACCAGGTAGACGAAGTTTTCGTCCGGGAAATGAATCACGCGCTTGAGCAGCTTACCGAACACGGCTTTGTCGCCTTGCGGCTGTTCGGCGGAGTCCGTACTCAGGAAACGCTGGCTCAATTCTTCGAGCGCGGTCTTCAGCGCTTCAAGCTGGCGGCGGGCAGGGGCACGTTCTTCTTCGGTCGCGCTGCTCCACGGAATCACATCGCCGTCGAGAGCGCTGTACCAATCGATCTGGTTCCCGAGTTCATCGCTTTGAGGGATGGCCAGATGATCGACCAACTCGGGGTTCTTGCGGCGAATGGCTTCGCGCAATTGCAGGGCTGCTCGGTAGACCGGTTGACCTGTTTCGCCGAGGGCAGTGAATGACCCGCTCTTACCGCTGCGTAATAGTGCCCCGCGCATTCAAACTCCATACGATCCGTTGCGCAAAAATGACAGACAAATGTGTCTGTACTTGCTCCTGCATTTAGCGGGCGACATTAGTGTCATAATGATATCGCCGTCAATCTGCCGGAGGTTTAAACCTTATGAGACTAACGTAAGCGTGCGGAGGTTGCATAAGGTCAAATTTAATTAGCTTGGGAAGGCTCGGGCGTAAGCTTTTTTATGCTTGCTGAATCGTTTCATCAGCGCTATAAAAAATGCACAACTCCAAGAAAGGCTTTCCCCATGTCCCCGCTCAAACTCTTCGTTGCCCTCAGCGCGCTGTCCGCTGCCTCCCACGCCATGGCCTGGGATTACGTCCTGCTCGACACCGACAAAGCCGCCCAGAGCTGGCAGATCACCAGCCAGCAACTCGGGGTGAAAACCGACAAACCCTTCTCCGTGACCCTGCGCACCTTGCACGGCGGTCGGCAGGAGGGCGTCAGCATCGTCGACATCGATAACGGCACGATGAAACTCTCGGTGGTGCCGACTCGCGGCATGAACGTCTTGCAGGCCTCGGTCGGCAATGTGCGCATGGGCTGGGATTCGCCGGTCAAGGAAGTGGTCAACCCGTCCTTCATCGAACTCAATGGCCGCGGTGGCTTGGGCTGGCTGGAAGGTTTCAATGAGCTGGTCACCCGTTGCGGCTACGAATGGGTCGGCCATCCCGGCATGGACAACGGTGAACTGCTGACCCTGCACGGCCGCGCCGCCAACATTCCGGCCAACAAAGTCACCCTGCACATCGATGAAAAACCGCCATACGCCATCAGCCTGCGTGGCGAGCTGAAAGAGCAGGCGTTCAAGAAAGTCGACTTCTCCGTGGCGACCGAACTGGTCACCGAACCCGGCAGCGTAACGTTCGCCCTCAACGACACCCTGACCAACAACGGCGACTATCCGAAGGAATACCAGGCGCTGTATCACAGCAACTTCAGCACGCCGTTCCTGGAACAGGGCGCCCGCTTCGCCGCGCCGGTGAAACAGGTCTCACCGTTCAACGACAAAGCCAAAGGCGATCTGCCGGACTGGCAAACCTACCGTGCACCGACCAAGGACTACGACGAGACGGTTTACAACGTGGTGCCGTATGCCGATGCCAAGGGCGATACGTTGACCGTGTTACATAACAAGGCCGGCAGCCTGGGGGTTTCGGTCGGCTTCAATACTCAAACACTGCCCGTGTTCTCCCTGTGGAAAAACACCGATACCCAGGGGCAGGGCTATGTCACAGGGCTGGAACCGGGGACGAGTTTTTCCTACAACCGCCGGTATCAGCGGCCATTGAACCTGGTGCCGACGATTGGCCCGAAGGAACACAAGCAGTTCCGCATCAACTACAGCTTGTTGGCGGATAAGGCGGCTGTGGATAAGGCCTTGAAGCAGGTGAGCGAAATTCAGGGTGGGCGGGAGACTGAGGTGCGGCAGACGCCGTTGGTTGACCTCAACAAGGGGTGATGCTGACTAGAGTGTTGTCGGCCGATATTGCAGCGCCTCGGCCAAGTGTTCACGGGTGATGCCATCGACTTGCTCAAGGTCCGCCAAGGTGCGAGCAACCTTGAGCAGTCGATGGGCCGCTCGCAGCGACAAGGTCAGCCGTTCACACGCCGTTTCCAGCCAGGTTTCGTCAACTGTGGATAACTTGCAGTGTCTGCGCAGGCCCGGCAAATCGAGGAATGCATTGGCGCAGCCTTGGCGCTTTTGTTGCCGTTCTCGTGCATCGGCAACCAACTCGGCGGCGGTGGCAGTATCGTCGCCGGGTTTCAACGCAGGATTCAGCGCCGTGGCTTCGCGAGCAACCGTAAGGTGCAGATCGATACGATCCAGCAGCGGCCCCGACAATTTGTTGCGATAGCGCTGAACCATGTCCGGCGTACAGGAGCAACGGCCGCTCGGTTCGCCAAGATATCCACAGGGGCAGGGATTCATCGCGGCGACCAGTTGAAAGCGCGCCGGGAAGCGTACGCGGTCCTTGGCACGGGAGATCACGATGTGGCCGGATTCCAGTGGCTCCCGGAGCACCTCCAAAACCTTGCGATCAAACTCCGGTAGTTCGTCCAGAAACAGGACGCCGTGGTGGGCGAGGGTGATTTCGCCGGGCTGCGGCTTCGAGCCGCCCCCCACCAGCGCGGGGCCGGACGCCGAGTGATGCGGTTGGCGAAACGGCCGCTGCGGCCAATGGCTCAACGGCGAGCAACTGACGACCGACTGAATCGCCGCCACTTCCAACGCTTCATTTTCGGCCAGGGGCGGCAGCAATCCCGGCAAGCGGCTCGCCAACAGGGTTTTTCCCGTTCCCGGCGGCCCGCTGAACAACAGGTTGTGAGCACCAGCGGCAGCGATCAGCAGCGCACGCTTGGCCGCGAGTTGCCCCTGCACTTCATTCAAGTCGGGGTAGGGTTTGCTGGCGTAGAGCAGGCCATTGGAGACATAAGGCTCAATCGGTGTATGCCCATTGAAATGCGCAACGGCCTCAAGCAGATGATCCACCGCAATTACTTTCAGTCCCGAGGCCAGGCACGCTTCCTCGGCGTTCGCTCGCGGCACCATCAACCAGCGCCCGGCCTTGCGCGCTGCCAGCGCCGCTGGCAAGACCCCACGAACCGCCCGCACGGCACCTGATAACGCCAACTCCCCAAGGCATTCCGCATCATCGAGCGTCAACGTAGGCACCTGCACACTGGCCGAGAGAATCCCCAGGGCAATCGCCAGATCGAACCGCCCTCCATCCTTGGGTAAATCGGCCGGCGCCAGATTCAACGTGATCCGCCGCGCCGGAAACTGCAGCCCCGAATTGATGATCGCGCTACGCACCCGGTCCTTGCTTTCCTTAACCGCCGCCTCGGGCAGACCGACCATCGTCAGCGACGGCAAACCATTGGCCAGGTGGACTTCAACGGAGACAGCGGGCGCATCCACGCCAATCTGGGCGCGGCTGTGGACGATGGAGAGGGACATGGTCGTTCCTTGAGATGACGGGAGCCGCTTCCTGCGGGTTTTTGAAGGGTAGTCGTGGAGTCCGGTCGGAGAGGAGGGAAACTTTCGCAGAATGTTGCTGAAGCCACGCTCTGTAACAGCAGCCAAACGCTGAGTTTGGCTGCACAGCTGTCGTAAAACCTGCTGACAAAGCCAGCCTGACACGCCCCTGCGCATTTATTTCGCGTGTAAATCAAGCAACTTATGTTGAGGCAGCTTGTTTGGAAGAAGTTGTGTCGTCAAACAAGCTATTATCGCCGTTCAGGATTTTGCCGGCGAAGCTCTCGGCATCCATCTTCTTTTTACCTTCTGCGACATTCGTAAAATAGTTGAAGTCTAAATCTATCCAGTGCTTAAGTTTGGCTTCGTAGTTGTTTGGATACTGTGCTTGCTGAACTGGGGGCAAGCCCTTGTAATGGTCAAGGACACTTTTGGAGAAGTTTGTGAGTTTTCCAGTGTTGTTGTATTCAAACTCTGCTTCGGCCACCACTTTCTGTCGCCATGCAAATTCTTGTTTGGCTGACTCTTCCAGTGCTGCCCGTCTTTCATTGATGGTAAAGGTGCCGCTGTCATCGTAAGTAATTAAGGCAAGCTGATCCATGGGCATCCCCGAAAACGGATTTTTGCCGAGTCCGTTTGTATACTGTGTCGCACTTTTGGCGCGCGCTAGTAATGTGGCATTATCTGTGTCAGGAACTTCAGAGTCGTATGTTGATTTATTGGCAGTATAATTAGCACTCACTAACTCGTTGAATGTGTTATTAGCCATCGAACTCAGTTCCGTTCTAGTTAGGCGTGCATCCCGGGCCTGTGCGCGTACTGAGGCTTCGCTCAATTGGCTCGCTAGGGTGGAAACGGTACTACTATCTCGTGCGTTGCCAAGTGGGCCTTGGGGTGTGCTTTGGTTGATGCCTGGGTTTTTGCCGGGAGTCGCTGTCAATTTTTTTGTTCCAGCGAGCGCTTGGCCGCTGTTAGCTGCAAAATTGTTTAGTGAATTAACCATTCTTTTCTGCTCCCTGTTCGATGACTAAAATATGATGCATCGCCTAATAAATGTTGATGCTTTATCAAGATCTTACAAGCCCATTAAATATCGCTACATGCTTTATTTCATGGTGAGTACTACTGACCAGGCATAGGTGGACGGATTTGCTTTAGTTACTTTGATGGTGCAGGTGGCCCCACCACTAGGCGTGGCCGTATTATTCCACTTTGGAATTTTACTCGCGCCAAAGCCAGGAGTAGTCACAAATGTAGCTAAATAAATACATTTCTTGTTACCAATTTGATATCGCAAATTAGCATGATTGTAATCAGGTGATATCTGGCTTTGTATGACGTACGTATCTGAGTCATTTGCAATCACGGACGCTTGTGGAGTAGGTGATGCGTTTGCTTTCGTTATAGCTTCGTTGTTTGTTATGGGGGTATACGTAGCAGTCTGTGTTCCAAGGTTCTTGAATGTGACTGTAACGGACGGCCCAGCGACCGCTGAACTTATGTGAAATGCAGTCAATGCGAAAACGGCAATTAAAGACTTGGATATTTTCATGGGTGTTGCTCCTTGTGGTGTTGGTAACAGTATTCCATTTAAAAAGTTGTGCTCATCACAAACTATTATCTAAGCCATGTAATATGGGCTTAAACTTTTTCGAGCGGATTTGCGAACCGGAGCCTGCGGAAATACCGGCAGGCCCGAAGGTCTCCCATGCACGGCCATAATTCGAGAAAGGAATAAATCTCTGGTTCGAACGTCGTCACGGTGCGTCGGGTGCTGTTCGAGTCGTCAAACCCATTGCTGACTAATCAGCTGGGAGTGAGCTTAGGAACCGGAGCTTTGCGGCGCAATCGGACGGGGAATGAGATCTTCGTAGGAAGTTGCCGGGATTCTTGCGGGCTTGAATACCGCAGCCTGCGGCAATTCCTACAGGTCAATCTGAAGGTCGTTTCGACCTTTTCGCGAGCAGGCTCGCTCCCACAGTGGATTGGGTTTCACAGTGAGCATTTGCGGTGTTATTCGGTTGGTGGGTTCAGTTTCGCTTCCAGCTCGGCCACTTTCGCTTCGAGGCTTTCGAGGCGGGCGCGGGTGCGTGCCAGTACGACCATCTGGCTATCGAACTCTTCCCGACTCACCAGATCCAGTTTACTGAAGCCGCTCTGCAGCAACATTTTGAATTGGCTTTCGATTTCGGCTTTCGGCAGAGGCGTGTCGCCGCTGAAAAGGCGGGAGGCGGTGCCGGTGAGGGCGTCGAGGAAGTCTTTTGGCGCGAGCATGGGCAATGTCCTGGAAACAATGACGGGCAGTGTATCACGCAGTGTCTATAGTCATTTGCGCGGGCAAGGGATGCACGATTTTCGCGCATTGGGACAGGCGGCGTTGCACCGTTGTTGTGCGTAACGTGCGGGGTCTTGTCGCGAAGTATCCACCATCCACCTGTAATGGCTTGAAAACAGTCGGTTTTGTGGAGATGGCAAGCTTTCTGCTTAGATGCTGGTGACCCATGCACTGATGCAGTCGCTGTGACGAATGCAGTGCGCCAAACGGAACGCGGGGGAGTGTTTCGTGAGGAGCGGTTAGCTGGCGTCGAACGGGCAGGTAAGGCCGACGATGCGTTACAAAGCCAGGCACTGCGCTTAGACTTGAGACGGGTTTGTTTTCCTGGGGCAAGTCCACCAAATTCGGGAGAGAGTTTTCATGAAGCTAGTCACTGCCATCATCAAGCCGTTCAAGCTGGACGACGTACGCGAGTCGCTGTCCGAGATCGGCGTGCAGGGCATTACCGTCACTGAAGTCAAAGGCTTTGGTCGGCAGAAGGGTCACACCGAGCTGTATCGCGGCGCGGAATACGTGGTCGATTTCCTGCCCAAGGTGAAGATCGACGTCGCCATCGACGACAAGGATCTGGACCGGGTAATCGAGGCCATCACCAAGGCTGCCAACACCGGCAAGATCGGTGACGGCAAGATCTTCGTGGTCAATCTGGAACAGGCGATTCGCATCCGTACCGGCGAAACCGATACCGACGCGATCTAAGCCGCCACAAACCCAACGCCCCAGGAGAAAACAATATGACTCTGCGTAAATTCGCAGGGCTAGGAGCCCTGTTGTCCATCGTAATGCCCAGCCTTGCTCTGGCGGCAGACGAAGTGGCGGCCCCAGTCCTCAACTCCGGCGACACCGCCTGGATGTTGACCTCGACAGCTCTCGTGCTGTTCATGACCATTCCCGGCCTCGCGCTGTTCTACGGCGGCATGGTTCGGTCGAAAAACATTCTTTCCGTGATGATGCAGTGCTTCGCCATTACCGGTCTGATCAGCGTCCTGTGGGTCATTTATGGCTACAGCATCGCGTTCGACACCACGGGCATGGAGCAGGGCGTCGTCAACTTCAACTCGTTCTTCGGCGGCATGGGCAAGGCGTTCCTTGCGGGTGTCACGCCAGCGAGCCTGACCGGCCCGGCAGCGCTGTTCCCCGAGGCGGTGTTCATCACCTTCCAGATGACCTTCGCGATCATCACCCCGGCGCTGATCGTCGGTGCGTTCGCCGAGCGGATGAAGTTCTCCGCGATGCTGATTTTCATGGGCATCTGGTTCACCCTGGTGTATGCGCCGATTGCGCACATGGTCTGGTCCGGCAACGGTGGCCTGATGTGGGACTGGGGCGTGCTCGATTTCGCTGGCGGCACCGTGGTGCACATCAACGCCGGTGTAGCAGGCCTGGTTGCTTGCCTGGTGCTGGGCAAGCGCAAGGGTTTCCCGACCACGCCGATGGCGCCGCACAACCTCGGTTACACCCTGATGGGCGCGGCCATGCTGTGGGTTGGCTGGTTCGGTTTCAACGCCGGTTCCGCCGCTGCGGCCAACGGCACCGCCGGCATGGCGATGCTGGTGACGCAAATCGCTACCGCTGCTGCTGCACTGGGCTGGATGTTTGCCGAGTGGCTCACCCACGGCAAGCCTAGCGCACTGGGCATCGCTTCGGGCGTGGTTGCCGGTCTGGTGGCAATCACCCCGGCTGCCGGCACCGTTGGCCCGATGGGCGCGTTGGTAATCGGTCTGGCGGCTGGCGTGGTGTGCTTCTTCTGCGCTACCACCCTCAAGCGCAAGCTCGGCTATGACGATTCCCTGGATGCCTTCGGCGTGCACGGTATCGGCGGTATCCTCGGCGCAATCCTGACCGGTGTGTTCGCTGCTCCGTCCCTGGGTGGCTTCGGCACCGTGACCGACATCGCCGCACAAGTGTGGATTCAGTGCAAAGGCGTGGGCTTCACGGTGATCTACACCGCGATCGCTACATACATCATCCTCAAGGTGCTGGATGCGGTCATGGGCCTGCGGATCAACGAAGAAGAAGAAGCGGTCGGCATCGATCTGGCGCTTCACAACGAACGCGGCTACAACTTGTAAGCAGGCGCGTAAAAAACTGCCCGGCTTGCCGGGCATTTTTTTGTCTGGAATTTGTCGTTGAAGGCCGAGCTGAAAGGTTTTTTCCTACAGGTTTTATGATGTTTACGTCGGGTGTTTTTGTGCAGCCAAAGGCTTACAGGATTGAAGGAATATTAGGGCCTTTGTTTTTTCACAGAGCGCGCTAGAATGCGCCCCGAACGTGCGGAGAACTGTATGTGGCAACAGACTCTGATTACCTTGCGGGCGAGGCCCCGGGGCTTTCATCTGGTAACGGACGAGTTACTCGCCGGCCTGCCTGAACTCAAGGCGTGTCGGGTCGGTCTGTTGCACTTGTGGCTGCAGCATACCTCGGCGTCGTTGACCATCAACGAGAACGCCGATCCGGCGGTACGTCGCGACTTCGAACGATTTTTCAATCGTCTGATCCCACAAGGAACAGACGGCTATGAGCATAACGACGAAGGCCTGGACGACCTCCCGGCGCACTTCAAGGCCAGCGTGCTTGGCTGTCAGCTCAGTTTGCCGATTGCGGCAGGCCGGTTGGCGTTGGGGACCTGGCAAGGCGTTTATCTGGGCGAGCACCGTGATCATGGCGGTGCCCGTAAAGTCCTCGCCACCGTGCACGGTGAAGGGGCATAACCGCTGGTCAGCAGCGGCTGTTGATTTTTTTCCGGCAGCCTTCGACAGAGGGCAAAGCTGGGCTATAACTAATCTGCTTTTCGCAAGTCATGAGGTAGAACATGAGCGACGATGATCTGGAAAACGACGACCTCGAAGTAGGCGACGACGACGAAACCGAAGAAGGTCTGGAAGCAGCGGCGGAAGACGTCGCTGAAGACGACGGTGGTGATGCGCCGGTTCCGACCGCCAAAGGCAAGGCCAAGGCAGCGGTATCGGTCGATGAGCTGCCGAGTGTCGAAGCCAAGAACAAGGAACGCGATGCTCTCGCGCGGGCCATGGAGGAGTTTTTGGCCAAGGGTGGCAAGGTGCAGGAAGTGGAGGCCAATGTGGTCGCCGATCCGCCCAAGAAGCCGGACAACAAGTACGGCAGCCGGCCTATTTGAGCCTGCTACCCGCTTACTGAAAAAGCCCGCCGTCGCTGCGGGCTTTTTCATGCCTGAAACAAAAACATGAAACCTGTGGTGATCCCTGTGGGAGCGAGCTTGCTCGCAATGGCGGAGTGTCAGGCAACATTTATTTTGAATGTTAAGCCCTCATCGCGAGCAAGCTCGCTCCCACGGTTTTTTTGTCAGTTCGATACCGAATTCCACCGCGCCAGCAATGCCGGCAAATCGCTCAGGCTGCGAATCTCCGCATCCGGCAACCGTTCGGCTTCCCAAGCCTTGCCCGCCGGGTTGAACCAGATCGCCCGCATTCCCGCCTGCTGCGCACCGGC
Organism: Pseudomonas sp. PDM30; assembly: GCF_019218985.1. Classification (NCBI taxonomy): domain Bacteria; kingdom Pseudomonadati; phylum Pseudomonadota; class Gammaproteobacteria; order Pseudomonadales; family Pseudomonadaceae; genus Pseudomonas; species Pseudomonas sp. PDM30. The sequence continues at coordinate 336,793 of NZ_JAHUWM010000002.1, forward strand.
AATGTCATCACCTGGATGATCGCCAATGTGCACCGCCGATTCAGCGGTCGCGCCACCGCGTTGCAAGGCCTCCTGGAACAATCGCGCATCGGGTTTGGCAATGCCGATGTCTTCGGCGCAAAGCGCAAACTTGAAGTAATCCGCCAGGCCCAGCCGACGCACATCGGCATTGCCATTGGTGACCACGCCGAGGGCGTAATGATTGGCGAGGATTTCCAGGGTCGGTTCGACCTCCGGAAACACTTCGATCTGATGCCGGGCATGCAGGAATACTTCAAAACTCTTGTCCGCCAGGTCCGAGGCTTCGTCATGCCCATAACCGGACTCTTCCAGTGCGTGGAACAGCACTCGCCGACGCAGGGCGCTGATGCGGTGCTTGAGGCTGGGCTCGTTGCTCAATACGCGCTCACGAATGGCCCACAAATGTTCCACCGGCACTGCCCCCAGGTTGGGCGCGTGCTCGGTCAGCCATTCACGCAAAACGGCTTCGGCGCTGACGATCACCGGGGCGGTGTCCCACAGGGTGTCGTCGAGGTCGAAGGTGATCAACTGAATACTCATGTATCGTCGCCTTTCATGCGTTTGGCCCGTGGGTGGGCGCTGTCGTAGACGGCTGCCAGATGCTGGAAGTCCAGGTGGGTGTAGATCTGTGTGGTCTTGATGTCCGAGTGCCCGAGCAGTTCCTGCACCGCGCGCAGGTCCTGGGACGATTCCAGCAAATGGCTGGCGAAGGAGTGTCGCAACATGTGCGGATGCAGGTTCTGCCCCAGTTCGCGCTCGCCGGCAGCCTTGACCCGCACCTGGATCGCCCGGGGGCCGAGGCGGCGGCCTTGCTGGCTGACGAACACCGCATCGTCCGTCGGGTTGGCCATGGCTCGCAATGGCAGCCACTGCTCCAGCGCTTCGCGGGCCTTTTTTCCTACAGGCAGCAGGCGGGTCTTGCTGCCTTTGCCGAGCACCTGGACCATGCCGTCAGCCAGATCGAGCTGATCGAGATTGAGCCCCGTCAGCTCCGAAAGCCGCAAGCCGGAGGAATAGAACAGCTCGAGAATCGCTTGGTCCCGACGTGCCAGAAAGTCATCCTCGACCCCGCCTTCCAGCAGTTGCAGGGCGCGGTCGGTGTCGAGGGTTTTCGGCAGGCGGCGTTCGCCTTTGGGCGGTGCGAGGCCATTGGCCGGATCGTGGTCGCACAGGCCTTCGCGGTTCAGGTAGTGATAGAGCCCGCGAACGGCTGACAGTAATCGCGCCAGGCTGCGGGACGATTGGCCTTGGGCGTGCAGACGGGCAACCAGGCTACGCAGGCGCTGGATGTCCAGCGCCGTCCAGCTGCCGATATTCTGTTTGACGCACCAGCCCAGCACTTTATCGAGGTCGCGGCGGTAAGCCGACAGTGTGTGCGGCGACACCTGCCGCTCACTGCGCAGGTGTTCGCAGTAAGCGTCCAGTTGTCGTTCCATGTTCAGCGTACCGAGCGCAGGGAATTGTTGACCCGTGGCAGCACGCGACCCATGACTTCAGCGATGTAACTCAGGAACAAGGTGCCCACCGAGCTTTTGTAGTGCTGCGGATCACGGCTGGCGATGGCCAGGATGCCGTGGATGCCCTGGTGGCTGATGGCGACAACCGCGGTGGAGCCGATCTGCTTGCGCTGTTCTTCGCCGAACAGGAAGTCCAGTTCATGCTCGCGCAGGCTGCCGCTGACGCTTTTGTCTTCCGAGAGCAAACCGCCGATGGCCACTTGAGCTTCGGCGTGGGTGACCCAGCGGCCCACCGGCATGGCGTTGTCGCCGAGCAGGATGAGGCTGACGAAGGGCACCTGGAATTCCTGGCGCAGGCTGTCATCGACGCACATCACCACGTCTTCCAGGCTGGCAGCATCCATCAATGCCAGGATCAGGCGACGGGTCTTTTCGAACAGGCGGTCGTTGTCCCGGGCCACGTCCATCAAATGCGACAGGCGATGACGCAGTTCAATGTTGCGGTCGCGCAGGATGGTCATCTGACGCTCGACCAGCGACACGGTATCGCCGCGCCGATGGGGGATACGCAGGGACGGGAGCAGTTCTTCGTGCTCGACGAAGAAGTCCGGATGAGCCTCCAGGTACGCGGCTACAGCCGCCGCCTCGAGGCTTTCGGACGGTGATTCGTCAGCTTGTCGTGCGGGTACCTGAGGCTTGTCGGTCATGGATTTCGCTCACTCAAAGACGCACTTGTCCTTCATATACGCGCACTGCCGGGCCGGTCATCATCACCGGTTGGCCAGGGCCTGCCCATTCGATGGACAAGCGCCCGCCAGGCAGGTCGATCAATAGCGGCGAATCCATCCACCCCTGGCTGATCGCGGCCACTGCGGCGGCACAGGCGCCGGTTCCGCAAGCCTGGGTTTCCCCGGCTCCACGTTCCCAGACGCGCAATTGCGCGCGGCTCCGGTCGATGACCTGGAGAAAACCGACATTGACCCGTGCCGGGAAGCGCGGGTGATGTTCGATTTTCGGGCCCAGCTCATGCACCGGCGCGTTGTTGATATCGCTGACCCGCAGCACGGCATGGGGGTTGCCCATGGACACGGCGGCCAGATCGACCGGGGTGCCGTCGACGTCGACCTGATAACTCTTGGCCTGCTCCGGTGCCTGGAACGGAATATCCGCCGGTACCAGGCGCGGGGCGCCCATGTTGACGCTGATCTGGCCGTCGTTACGCACGTCGAGCTCGATGACGCCGCTTTTGGTCTCGACGCGAATCACACGTTTTGCAGTCAGGCGCTTGTCGAGCACGAAACGGGCGAAGCAGCGCGCACCGTTGCCGCACTGTTCCACTTCGGAACCGTCGGAGTTGAAGATCCGATAGCGGAAATCCACGTCCGGGTTGCTCGGCGCTTCAACGATCAGCAACTGGTCGAAACCGATGCCGGTGTGCCGGTCACCCCATTGCTTGGCATGCTTGGGCAGAATGTGCGCGTGCTGGCTGACCAGGTCGAGGACCATGAAATCATTGCCCAGGCCGTGCATCTTGGTAAAACGCAGCAGCATGGTTTTACTCCGGCAGCAGGCTTTCGCCAGCATACAACTCGGCTACCGTTTCACGGCGACGCACTTCAAATGCCTGATCACCGTCCACCAACACTTCTGCGGCACGGCCGCGGGTGTTGTAGTTGGAACTCATGACAAACCCGTAGGCACCGGCCGAATGCACGGCCAGCAGGTCGCCTTCCTCCAGCGCCAGCTGACGATCCTTGGCCAGGAAGTCGCCGGTCTCGCAGATCGGGCCGACGATGTCGTAGGCGCGGGCAGCGGAGGTGCGCGGGCTCACGGCAGTGACGTCCATCCAGGCCTGATACAGCGCTGGGCGGATCAGGTCGTTCATGGCGGCGTCGACGATGGCGAAGTCTTTGTGTTCGGTGTGCTTGAGGTACTCGACCTGAGTCAGCAGCACGCCGGCGTTGGCGACGATGAAGCGGCCCGGCTCGAACACCAGCGCCAGGTCACGGCCGTCGAGACGCTCGCGCACGGCCTTGATGTAGTCGGCAGCCAGTGGCGGCTCCTCGTCCTTGTATCGCACGCCCAGGCCACCACCGAGATCGATGTGGCGCAGGTAGATGCCGCAATCGCCAAGGCGATCGACCAGGCCCAGCAGGCGGTCGAGAGCGTCGATGAACGGCGGCAGGGTGGTCAGTTGCGAGCCGATGTGGCAATCGACGCCGACCACTTCCAGGTTCGGCAGCTGCGCGGCACGCACGTACACGTCTTCGGCGTCGGCGATGGCGATGCCGAACTTGTTCTCTTTGAGACCGGTGGAAATGTACGGGTGGGTGCCGGCATCGACGTCCGGGTTCACGCGCAGCGAAATCGGCGCGCGAACGCCCAGTTCGGCGGCGACCACCTGCAGGCGTTCCAGCTCGTCGGTGGATTCGACGTTGAAGCAGTGCACGCCGACTTCCAGGGCGCGACGCATGTCGTCGCGGGTTTTGCCGACGCCGGAGAACACAATCTTGTCGGCGCTGCCGCCAGCGGCCAGTACGCGTTCCAGCTCGCCACGGGAGACGATGTCGAAACCGGCGCCAAGACGCGCCAGGACATTCAGGACACCCAGGTTGGAGTTGGCCTTGACCGCGTAGCACACCAGGTGCGGTGTGCCGACCAGCGCATCGGCGTAAGCCAGGTATTGGGCTTCGATGTGCGCGCGCGAGTAAACGTAGGTGGGTGTACCAAAGCGCTCGGCGATGGCAGACAGGGCAACACCTTCCGCGAACAGTTCACCGTCACGGTAGTTAAAAGCGTCCATGAGGTTCCCTTATTATTGGTAGACGTCGTGCTTGTGTGCTTTGGAGGCAGGCTGCTGCTGCGACGACTTGGCTTGCTCCACAGGGTCCTGGTCTTCATCGGGCAGGTACAGCGGGCCTTTTTGACCGCAGGCCGACACAAGGCAGGCAACCGCGAGGAGCGCAGCAAGGGAAGAGATCAGGCGCTTCATGGCGAAATCCTTGAAAATGCATTAATTGCGCCGGAGTATACCGGCCACCCGGCAGCTTGCCTATGCAACGGACCGCCCGTCCGGCGGGGCTCGGCCCGATGCCGGTCGGTATCATGCAATCCCACAGGTCGTTATCCTTTGCAATCGACGGAGCTCGGTCGTATCTTGCGGCGCTTGAGCCTGATCAGACACTTTTTGAGGTTGCCGTAATGAGTTTGTCCGAAGCGCGTTTCCATGACCTGGTCGATGCCACCCAGCAATCCCTGGAGGACATCTTTGACGAAAGCGACCTGGATATCGACCTCGAAAGCTCGGCCGGCGTGCTGACGGTCAAGTTCGAGAACGGCAGCCAGTTGATCTTCAGTCGCCAGGAGCCGCTGCGCCAGCTGTGGCTGGCGGCGGTATCCGGTGGTTTCCACTTCGACTACGACGAAGAAAGCGAGCGCTGGATGTGCGACAAGAGCGAAGAGCAGTTGGGTGAAATGCTTGAGCGTATCGTCCAGCAGCAGGCCGGTGTCGAACTCGATTTCGAAGGCCTGTGAGATCGTGACCCAGCCTGCGCCTGTCCGTGCGCCCAAACCGCTCTACAGCAATGTCAGCCCGGCGGTACCGTCGCCCTGCAGCGGTGTGTGCCGGCTGGACGAGCAAAAAGTGTGTCTGGGCTGCTTCCGTCATGTCGAAGATATTCGTGAGTGGCGTTCGGCCGATGATCAGCGTCGGCGCGTCATTTGCGAGCAGGCTGCCCACCGCAAAGCTTCAGCCTAGTGAGTCATTGTGGCGAGGGGGCTTGCCCCCGTTGGGTCGCGTAGCGGGCCCAAGTTTTTACGGCTACTGCGCCGCCGAACGGGGGCAAGCCCCCTCGCCACAGGAGTTCTCTACAAGTCCATAGCGTCGGTTTGGCCATGACTTGTATATTTTTTGAGCTGTGATAGTGTCCAGAAACGCCTCAACCCATCGAGGCTTGTGAAAACCCCGCCTTTTTCTGGCGGGGTTTTGCTTTTTTCGTGCAGAAGAAAGGAGTCTGCCCAGATCATGACCTCACCTTCCATCACCCTTACCCGTCTGGACGTCCAGCGTCTGGAGCGTCTGATCGACAGCCTGGACGACACGCTGCCGGGCGTTATTGCGCTGCAAACCGAACTGGATCGCGCCGATACCGTGGTCGGTCACGATGAAGTGCCGGCGGATGTCGTGACCATGAATTCCCGAGTGCATTGCCGCGAAGAAGGCAGTGGCAAGGACTACCACCTGACCCTGGTGTACCCCAAGGATGCGAATGCCGACGAAGGCAAGGTCTCGATCCTGGCGCCGGTGGGCAGTGCGCTGCTCGGCCTGAAGGCTGGCCAGCACATCGATTGGCCAGCTCCGGGCGGCAAGACCCTGAAGCTGACACTGCTGGAAGTCGAATCGCAGCCGGCCAATGGCGGCGCGTTCCCGGAGTGACTCCCCCTCAGACCTGATCGAGCGCCTCGTTCAATGCGTGCTCCAGGTCGGCTTTGTAGCGCAGGTACAGATGGGTGGAACTCTGACCTTCGCCGAGCAGGCCTGACAGGTCGAGGTCGGTGATGTAGCAGCGGTAGCGTTCGGTTTCCCGGCGCTGCCCGACGATTTCCCGGGCGACAACGCGGAACAACTGGTCGCCATGTTCCAGCTCGGAAAATTCCCGTTGATTGCAATACAGCGTCACCTGCACCTGACCCGGTGCGGCTTTGCCGACGATCGCCTGCACGTCGTAGAACGGCTTGTTCACTGGCGTCTGCGGCACCGGCCGGGCTTCGATGCGGCGTGCGCGGCCAGGGCCTGACGGTAGCAACTGGCAGTACAGGGTGTCGAGGTTCAGCGGGTGGGCTGCGTCCATCGGCAACAAGGCATCGCGACGGTACTGGATCGATTGCAGGAAACGCTGCAGCGGCACCAGCAGGCTTTGCTCATCGTGCCAGGGCAGGCGTTGCTGCCACAGGGCGTTGAACTCATCGAGCACGTACAGATCAGCCTGATCTTCGTTGACCCTATAGAACACTTGAATGCAGTCCGGTTGGCCCGTTGGCAGGAACAGCGCAAGGTCGTGGTCTTCCAGTGCCTTCGGATCGAGGTGCAACGGGCTGTAGCTCGCCATTTCTTCGCCCAGGTAATCGATCAGCGCCGGCAGAGTGGCCAGCGCGATGTGCTGGACCTGGCCCGGCACCAACTCCAGCACGTGGTAGTGCTGCTGGACCTGGATCAGGTAGCGATGATTGAGCCGGCTGAGCAGAAGGTTCTGCGCGGTATCGAGGATTTCTTCCACCCGTTGGGCAATGAACTGCGCGCGGTTATGGCAGAAGCAACGCACCCGCAGCTTCGGCTGTTGTGGTCCGGCCGGCAGGTTGTTGAGGTAGTCGCGGATGCAGTCGAGCAGGGCGTGGGGGCCGTCGTAGCGGCCGACCAACACTTCGTTCCAGCTATTGAGCGTCACCTGGTCCAGAGTCAGCACCAGATTTTCCCGGACACCGGCGTAGCTCAGGGAGTCGGTGCGCTCGGTGGTCATGAGGATGTTCAGGTCGCGATGGTGCTTGAGCGGATCGATGCCGACATTCACCAGGATCAGCACTTCACTCGGCACGCTGGCGCGCAACAGAGGTTCCTCGGCGACGGTGGGCAAGGGCAGGGCGATGGTCTGTTGCAGGCTGCCGAGCAGGTTGAACAGTTCGAATTCGCTCAAGTCGCTGGTGCCGGGGTGCAAGGCCAGGCGGGTACTGCTGTCGATCACGCCATTGCGGTGGCACCAAGTCAGCAGTTCGAGCAAGTGACGGCTGCGTTTGATCGGCGCGAAATGCTCCCACTCCAGTGCCGTCAGGCTGCCGTTGTACAAGCCCCACTGGCTTTGCCCCGGCTCTTTCCTGTTCGGTGCGTACACCAGCGTCAGGGTGTCTTCAGCCAGGTCCGGGGCGATGCCGGGATTGATGAATTCGACTTTACCGGCCTTGCGCTCGAAAGCGGCGTACAGGCGGCGGCCGAGGACATTCAGGTCGCGCTTGTTGATGCGGCTGACCGTTTGTTCGTGACGGGCAAACTGCGTGAGGAAGCGGTAGCTGTAGTTCAGCTCGTTGACCAGTGCCCGCCGCTCGGAGCTGACCTGGCGGACTTTCCACTGGCTGCGGCTGTCGAGCAGGGTCAGTTGGCGCTGGTCCCAGTGCCATTCATGGGTCAGGCGTTCGAGCAAGGAGCGCTGCCAGCTCTGGGCGCGGCTGTTGCCGGTGAGTTTGCGATTGACCTTCAGGTACAGCGCGCGCCGCACCAGTTCCAGCCGTTCCGGTTCGTTGCGGGCGATCAGGTATTCCTCGATACGCCGATACACCACGACATACGGATCCAGTTCGTCGAGGTCGAGGCGGTTGGCGAACACCGCTTGCTTGAAGCGCAGGCTCAGGCAATGGACCCTGGGGTGTTCACTGGCGTAAACCTCTGTCAGCAGCAGCTTGAGTACCGACTTGTAGGGCGACTCGATGCCCTTGAACAACTGCCAGAGCCCGGCACCGATAAATTCGCCGGGCGGGATGTAGGCCAGGTTGCCGAGGTCGAGGGTTTCATCGGCACGGATGAAGCGTTTGGAGATCAAGGCATGGGTGTAGCGGTCGTAGCTCGACTCTTCGTAGACCGGCACCAGCCACCAGATCGGTGTGCGCCCGGCGAGCCAGATCGCGGTGCGGTAAAACTCGTCCAGCAACAGGTAGTGCTGGGTGGTGCCGCAATCTTCCGAACTCAGCTGGGTATCGCGCTCACCGCGGACGAAACGGCTCGGGTCGATCAGGAAAAAATGCGCTTCGGCGCCCTGGCTGGCAGCCCAGGCTTCCAGCAACTGGCATTTCTTGCGCAGCTCGGCGAGTTCGTTTTCGGTCAGGTCCGGTCCATGGCAGACCCACACATCCATGTCGCTCTGGTCGGCCTGGGCCAGGGTGCCGAGGCTGCCCATCAGGAACAGTCCGTGAATCGGCCTCGGCGGGTTGCTGCCGTGGCGCGGCTTGTAGGAAAACGAGCGGGTCAGGCGCTGGGCTTCAGCGAGGACATTGGCATCCGGCTCGAAATTCGACAGCCCGGCCGGCGTACTGCCGGAAACGTAACCGGGCAACAGCGGATGGTTAACGTGGAAAAACAGCGGCAGCAAGGTCAGGACCCCTTGCTGGCGGGTCGACAACCCTTCCATGGCGCGAGCCATGCGTCCTTCGTTGAGTTTCAGAAAACGTGCGCGCAGCTGGCTGAGAACCTTGCGGTCGATTCCCTCGTCCAGATCGGGGCGGATTTCGTGGGTGCGCGTCATGTCAGCTCAAACCGGCTCGCAGGGCTCGGACGTGGGGCTTCGGATGAGGGGCAGTTTAGCGCCTTGAGGCGAGGACTTTTAAGCTGATTTTGTTTTTCTGGCGTCAGATTTCTATCGGCTGCAGACAGAAATCAGGGGGATGTGCCCGCGGAAATCCCTGGGTCGGGGTCTCCGTGGGCGATGCGGCAGAATTCAGGCTGTTACTTCGGCGTTAAGAATGGTCAGCACGGTTTGCACATTTTGCGCGGCGTCACGACCCAGGCTGGTCAGGTAACCGCCATCAGGCTGGTCGGTCAGTTCTTTTTCAAAGAGGCGTTTGGCGGCGGCAATGTGTTTCGGGGCAGCGGTCTGATGAATTTTCAGACCTTCCTGGGAACTGTCCAGGTTGAAGAGTGCGAGGACTTCCAGTTCGGCAACCAACTCAGGGGTAAGCGACATAAGGACTCCAGACTTTCTAGGAATTGGACGACAGCGCCCCTAAGGTGAACCCGCTTGTCCGGCATGTCCAGTGCTCGCGACAGGGTTTTTTTACTCTGTAGGAGCGAGCTTGCTCGCGAAGGTCGTCAACGATGACGCGTAAAACCAGATGCCCCGTGGCGCTCTCGGGTTTTTCGCGAGCGGGCTCGCTCCTACAGGGAGGTGTGGGCTTACTGCTTTTCCGGCGGCAACTCGGGCAAGGCGCGCAGGGCAGCTTCGTACCATTCGGTGTTGAACGCGCGGTCTTCTTCGAGGATCGCGTCGATTTCTACCGCCAAAACGTGGGCCATCAGGTTGAGGATTTCTTCCCGCTCGTAACCCACCAGCGTCAGCTTGTTGAACGTCGCCTTGGCAGCCGGCGGGTTGTCGCTTTCGATCTGGTTTTCGATGGCCTGGATCAGGGTGGTTTCGGCGAACTCTTCTTCGTCGTTGTCGATATCGGTTGGCTCGCTCATGGCAGGCTCCTCAGGGAAAGGCGGCCAGTTTACCCGCATTCAGCGGCGTGATGCTGCTGGCAAGAATCCCGGCAGCGTTCTATAAACAGGCACTGCCCACCCCGCATGGCCTGGAGGCTTTGTGATGATCAAGCTTTATGGATTCTCCGTCAGTAACTACTACAACATGGTCAAACTGGCGCTGCTGGAAAAAGGCCTGCCCTTCGAAGAAGTACCGTTTTACGCTGGCACCAGCCCCGAGGCACTGGCCATCAGCCCTCGCGGAAAGGTCCCGGTGCTGCAGGTAGAGCAGGGCTTCATCAATGAAACCAGCGTGATCCTCGAATACATCGAGCAAAGCCAGGAAGGCACGCCGCTGCTGCCGAGCGATCCGTTCGAGCGCGCGCAGGTGCTGGCACTGGCCAAGGAAATCGAGCTGTACATCGAATTGCCAGGCCGGGCCTGCTATCCCGAAGCCTTTTTCGGCATGACCCTGCCGGATTCGATCAAGGAAAAAACCAAAGCCGAATTGTTGCTGGGGATGGCGGCGCTGGGCCGGCACGGCAAATTCAGCCCGTATGTGGCCGGCGACAGCTTGAGCGTGGCGGATCTGTACTTCCTGTACAGCGTGCCGTTGGCGTGTGGTGTGGCGAAGAAGCTGTTTGATATCGATCTGTTGGCGCAATTGCCGGCGGCCAAGGCGCTACTGGAGCGTCTGGGGGACAATCCGAACGTGCAGCGGATTGCGGCGGACAAGGACGCGGCGATGCCTGCGTTTATGGCGATGATCGCGTCCAAGAGATAAGTTTCGTAGCGTTTTGAGGTCAGTCATCACGGGCAAGCCCGCTCCCACAGGTTTCTTTGTTTGCCATGGATTTTTGGCAAGTACTGGATCCTTGTGGGAGCGGGCTTGCCCGCGAAGCTTTTAGCGGCTGGCGAGGAGCGCCTGACCGCGAGCCACTGCAGCCTTCACCTGCGCCGGCGCGGTGCCGCCGATGTGGTTACGGGCATTGACCGAGCCTTCCAGGGTCAGCACGGCGAACACGTCCTGGTCGATCTGGTCGCTGAACTTGCGCAGTTCTTCCAGGCTCATTTCCGCCAGGTCCTTGCCGCTGTCCACGCCGTACTTCACGGCATGGCCGACGATTTCGTGGCAATCACGGAATGGCAGGCCGCGACGCACCAGGTAGTCGGCCAGGTCGGTGGCGGTGGAGAAGCCGCGCAGGGCCGCTTCGCGCATCATCGCGTGCTTGGGCTTGATCGCCGGGACCATGTCGGCAAAGGCCCGCAGCGAATCGCGCAGGGTGTCGGCGGCGTCGAACAGCGGTTCCTTGTCTTCCTGGTTGTCCTTGTTGTAGGCCAAAGGCTGGCCTTTCATCAGGGTCAGCAGGCCCATCAGCGCGCCGAACACGCGACCGGTCTTGCCACGCACGAGCTCAGGCACGTCCGGGTTTTTCTTTTGCGGCATGATCGAGCTGCCGGTGCAGAAACGGTCGGGCAGATCGATGAACTGGAACTGCGCGCTGGTCCACAGCACCAGCTCTTCGGAGAAACGCGACAGGTGCATCATCGCGATACTGGCCGCCGAGCAGAATTCGATGGCGAAATCACGATCGGAGACGTTGTCCAGCGAATTGCCGCCAACCGCGTCGAAACCCAGGAGTTGGGCGGTGTATTCGCGATCGATCGGGTAGGTGGTGCCGGCCAGTGCCGCGCTGCCCAGTGGCATGCGGTTGGTGCGCTTGCGGCAGTCGACCAGGCGTTCGTAGTCGCGGCTGAGCATTTCGAACCAAGCCAGCATGTGGTGCCCGAACGTCACCGGTTGTGCGGTCTGCAGGTGGGTGAACCCCGGCATGATGCTGGCGGCTTCGCGCTCGGCCTGCTCCAGCAGGCCTTTTTGCAGGCGGGTGATTTCGGCCAGGATCAGGTCGATCTCGTCACGCAGCCACAGACGGATGTCGGTGGCGACCTGATCGTTACGGCTGCGGCCGGTGTGCAGTTTTTTACCGGTCACGCCGATGCGGTCGGTCAGGCGCGCCTCGATGTTCATGTGGACGTCTTCGAGGTCGATGCGCCAGTCGAACTGACCGGCCTCGATTTCACCCTGGATGGTGTTCAGGCCATCGATGATGCTGTCGCGCTCGGCATCGGTCAGCACGCCGACCTTGGCCAGCATGGTGGCGTGGGCGATTGAGCCCATGATGTCGTGGCGATACAGGCGCTGGTCGAAGGTGACGGAGGCGGTGAAGCGGGCGACGAAGGCGTCGACGGGTTCACTGAAGCGGCCGCCCCAGGACTGATTGGTCTTGTCAGTGCTCATGAATTCGCTCGTATCGGCTTGAAGTAAGAAGGCGTGGAACGCTGGCGCGGATAATAACAGGGTTGCCAATCCTGTCGCTGACACTGGTCGATACGTTTTTTTGGGGGAGGGAAAGTCCGGGCCGGGGCAAGAGCCGCGCATTTTTGCCGAACGATATTTTCCAATTGAGCAATATCGTCCCGGCAACCGTCTACAGTTGGACAGTAGGATCAGCGCATTTCTCGGTGCAGCCGCTGACTATAAGAAGAGTGGGGTGTTCATATTGCGTATCAGCAAACCCTGTGGCGATGCATCGCCAACGCGGGCCTGGGCCGCCAATCGCCCGGCAGATGAAAATTTAGCCGTCGGACCAGCGGCACTTTTTGACGCTCGCGCTAGTCTTAGCGTGGATCGCGGTGACGGACGTCACTTCACCTGTCTACGCTATCCTTGTGCGAGACTCACGCAGGAATCCAGCGCAATATGAATGTCCTGATCGTTGATGACGAACCCTTGGCCCGCGAGCGCCTGAGCCGAATGGTTGGCGAACTCGAGGGGTACAGTGTCCTGGAGCCTAGTGCCACGAATGGCGAAGAGGCGTTGGCACTGATCGACAGCCACAAGCCGGATATCGTGCTGCTCGATATCCGCATGCCCGGCCTGGATGGCCTGCAAGTGGCTGCTCGGTTGTGTGAACGCGAAACTCCCCCCGCCGTGGTGTTCTGCGCCGGGCCCGATGAATTTGCCGTGGAAGCCTTACAGGCCAGCGCCGTAGGCTATCTGGTGAAACCTGTGAGAACTGAACAATTACATGACGCATTAAAGAGAGCCGAGCGCCCCAATCGTGCCCAGCTCTCCGCCCTGACCCGCCCTGCTGCCGAAAGCGGCAACGGCCCGCGCAGCCATATCAGCGCCCGAACCCGTAAAGGGATTGAGCTGATTCCGCTGGATCAGGTGGTGTATTTCATTGCCGACCACAAATACGTGACCTTGCGCCACGAAAGCGGCGAAGTGTTGCTCGATGAGCCGCTCAAGGCCCTCGAAGATGAATTCGGTGACCGTTTCGTGCGTATCCATCGCAATGCACTGGTTGCCCGCGAGCGTATCGAGCGATTGCAACGCACACCCCTGGGGCATTTTCAGCTGTTCCTCAAAGGCCTCAACGGTGATGCGCTGATCGTCAGCCGTCGTCATGTGGCTGGGGTACGCAAAATGATGCAACAGCTTTAAAAAGCTGTTCGCAGGCCAATTTCACACCCGATTGCCGGACATCCGGGGCCAGGGAGGCCGAGTAGTATCTGATACAAGTCAAAGTGGATTTGGCTGAGCTGTTATTATCCGTCATATCTATTCAGTACGGATTGATCCATGTCCTCTCGCCAGATCCGCATCGCCACCCGCAAAAGCGCTCTCGCCCTGTGGCAGGCCGAATACGTTAAGGCCCGTCTTGAAGCAGCCCATCCGGGCCTGCTGGTGACCCTCGTCCCCATGGTCAGCCGTGGTGACAAGCTGCTTGACTCTCCGCTGTCGAAAATCGGCGGCAAGGGCCTGTTCGTCAAGGAACTCGAAACCGCGCTGCTGGAAAATGAAGCCGACATCGCCGTGCACTCCATGAAGGATGTGCCGATGGACTTCCCCGAAGGCCTCGGTCTGTTCTGTATCTGCGAGCGGGAAGACCCGCGCGATGCCTTCGTTTCCAACACTTACACCAACCTGGATGAGTTGCCACAGGGCAGCATCGTCGGTACCTCCAGCCTGCGCCGCCAGGCTCAATTGCTGACCCGTCGCCCGGATTTGGAAATCCGCTTCCTGCGCGGCAACGTCAACACCCGCCTGGCCAAGCTCGATGCCGGCGAATACGACGCCATCATCCTCGCCGCTGCCGGCCTGATCCGCCTGGGATTCGAAGACCGCATCACCTCGGCCATCAGCGTCGACGACAGCCTTCCGGCCGGTGGCCAGGGCGCGGTGGGTATCGAATGCCGCAGCGCCGACAGTGAAATCCATGCGTTGCTGACACCCCTGCATCACCAGGACACCGCCACCCGCGTGACCGCCGAACGAGCCCTCAACAAGCACCTCAATGGCGGCTGCCAGGTGCCGATTGCCTGCTACGCCGTGCTGGAGGGTGACCAGGTCTGGTTGCGCGGGCTGGTGGGCGATCCAGGCGGTGGCCTGCTGCTCAGCGCACAAGCCCGCGCCCCTCGCGGCGATGCCGAGGCACTGGGTGTGCGAGTCGCCGAAGACCTGCTCAGCCAGGGTGCCGACGCCATCCTCAAAGCGGTCTATGGCGAGGCTGGTCACGAGTGATCGGCTGGCGCTTGCTGCTGACGCGTCCCGCCGAAGAAGCGGCGGCGCTGAGCAGTTTTTTGGCCGAGCAGGGGATATTCAGTAACAGTCTGCCGCTTTTGGACATCATGCCCATTGAGGCCACTGACACAATGCGCCAGGTGATTCTGGCGCTGGATCAGTTCTGCGCCGTCATCGTGGTCAGCAAGCCGGCCGCCCGGATCGGCGTCGAACTGCTCGAGCGGTATTGGCCAACACCGCCCGGTGTGAAGTGGTTCAGCGTCGGCGCGGCGACCGCGCAGATCCTCGGGGATCACGGGCTGGACGTGAGCTTCCCGGCAGAAGGCGATGACAGTGAAGCCTTGCTCGAACTTTCCCGACTGCGCGAGGCTATTGCACAACCCGATGCACGAGTGCTGATCCTGCGCGGGGAGGGCGGGCGCGAGTTGCTGGCTGAGCGTTTGCGTGAGCTTGGTGCTAGTGTCGAGTATCTGGAACTGTACCGCCGGGGATTGCCGATTTACCCGCCGACGCTACTGCCGCAACGGATCCAGGCGGAACGCCTGAACGGGCTGGTGGTCAGCAGTGGACAAGGTTTTGAGCACCTGCATCAACTGGCCGGCGATGCCTGGCCGCAGTTGGCGCGGTTGCCGTTGTTTGTACCGAGCCCCAGGGTTGCCGAGCTGGCGCGTGCCGCCGGGGCCAAAACAGTTGTGGATTGTCGTGGCGCCAGTGCCGCGGCCTTGCTGACGGCGTTACGGGAGCATCCCGTACCCGTTTTCTAATGCAAAGGATGGATACGTGAGCGAAACAGCCTTGCCTAAAGATGACTCGCGACCGGTGCTTGATGCACCTGTTGATGCACCTGTTGATGAAATGCCGCCGCCGCCACCTGCTGCCGAGCAGCGTCGAGGCAATGGTCTGGCAATCATCGCGCTGCTGTTGGGCGCGGCCGGTGTAGCGGTGGGCGGTTGGGGTGTCTGGCAGGTGCGTCACCTGCAGGCCAATAATCAGCAGCAACTGAGCCAGGTGCAGGCGCTGAATGACCAGGCGCAAAACCTCAAGCTCAATGAGGAGCGCCTGAGCGCACGCTTGGCGCAATTGCCTCCCGCCGATGAACTGGAAGCACGCAGTCGTCTGGTGATTCAGCTGCAAGGTGATCAGCAGCGGTTGAACCAACGGCTGGAAACCGTTCTCGGTGCCAGCCGCAAAGACTGGCGTCTGGCCGAGGCCGAGCACCTGCTGCGTCTGGCCAGCCTGCGACTGTCCGCCTTGCAGGACATCAGCAGTGCCCAGGCACTGGTCCAGGGTGCCGACGAGATACTGCGTGAGCAAAACGATCCGGGCTCCTTTGCCGCTCGCGAGCAGGTGGCCAAGACCCTGATCGCCTTGCGCAGCACCGAACAACCGGATCGCACCGGGCTGTTTCTGCGTCTGGGTGCGCTGCGCGATCAAGTGGCCAGCCTCACCGAGCTGGCACCGGAGTACAAGGACCGTGGCGATTCGCTGCTGGGCCTGACTGCCGATGGCGACGGTGCCAGTCGCTGGGCGCAATGGTGGGATCAGATTTCGCGCTACATCCGCATCGACTTCAATGCCGACAAGAACGTTCGCCCATTGCTGGCCGGCCAGAGCCTGAGCCAGGTACGCCTGGCCCTGAGCCTGGCGCTGGAGCAGGCACAGTGGGCCGCACTCAATGGCCAGCCGGCGGTTTACTCCCAAGTGCTGGACGAGGCGCGGGACATCCTCAAGGGCAACTTCAATCCGGACAACGTACAAAGCAAAGTCATGCTTGAACAGGTGGCCGAGTTGAGCGTGCAACCTGTCACCGTCGTCACGCCGGATATGACCGGCACCCTGAGCGCGGTGCAGGGGTACCTGGAGCGGCGCAACGTCAACGCCGAGGATTCGGTCAAGCCACTGGCCAGGCCTGCCGCGAGCGCCGCGCCGGAGGCCACGCCATGAGACGCCTCTATGTGATCGTGTTCCTCGTGATCGCCGCTGCCGCTGCGCTGGGGCTGGCGATTGCCGAGCATTCCGGCTACGTGCTGATTGCCTACAAGACCTTCCGTTATGAGTCGAGCCTGTGGGCTACTTTGGCGCTGGTGGCTGTGCTCTGGCTGGTGATCTGGGGCATCAGGTCGCTGGTCGAACTGGTGATGGCTTCCAGTGGCGTGGTCAATCCGTGGTCACGGCGTAACCGCAGCCGTCGAGTGCAGGTGGCGATCGAGCACGGTCAGCTGGACCTGGCCGAGGGTCGCTGGGCCAGCGCGCAACGTCACTTGCATCGGGCTGCCGAAGCCGAGCGTCAGCCGCTGCTTTACTACCTCGGCGCTGCCCGTGCAGCGAACGAACTCGGCAATCACGAAGAAAGCGACAACTTGCTGGAGCGCGCCCTCGAGCGTCAGCCCCAGGCCGAGTTGGCGATCGCCTTGAGCCACGCCCAGTTACAGACCGATCGCGGTGATACCGCAGGCGCCCTGGCCACCCTGCAAGCCATGCGTGAACGCCATCCTCATAACGCACAGACCCTGCGTCAATTGCAGCGCCTGCTTCAGCAACGTGGTGACTGGTCGGCAGTGATTCGCCTGCTGCCGGAGCTGCGTAAGGACAAAATCCTGCCGGCGGCGGAGCTCGCCGAGCTGGAGCGTCGGGCCTGGGGGGCGAACCTGTCCCTGGCGGCGCAACGGGAAGAA
Source organism: Pseudomonas sp. PDM30 (assembly GCF_019218985.1). Classification (NCBI taxonomy): domain Bacteria; kingdom Pseudomonadati; phylum Pseudomonadota; class Gammaproteobacteria; order Pseudomonadales; family Pseudomonadaceae; genus Pseudomonas; species Pseudomonas sp. PDM30. The sequence continues at coordinate 353,752 of NZ_JAHUWM010000002.1, forward strand.
GACGGAACGGTGGGGCTGCAATCGCTGGAACGTGCCTGGCAGCAACTGACTTCGGCACAGCGTCAGGAGCCGCAACTGGTGCTGGCGTATGCCGAGCAGTTGCGGCAACTGGGGGCTCAGGTCGAGGCCGAAGAAGTGCTGCGCACCGCGCTCAAGCGCAGCTACGACAGTCATCTGGCACGTCTCTACGGACTGGTTCGCGGCAATGATCCGGCCCGCCAGTTGCAGGCCGCCGAAGGCTGGCTCAAGGACCACCCGGCCGATCCGGGCCTGCTGCTGACACTGGGTCGTCTATGCCTGCAAAACAGTTTGTGGGGCAAGGCCCGGGACTATCTGGAAAGCAGCCTGCGTGTACAGCGCAATCCGGAAGCCTGTGCCGAGCTGGCACGCTTGCTGGCGCAAATGGGCGATGCGGAGCGCAGCAACCAGCTGTTTCAGGAAGGCCTGGGGTTGTTGGATGAGCGCTTGCTCGCGGCCCCTCTGCCAACGCCAGTCGGCGCTTGACCCACTCGCAGGCACCGGGCTCCGGCGCCTGAGCGATGACCTGCGACGAGGGGGCAATCACCCTCGCCGCAGTGCGATGATTAGTTGAAATTCAGTCGCGAAATCTCATCGCAGACAAAGTCCTACAGAGGACTACATTTTATCCTCTCGTCTGCGTCGGGATTTCCCTACACCTGCGCTGAAGTCTCTGTGGGCACTTGCCTTGAAAGGCTGTCGCGCTTTCCTCTACCGTAATGGTCTGTCACTACTTTTACGGAAAAGCCATGTCTTTGGCCTGCTCACGCTCCTTGTTTTTCATGGCTTTCATTGCGGGTGCCCTGGCGATGGGTGTTTCCTACTACCTGGAATATGCAGTCGGCCTGCGGCCTTGTGGCTTGTGTCTTGTGCAGCGGTTTTGCCTGGCGCTCCTTACCGGCGTCTGCCTGATGGCTTCGGTTCATGGCCCCGGTCGCATCGGAAACGTTCTCTATTGGCTGTTCAGTCTTTGTTGCAGCCTGGCCGGCACTGTCACTGCATGGCGACAGGTCCTGCTGCAAAGCCTTCCAGCGGAACAGGTAGCGGCGTGCTCGACTCATCTGGCGGACCTGTTGGCCAATTCTCCGTGGCTTTCGGTCGTACAGCAAATGTTCAAGGGCGCTGCCGATTGTGTGGAAATTTCCTGGACGCTGTTCGATCTGAGTCTCACCGAGTGGAGCCTGCTGCTCTTCGTCGCGATGATGATTCTGGCCGTTTACCAGTCGCTGCGACTGGTCTGGACCGGCTATCAGCGACCACTCAGCGGCGAGTCGTCGCACCGGGCCTTTGCGGGTGATTAAACACTTGTATGAACTTTATCGCCTGCGTACCTTGAAGCCAGTGTCGTGCGGGCATAATCTGGCCCGCACGTGTCATTGGAATTATGTTGCTCGATGACGCTCTGCCTGACCGCCCACCGACGTTACAAGAGGCGAGCGGGCATAGAGCAGCTGACCCACAAGGGAAGAGAGATCACCATGCTCGAAAGTTGTCAGAATGCTCAGGAACGCTGGGGCGGAGTGCACCTGCTGATCGATCGCTGGTTGCAGGAACGACACGAACTGATCGGGGCCTATGACGCTCTCGGCGCAAAGCCTGAGGCGCTGGGTGAGAACCGCAAGCCCTTGCAGGAATTCTGCGGCGTGCTGGTCGATTATGTATCGGCCGGGCACTTCGAGATCTACGAGCAGCTGACGGGGGAGGCCAAGGCCTTCAACGACAAGCGTGGCCTGGAGCTCGCCGAGACCATCTACCCGCGGATCGACGTCATCACCGAAAAGCTGCTCGCCTTCAATGACCTGTGTGACGCAGGTAAGTGTGTCGCCGAAGAGTTCAAGACACTCGGCGGACTGTTGCATGAGCGCTTTGAGCTGGAAGACTGCCTGATCGAAGTGCTGCACACCGCCCACAAGGAAGCCGACTCGGTTCAGGCCTGAAGCACTTCTCTGCAAGATCCGGAAACGGCGTGCCAAGGCACGCCGTTTTTCGTTTACATCGTCAGCTGGTGGCACCGCGCAGTTCGACTTCGAACACCAGTGGTGTGAATGGTGCGATCACGTCACCGGCACCGTCGGCGCCATAGGCCTGAGCCGATGGAATCACCAGTCGCCATTTCGCCCCGACCGGCATGTTTTGCAGTGCACTGCGCCATCCGGCGATCACGCTGTCGAGACTGAACCACTGTGGCTGACTGTTCTGATCGAACACAGTGCCGTCGGGCAATCGACCGATATACAGCACCTGCACCTTGCCGTTCGGTCCGGCCTTGGCGCCGGTACCTGGCGTCAACTCGGTCAGCAACACGCCATCAGCCAGTTCGCGCACGCCGGGCCTGGCTTTTTCTGTGGTGAGAAAACGCTGTTCTTTTTCCAGTGCCATTTCGCTTTGCGGCTCGTCGGACTGCATGGCGATGTGGGCTTCATGCTCGGTCAGTATCTGTTGGATCTGCTCGTCCTTCAGCGCCAGCGGTTTGCCCTGATAGGCCTGCTGCAATCCTTCGACCAATGCCTGGAGTTGCAGGTCGGGAACCTCCTGGCGCAAGCGTTCGCCAAGGCTTGCACCCAGGCTGTAAGCGAGATCGTGGGCTTCATTTTCCTGCGTTGTTTCGCCGGCCTGGGCCACCGAAAAAAACACGCACAGCGATAAAAAAAGGTAGCGCGACATGGGCACTCTCCGACCTGAATTGCGGGCGATTATGCCAGCGAGAATGCGCGCAACGGTGAACTGCTTTTGCGCCGAGGTAGAAGTTTTTCAATCCTTTGCAACACAGCGCTTTCGATAGTGTCAACATGCCCTAGCGGCGGTTGCAGCAGAGGTCTAGTATGAGCCGCACTCACTTCAGCCAGGAGGTAAACCATGTCGGCCACCAAGAAGCCAGTAAACACTCCGTTGCACTTGCTCCAACAACTCTCGAGCAGCCTGCTCGAGCATCTGGAAACCGCTTGTTCCGAAGCCTTGGCTGATGCTGAAAAACTGCTCGCCAAGCTGGAAAAGCAGCGCGGAAAAGCGCAAGAAAAACTGCACAAATCCCGCACCAAATTGCAGGACGCTGCGGCGGCCGGAAAAGCCAAGGCACAAGCCAAGGCCAAGGGCGCAGTGGCCGATCTTGAGGAGCTGCTTGATGCCCTCAAGGATCGTCAATCGGAAACCCGCGGCTACATTCTGCAACTCAAGCGCGATGCTCAGGAAAGCCTGAAACTGGCCCAGGGCGTCGGTCGTGTACAAGAGGCTGTCGGCAAGGTGTTGTCCTTGCGTGCGGCCAAGCCTGCTGCGGCACCTGCGAAGAAAGCCGCTGCCAAACCGGCTGCTGCAAAAGCACCGGCCAAACCTGCCGCAAAACCTGCAGCTGCCAAGCCAGCAGCTAAAACTGCCGCAGCCAAACCTGCAGCCAAACCGGCTGCGAGAAAACCGGCTGCTGCCAGCGCTGCAAAACCTGCGGCTAAAACCACGGCTGCCAAACCAGCCGCCGCACGACCTACCGCTGCAAGAGCCGCTGCTGCCAAACCAGCCGTGGCTAAAACCGCCGCCGCGAAACCGGCTGCAAAACCAGCCGCTAAACCCGCAGCAAAACCAGCAGCCAAAACTGCAGCAGCGAAACCTGCTGCGAAGCCGGCCGCCAAATCTGTCGCGGCTAAAACCGCTGCAAAACCAGCTGCGAAAACTGCGGCCAAACCCGCTGTAAAAGCAGCGGCCAAGCCGGCCGCTAAACCAGCCGCTAAACCGGCAGCCAAACCTGCTGCGGCTAAACCTGCTGCGGCTAAACCAGCCGCTGCTGCCAAACCGGCCACCGCCAAGCCCGCTGCCAAGCCAGCGGCGGCGAAGCCAGCTGCAAAACCAGCAGTGAAACCTGTAGCCGCCAAGCCGGCCGCCGCGCCAGTTGCCAAGCCAGCCAATCCGGCTCCGGGTGCACCGTCTGCTTTAGCAGCAGCCACCTCGACAGGCACGCCAGCGCCAACGCCGGCCGCCGCATCGATCGCAGCAACCACCCCAACCAGCGCTTCCTAAGTGCCGGTTACCGCGACGCGCAGCTGATGCAGCGCGTCGCGGTCCAGGTGGGCGGCGCCTGCCGCCACACCATTGAGCCAGGCCGATAGATCGGTCGCCTCACCTTGCGGCCAACTCAACGCCGTTCGTTCCAGTCGTACCAACAGATGTCGCTCGGCTTCCAGTTCGAGTGCCTTCACTTGCTCGCGCAAAGCATTCAGTTCGCCATCGTCGGCGGCAACGACTTTCCAATTCACCCGCAAGGCTCGCAACGGTCGCACCACGTCTGCGTCCCACGGCTCGGCCACGCTACGCAGTTGCTGCAATCGGTGTTCGTTAAAGGCGACGCCACGTTCTCCCAACCACAGTCCGCAGAGGAGCAAGCACACATTGATGCCCGCCGACTGCAATTGCAGGCATGCGGGTTCAACGCCGGGCTGGGCATAAGTACTTAGGGAAAAGCTCCACAGGTCAGAGGACATAGTGCTACTCGCGCCAGTTGCGAGCGAAGCTGGTAGACTCCGCCGCCATTATGATTCGACTTCAGAACCTGACTTTACAGCGTGGCCCGCAACGTCTGCTAGAAGACGCCGAGCTGACCCTGCACGCCGGCCAGAAAGCCGGCCTCATCGGTGCCAACGGCGCCGGCAAATCGAGCCTGTTCGCCTTGCTTCGGGGTGAGCTGCACCCGGACTCGGGTGATTGCTTCCTGCCGGCCGACTGGCGTATCGCCCACATGCGCCAAGAGGTCGACACCCTCGAACGCCTGGCGGTCGACTACGTGCTCGATGGCGACCTGCGCCTGCGCCAGGTGCAACGCGACCTGGCGGCAGCCGAAGCGGCCCATGACGGTGCCGCTCAGGCCCGACTGCACTCGGAACTCGACAGCGCCGACGGTTACACCGCCGATGCCCGGGCGCGCAAGCTGCTGGCCGGGCTTGGATTCACCAACGAGCAGATGGATCGCCAGGTCGGGGATTTCTCCGGTGGCTGGCGGATGCGCCTGAACCTGGCGCAGGCCTTGATGTGCCCATCGGACCTGCTGCTGCTCGACGAACCGACCAACCACCTGGACCTCGACGCCATCATCTGGCTCGAAGAGTGGCTCAAGAGTTATCCCGGCACCTTGATGCTGATTTCCCACGACCGGGACTTCCTCGATGCCGTGGTCGACCACGTGGCCCACGTCGATCAGCGCAAGATCACCCTGTACCGCGGTGGCTACAGCGCCTTCGAGCGTGCCCGTGCCGAACGCCTGGCCCAGCAACAGCAGGCGTACGAGAAGCAGCAGGTGCAACGTGCGCACATGGAAAGCTACATCGCCCGCTTCAAGGCCCAGGCTACCAAGGCCCGTCAGGCCCAGAGCCGGATCAAGGCACTGGAGCGGATGGAAGAGCTGACCGCCGCCCACGTCGATTCGCCGTTCGACTTTGTCTTCCGTGAATCGCAGAAGATTTCCAGCCCGCTGATCGACCTGTCCGATGCCCGCCTGGGCTACGGCGACAAGGCCGTGCTGGAGAAGGTCAAGCTGCAACTGACCCCGGGTGCGCGAATCGGTCTGCTCGGCCCGAATGGCGCCGGTAAATCGACCCTGATCAAGAACCTTGCCGGTGAGCTCTCGCCATTGGCCGGCCGCTTGACCCGTGGCGAGAACACCGTTGTCGGTTACTTCGCCCAGCATCAGCTGGATTCGCTGGACTCCAAGGCCAGCCCGTTGCTGCACCTGCAACGCCTGGCACCGACCGAGCGTGAGCAGACCCTGCGCGACTTCCTCGGCGGGTTCGACTTCCGTGGTGCGCGAATCGACGAGCCGGTACTGAATTTCTCCGGTGGCGAAAAGGCGCGCCTGGCGTTGGCCTTGATCGCCTGGGACCGACCGAACCTGTTGCTGCTCGACGAACCGACCAACCACCTGGACCTGGAAATGCGTCTGGCGCTGACCATGGCCCTGCAGGAATTCAGTGGTGCGGTATTGGTGGTCTCTCACGATCGCCACTTGCTCAAAAGCACCACCGACAATTTCTATCTGGTGGCGGACGGCAAGGTCGAGGAGTTCGACGGCGACCTGGAGGACTACACCCGCTGGCTGGTGGAGTATCGCCAGCGCAACGCCCCGGTCAGCAACACGCCGGTCAACCCGGACAAGACCGACAAAAAAGCCCAGCGTCAGGCTGCGGCAGCGTTGCGTCAGCAACTGGCGCCACACAAGCGCGAAGCTGACAAGCTAGAAGCCGAACTCGGCAAGCTCCACGAAAAGCTGGCGAAGATCGATGCCAGCCTCGGCGACAGCGACATCTACGAGCCGGCGCGCAAGAACGAATTGCGGGATCTGCTGGCCGAACAGGCCAAGCTGAAGGTGCGTGAGGCGGAGCTGGAAGAAGCCTGGATGGAAGCCCTGGAGTTGCTGGAAAACATGCAGGCGGAGCTGGAGGAGCTGTCCTGATGGACGCCTTCAAGCTGCCGCTGCCGGCGGTGTGGGTCGAGCCGATCTGGCTCGGCGTGCAAATCCTGCTGATCCTGTTGGCCGGATACATCGCCCAGCGTTTCGTCGCCAAATGCCTGACCCGTCTCGGCGAGCGCTACCCGTTTCCGCCGCAGTTGCTGATGCCGCTGCGCGGTGGTCTGCGCTGGCTCATCATGGGCAGTGCATTGATTTTCGTGCTGGAGCGCCTCGGTGTTTCGGCCACGGTGCTCTGGACCGCGTTGTCCGGTTTCGTCGCAGTCGCGGCGGTGGCGTTTTTCGCCATGTGGAGCGTGCTCTCGAACCTGCTGTGCGCGATCCTGATCTTTACCGTCGGCCCGTTTCGCATAGGTGACGTAGTCGAGTTGGTGGACACCACCGACAAGCCCGGCGTCAAAGGCCGGGTAGTGGCGATCAATCTTCTTTACACCACGCTGATCGAGGCCGAAGAAGTCGGCACTGGCAGCGCCATGGTGCAGGTGCCCAACAGTTTGTTCTTCCAGCGTTCGGTACGGCGCTGGCGCGGGAAGGATGTGTTTCCTTCCAGCGGGTTTGAAAAGTAAGTTTTTTGTCGCCTGACATATCGCCATCGCGAGCAAGCTCGCTCCCACAGTCGATCTTCAGTGAGCACAAATCTTGTGAGCACCAGAGACTTCTCTGTGGGAGCGAACTTGCTCGCGATGGGAGCCTCAAGTCAGCAGTCGTCATGTCCTACAAAAAATCGGTAGTCATCCAATCAAAGCCGCATTAGCTTAGACATCTGTCACGAGTCTGAGTCGAGGTGTGCAATGGAGCTTCAAACATGGCTGGCGTTTTTTGCCGCCTGCTGGGTGATCAGCCTGTCCCCCGGCGCCGGCGCCATTGCGTCGATGTCCAGCGGCTTGCAATACGGTTTCTGGCGCGGCTACTGGAACGCCCTGGGCCTGCAACTGGGCCTGGCTTTGCAGATCGCCATCGTCGGCGCCGGTGTCGGCGCCATTCTCACGGCGTCGGCCACGGCCTTCTACGCCATCAAATGGTTTGGCGTGGCGTATCTGGTTTACCTCGCGATCAAGCAATGGCGTGCGCTGCCCAGCGATATGAGCGATGACGCGGCGCTGCGCCAGATCGGCAAGCCGATGGCCCTGGTGTTCCGTGGTTTTCTGGTGAACATCAGCAACCCCAAGGCGCTGGTGTTCATGCTGGCGGTGTTGCCGCAGTTCATCGACCCCCATGCGCCACTGCTGATTCAGTATCTGATAATCGGTGTGACCATGGTTTGCGTCGACCTGATCGTCATGGCCGGCTACACCGGTCTGGCGTCCAAAGTGCTGCGTCTGTTGCGCACACCGAAACAGCAAAAGCGCATGAACCGGACCTTTGCCGGGCTGTTCATCGGGGCGGCGGCGTTCATGGCGACGTTGCGCAAAGCTGCTGTGTAAATCGGCGATATACAAAAAAGGCGACCCTGGAGGTCGCCTTTTTTGTTTGAAGGAGCCGCTCTCGAAACTGATGCAATTACGAAGAGATATCAACAAAGCTTGAGCGAAACCCGTCTGGCGTTAACAATATGTAACTTCGTATTTCCAATTGAGATTCATTCATGATTGCCCCCTCCCGTTTCCTGGCCTGGCTGTTGCTGCCGCTGTTGGCTGCGTGCAGTTTTCAGCTACTGGCCGCTCCCGCCGAAGGTGCGCCGCAGGCGCTGCACTTGCTCGATTACGTCGGCGCGGATTACCCGGACACGGTGCAGGCGGGCAGCATCACGGACCCGTCCGGATTTCGCGCGCAGCAAGACTCGGTCAAGACGCTGGGAAGTCTGATTGCAGCCATGCCGGCCAAGCCGGAAAAAGCCGCTCTGGAGCAAAGCCTGGCCGCGCTGGGAAATTCCATTGACACCCATCAGGACGGTGCCGACGTCGCGCGCCAGGCCCGGCAACTGGGTGCGAAGCTGGCCGTGGCCTATGAAGTCAGCCAGGCCCCGGTCATTACGCCGGACCCGGTGCGTGGTGCGCCGCTGTACGCTCAGCATTGCTCGGTCTGCCATGGCGATACAGGGGCCGGCGACGGCCCGGCAGGTGTCGGCATGACGCCGCCGCCATCCAATCTGCGTGATACCACACGACTGGACCGACTGAGCCTCTACGCGATCTACAGCACCCTGGGCCTGGGGGTCGAAGGGACCGACATGCCGGCCTTTGCCGATCAACTGGATGATCGTCAGCGTTGGGACCTGGCCACCTATATCGCCAGCTTCAGTGTCGACCCGGCGGCGGCCAAGGCTGAAAAGACCTACAACATCGCCGACCTCGCTCGTCAGACCCCGGCCGAAGTACAGGCCGTCGAAGGCCCGCAAGCCGCCGCGACCTTCCGTGCCCAGCGGGCGCAACCGCCACAGGTCAAGCGTGGCCCGGCGCAACTGCTCGACTACACTGCGGCCACTTTGGACAAGAGCATCGCGGCGTATCGTGCCGGTGAGCATGATCAGGCTTATGACTTATCGGTAGCGGCGTATCTGGAAGGCTTCGAGCTGGTTGAGAGCTCGCTGGATAACATTGACGCCAACGTGCGTAAAGACACTGAAAAATCCCTGATGGCCTACCGTCAGTCGTTGCAGGACGGCTTGCCGGTGAGCGAGGTCGAGCAGCGCCTGGACGTGGCCAAGGACAAGTTGAAGGCATCGGCCGGCCTGTTGGGCAACGAGGGTTTGAGCTGGTCGCTGAGTTACATTTCCGGCCTGCTGATTCTGCTGCGCGAAGGTCTGGAAGCGATTCTGGTGCTGGCGGCGATCCTTGCTTTCCTGCGTAACACGGATCAACAGGCGGCGGTGCGCAGCGTTAACGTCGGCTGGGGCCTGGCGTTTGTGGCGGGGCTGGGCACCTGGGCGCTGGCAGCCTATGTGATTGATGTCAGCGGTTCCCAACGCGAATTGCTGGAAGGTGCGACGGCGTTGTTTGCCAGCGTCATGGTGCTGTGGCTGGGCGTGTGGATGCATGACCGTCGTCACGCCGCGGCCTGGCAGGATTACATCAAGACCAGCCTGGTGGGCGGTGGCGGGCGTTTCGGTTTTGCGACCCTGGCGTTCTTCTCGGTGTATCGCGAACTGTTCGAAGTGATCCTGTTCTACGAAACCCTGTGGTTGCAGGCAGGTCCCGCGGGGCACAACGCGGTGCTGGCCGGTGGGGCCACGGCGCTGGTGTTGCTGATCGGCCTGGCCTGGGTGATTTTGCGCGGTTCGGCGAAGTTGCCGCTGGCGTTGTTCTTCAGCATCAACGCCGGTCTTTTGTGCGCCTTGTCGGTGGTGTTTGCCGGGCACGGCGTGAAAGCGCTGCAGGAAGCCGGGATCTTCGGTACGCGGCCGGTGCCGTTCTTTGACTTTGAATGGTTGGGGATCCATGCCGATGCCTATTCGTTGAGCGCCCAGGCTGTGGCGATCATTTCGATTGTCGTGTTGTACGGTCGTAGCCGGGTAGTTGAGAGGCAGCGGGTGCAGGTTTCTTAAACGGCATTCGCTTCGCTCACTTTCGCGGGCAAGCCACGCTCCCACAGGTTTCGCGTTAACCTGTGGGAGCGTGGCTTGCCCGCGATGCTTTTCAACAGAGGAAAATTCAATGCGTGTGTGGATCGATGCCGACGCCTGTCCTCGGGCAGCCAAGGATCTGGTGGTGAAGTTCGCTCTCAAGCGCCAGTTCGAAGTGGTGCTGGTGGCCGGGCAGCCGCAGACCAAACCGGGGCTGGCACTGGTCAAGCTGATCGTGGTGCCGAGCGGCCCGGATGCGGCCGATGACTACCTGGTGGAACACGCGGTGCCTGGTGAGCTGGTGATCTGCAGCGATGTACCGCTGGCCGATCGTCTGGTGAAGAAGGGCGTGGCAGCGCTCGACCCACGGGGCAAGGAGTTTGATGCGCAGAACATGGGCGAGCGGCTGGCGGTTCGCAACCTGTTCACCGATTTGCGCGAACAAGGGCAAATGGGCGGAGGGCCAGCGCCGTTTGGCGACCGTGAGAAGCAGGCGTTTGCCAATGCGCTGGACCGGATTCTCACTCGTCTGACGCGCAGTTCTTAAGACCAGTGGCGAACCCTGTGGGAGCGAGCTTGCTCGCGATAGCGGACTTACAGACAACATCGATGTTGAATGTGCTGGCCCCATCGCGAGCAAGCTCGCTCCCACAGTTTTGGAGGGTGTCAGGCGTCGTTTTCGTGGGTCAGTTCCAGTACCCGGTCTACCAGTTTGTTGATGCCTGAAGCCGCTTCACTGATCGATTGCGCCAGCATGTAAGCCGGTGTGCTCACCAGTTTGCGCGCCTTGTCCTCGACGATGTCACTGACCGCGCAATCGGTATGGGTCGCGCCCATCTTGTTCATCGCAGCTGCCGTGTCGGTGTCGTTGCCTATGGTGCAGGTGACGCCAGGGCCGTAGATCTTTGCCGCCAGGGCAGGGGAGATGCACATCAACCCCACCGGTTTGCCGGCCTCGGCAAAGGCTTCGGTCAGTGCCAGGACATCCGGTTGAACGGTGCAGGCGGCACCTTCGATGGCGAAGCTGGACAGGTTCTTGGCCGAGCCGAAGCCGCCGGGCACGATCAGCGCATCGAACTCATCGACGTTCGCGTCTCGGATATCCTTGATGTTGCCCCGGGCAATCCGCGCCGACTCCACCAGCACGTTGCGCGATTCGGGCATTTCTTCGCCGGTCAGGTGGTTGATCACATGCAACTGCGCGATGTCAGGTGCGAAACACTGCACCTGGGCCCCGCGCTGGTCCAGGCGCAGCAGGGTGATAACGCTCTCGTGGAGCTCGGCGCCGTCGTACACGCCACAACCGGAAAGGATCACTGCAACTTTTTTGCTCATGGGCTTTTCTCCAGATTCATGGCGTTAAATGTCCACTAATTTGTCCCGCGTTGCCATAGGGTTAATTCACGGCTGCACATAGCATCTGTCCTCAAGATTCCGATCAGGGCGCGTCATGGACTTCATTCTGTATGCGGTGCCGTTTTTCTTTGTGCTGATCGCCGCCGAGCTGCTGGCCGACCGTTGGCGCGGGGTGAGCAATTATCGGGTGGCAGACGCGATCAACAGCATCAGCACCGGCGTGCTGTCGACCACCACGGGTCTGTTGACCAAGGGGGTGGGGCTGGTGACCTACGCCTTTGCCCTCAAGCACTTGGCGTTGTTCGAGTTGTCGGCCGACAGCATCTGGACCTGGGTGTTTGCCTTTGTCTTCTACGATTTCTGCTACTACTGGCTGCATCGCATGGGTCACGAGCGCAACATCCTCTGGGCCGCCCATTCGGTGCATCACCAGAGCGAGGACTACAACCTGTCCACGGCCTTGCGCCAGACCAGTACCGGCTTCCTGCTGGGCTGGATCTTCTATCTGCCGATGGCAGTGTCCGGCGTGCCGCTGCTGGTGTTCGTCAGCGTCGCGGCGCTGAACCTGCTGTACCAGTTCTGGGTGCACACGCGGCACATTCCCAAGCTTGGCTGGTTCGAATGGTTCTTTGTCACGCCGTCCAATCATCGGGCTCACCATGCACAGAACGCTCTCTACATGGATCGCAACTATGGCGGCGTGTTCATTATTTGGGACCGTCTGTTCGGCTCGTTCCAGGAAGAAGACGACAACGAGCCGGTGATTTTCGGCGTGACCACGCCACTGGCGAGCTGGAACCCCGTGTGGGCGAACGTGCAGTTCTACGCGCAGTTGTGGGCAGATGCGCGTCGTGCCGAAAGCACCTGGGACAAGCTGCGGATCTGGTTCATGCGCACCGGCTGGCGCCCGGCGGAGGTGGCTGCCAGATACCCGATGAACAAGCCGGACCTGAGCCAGTTTCGCAAATTCGAGGTGGCGCTGGACGGGCGTCAGCAGCTCTACGTCCTCCTGCAGTTCTGCGTCTATATCGCGCTGGGCAGTTACTTGATGAATCTTGAGCCGAAGCTGTCCGTCGTCGCCCTGGCGTTGGGCTGGGGAGCGGTGGCGTTCGGTCTGTTTGTGCTGGGCGTGGCTCTGGAGAATCGCCCGTGGGCGTTGAAGCTGGAGCTGCTGCGGCTGGCGTCGAATCTGCCATTGGTATGGCTGGCCCCGATGGTGGGGCTGTGGCCGGCCAGCGCTGTGGGCTGGGTCGGCCTGTTCAGTTACAGTCTGTTGAGCGGTATCGGTCTCTACTGTTGCAGAAACCGCATCACTCGGCTGGCGTAGTAGGGCCTTCGGCTTTGGTTCGTTCGGCCTTCAGGGCTTGTTCGTCGGCGTAGACCTGCTTGGCCAGGCGGGCATTCTTGAAGCGCCGACGCAGCCACAGCACGAAGCCCAGGACCAGCAGCGCACCGAGCACCCAGAGTTCATACTTCTTCACACTGCCGAGCATGCCTTCGAGCACCGCGCCGAAATGGTACGCGGCGGCCGCCAGGGCTGTGGCCCAGATCGCTGCGCCAATGCCGTTGAGCAGCAGGTAACGGCCCGGCGGATAGCCCGACAGCCCGATGGCCACCGGCATGACCGTGCGCAAACCGTAGACGAAGCGGAAGCTCAATACCCAGATGTCCGGATGCTTGCGAATGTGTTCCAGCGCCCGGTCACCCATCATTTGCCAGCGGGGTTTGCGCGCCAGCAGCTTGCGGCCGTGTTTGCGTCCCAGGAAATACCACAGTTGGTCGCCGGCATAGCTGCCGAAGAAGGCCACGACCACCACCAGGTTGATGTCCATGTATCCGCGGAACGCGAGGAAGCCCGCGAGTACCAGGATGGTTTCGCCTTCGAAGAACGTGCCTAGAAAAAGGGCAAAATAGCCGAAGTCATGCAGAAATTGTTGGAGCATTGTCTGGGTGCTGGCGAAATGAACGCGCAGCCTAACCCTTCGGACACATTCAGGAAAGTGTCCAAATGTGTCTCGACGTGAACATTTCCTACAACGACAATGGAATGCGGCTACCTGTCACAGGGGTGCACACAACTGTAATACGTTCGTCATAATGGCCGCTTATAACTGTCACGCTCGCACGCCTGCGGGCTCAGGAGTCTGCCGTGAGCTTTACCCCCGCCAACCGTTTGTTCCCAGCAACCCGCCTGCGCCGCAATCGTCGTGACGACTTCTCGCGTCGTCTGGTCCGTGAAAACGTCCTGACCGTCGATGACCTGATCCTGCCGGTGTTCGTACTGGACGGTGAAAACCGTCGCGAAGCGGTGGCTTCGATGCCGGGTGTCGAACGCCTGACCATCGATTTGTTGCTGGAAGAGGCGGCCAAGTGGGTCGAACTGGGGATACCGGCGCTGGCACTGTTCCCGGTGACGCCAGCGGAACTCAAGTCCCTGGACGCCGCCGAAGCGTGGAACCCGCAAGGCATCGCCCAGCGCGCAACCCGTGCGCTGCGTGCGCAATTCCCTGAGCTGGGCGTGATCACCGACGTTGCCCTGGACCCGTTCACCACCCACGGCCAGGACGGCATTCTTGATGAAGAAGGCTACGTGCAGAACGACATCACCGTCGACGCACTGGTCAGGCAAGCCCTGTCCCACGCTGAAGCCGGCGCTCAGGTCGTGGCTCCATCGGACATGATGGACGGTCGCATCCAGGCGATCCGCGAAGCTCTCGAAGTGGCCGGTCACGTCAATGTGCGGATCATGGCCTACTCGGCCAAGTACGCCAGTGCCTATTACGGCCCGTTCCGTGATGCGGTCGGTTCGGCGCTGAATCTGGGCAAGGCCAACAAGGCCTCCTATCAGATGGACCCGGCCAACAGCAACGAAGCCCTGCACGAAGTGGCGGCGGACTTGTCAGAAGGTGCAGACATGGTCATGGTCAAGCCAGGCATGCCGTACCTGGACATCCTGTGCCGGGTAAAAGAAGAATTCAAAGTGCCGACTTTTGTTTATCAAGTCAGCGGCGAATACGCCATGCACATGGCGGCGATCCAGAATGGCTGGTTGAGCGAAGGGGTTATCCTCGAGTCCCTGACCGCTTTCAAACGTGCAGGGGCTGATGGCATCCTGACGTATTTCGCCGTTCGTGCCGCTCAATTGTTACGAGAGCAAAAATAGCCCTCCCAGGAACATTCGATGAATACCGAAGTGCTCACTGAAGTTGCCGTAAAAGACGCTCAACCTGTGGTGGAGCAAGTCGACGAGACCCCGCCGGAGCTGGAGCCAGCTCCGCCCGCGGCGGTCGTCGAAACCGCCGTGACAGCGCCGGCGCCAGTGCTGGCCATTCCCGGCCTGGATGACAGCAGCCTGTACATCCACCGCGAGCTCTCGCAACTGCAGTTCAACATCCGCGTGCTGGAGCAGGCGCTGGACGAGTCCTATCCATTGCTGGAGCGGCTGAAGTTTCTGTTGATCTTCTCCAGCAACCTGGACGAGTTCTTCGAAATTCGTGTCGCCGGCCTCAAGAAGCAGATCACCTTCGCCCGTGAACAGGCCGGCGCCGATGGTCTGCAACCGCATCAGGCCCTGGCCCGCATCAGCGAACTGGTCCATGGTCACGTCGATCGCCAGTACGCGATCCTCAACGACATCCTGTTGCCGGAACTGGAAAAGCATCAGGTCCGCTTCATCCGTCGCCGTAACTGGACGGCCAAGCTCAAGACCTGGGTCCGTCGCTATTTCCGTGACGAGATCGCGCCGATCATCACCCCGATCGGCCTCGACCCGACGCACCCGTTCCCGTTGCTGGTGAACAAGAGCCTGAACTTCATCGTCGAGCTCGAAGGCATCGACGCCTTTGGCCGCGATTCCGGTCTGGCGATCATCCCGGCGCCACGCCTGTTGCCGCGCATCATCAAGGTGCCGGAAGAAGTCGGCGGCGCCGGCGACAACTATGTCTTCCTGTCGTCGATGATCCACGCCCACGCCGATGACCTGTTCCAGGGGATGAAGGTCAAGGGCTGCTACCAGTTCCGCCTGACCCGTAACGCCGACCTGGCGCTGGACTCCGAAGACGTCGAAGACCTGGCCCGTGCCTTGCGCGGCGAACTGTTCTCCCGTCGCTATGGCGATGCGGTGCGTCTGGAAGTGGCCGACACCTGCCCGAAACACCTGTCCGACTACCTGCTCAAGCAATTCAACCTGAGCGAGACGGAGTTGTATCAGGTCAACGGTCCGGTGAACCTGACGCGGCTGTTCAGCATTACCGGCCTGGACAGCCAGCGCGAGCTGCAATATCTGCCGTTCACCCCGCAGATTCCAAAACTGCTGCAGAACAGCGAGAACATTTTCAGCGTGATCAGCAAGCAGGACATCCTGTTGCTGCACCCGTTTGAGTCGTTCACTCCGGTGGTCGACCTGCTGCGCCAGGCCGCCAAGGACCCGCACGTGCTGGCTGTGCGCCAGACCCTGTACCGCTCCGGCGCGAACTCGGAAATCGTCGATGCGCTGGTGGATGCGGCGCGTAACGGCAAAGAGGTCACCGCGGTGATCGAACTGCGCGCACGGTTCGACGAAGAGTCCAACCTGCAACTGGCCAGCCGTCTGCAAGCGGCCGGTGCGGTGGTGATCTATGGTGTGGTCGGCTTCAAGACCCACGCCAAGATGATGCTGATTTTGCGGCGCGAAGCGGGTGAAATCGTGCGTTATGCGCACCTCGGTACGGGTAACTACCACGCCGGCAACGCCCGCCTGTATACCGACTACAGCCTGCTGACCTCCGACGACGCCTTGTGCGAAGACGTCGGCAAACTGTTCAGTCAGTTGATCGGCATGGGTAAGACGCTGCGCATGAAAAAACTGCTGCATGCGCCGTTCACCCTGAAAAAGGGCATGCTCGACATGATTGCCCGCGAAACCCAGTTCGCCCTCGATGGCAAGCCGGCGCACATCATTGCCAAGTTCAACTCGCTGACCGATCCGAAGATCATCCGCGCACTGTACAAGGCCAGCCAGTCGGGCGTGCGCATCGATCTGGTGGTGCGTGGCATGTGCTGCCTGCGACCGGGCATCGCCGGGGTTTCCCACAACATCCACGTGCGTTCGATCATCGGCCGCTTCCTGGAACACACCCGGGTCTTCTATTTCCTCAACGGTGGCGACGAGCAGATGTTCCTGTCCAGTGCCGACTGGATGGAGCGCAACCTCGACAAGCGCGTCGAGACTTGCTTCCCGGTGGAGGGCAAGAAGCTGATCATGCGGGTCAAGAAAGAGCTGGAGTTGTATCTGACCGATAACACCCACAGTTGGAGCCTGCAGTCGGACGGCCGTTACATCCGTAACACTCCGACCGGCAACCAGAACCCGCGCAGCGCCCAGGCGACATTGCTGGAGCGTTTGGGCAGTCCGATCCTGGCTGTTCGGTAACGACTGCAACCTGTGGGAGCGAGCTTGCTCGCGATGACGGTGTGTCAGGCAACGATGTGTTGATTGACCATCCGCCATCGCGAGCAAGCTCGCTCCCACAGGGGATAGTGGCGTTTGCAGAATCGCAGACAAAAAAAGGCCTTCCGAAGAAGGCCTTTTTTCAATTTCAGCGAGCGCTCAACACAATGTCGACCCGGGTCAGCCATTGCGCTTCGATTTCGAAGTCGGCCTGGGTCAGTTGGTTTTCGTCCAGCCAGTTCTCCGGGAACACCACTTCCAGGCTGTTGCCATTGGCATTCAGTTCCACCTGGGGCATTTGCTGGGTGCCACGGATGTGGTGGAACAGGATCGCAAAGCGCAGCAACACGCACAGGCGAATCAGCTTGGTGCCGTCATCGCCGAACTCGGCGAACTTGTCCTTGGGAATGTTGCGTCGGTGACCGCGTACCAGCAGCGCGAGCATCAACTGGTCTTCGCGGGAGAACCCGGCGAGGTCCGAGTGCTCAATCAGGTAGGCGCCGTGCTTGTGGTACTGGTAGTGAGCGATGTCCAGGCCAACTTCATGGACCTTGGCCGCCCAGCCGAGCAGTTCGCGCCAGACGCCGTCTTCCAGATCCCAGTCCGCGGCCACCTGGTCGAACGCATGCAGTGCCTTGCGTTCGACTCGTACCGCCTGTTCCTGATCGACGTGGTAGCGTTCCATCAGCGAAGTGAGGGTGCGTTCGCGCACGTCTTCGTGATGATGGCGGCCCAGCAGGTCATAGAGCACGCCTTCGCGCAGGGCACCTTCGCAGTGATCCATGCGTTGCAGTTCCAGGGAGTCGAAGATCGCTTCGAGGATCGCCAGGCCCGCCGGAAAGATCGCCCGGCGATCCGGCTTGATACCTTCGAAATCGATTTTTTCGACGTCGCCCAGCTTGATCAGTTTGCGCTTGAGCCAGGCCAGACCCTCGGCGTTGACCTCACCGGTGCCGTAGCCGCCAGCCTTCAGCGCCAGGCCGATGGCGCGGATGGTGCCCGAGGAGCCGATGGCTTCATCCCAGGTCAGGCGATGCAGGGCATGCTCGATGCTCATGATCTCCAGCCGTGCTGCCGTGTACGCCTGGGCGTAACGGGCCGGGGTGATCTTGCCGTCCTTGAAATAGCGCTGGGTGTAGCTGACGCAACCCATCTGCAGGCTTTCGCGCAGCAGCGGTTCGAAGCGCTGGCCAATGATGAACTCGGTACTGCCGCCACCGATGTCGGCCACCAGGCGCTTGCCCGGGGTGTCGGCGAGGGTGTGGGACACTCCGAGATAGATCAGGCGCGCTTCTTCACGGCCGGAAATGACTTCCACCGGGTGGCCGAGAATTTCTTCGGCGCGACGGATGAATTCGGCACGGTTGCGGGCTTCACGCAAGGCGTTGGTGCCCACGATTCGCACGGCGCCGGTGGGCATACCGCTGATCAGTTGGGCGAAACGCTTGAGACAATCGAGCCCGCGTTGCATCGATTCTTCATTGAGGTGGCGCTCTTCGTCGATGCCGGCGGCCAGCTGAACCTTCTCCCCGAGACGCTCGAGAATACGGATCTCGCCGTTCTGGGCCTTGGCCACGACCATGTGAAAACTGTTGGAGCCCAGGTCGATTGCGGCGATCAGGGACAGATTCTTGGCTTTGGATTGCGGCATGGTCAGGGGTCTCGGTCGATAACCTCGACATCGTGCCACGATCAAAGGCTGGCGCCAACGCGCAGTGTTCAAAGCCTTGATCCAGTGCATGAAAACCGGTGACCGCTTCGCGGTCAATCGCGAGCAAGCTCGCTCCCACAGGGTTCCAGGGTGTTTCTAATCCCGCGACCGACGCAGGCCCTCTGTGGGAGCGAGCTTGCTCGCGATGACGGTCTCGCTGGTGCTGAAGCTCTGTCAGCCCACAGCCTCAACCGTCCCGATGAAATTCGCCAGCTCCGCCGTCTGCGGATTCGCGAACAGAATCTTCGGATCCCCAACCTCATGCACCTTGCCCTGGTGCATGAACACCAACTTATCCCCAACCTCCCGGGCGAAGCGCATTTCGTGGGTGACCATGATCAGCGTCATGCCTTCCCTGGCCAGTTGCCGGACCACGCTCAACACTTCGTTGACCAGTTCCGGGTCCAGTGCCGAGGTGATTTCGTCACATAGCAAAACCTTCGGCGACATCGCCAGTGCCCGGGCAATCGCTACCCGCTGTTGCTGCCCGCCCGACAGCCGATCAGGGAATGCATCGAACTTTTCCCCCAGTCCGACCCTTTCCAGCATCTGCCGCGCCAGTTCGGCGGCCTTGGCTTTCGGCACTTTTTGCACCACTTGCGGCGCGAGCATGACGTTTTCGCCCACGGTCAGGTGCGGGAACAGATTGAACTGTTGGAACACCATGCCGACTTTCTGCCGCAGGCTGCGCAGGTCGGCGCGGGCGGCGTCGAGGTACTCGCCGTCGACTTCGATCACTCCGTCGTTGATTGACTCCAGGCCATTGAGGGTGCGCAGCAAGGTGGACTTGCCCGAGCCACTACGGCCGATGATCGCCACCACCTGGCCTTCCTCGATGCTCAGGTCGATGCCTTTGAGCACATGGTGATCGCCATAGTATTTATGCAGGGCGGAAATTCTAAGCAGAGGCATGCAGTCTCCTTTCCAGGTATCGCGCACTGAGCGACAAGGGGTAGCAGAGCAGGAAGTAGCCGAGGGCGACGAGGCCGTAGACCATGAACGGTTCGAAGGTGGCGTTGGCGAGCATGCCGCCGGTCTTGGTCAGCTCGGTGAAGCCGATGATCGAGGTGACGGCGGTGCCTTTGACCACTTGCACCGAAAACCCCACTGTCGGCGCCACGGCGATGCGCAGGGCCTGGGGCAGGATCACATGGCGCAATTGTTCCAGCGGGTTCAGCGCCAGGCTCGATGAGGCTTCCCACTGACCGTTGGGAATCGAATCGACGCAACCGCGCCAGATCTCCGCCAGATAAGCACTGGTGAACAACGTCAGTGCAATCGCCGCGGCCATCCACGGCGAAATCTCGATCCCGGCCAATGCCACGCCGAAAAACACCAGGAACAGCTGCATCAATAGCGGTGTGCCCTGAAACAGTTCGATGTAAGTGCGGGCGAAACTGCGCGGCAGGGATTTTTTCGAGATGCGCATGACCATGATCAGCAAGCCAATCAGTCCGCCGCCAATGAACGCCACCAGCGACAGCGCCAGCGTCCATTGCAGGCCCGTGAGCAGGTTGCGCACGATGTCCCAGAAAGTGAAGTCGCTCATCGGCTGCTCCTTGCGATGAAGCGGTGGCCAAGCCAGTTCAGCAACTGACGGATCAGCAGCGCCATGCACAGATAGAGCAAGGTGGTCAGTGCATAGGTTTCAAAGGCGCGGAAGTTGCGCGACTGAATGAAGTTGGCGGCGAAGCTCAGTTCCTCCGTCGCGATTTGCGAACACACCGCCGAGCCGAGCATCACGATGATGATCTGGCTGCTCAGGGCCGGCCAGACTTTGCCCAGTGCCGGCAGCAGCACCACATGACGGAACGCTTCGAAGCGCGTCATCGCCAGTGCCGCTGCGGCTTCCAGCTGACCCCGAGGGATCGCCTGGATGCCGGCGCGGATGATCTCGGTAGAATAGGCGCCCAGGTTGATGACCATCGCCAGCACCGCCGCCTGCCATTCGGAAATCTGCACGCCCAGGGACGGCAAGCCGAAGAAGATGAAAAACAACTGCACCAGAAATGGCGTGTTGCGGATCAACTCGACGTAGACCGCGAAAATCCCCGCGAAAGGCCGGATGTTCCACGCCCGCACCAGCGCCCCGACGATGCCCAGCCCCACGCCGAGCACAGCGCCGATGGCGGTCAGCTCAAGGGTGAACAGCGCACCGCGCAGCAACAGATCGGTGTTGTTCACCACCGGCAGGAAATCGAACTGATAAGCCATAAAACGTCTCCAGCGCGCCGAATCAGAGATCGGCCGGCAGCGGTTCTTTCAGCCAGGTCAGGGCGTTCTTTTCCAGCGCGCCGTCGCTCTTGGCGGTCACCAGAATCTGGTTGACCTTGTCCAGCAGCGCCGACTCGTTCTTGTTCACGCCGACGTAGACCGGTGAGTCCTTGAGCTTCACTTTCAGCGCCGGCACGCGTTTCGGGCTCTTCTCGCTGATGGCGACCATCACCACGTTGCCGCTGGCGATCAGGTCGACTTGCCCGGCCAGGTACGCGGCAATGGTCGAGTTGTTGTCTTCGAAACGCTTGATGGTCACGCCTTCGGGGGCGACCTTGGTCAGCTCGATATCTTCGATGGCACCTCGGGTGACGCTGATGGTCTTGCCCTTGAGATCGTCCAGGCCCTTGATGTCGGCGTCTGGCGGACCGAACACGGCGAGGTAGAACGGCGCGTAGGCGCGGGAGAAGTCGATGACTTTTTCGCGCTCCGGGTTCTTGCCGAGGCTGGAGATCACCAGGTCGACCTTGCCGGTGGTGAGGAACGGGATGCGGTTGGTGCTGTTGACCGGCGTCAGTTCGAGTTTGACCTTGAGCTGGTCGGCCAGCAGTTTCGCGGTGTCGATATCGAGGCCGCGGGGTTTCATGTCCGGGCCGACCGAGCCGAATGGCGGGAAGTCCTGCGGCACGGCCACCTTGAGGACGCCGCGCTTGACCACATCCTCCAGACCATCGGCGTGGGCGGGTGCCTGGCTCAGCATCAGGCTGGCGAACAAGGCTGCGAGGAGGGCGCTGTAACGCTGGGTCATGGCAAATCTCCGGATCGGCAAGAAGTGATTTCTGCGGATCGACAGAGCATGGGCCATGCCAACATGGGGTTTTGAGGGCGCCAGGGCACGGTTTTACTGGCGTCGCACGGTCTTACTGGTCTGAACAGTCAGGTTGCTTTTCGCACCCCGATGGCGCAGCCGTGAAAATCTCCGAACCCCCATGGGGCACGACTTGCCGGACGTCGCGAATAGCTTTACAACTGAGCGCACATTGGCTGGTTCGTCTGGAAAACCATGAACTCGATCTCCCGCGCCGTACCTGAAGTGGCGCTGCAAGCCATCCGCAAACTGATTACCGAACAGGGCTTCGGGCCGGGGGATGCCTTGCCCTCGCAACGGGACCTGGCGGTGCAATTGGGAGTCAGTCGGGCGTCGTTGCGCGAGGCGTTGTCATCGCTGAGTGCGCTGGGGGTCATCAGTATCCAGCCGGGCAAAGGCGTATTCGTGCAATCGCCCGTGGAGCTACCGCGGGGCGATGCGGCGCCTGGCTGGCCGTTCGCGGCGAAGGCTTCGCCGTTGGATATCTTTCAGTTGCGCTATGCGCTGGAAGGTTTTGCTGCGGGGTTGGCGGCCGTAACCTTGAGCACCGACGAACTCGATGCGCTGGAAGACAATGTCGCCGCCATGCGCAATGAGCTGAAGTCCGGCGACTTCGAAGCCGCGGCCCGCCTGGATTTCGAATTCCACCGCCGCATCCTGCTGGCCAGCGGCAATCAGGCGATGCTGAGCATCCTGACCGCCAGCGCCGACATCTTCCTGGAAAGCCAGAAGCTACCGTTCATCCGGGTCGAGCGGGCCATGGAAACCTGGCAGGAACACCGCAAAATCCTTCGTGCGCTGGCTCGCCGAGCGTCTGGCGCCGCGCAAAAGGCCATGCAAGAGCACGTACGTAACGCCGCGTTGCGCACCGGAATTGCGTTCATCGCTCCCGCCACTTCATGACCTGAGCTATACCCAAACTCATGGATCACCATAGCGAGACTCAATCATCTGCACCTTCCTGAACGGGGGAAGGACCGCTATGATGGGCCACGTTTTTTTGCTTACAACCTGGAGAATTCCATGAGCAGCGATCTTATCAAACACGTTAGCGACGCTAGCTTCGAGGCCGACGTACTCAAGGCCGAAGGCGCTGTACTGGTCGATTACTGGGCTGAATGGTGCGGCCCTTGCAAAATGATCGCTCCTGTTCTGGACGAGATTGCCGAGACTTACAAAGGCAAGCTGACCGTTGCCAAGCTGAACATCGATGAAAACCAGGAAACCCCGGCCAAGCACGGCGTGCGCGGTATCCCGACCCTGATGCTGTTCAAGAACGGCAACGTTGAAGCGACCAAGGTCGGCGCACTGTCGAAGTCGCAACTGGCTGCCTTCCTCGACGCCAACATCTAAGCGTCGTTGCAAAGTGTCCTGAAAAAGCCCCGCAAATAGCGGGGCTTTTTGCGTATTCAGGGCTAGACGCTCCTAAACTCAGGTGGTACATTCGGCCCCGCACTGGTTTCTCCATTGCCCCCTGCTAGCCGTCGCCGACGCACTCCTTTTCGAATAAGTACGCGATCCTGTCGCCTTCTCCGCGGCGCGGCCTCATTAAGCCAAAAGCTTAATTTCCCCCCTCCATAAATGATTACGTCATTCCTATATGAATCTGACTGAACTCAAGCAAAAGCCGATTACCGAACTGCTCGAATTGGCCGAACAGATGGGCATAGAAAATATGGCCCGTTCGCGCAAGCAGGACGTGATTTTCTCCCTGCTCAAGAAGCACGCGAAAAGCGGTGAGGAAATCTCCGGTGATGGCGTGCTGGAGATTCTCCAGGACGGCTTCGGCTTCCTGCGCTCCGCTGACGCTTCCTATCTCGCAGGTCCAGACGATATCTACGTCTCGCCGAGCCAGATCCGCCGTTTCAACTTGCGCACCGGTGACACCATCGTTGGCAAGATCCGCCCTCCAAAGGAAGGCGAGCGTTATTTCGCGCTGCTCAAGGTCGACACGATCAACTTCGACCGTCCGGAAAACGCGAAGAACAAGATTCTCTTCGAGAACCTGACCCCGCTGTTCCCGACCGTGCGCATGAAGATGGAAGCCGGTAACGGTTCCACCGAAGACTTGACCGGTCGTGTCATCGACCTGTGCGCCCCGATCGGTAAAGGCCAG
This sequence comes from Pseudomonas sp. PDM30, assembly GCF_019218985.1. Lineage (NCBI taxonomy): Bacteria > Pseudomonadati > Pseudomonadota > Gammaproteobacteria > Pseudomonadales > Pseudomonadaceae > Pseudomonas > Pseudomonas sp. PDM30. The sequence continues at coordinate 377,407 of NZ_JAHUWM010000002.1, forward strand.
CGCGGTCTGATCGTTGCACCGCCGAAAGCCGGCAAGACGATCATGCTGCAGAACATTGCCGCGAACATCGCGCGTAACAACCCTGAAGTTCACCTGATCGTGCTGCTGATCGACGAACGTCCGGAAGAAGTAACCGAAATGCAGCGCACCGTGCGCGGTGAAGTGGTTGCCTCGACGTTCGACGAGCCGCCAACCCGTCACGTGCAGGTTGCCGAAATGGTGATCGAGAAGGCCAAGCGCCTGGTCGAGCACAAGAAAGACGTGGTGATCCTGCTCGACTCCATCACTCGTCTGGCTCGCGCCTACAACACCGTGATCCCGAGCTCCGGCAAGGTACTGACTGGTGGTGTCGATGCCCACGCCCTGGAGAAGCCGAAGCGTTTCTTCGGCGCCGCGCGGAACATCGAAGAAGGCGGCTCGCTGACCATCATCGCCACGGCGCTGGTTGAAACCGGCTCGAAGATGGACGAAGTGATCTACGAGGAATTCAAAGGCACCGGCAACATGGAGCTGCCTCTGGATCGCCGCATCGCTGAAAAACGCGTGTTCCCGGCCATCAACATCAATCGTTCCGGCACCCGCCGCGAAGAGTTGCTGACCGCCGACGACGAACTGCAGCGCATGTGGATTCTGCGCAAACTGCTGCACCCGATGGATGAAATTGCTGCCATCGAGTTCCTGGTCGACAAGCTGAAAACGACCAAGACCAACGACGAATTCTTCCTGTCGATGAAGCGCAAGTAACATCGCCCGTTGAGTTCAAGAGAATGGCGCCCCGGTGGGGCGCCTTTTTTTTGCCTGGGCCATGGGAGGTTTTTGATTGGCCAAGGTCAGTTGGTTAGCACTTCAACCAGCCGCGTTTGCAGTCATCTCCGGGGGCGATGCTCAAGCGCGCTGAAAATAACGATCTGACTGGTTTAATGCTTATGAGCTCACTGGCTTATCGAAGGGATATCGACGGCTTGCGCGCAGTGGCGGTGATCGCCGTCGTGCTGTTTCACTTTGGCGTTCCTGGGTTTACCGGCGGCTTTGTCGGCGTGGACGTGTTTTTCGTGATTTCCGGTTACCTGATCACGTCGATCATCTGGAATCAGCGCCAGGCCGGGCAATTCAGCTTCGTCGATTTCTGGGCCCGGCGTGCGCGGCGGATTTTGCCGGCGTTGTTCGCGATGATCATTGCGGTGCTGGCGGTCGGCTGGTTTTTGCTGGCACCGAAGGATTACGAAGAGCTTGGGCGATCGGTGCGTTACCAGGTGATGTTCGTCTCCAACATCCTGTTCATGCGCCAGGACGGCTATTTCGATGTCGCCTCCGATCTCAAGCCTCTGCTGCACACCTGGTCGCTGGCGGTGGAGGAGCAGTTTTACATCGTCTTCCCGTTGCTGCTGACACTGCTGTCGAGCCGTCTCAAGTATTGGCGACTGGCACTGTTCAGCGTATTGCTGCTGTCCTTTGGTTTGAGCGTGTGGGCTGTCGCCCATCATCCGGAAAAAGCTTTCTTCCTGTTGCCTATGCGTGCGTGGGAGCTATTGGCCGGTGCGATGCTGGCGGTAGCGCCCAAGTCTGCATGGCGTCTCAAGCCGATGGCAGCGCAGTGGCTGAGTCTGCTCGGTATGTTGCTGATCCTGTTGGCGGTGTTCGGTTATGACAAGGCCACGCCATTCCCGGGTGTCGCGGCGTTGCTGCCGGTGTCAGGTGTGGTGCTGCTGATTCTGGCCAACGGTCATCGTGAAACCTGGGTTGGTCAGTTTTTGAGCAGTCGGATAATTGTCGGCCTCGGTCTGATTTCATATTCCTGGTACCTGTGGCACTGGCCGGTGTTCGTATTCTCCAGCTATGCCAGCGTCGGTGAAACGAGTGTTTTCGACAGTGCCGGGTTGATTTTACTGACGCTGTTGCTGGGTTATCTGTCTTGGAAATTCGTCGAAACCCCGTTTCGTGAGCGTCGCCTGCTCGCCGGGCGCCGGCAGATTCTGCTCGCTGGCGCCTGCGGCGTCCTGGTGCTCGGCCTGGCCGGACAAGCCTTGCGATGGACCGACGGCTTGCCATGGCGTCTGTCTGACCAGGCCCTGCAATACGCCAAGGGTCGCGAATGGCGGCCAGAGCTGATGGCCTGCCTGGCCGATGACAAGACGCCGGATGACAAGTTGTTCTGCCGTTATGGCGCGCAAAACCGCCTGCCCCCAGCGCTTGTCTGGGGCGATAGCCATGCCACGGCGTTGATTCCGGTTTTCGACGAGGGTGCCAAGGCCCATGGCGTCAATGTGATGCTCGCCAGTTCTGCTGGCTGTTTGCCTGTCGAAGGCCTGGAGCACGATGCGCGTTGTGCGCGGTTCAATCAACGCGTTGAGCAGGCCCTGAAGCCGCAAGCTGTCAGCGATGTGGTGCTGGTTGCGCACTGGAGCCTATACCTCTACGGCGATGCCAAAGGTGATCTGGGCCACGTTCTGAAAAGCCCTGACGGGCATTACGACCGCGCAATTGCCGAACAACGTCTGGCCGATGGCTTGCGTACCCGAGTCGCGCAATTGCGTGCCGGCGGGCATCGGGTCTGGCTGGTAAAAGAGGCGCCGTTGCAGGCCTTCAGCCCACCGTATCGCCTCACCCGTCTGGCAATGCTGGCCCGTCCGGTCGACGATGTCGGGCTGGCGCTCGCAGAGCATCACAAGCGCCAGGCATTCATCAGCCAATTGTTCGCACAACTGGCGCAGGACCCGGCGGTACAGGTGGTGGACCCGGCGCCAAGACTGTGTGATGCCAGCGGCCTGTGCCGCGCCGAACGCGGCGGCTACTCGTTGTACACCGATGACAATCACCTCTCGGAAGTCGGTGCGCGGTTCGTGGCGCCGATCCTCGAACCGCTGTTTGTCAGCCTGCAAGCCAGGGCAAACCCGGGGAAACCGCAGGTGAATGCATCCAGATAAGCAGCGATAAGCTGCCAGCGGCCGGCAGAGCAGGTAGGATGTACGCCTATTTTTCGGGTGCCATCATCAATGAAATTCAAGGATCTTCGGGATTTCGTGCAGCAGCTTGAGCAGCGCGGAGAGTTGAAACGCATCCAGATCCCCGTCTCTCCAGTGCTGGAGATGACCGAGGTGTGTGATCGCACGCTGCGTGCCAAAGGCCCGGCGCTGTTGTTCGAAAAGCCGACAGGCTATGACATCCCGGTGCTCGGCAACCTGTTCGGTACCCCCGAGCGGGTCGCCATGGGCATGGGTGCCGAGTCGGTCAGCGAGCTGCGCGAGATCGGCAAGCTGCTGGCGTTCCTAAAGGAACCCGAGCCGCCCAAAGGCCTGAAGGATGCCTGGTCCAAGCTGCCGATCTTCCGCAAGATCATTTCGATGGCGCCGAAAGTCGTCAAGGACGCGGTGTGCCAGGAAGTGGTCATCGAAGGCGACGACGTCGACCTGGCCATGCTGCCGGTGCAAACCTGCTGGCCGGGCGACGTCGGTCCGCTGATCACCTGGGGCCTGACCGTCACCAAAGGCCCGAACAAGGATCGCCAGAACCTCGGTATCTACCGTCAGCAAGTGATCGGTCGCAACAAGGTCATCATGCGCTGGCTGAGCCACCGTGGCGGCGCGCTGGATTACCGCGAGTGGTGCGAAAAGCATCCGGGCCAGCCGTTCCCGGTTTCCGTGGCCCTGGGCGCTGACCCGGCGACCATCCTCGGTGCCGTGACCCCGGTGCCCGACAGCCTTTCCGAATACGCCTTCGCAGGCCTCTTGCGCGGTAACCGCACTGAGTTGGTGAAGTGTCGCGACAACGACCTGCAAGTGCCGGCCACCGCCGAAATCATCCTCGAAGGCGTGATCCATCCGGGCGAGATGGCCGATGAAGGCCCATACGGCGACCACACCGGTTACTACAACGAAGTCGACAGCTTCCCGGTGTTCACCGTCGAGCGCATTACCCATCGGATCAAGCCGATCTACCACAGTACCTACACCGGCCGTCCGCCGGATGAGCCGGCGATCCTCGGCGTGGCATTGAACGAAGTGTTCGTGCCGATCCTGCAGAAGCAGTTCCCGGAGATCACCGATTTCTACCTGCCGCCGGAAGGTTGCTCGTACCGCATGGCCATCGTGACCATGAAAAAGTCGTATCCGGGCCACGCCAAGCGGGTAATGCTGGGTGTCTGGTCGTTTTTGCGACAGTTCATGTACACCAAGTTCGTTATCGTCACCGACGACGATATCAACGCTCGGGACTGGAACGACGTGATCTGGGCCATCACCACGCGCATGGACCCCAAGCGCGACACCGTGATGATCGATAACACGCCGATCGACTACCTCGACTTCGCCTCGCCGGTTTCCGGCCTGGGGTCGAAAATGGGCCTCGATGCCACGCATAAATGGCCGGGCGAAACTACTCGCGAATGGGGCCGGGTCATCGTCAAGGACGATGCCGTGACCCAGCGGATCGATGCCATCTGGAATCAGTTAGGAATAGATTGATGCGTGTAACCTTGCAGCCCTCCGGAGCAGTACTTGAGATATTGCCCGGCGAGCGGATTCTCGATGGCGCACGACGTCTGGGCTACGAATGCCCGCAAAGCTGCCGCAACGGCAATTGCCACGTCTGCGCGGCGCTGCTGGTAGAAGGCCGGGTCGAGCAGGCTGGCAATGTGCGTGACCATGGCGAGTTCTACACTTGCATAGCGGAGCCGCTGGAAGACTGCATCGTGCTGTGGGATGGCGTGCTCGCGCTGGGAGAACTGCCGGTGCGCAGCGTGTCGTGTCAGGTCATTGAGTGCAAGGAGGTGGGCGGCGACACCTGGCGCGTGCGTCTGCGGGCTCCGGCCGGCAAACCGCCGCGCTACCACGCTGGCCAGTACCTGATGATCGAACGGGAGAACGGCGAAAAGTCCGCATTCTCCCTCGCCTCGGCACCGCATGCGGGACGCGACCTGGAAATCCACGTACTGGCGCGCGAATCCAGTGCGCTGAGCCTGATCGAACAGCTCCAGCGCAACAGTATGGTGCGGGTCGAATTGCCGTTCGGCGATACCCACCTGGAGGAGTTGCCGGAAGGTTCTCTCGTGCTGATCGCCGCGGGTACCGGCATGGGCCAGATCCACAGTCTGATCGAGCATTGCCGGGCCTCGGGTTTCAAGCACCCGGTGCATCTGTATTGGGGCGTGCGTCGTCCTGAAGATTTTTATCAGATCGAGCATTGGGACGAATGGCTGAAGTTGCCCAACCTGTTCCTGCACAAGGTCGTCAGCGATCAATGCGGTTGGGAAGGGCGGTGCGGCATGTTGCATGAAGCGGTCTGTGAAGACTTCCCTGACCTCAAGCCGCTACACGTGTACGCCAGTGGCTCTCCGGCCATGGTCTACGGCACGCTGGATGCTCTGGTGGAAGCGGGAATGGATGCCCACCAGATGCGTGCCGACGTATTTGCCTACGCACCTAGATCCTGATGCTGCACACCCTGTAGGAGCGAGCTTGCTCGCGATGGTCGTTAACGATTACGCGGGAAGTCAGGCTGCCCGCAGCGTTCTTGACTCCATCGCGAGCAAGCTCGCTCCTACAGGTATATATCTCCACATATAGCCAATCGGCATTTATAAATTTTTATAAATATCGGTAGGTTATATGTTGTCCAGGCAATTCATTAAGAACTGTGCCATGGCATTTAAATTGCCTTAAAACTTATGTGCCTTATTGTTACAGCCGTGCGTTCTATTAAGTAATTCTTCACCCGCGGGGAGCTGAACGCTATTCGCCATGAGCGCCATTGAATCTGCTTTTTTGAATCTGGCTTACCCTCCGCGGCTCGATCTGGGGCCGCAGCTCACTCACGAACAACTGCTCAGCTCGATGCAATCGACCATGGCGCGCCACAAGGGCGGGCCGGTGTGGCTGTTTGCGTATGGCTCGCTGATCTGGCGCCCTGAATGCACGGCGGTTGAGCGGGTTCGCGGCCGGGTGCATGGCTACCATCGCGGGTTGTACCTGTGGTCCCACGAACATCGCGGCACCCCGGAAATGCCCGGCCTGGTGTTTGGCCTGGATCGCGGCGGTTCTTGCAGCGGTTTCGCCTATCGCTTGCCCGAAGAGCAACTCGAAGCCTCGCTCTACGCACTTTGGCAGCGCGAGATGCCTTTCCCTTCCTACCGCCCGCACTGGCTCAACTGCCGCCTCGACGATGGCAGCCAGGTTCAGGCATTGGGTTTTGTGCTGGAACGACACCTGCCCAGCTATGCCGGCAACTTGCCGGACCATGTGCTGAGCCATGTGTTCGAAAACGCTTGCGGGCGCTACGGTACCACTCGCGATTATGTCGAGCAGACCGCGCACGCCCTGCGCAGCCACGCCATGCCAGACCGGAATCTGGAGGCGCGGCTCAAGCGCTGTAAATCAAAGGCCGATCAAGCGAGTGCTTCGCGGCCCTGACTGGCGATTTGTTTGTGCCGTAGTGTCGGGGCCAGGAAGGCCATCGCCAACAGGCAGGCACCGACCAGCAGCACGAAACCGCCGTCCCAACCGAAATGGTCCACGGTGTAGCCCATCGCTGCACTGGCCGCGACCGACCCGCCCAAGTAACCGAACAGACCGGTAAAGCCCGCCGCCGTACCGGCAGCTTTCTTCGGTGCCAGTTCCAGCGCCTGCAGGCCGATCAGCATCACCGGGCCGTAGATCAGGAAGCCAATGGAAAGCAGCGCGATCATGTCGACCATCGGATTGCCGGCCGGGTTGAGCCAGTAAACCAGCGTCGCGACCGTCACCAACGCCATGAACACCATGCCGGTCAGGCCACGGTTGCCACGGAAGATCTTGTCCGACATCCAGCCGCACAGCAGCGTGCCCGGGATACCTGCCCACTCGTAGAAGAAGTACGCCCACGAGGTTTTATCCACAGTGAAACCCTTGGCTTCCTTGAGGTAAGTCGGTGCCCAGTCCAGCACGCCGTAACGCAGCAGATAGACAAAGACGTTGGCCAAGGCGATGTACCAGAGCATTTTGTTGCGCAGCACGTATTTGACGAAGATTTCCTTGGCGCTGAATTCCTCTTCGTGGCTGGCGTCGTAGCCTTCCGGGTAGTCGTTCTTGTATTGCTCGATCGGCGGCAGGCCAACCGATTGCGGGGTGTCGCGCATGGTCACAAAGGCAAACACCGCTACTGCCAGCGCCACGGCTGCCGGTACGTAGAACGCGGCGTGCCAGTCATTGAACAGCCCCATGCCGATCAGGAACAACGGGCCGATCAGGCCACCGCCGACGTTGTGCGCCACGTTCCAGACGGACACCACGCCGCCACGTTCCTTCTGCGACCACCAGTGCACCATGGTCCGGCCACTCGGCGGCCAACCCATGCCCTGCGCCCAGCCGTTGATGAACAGCAAAATGAACATCATGGTCACGCTGGACGTCGCCCAGGGCGCGAAACCGAAAATGAACATCACCCCAGCCGACACCAGAAGGCCGAATGGCAGGAAGAAGCGCGGGTTGGAACGGTCGGACACCAGGCCCATGAGAAACTTCGACAGACCGTAGGCAATCGCGATGGCGGACATCGCCAGACCCAGTTGGCCACGGGAGTAGCCCTCATCGATCAGGTACGGCATGGCCAGGGAGAAGTTCTTGCGCAGCAGGTAGTAACCGGCATAGCCAATGAAAATGCCGGCGAAAATCTGCCAGCGAAGGCGTCGGTAGGTACTGTCTATTTTTTCTTCAGGCAATGGAGCCTGATGTGCGGCAGGACGAAAGAAAGCAAACATTCAAGAGCTCCAGATTTCTTGTTTTGACTGCGGATACGAATGTTACAGTTTCGTTACCGAAAATAGCACCGGTTCTCATCGGCAAAACAGCGGAAATGTTGGAAGTCGCGCATTCCTTTATGAACATGTCGCTCAGATGTAAGTGAAGGGCGTTGTAGGAAGCGTTACCTGTTTTCGTTTGGGGCATTTGATCTGCCCGGAATGGGGCAGGACTTTAGGAAAGATCCTTCGTTTAAAGCAGAAGTCATGGCGTTATGTCGAATGGCCCGGCGCCTTAACCTTTGTGCTGTTGCCAAGTCTGGCGTTGCAGACAAAGGGAGAGGGACATGCGGTGGTGGTTGGTTGGAATTTTGTTGCTGGTCTCTGCGGATATCAGGGCCGGGGAGGTATTTCTGATACCCGAGAACAACCCAAAGCCGATTTATCCGAAGGCGCTGCATCGGGCGGGTGTCACTGGCATGGTGCGTGTCAGCATGACTGTGAAGGCCGATGGATCAGTCAGTAATGCCGTGATTGCGCAAAGTGCACATCCGGAACTCGAAGAGGCGTCATTGGCCGCAGTCAACCAATGGCGATTCAAGCCGTGGACAATTACCAAGGATCAACCTGCGCAAATCCTCGTGGTCGCACCCATGGAATACAGGCTAGACAGCGAACATCCCTTCCACGTCAACAAGGAGCTGGAGCGGCTGAAATGCAGTGCTATCGCACGGGCATCGTTGAGCATCGCCACTTCCTCGTGGGTGGACCTGCCGGTTTTCAGCTGGACCCGCAGTTACCTGACCCACTCGCTTTCACCGAGTCAATTGCCGGAAGAGAAACGTCTGGCTCTGATTGCCAAGCTCAATGCCAGCGTCCGTTCGATTGTGCAGCGGTGTAGCGCACATCCGGCGAGTCGGTATGTGCGGTTTTTGCCGGAGGAGATTCGGGTGTTGCTTTGACGGCAATAAAAGCGCGGCTACATGGCCGCGCTTTTTTGCAGAGAGATTCAGCGAACCTGCACCACCACTTTCCCCACCGCTTTACGCTGGCCAAGGTCATTGATCGCCTGCGCCGCATTGCTCAGCGGATACACCTGGGACACCAGAGGCTTGAGCTTGCCTTCGGCAAACCAGCCGAACAACTGCTGGAAGTTCGCCGCGTTGTCCTGCGGCTGGCGTTGGGCGAACGAGCCCCAGAACACGCCGAGCACTGCCGCACCTTTAAGCAAGGCCAGGTTGACCGGCAATTCGGGAATGCGACCGCTGGCGAAGCCGACCACCAGCAAGCGGCCGTTCCAAGCGATGGCACGGATGGCCTGGTCGAACAGGTCGCCGCCGACCGGGTCGTAGATCACGTCGGCACCCTGGCCGTCGGTCAGACGCTTGATTTCGTCCTTCAGGCTGGTTTCGCTGTAGTTGATCAGTTCGTCGGCGCCGGCGGCCTTGGCCACGGCGAGTTTCTCTGCGCTGCTGGCCGCCGCGATCACCCGGGCGCCCATGGCTTTGCCGATTTCCACCGCCGCCAGGCCGACGCCGCCGGAAGCACCCAGTACCAGCAGGGTTTCACCCGGTTGCAGGTTGCCGCGTTGCTTGAGGGCATGCATCGAGGTGCCGTAGGTCATGCTGAAGGCGGCGGCGGTGTTGAAGTCCATCGATGGCGGGATCGGCAGTGCGTTGTAGCTCGGCACGGCGACCTGCTCGGCAAAGCTGCCCCAGCCGGTCAGGGCCATGACCCGGTCACCGACTTTCAAGTGGCTGACTTTTTCACCCACTGCGCTGACCACGCCAGCCGCTTCACCACCCGGCGAAAACGGGAAGGGCGGCTTGAACTGGTATTTGCCTTCGATGATCAACGTGTCGGGGAAGTTCACCCCGGCGGCGTGCACGTCCAGCAGGATTTCATTCTTCTTCGCGACAGGACTGGCGACGTCTTCCAGCACCAGCGATTCGGCAGGGCCGAAGGCTTTGCACAGCACGGCTTTCATCAGGGCTATTCCTTTGGGAGTGATGGCCGATAAGTGTAGGTGTGTGGGTCGATGGGTCAACGAGCATGCCCGGCCCTGATAGTCAGCCATAAGCTTGTGCTTGCGCAGCGGGTCGTTATGCTAGGCCGCAAACCGGATAAGGAGCGAATTTTGAAAGCGTGGATCATGTTGATGCTGGCCCTGTCTCTGCCTGTGGCAGCGGTGGCCGAAGAAGCCAAAGAAGATGCAGCTCCGAAGGTCAGTTACATCACCCTGAGCCCGCCGTTCGTGGGTAACTACGGGCTGGACGGCACGCCGAAACTCAAGGTCTACAAGGCCGATGTGGCGTTGCGGGTGACCGGTGACGAGGCCGCCAAGGCGGTGAAGGCCAATGAACCCTTGATCCGCAATCAATTGGTCGCACTGTTCGCCCAGCAGACCACCGAGACGATGAACAACGTCGAGGCCAAGGAAAAGCTGCGTCAGGAAGCGCTGAAGCAAACCCGGCAGATCATGAGCGATGAAACCGGTAAGCCGGTGGTTGAGGATTTGTTGTTCAACAACCTGATCATTCAGTAAGACTTCTATTGCTTGAGCTGGCGTCATCGCGAGCAAGCTCCCACAGTGGATTGGTGTTGAAGCGCAATCACATGTCCACCACAGCCCCCTGTGGGAGCGAGCTTGCTCGCGATGACGCCAGTCCAGGCGACAAATGGCTCAAGGCTTTAAGGCAATCACCGTCGCCCATTGCTCCGGCGTCACCGGCATCACCGATAACCGCGAGCCTTTCTGCACCAGTGGCAACTCGGCCAGCGCCGTCTGCTGTTTCAGATAATCCAGTTTCAGCACCCGGGCAAACGTCTCGACATGCGCGACATCGATCGCACTCCAGGCGTTTTTCTCCGGAGTGGCCTTCGGGTCAAAATAATGGCTCTCTGGCTCCAGCGCCGTCGGGTCCGGATACGCAGCTTCGACAATCTTGCCGATTCCGGCAATCCCCGGCTCGGGGCAGCTGGAATGATAGAAAAAGAACTCATCCCCCACCGCCATGGCCCGCAGGAAATTGCGTGCCTGATAGTTGCGAACCCCGTCCCAGCGCGCTTTGCCGAGCTTTTCCAGCCCTTTGATCGAGAGTTCGTCGGGCTCGGATTTCATCAGCCAATAGGCCATGTCTTTTGCTCCTTGCGTGGTGATTGAGCAGCTTGTTGGCGATTTTATGACAAACCGACAGTCGGTTGACGTCAGCATTTGCGCAGCGGTTCACGTTGTCGCAAAATGCCGGCCTTTAAAGCTTGACGCTGCTGCACGGCCTACAAACGGAAACCGCTGCTGTCATCGTGTTGATGTGCCTTTGGGGGGCAATCGATGAAACGCAAACCGGATTTACTATGGATTTTGGTCATTTTGTTTGGCCTTGGCGTCGTGACCACTGGCTATGCCCAAAGCCTATGGGCCAACAAGACCGATGCGCCGGTCGAGCTCGCCCAGTTGCAGCAACAGTCGACAGCCTTCAAGCGCTGATCCTGTTGCCTCGGCGCCACTGATCGAACTGGCGCCTAGCCTGCGTAATACCAGGCCTTGTCCGTCACCGTTCCTTGCAGCGGCACATCCCAGCTCGCCTGAGCCAATCGCGCCACTTTCTGACATTCATGGGCCAGCCCCAACAGCGTCGGCTTGCGCCAGTCATTTCGTCGCGCCAGGTAGGCCAGGCTCCGGTCGTAGAAACCACCGCCCATTCCCAGGCGTCCGCCGACATCGTCAAAACCCACCAATGGCAACAGCACCAGATCCAGCGCCCAGATCTTGCGCTGTCGGGCGAGGTTGGCCCGTGGTTCGAGAATACGGAAGCGGTTGGGTTTGAGTTTTTCCCCGGGACGGATGCGCTGGAACACCATTTTGGTTCGCGGCCAGGCGCTCAGCACCGGTAGATAGGTGGCTTTGCCCCGGCGTTGCGCGGCGCGCAGCAACAGACGCGGATCGATTTCACCGTCGGTGGGCAGGTAGAGGGAGATGTGCCGGGCGCGGCGGAACAGCGGTTGCTGGGCCAATTGCTTGTACAGCCCGCGAGCGGCCTGGCGTTGCTGACTGGGTGTCAGTGCGCGGCGGGCCTTGCGCAGCATGCGTCGAAGTTGCGGGCGGGGGAGCAGCGCAGGTTCGGTCATGTATTCGGGCTTCAACAATGCGGATACGTGAAGCGTACCCGTAAAAACGCCAATGCCGGTATCAAAACCGGCATTGGACTGAAATCAGGCTCCCCGAATGTGCCGCTGTCGACTTAGCCCTTGAACCCGAAAGTTCAAGGTGGAAGATGCAGTAGGCTTTAAGGCTTTCCGTCTAGCGGACATGCACACCAGCCCAACGTGCAACCTCCAGGGTATAGCAAATCGGCTCAGGGACATCGCCAACTGGCAAGCACCCCAGGGAGTGAGGGGATTATACCGCAAGCGGCGGCGCGAATCAGCCTTTGGTGACATCCGGATCGGTGGCGAGCGCCAGATCGACGCGATCGAGCAGGTCACGCACTTGTTCGCGGGTCGAGCCGCTGGCCTGGATATCCGGCCGTTCTTCCTTGTGCAACAGGTCGTGGGTGATGTTCAGCGCGGCCATCACGGCGATACGGTCGGCGCCGATGACTTTGCCGCTGCTGCGGATCTCGCGCATCTTGCCGTCCAGATAACGGGCGGCGCTGATCAAATTACTGCGCTCTTCCTGTGGGCAGATGATCGAATACTCTTTGTCGAGGATCTGCACGGTGACGCTATTGCTTGAACTCATGAGTCTTGCTCCAGGGCCTTGAGGCGCGAAATCATCGATTCGACCTTACGCCGGGCGATTTCGTTTTTTTCAATGAGGTGCGCGCGTTCCTCGCGCCAGGTCTTTTCCTGAGCTAGTAAGAGTCCGTTTTGACTCTTAAGTTGCTCGACTCGGGTAATCAGCAGTTCGAGTCTGGCCATCAGCGCTTGCAGGTCGGTGTCTTCCATTGTCTTCACTGTCTGATGGGTGTCGGACTGAAGGAGCGAGCTTGCTCGAGATGAACCCGAGAACGCCGCGGGGTGTCAGGTACCCAGCGTTATCATTGACGACCATCGCGAGCAAGCTCGCTCCTACAGGGGTAGTCGATGTAGGATACAAGGCCTTCATTCTAGACATAGCGCCGTCTGGCGCCTAGCTGCCCATGACCATTCAGAATTCCCCGTACCAAGCCTTCGCCACCCTGCTGACTTCCAGCGGTCATAACGTCTCGCCTGCCGAACTGCATGGCCTGCTGCTCGGCCGCAGCTGTGCCGGCGCCGGTTTCAATGCCGAAGAGTGGTTGATCGACGCCGCCGAACTGCTCGAAAGCGAGCCGCAGGACAACGTTCGCAACGCCTTGATCGGCTTGCAAGAGATGGTCAAGGGCGAGCTAACGGGCGATGACGTGACCGTCGTTCTGCTGTTGCCGACCGATGACGCCCCCCTCACCGACCGTGCCGTCGCACTGGGCCAGTGGTGCCAGGGTTTCCTCAGCGGCTTCGGCCTGAACTGCCGTGACAGCAGCGCCCTGAGTACCGAGGCCACCGAGGTGCTGCAGGATCTGGCGGCCATTTCCCAGGTGCAGGATGCCCTGGAAGAGTCCGACGACGGCGAAAACGACTACATGGAAGTCATGGAGTACCTGCGCGTCGCACCGCTGCTGCTGTTCTCCGAGACCAAAAAAGACGTACCGGCCGCCGCCAAACCGTCGCTGCACTAATCGTTTGCCAGGGAACGCCATCTGCCCATGATCCATATCCCGAAATCGGAATACAGCCGTCGCCGCAAGGCCCTGATGGCGCAGATGGAACCCAACAGCATCGCCATCCTGCCCGCCGCCGCGGTGGCCATTCGTAACCGCGACGTCGAGCACGTCTACCGCCAGGACAGTGACTTCCAGTACCTCAGCGGCTTTCCCGAGCCCCAGGCCGTATTGGTGTTGATGCCGGGGCGCGTGCATGGCGAATACATCCTGTTCTGCCGCGAACGCAATGCCGAGCGCGAGCTGTGGGATGGCCTGCGTGCCGGGCAGGAAGGCGCGATTCGCGACTTCGGTGCCGACGATGCCTTTCCGATCACTGATATCGACGACATCCTGCCGGGCCTGATCGAAGGCCGTGACCGGGTATATTCGGCCATGGGCAGCAACCCCGAATTCGATCGCCACCTGATGGAGTGGATCAACGTGATCCGCTCCAAGGCCAACCTCGGTGCCCAGCCGCCGAACGAATTCGTTGCCCTGGATCATCTGCTGCACGACATGCGCCTGTATAAATCGGCGGCAGAAGTGAAAGTGATGCGCGAGGCGGCGCGGATTTCCGCCCAGGCGCATGTACGGGCAATGCAGGCCTGTCGCGCCGGATTGCACGAATTCAGCCTGGAAGCCGAGCTCGATTACGAGTTCCGCAAGGGCGGGGCGAAGATGCCGGCCTACGGGTCGATCGTCGCGGCGGGGCGCAACAGCTGCATCCTGCATTACCAGCAGAATGACGCGCTGCTCAAGGACGGGGATCTGGTGCTGATCGATGCCGGTTGCGAGATCGACTGCTACGCCAGCGACATCACCCGGACCTTTCCGGTCAGCGGCAAATATTCAGCGGAACAGAAAGCGATCTACGAATTGGTGCTGGCCTCCCAGGAAGCCGCCTTTGCCGAAATCGCCCCGAACAAGCACTGGAATCAGGCGCACGAGGCCACGGTCCGGGTCATCACGGCCGGGCTGGTCAAGCTGGGTCTGCTGCGTGGTGACGTTGACGAACTGATCGCCAGCGAAGCCTACAAGGCGTTTTACATGCACCGCGCCGGCCATTGGCTGGGCATGGATGTGCATGACGTCGGCGAATACAAGGTCGGCGGCGAGTGGCGCGTGCTGGAAGTCGGCATGGCGTTGACCGTGGAACCGGGGATCTATATCGCCCCGGACAACCAGAATGTTGCGAAGAAATGGCGCGGCATCGGCGTGCGCATCGAGGACGACGTAGTGGTCACCAGAACCGGCTGTGAAATATTGACGAGCGGCGTGCCGAAAACCGTCGCCGAGATAGAGGCCCTGATGGCCGCCGCGCGGGCACAGGCAGCATGAGTCGAGTCAATCTGGCAATCATCGGTGGCGGGCTGGTCGGTGCAAGCCTGGCATTGGCGCTTCAGGCCGGGGCCAAGGCCCGAGGCTGGAAGATCGTGTTGATCGAACCGTTTGCTCCTGGCGACACCTGGCAACCGAGTTACGATGCCCGCTCCTCGGCGTTGTCCTTCGGCTCGCGGCAAATCTATCAACGGTTGGGTGTCTGGCAGGAAGTCTCGCGCCGAGCCGAGCCGATCAAGCAGATTCATGTTTCCGACCGTGGTCGATTCTCGACGGCGCGGTTGTCGGCGATGGAAGAGGGTGTTCCAGCGCTGGGTTATGTCGTTGAAAACGCCTGGCTCGGCCAATGCCTGTGGCAAGGCCTGGACAAGGACGTGATCAGATGGCACTGCCCGGCAGAAGTCACCCGCATGGAGCCGCTGACCGACGGCTACCGCCTGACCCTCAATGATGAAACCACCCTGGAATGCGACCTCGCGGTGCTCGCCGATGGTGGCCGCTCTGGCCTGCGCGAGCAACTTGGGATCGGCATCCGCAAGCGTCCGTACAACCAGAGCGCGCTGATCGCCAACATCACCCCGAGCGAAGCCCACAACGGCATGGCTTTCGAGCGCTTCACCGACGAAGGCCCGATGGCGTTGCTGCCGCTTCCGGATAATCGCTGCGCATTGGTCTGGACCCGCCTGGGCATGGACGCGCAACGCCTGGCAGCCCTCGACGAGCGCAGCTTCCTCAGCGAGTTGCAGGGTGTGTTCGGTTATCGCCTTGGCACATTGAAGCAGGTGGGTGCGCGGCATCTGTATCCGCTGACACTGGTCGAGGCCGAAGAACAGGTGCGCCCGCATCTGGCGGTGCTCGGCAACGCGGCGCACAGCCTGCATCCGATTGCCGGCCAGGGATTCAACCTGTCCCTGCGCGACGCTCAGGCCCTGGCCAATGCCTTGCTCGCCAGTGAAAAACCATTGGGCGACTTCGCCACGTTGCAGGCCTATCGCGAACACCAGCGTCTCGATCAGGACCTCACCGTGGGTTTCTCCGATCAGGTTACGCGCCTGTTCGGCAGTACCCAGCCGCTGGTGTCCCTGGGGCGCAACATCGGCTTGCTCGGCCTCGATCTTCTGCCACCGGCCAAACGCTGGTTTGCCCGGCAGGCGATGGGGCTGGGTACGCGTCCAGATGCGTAACTGGCTGATCCGCCGATTCGGCAAGGCGCGATTGATAAAATACCTGCCTTGCAGGTTCGACATTCATGACAGCGCCGGCCACTTGGTGGCGCGGGTCGGGAAAACCCTTTACGAGCGGCTCAAGCCGCAAGAGAGACAGGCTTAAAGCATGGAAATGCGCGCAGATCTACTGATTGTCGGGGCCGGAATGGTCGGTAGCGCCCTGGCGCTGGCGTTGCAGGACAGCGGGCTGGAAGTCCTGCTGCTGGACGGCAGCCCCATGAGCGTCAAACCGTTCAACGCTCAGGCAGCGTTTGAGCCACGGGTGAGCGCCTTGTCGGCCGCCAGCCAGCGGATTCTCGAGCGCCTGGGCGTGTGGGACGGCATCGCCGGGCGGCGCAGCAGCCCCTACACCGACATGCAGGTCTGGGATGGCAGCGGCACCGGGCAAATCCACTTCTCGGCGCCCAGCGTGCATGCCGAGGTGCTGGGGCATATCGTCGAGAACCGCGTGGTCCAGGATGCCTTGCTCGAGCGCTTGCACGATTGCGACCTGGGGTTGCTGGCCAATGCTCGCCTGGAGCAGATGCGCCGCTCCGGCGATGACTGGCTGCTGACCCTGGCCGATGGCCGCACCCTGCGCGCGCCGCTGGTGATCGCGGCAGATGGCGCCAACTCGGCGGTGCGACGCCTGGCCGGAGTGGCGACCCGCGAATGGGATTATATGCACCATGCCATCGTCACCAGCGTGCGTTGCGCCAAACCGCATCAAATGACGGCCTGGCAGCGTTTCACCGACACCGGCCCGTTGGCGTTTCTACCCCTTGAGCGGAACGGCCAACAGGATTGGTGTTCGATCGTCTGGTCGACCACCCCCGGCGAAGCCGAACGTCTGATGGCGATGGATGAGCAAGGTTTCTGCAAGGCATTGGAGCGGGCCTTTGAAGGTCGGCTCGGCGAAGTACTGAGCGCCGATCCGCGCCTGTGTGTGCCCCTGCGTCAGCGGCATGCCAAGCGGTATGTGGCCGAAGGCCTGGCATTGATCGGCGACGCGGCCCACACCATTCACCCGTTGGCCGGGCAGGGGGTGAATCTCGGATTCCTCGATGCCGCCGTGCTGGCCGAAGTGTTGCTGCAAGCGGCAACACGTGGCGAACGCCTGGCGGATGTGAAAGTCCTCAGCCGTTACGAGCGTCGGCGCATGCCCCACAACCTGGCGTTGATGGCGGCGATGGAAGGCTTCGAGCGGTTGTTCCAGGCCGATCCGTTGCCGGTGCGCTGGTTGCGTAATACCGGGTTGAAAGTGGTGGAGAAAATGCCGGAAGCCAAGGCGTTGTTCGTGCGTGAAGCGCTGGGGTTGATCGGGGATTTACCGGCACTCGCCAAGGCCTGAGATTTTTGTTGAGGTTAAAGGCCCCATCGCGAGCAAGCTCGCTCCCACAGGAATTCAGGTGTTAATGCAATTTGTGTGAACGCTGGAGAACCCTGTGGGAGCGAGCTTGCTCGCGATGGCGGCAGTTCAGCCAGCCAATATTCCAGCTTGTGCAACATCTGGTAACTCCTCCGCAAGCGGGTTCGATTGAGAAGCTAAATGTGAGTCCTTATCATTTGTCCTCATTTTTCAATCGAGAGACCGCTCCCATGTTGGCACCGAAGCGTCTACTGACTGCACTGGCCTTGACCCTGATCGGCAGCACCGCCGCCCAGGCCGCTGACGAAGTGGTGGTCTACTCCTCGCGAATCGACGAGCTGATCAAGCCAGTATTCGATGCCTACACCGCCAAGACCGGCGTGAAGGTGAAGTTCATCACCGACAAGGAAGCGCCGCTGATGCAGCGGCTCAAGGCCGAGGGCGCGAATACGCCGGCCGACCTGCTGCTCACCGTCGATGCCGGCAACCTCTGGCAAGCCGAGCAGATGGGCATCCTCCAGCCGTTCACCTCGAAAACCATCGACACCAATATTCCGCTGCAATACCGGGCAGCCTCCCACGCCTGGACCGGCCTGAGCCTGCGGGCGCGGACCATTGCCTACTCCACAGATCGGGTGAAGCCGGGTGAACTGACCACCTACGAAGCGCTGGCCGACAAGCAATGGGAAGGCCGCCTGTGCCTGCGCACGGCGAAGAAGGTCTACAACCAGTCCCTGACCGCGACCATGATCGAAGTGCACGGCGCCGGGAAGACCGAGGAAATCCTCAAGGGCTGGGTCAGGAACCTGTCCACCGACGTGTTCTCCGACGACACCGCCGTGCTGGAAGCGATCAACGCCGGTCAGTGCGACGTCGGTATCGTCAACACCTACTACTACGGCCGCCTGCACAAGCAGAAGCCAGACCTGCCGGTGAAACTGTTCTGGCCGAACCAGGCTGACCGTGGCGTACACATCAACCTGTCGGGTATCGGCCTGACACAACACGCGCCACACCCAGAAGCGGCCAAGGCTCTGGTGGAGTGGATGACCACCCCTGAAGCGCAGAAAATCTTTGCCGACGTGAACCAGGAGTTCCCGGCGAATCCGGCCGTGCAGCCATCGGCTGAAGTCGCCGCATGGGGCAAGTTCATTGCTGATACCTTGCCTGTGGAAATCGCCGGCAAGCGCCAGGCTGAGGCGATTCGCATGATGGACAAGGCTGGCTGGAACTGAGCCAGCTGTTATGCTGCGCCCCGCCTAGGCGGGGCGTTTGTTTTTGCGTTACGCACCCCTGACGCTGTAGGAGCGAGCTTGCTCGCGATGAACGTCAGGGCGCCGCGGACCGTCAGGCTTCCCGCGTTATCGTTGACGTTTTTCGCGAGCTCGCTCGCTCCTACCAGTGTCGATCTCATCCATTAGATAGTAGAGAACCAAGCCTGTGGCCCATCCCGCCCAACGCCGCTGGTATCCAGTCGTCTTCGCCATTGCTGCGCTGGTCCTGTTGCCCCTGAGCGTGCTGCTGCTGTCCTGGCAAACTATCGATCAACAGATCTGGTCTCATCTCTGGGACACGCAGATGCCGCGTTTGCTGGGCAATACCCTGACCCTGGTGCTAGGCGTCGGTGTCGGCGTGACAGTCCTGGGTGTCAGCCTGGCCTGGCTTACCAGCCTTTGCGAATTCCCCGGTCGGCGCTGGCTGGACTGGGCATTGATGCTGCCATTCGCGATCCCGGCCTATGTGCTGGCCTTCGTCTTCGTTGGCCTGCTGGATTTTGCCGGGCCCGTGCAAACCTTGCTGCGCGAGTGGTTTGGCAGTGGCCTGCGGCTGCCGCGCGTGCGCTCCACGGGTGGCGTGATCGTCGTGCTCGTGCTGGTCTTTTATCCCTATGTTTACCTGCTGGCGCGCACCGCCTTCCTCGCCCAGGGCAAAGGCCTGATGGAAGCCGCGCGGGTCCTTGGCCAATCGCCCTGGCAAGCGTTCTGGCGGGTGGCATTGCCCATGGCGCGGCCAGCCATCGGTGCGGGCGTGGCATTGGCACTGATGGAAACCCTGGCGGACTTCGGCGCAGTGTCGGTGTTCAACTTCGATACCTTCACCACGGCCATCTACAAGACCTGGTACGGTTTTTTCAGCCTGTCGTCCGCCGCGCAACTGGCCAGCTTGTTGCTGCTAGTGGTGATGCTCGTTCTCTACGGCGAACGGCGTGCCCGTGGGGCGAACCGGGCGAGTAACGAGCGACCACGGGTCAAGGCGCTGTATCACCTGCGAGGCGTCAAGGCACTGGCGGCCACGACGTGGTGCTGCCTGGTGTTCGCCTGTGCTTTCGTTATCCCGATGCTGCAATTGGTGGTGTGGTTCTGGCTGCGTGGGCGCTTCGATCTTGACGAGCGCTACACCGGGTTGATCGTCCATACCTTGTACCTTGGGGGTATGGCGGCGTTGATCACCGTCAGCGTCGCCTTGTTACTGGCGTTTGCCCGACGACTGGCGCCCACCCGGATCATTCGTTCCGGGGTCAGTCTGGCCAACCTGGGCTACGCCTTGCCCGGTTCGGTGCTGGCGGTGTCGATCATGCTCGCGTTCAGTTACCTGGACCGCGAACTGGTGATCCCGCTCTCGAGCTGGCTCGGTGGCGCGGGCAAGCCGCTGCTGCTGGGCAGCCTGTCGGCATTGTTGCTGGCCTATCTGGTGCGCTTCATTGCGGTGGCTTACGGACCGCTGGAAAGCAGCCTGGCGCGTATACGGCCATCTTTGCCCGAAGCGGCACGTAGCCTTGGCGTCAGTGGGCCACGACTGTTTTTCAAAGTGTATCTGCCATTATTGCTACCCGGCACGTTGAGCGCCGCGCTGCTGGTGTTCGTCGATGTGCTCAAGGAAATGCCCGCAACCTTGCTGATGCGCCCGTTTGGCTGGGACACGCTGGCGGTGCGAATCTTCGAAATGACCAGCGAAGGCGAATGGGCGCGGGCGTCTTTGCCGGCATTGACTCTGGTACTGGTCGGGCTGTTACCGGTCATCGGATTGATCCGACGCTCAGCACATCGAAACAGCTAGGTGTCAGTCCTACACCTTGCGGCTACAATGCGCGGCATTCGGTGCGGTCCGTCTGACAGACCAGGTAGCTGAAATCGGTTGAAGGCCCTTTATTTCAAGGCATTCAGTCCGTGCAGCACCAGCCCGCACCTTCGCCACGCCCGGAAGGAGAAACCCATGGGACAGCGTACGCCTCTGTATGACCTTCATCTCGCACTCGGCGCGAAGATGGTCGATTTTGGCGGTTGGGACATGCCTCTGCATTATGGATCGCAGGTCGAGGAACACCATCAGGTGCGCCGCGATTGCGGTGTCTTCGATGTATCCCACATGACCGTAATCGATGTCGGTGGCGCCCAGGCAAAAGCCTGGCTCCGGCATTTGCTGGCCAATGATGTCGAACGCCTGCACAGCCCCGGCCGTGCGTTGTACAGCACCATGCTCAACGAGCAGGGCGGGATTGTCGACGACATGATCGTCTACCGTCTCGATGAGGGTTATCGCCTGGTGGTCAACGCCTCCACCCGCGATCAGGACATGGCCTGGATGCAAGCGCATCTCGACGGTTTCGATGTGCAACTTCGCGAGCGTACCGAGTTGGCGATGCTGGCCATCCAGGGCCCCCACGCCCGGCAGAAAATTGCCGAACTGGTCAGTCAGTCCCGCGGCAACCTGATCCAGCTCCTCAAGCCTTTCGAAGGCCTGTCCGATGGTGACTGGTTCATCGCACGCACCGGTTATACCGGCGAAGACGGCCTGGAAATCATTCTGCCGGCCGATCAGGCGCCAGGCTTTTTCAACGATCTGGTCGGAGCCGGGATTTCTCCCATCGGCCTCGGCGCGCGAGATACCTTGCGGGTCGAAGCCGGCATGAACCTTTACGGTCAGGACATCCAGCAGGATATTTCACCCTTGGCCTCCAATATGGCCTGGAGCATTGCCTGGGAACCTGCCGCCCGGCAGTTCATCGGGCGCAAGGCGCTGGAAACCGAGCAGGCCGCCGGCGTACAGCACAAACTGGTCGGTCTGGTCCTTGAGGAGCGTGGTGTTTTGCGTGCTCATCAGGTGGTCCGCATCGCCGATGTTGGCGAAGGGGAGATCACCAGTGGTAGTTTCTCTCCTACGCTAAGCAAGTCGATTGCACTGGCGCGCGTGCCGATGGCAACAGCCGACCGCGCTGAAGTGGAAATCCGTGGCAAGTGGTACCCGGTCCGGGTGGTCAAACCGACCTTCGTACGCCACGGCAAAACCTTGATCTAATCTTTTCTGGCGGACATGACCGCCGACCATTTCCTGAGGACACAGAACATGAGCGATATCCCTGCCGACCTGCGTTTTGCCGAAAGTCACGAATGGGCACGTCTGGAAGCCGATGGCACCGTCACCGTGGGCATCAGCGATCACGCGCAGGAAGCGCTGGGTGATGTGGTGTTCGTCGAGCTGACTGAAGTCGGCAACGTGTTTGCCGCTGAAGATCAGGCCGGTGTCGTTGAATCGGTGAAAGCCGCTTCCGACATCTACTCCCCGATTGCCGGTGAAGTGATCGCGGTCAACGAAGACTTGAGCGCTTCGCCGGAACTGCTCAACAGCGACCCGTACGGCGCGTGGATCTTCAAGATCAAGCCAAGCAACGCTGCAGACCTGGAAAAACTGCTGGATGCCGCCGGCTACAAGGCCGCCATCGGCGAGTAAGCCTTCAGCGTCATCCAAAGCCCCGACTCGTCGGGGCTTTTTGTTGTCTGGCGAATTTCCCTTGTAGGAGCGAGCTTGCTCGCGATGGTCGTTAACGATAACGCTGCAACTTGAGACCCCGCGGCGCGCTCGGGGTCATCGCGAGCAAGCTCGCTCCTACAGAGTGGCTGCTATGCTGGTTTGACCGTGTTGCATCGACGCTGAGCGCCAGTCAAGAGAGAGCCCGTCATGTCCCAATTGCCGTCCCTGAGCCAGTTACGCGACCCCAATGCCTTTCTGCGCCGCCACCTCGGGCCCGATGCCGCCGAGCAACAGGCGATGCTCGACAGCCTCGGCCTGGGCAGTCGGGTCGATTTGATCGAGCAGACGGTGCCGCCGGGCATCCGCCTCAACCGACCGTTGGACCTGCCCCCGGCACTCGATGAAGAGGCCGCGCTGGCCAAGCTGCGCGGTTATGCCGAGCAGAACCAGGTCTGGACCAGCCTGATCGGCATGGGCTACCACGGCACCCTCACACCTGCGGTCATTCTGCGTAATGTGCTGGAAAATCCCGGCTGGTACACCGCATACACCCCCTATCAGCCAGAGATCGCCCAAGGGCGACTTGAAGCGCTGCTGAACTTCCAGCAACTGACCATCGACCTGACCGGCCTGGAACTGGCCAATGCCTCGCTGCTCGATGAAGCCACCGCCGCGGCGGAGGCCATGGCCCTGGCCAAGCGGGTCGCCAAGTCCAAAAGCAACCTGTTCTTTGTCGACGAAAACTGCCACCCGCAAACCATTTCCGTGGTGCAGACCCGCGCTGAAGGTTTCGGTTTCGATCTGGTCGTCGACACTGTGGATAACTTGAAGCGGCACCAGGTGTTCGGCGCGCTGCTGCAATACCCTGACACCCACGGTGAAATCCACGACCTGCGACCGCTGATTGATCACCTGCACGCGCAACAGGCCCTGGCCTGTGTCGCCACGGATTTGCTGAGCCTGTTGTTGTTGACTCCGCCGGGTGAACTGGGTGCCGATGTGGTGTTCGGCTCGTCCCAGCGATTTGGCGTGCCCATGGGCTACGGCGGGCCTCATGCGGCATTTTTTGCCAGCCGTGATGAATACAAGCGCGCGATTCCCGGGCGGATCATCGGCGTTTCGAAAGATGCGCGGGGCAACACCGCCCTGCGCATGGCCCTGCAAACCCGCGAGCAACACATCCGCCGGGAGAAGGCCAACTCCAACATCTGCACGGCCCAGGTGCTGCTGGCCAATATCGCCAGTTTCTATGCGGTCTACCACGGCCCCGAAGGGCTCAAGCGGATTGCCCAGCGGGTTCATCGGCTGACCTGCATCCTTGCCGCCGGGCTTGAACGCAACGGTATCATCCGGGTGAACCGGCACTTCTTCGACACCCTGACGCTGGAAGTCGGCGGGACCCAGACCGCCATCATCGAAAGTGCCCGGGCTGCGCAGATCAACCTGCGCATTCTCGGGCGCGGCCAACTGGGCTTGAGCCTCGACGAGACCTGCGACGAAGGCACCGTGGCGAAGCTGTTCGACGTGTTCCTGGGGGCCGATCACGGGCTCAGCATCGACGACCTGGATGCCGAAGTCTTGCCTGGCGGAATTCCCCAAGGGCTGGCGCGAACTTCACCTTATCTGCGTCACCCCGTGTTCAGCGCCCATCACAGCGAAACCGAGATGCTGCGCTACCTCAAGCAGCTGGAAAACAAGGACCTGGCGCTCAATCAATCGATGATCCCGTTGGGCTCCTGCACCATGAAGCTCAACGCCACCAGCGAGATGATCCCGATTACCTGGCCGCAGTTCGCTAACCTGCACCCGTTCGTGCCCAAGGAACAGGCCGCCGGTTATGGGCTGATGATCGAAGAACTGGAGCGCTGGTTGTGCGCGATCACCGGTTTCGACGCGATTTGCATGCAACCCAACTCCGGTGCCCAGGGCGAATACGCCGGGCTGCTGGCGATCCGCAAATACCATGAGAGCCGACAACAGGGCGGCCGCGATATCTGCCTGATTCCTTCGTCGGCTCACGGCACCAATCCCGCGTCGGCGCAAATGGCCGGGATGCGCGTGGTGATCGTCGAGTGCGACGAGGCGGGCAACGTCGACCTGGATGACCTCAAGGAAAAAGCCGCGCAAGCCGCCGAAAAACTCGCCTGCCTGATGGCGACCTATCCTTCGACCCATGGGGTGTATGAGGAAGGCATCAGCGAAATCTGTGAGGTGATCCACCAGCACGGGGGGCAGGTGTACATGGATGGCGCCAACCTCAACGCTCAGGTGGGGTTGGCGCGGCCGGCCGATATTGGTGCCGATGTCTCGCACATGAACCTGCACAAGACCTTCTGCATTCCCCATGGTGGCGGTGGGCCGGGCATGGGGCCGATTGGTGTTCGGGCGCATCTGGCGCCGTTCGTGGCCAACCATCCGGTGGTGCCGATCGAAGGGCCGCACCCGCAAAATGGTGCTGTCAGCGCAGCGCCTTGGGGCAGCGCAAGCATTTTGCCGATCAGCTGGATGTACATCGCCATGATGGGCCCGCAACTGGCGGACGCCAGCGAAGTGGCGATCCTGGCCGCGAATTACCTGGCGCGGCATTTGTCCGGTGCTTTCCCGGTGCTTTATACCGGGCGCAACGAGCGGGTGGCCCACGAATGCATCCTCGACCTGCGACCGCTCAAGGCGTTGACCGGCATTACCGAGGAGGACGTGGCCAAGCGTCTGATGGATTACGGCTTCCATGCCCCGACCATGTCGTTTCCCGTGCCGGGGACGCTGATGGTCGAGCCGACCGAAAGTGAATCGAAGGCGGAGCTGGACCGGTTCATCGGGGCGATGCTGAGCATCCGCGCGGAAATCAACGAGGTGCAGAACGGTAATTGGCCGGCTGAAGAAAACCCGTTGAAAGGTGCGCCGCATACGTTGGCCGATATCACCGGCGTGTGGGAACGACCCTACAGCATCGTGCAAGCGGTCACGCCGGACGCGCACACCAGGGCTCACAAATACTGGCCGGTGGTGAACCGGGTGGACAACGTGTATGGGGACCGGAACCTGTTTTGTGCGTGTGTGCCGGTGGACGACTACCGCTGACTTCCCAGGTTGTACATAACCCCTGTGGGAGCGAGCTTGCTCGCGATTGCGGTGTGACAGTCAATGAAGTTTTTACTGATCCATCGCTATCGCGAGCAAGCTCGCTCCCACAGGGGGGCTCGGTGAACATGAGATTTGCGTTCGCCAGGCAAAAAAATGCCGCTCAATTGAGCGGCATTTTTTGTTCGCAACGCTTATTCCGAAACCACGGCATTCTTCGCCAGGATCGCGTTCGCCAGTTCCATGTCCGTGGCTTGCAGGCCCGGGTTTTCGGCGCGGACCTTCTGCATGGCCGCTTCCAGGTACGGACCGCGGATACCGCCGTCACTGGCGACGAAGCTGCTGGCATCGTCCTGGGCCGCGACGACCAGCTTGTTATCCTTGGATGTCAGATAGCTCGAACCGGTGGTTGCACCGGACGTAAGAACGTTACGCCAAAAAGTATCGGCCATCGCCGAACCGACAGGCAGGGACAACAGCGCGACGGTAGCGACAGCAAGTTTGAAACGCATGACAGGGTGACTCCACTGGGTTGACTACGCGGTTGGATTGCCAACCCCCAATCGAGTTCCGTGGTCGCTTAATCCGCCGCTTCGACCAGCAGGATGGCGCCTTGCTGGCCGACCACCCGCACGCGGCTGCCAGTGGCTGTGTCCGGCCCGCGGGCCATCCACACGCCGTCAGCCACCTTGATCTTGCCGCGACCGTCGACAATCGCTTCATGCACCACGAAGGTTTTGCCGATGAGTTCCTGGCCGCGCAGATTCAGGTGCGGCTGATCACTGGGACGCATCGCCGTGCGCTGACGCCGCCACCAGTACAACGCGGTGGTGATCGACAGCAGGCCGAACAACAGAAACTGCCATTCCCAGGACAGGTCCGGCATCAGGAAGGTCAAGACGCCCACGGTTGCCGCGGCCATACCGATCCACAGCAGATAACCGCCGGCGCCGAACACTTCGAGAATCAACAGCACCGTGCCCAGCGCCAACCAGTCCCAGAATGAAAGGTGCTGCAAAAATGCCCACATGGCGTGCCTCAGGCTTTCTTGTTATCGAAAGTGGCCTTGACGATTTCGCCAATGCCGCCCACCGCGCCGATCATCGAACTGGCTTCCAGCGGCATCAGGATCACCTTGCTGTTGTTGGCCGAGGACAACTTGCCCAGCGCATCGATGTACTTCTGCGCCACGAAGTAGTTCACCGCCTGCACGTTGCCGCTGGCGATGGCTTCGGACACCACTTTGGTCGCCTGGGCTTCTGCCGCGGCTTGCCGCTCGCGGGCTTCGGCTTCCAGGAAGGCGGCCTGGCGACTGCCTTCGGCTTCGAGGATCTGCGCCTGTTTCTTGCCTTCGGCGGTCAGGATCGCTGCGGCGCGCAGGCCCTCGGCCTCGAGGATCTGCGCACGCTTGATTCGCTCGGCTTTCATCTGCCCCGACATCGCCGCCATCAGGTCGGCGGGCGGGCTGATGTCCTTGATCTCGATCCGGGTGATCTTGATGCCCCAAGGCGCGGTCGCTTCGTCGACGGTGCGCAGCAGTTTTTCGTTGATCCCGTCACGCTGGCTGAGCATGGCGTCGAGCTCCATCGAGCCGAGCACGGTGCGGATGTTGGTTTGCAGCAGGTTGCGGATGGCGTGTTCGAGGTTGTTGACCTCGTAGGCCGCCTGGGCGGTGTTGACCACCTGGAAGAAACACACGGCGTCGATTTGCACCGTGGCGTTGTCGGCGGTGATGACTTCCTGTGGCGGAATATCCAGCACGCTTTCCATCACATTCATCTTGCGGCCGATGCGGTCCATGACCGGAATGATGACGTTCAGCCCCGGCTTGAGCGTGTTGGTGTAGCGACCGAAACGCTCGACGGTCCATTCAAAGCCTTGGGGCACGACCTTGAAACCCATGAACAGAATGGCGACCACCAGGCCGACAAAAAGCAAAAGCACACTACCGATCTGCATAACGATTCCTTGTTGATGTGTGGATCTGTGGAGTTGCAATGGCTGAAGTGTAGCTGTGCCGATGCCGGATCAGTACAGCCAGGCTCAGTTCTGCTCGCTCTGGGGAGTCACGCGCAGAATCTCCTCGATAGTCGTCAGCCCGGCGGCGACCTTTTGCGCTCCTGACAACCGCAGGCTGCGCATGCCCTCCTTGAATGCCTGGCGCCGCACGGCCAGCAGATCGGTGTCGGGACTGATCAACGCCTTGATGCCATCGCTCAGTTGCATGATTTCGTAGACCCCGGCGCGACCGCGATAACCGGTGTCGCGGCATTCCACGCAACCGATGGCACGCTGGGCATTGGCCGGCAACGGTGCTTGCCAGGGACGGGTCAGGGTTTGCCAGTCGTCTTCGCCCAGCGTCAGCGGCGCCTTGCAGTGCGGGCACAGGGTTCGCACCAGTCGCTGGGCCATGACGCCAAGCACTGTGGCCTTGATCAGGTAATGCGGCACGCCGAGCTCCAGAAGACGGCTGATGGCGCTGGGCGCGTCGTTGGTGTGCAGGGTCGACAGCACCAGGTGCCCGGTGAGCGCCGCCTGGATCGCCATTTCCGCGGTTTCGAGGTCGCGGATCTCGCCGATCATGATGATGTCCGGGTCTTGCCGCATCAACGCGCGCACGCCGGCGGCGAAGGTCAGGTCGATGTTGTGCTGGACCTGCATCTGGTTGAACGCCGGCTCGACCATTTCAATCGGGTCTTCGATGGTGCAGAGGTTGACCTCCGGCGTCGCCAGTTTTTTCAGGGTGGTGTAGAGGGTGGTGGTCTTGCCCGAACCCGTCGGCCCGGTAACGAGGATGATGCCGTGGGGCTGGCGGGTCATGTCTTGCCAGCGGCGCAGGTCGTCGGCGGAGAAACCAAGCTGGTCGAAGTCCTTGAGCAATACCTCCGGATCGAATATCCGCATGACCATTTTTTCGCCGAAGGCCGTGGGTAGTGTCGACAAACGCAATTCGACTTCACCGCCGTCCGGAGTCTTGGTTTTCACTCGACCGTCCTGGGGTTTGCGTTTCTCCGCGACGTTCATGCGCCCCAGGGTTTTCAGGCGACTGACGATGGCCATGGTGACCTGGGGCGGGAATTGATAGACGTTGTGCAGCACGCCGTCGATGCGAAAGCGCACCGTGCCTTGCTCGCGCCGGGGCTCGATATGGATGTCGCTGGCGCGTTGCTGGAACGCGTACTGGAACAGCCAATCGACGATATTGACGATGTGTGCGTCGTTGGCGTCCGGCTCCTGGTCGCTGGCGCCGAGGTTGAGCAGCTGTTCGAAATTGCCGAGGGTACTGACGTGCGGGTCGGCGCTGTTCGCCCCGGTGACCGATTTGGCCAGGCGGAAGAATTCGACGCTCAAGCGCTGGATGTCCACGGGGTTGGCCACCACGCGCTTGATCGGCAATTTGAGCACGTGGGTCAGGTCAGCCTCCCAGCCGCTGACATAAGGCTGGGCGCTGGCCACGGTTACCGCCTCGCGGTCGATGGCTACCGCGAGGATCTTGTGGCGCTGGGCGAAGGCATAGGACATCAGCGGGGTCACGGCCGCGACGTTGATTTTCAGTGGGTCGATGCGCAGGTAAGGCTGGCCGGCCTGCCGGGACAGCCACAGGGTCAGGCTCTCGAGGTCCAGCGGTTTGCCGGGGCGGCTGAGATCGTCCAGCTGTTGGCTGGCAATGAACTCCAGCGGATGCATCTGCCCAAGGGAGGCGTTGCGGCGGCGGGCATTGAGTGCGTGTTCGGCCGAATCCTGGCTGATAAAGCCCTGGGCGACGAGTTCGCGCAGTAGATCATTGAGATCCAGCCAGCGGTCCTGAAGGGCGATTTGTACGGACATGCGGGCTCCTTTTGAACGACAGTGCGCAAAGGATAGCCGTGGCCCGGCTGACCGCTGGGCCACTACCCGACAAAGCCGTTTCGGAGTTTTTCAGCCCGCCGCTTGAACCGCTTCGGTCCATGGGGCATCAGCTTCTTGCAGCTCCACCGAGCAGACGCTGATCAGGTTGCGAAGTTTTTCCGCAATCACCTGCGCGCGGTGCCAGCTCAAACCGTCGATGACAACTTCGATGGTCAGCCAGTCGTCCTGGCGCTGCGCGTTGACCTGCTCCGGCGTGAGCAATTGCAGGGCGAACAGATTGAGGGCGCGACACAGCAGGTCCGGTTCAGCCTCGGCCGTCATTTGATAGCGAACCCGGCAATGGGCGTTGCCGACGTTCCAGACATCGGCGCGGGCAGGTGGGGTGTTCACGGCTTCGAGATACGGCATGCTCAGGCTCCAGAATCATTGGAGAAATGTTTACATCCTGTGCCGGGTATTTCTTCTCTATGATTGGCTGTATTGCAGGAATGAAGAATAAATCAATTCACTTATTACGCGGTTAAGGGTTTTTTTATGCATAGCGAACTGGACAGCTACGACCGCAAGATCCTCGCCTTGCTGCAAGAGGACGCTTCGCTTTCCAGCGCACAGATCGCCGAGCAGGTGGGGCTCTCGCAATCGCCGTGCTGGCGGCGGATTCAGCGGATGAAAGAGGAGGGCATCATTCGCGGCCAGGTGACCTTGCTCGACCGCAAGAAAATCGGCCTGAACACGCAGATCTTCGCGGAGGTGAAACTCAATGCCCACGGGCGTTCGAACTTCACCGAATTCACCGAGGCGATTCGCGGCTTTCCGGAGGTGCTGGAGTGTTACGTGCTGATGGGGGCGGTGGATTTCTTGCTGCGGATTGTCACGGCGGACATCGAAGCGTACGAGCGCTTCTTCTTCGAGAAGCTGTCGATGGTGCCGGGGATTCAGGAGGTCAATTCGATCGTGGCGTTGTCGGAGATCAAGTCGACTACCAGTTTGCCGGTCTGAAATTTTGCGGTGACTGTGCCGGCCTCATCGCGAGCAAGCTCGCTCCCACAAGGACCGCATAAATCCTGTGGGAGCGAGCTTGCTCGCGATGGCGGTATTACAGGCGCAGCAACATTTTCCAGGCGCGGTTCTGATACACCGCAATCGCCTGCTGCTTACGTGCATCCAGGACTTCGTCGGTGATCGACTCGTTGGCCAGTTGCGCCAGCTTGTTCAACTCGCCGTACAGGCGATCCATTTCCGGGATCTCCAGCACGTTACGCGCATGGTGCAGCCAGACCTGGATGCGTTCGATGCGCGGCAGTTGCTCGGCCAGGTCTTCCGGTTGTTGCTGGTAACGTTGCAGTTGCAACGAAGTGGCTTCTTCGCCCAGCAGGCGCGGCAACCAGCTGCCCAGTTGCGCAGCGCCCTGGCGATTGCCACGGGTGTTGCGGTCGGCGGCCCAGGTGCGGGCCAGCAGCCAGCGCGAGGTGGTCAGGGAGAACAGGCCCCAGCGCGGGTCTTCGAGCTCTTCGAGGAACTGCTCGGGCGCGGCTTTGCGCACGTCTTCATCGTCCAGGCCGGCTTGTACCAGCGGACGCCAGTCTTCCAGCAAGGCATCGAGGGCGATACGCAGATCGTGGGTCGACTGACGCGGAGCGGCCTGGCCCAGGCTGCTGATCAGCGCGCGCATTTCCGCGAGGCACTCGACCCAGTCCTGCAACAGGCGCCAGTGACCGTTGAAGCGATACTGCTCGGCCAGACGCTGGCTGCTGCCCAGCAAATGCCAGCTCAGCGCGGCGAACGCGTCGTCCAGCGGCGTTTCAGCGGTGATCTGCGGTGCCGGCAGGCTCAACGAATAGCTGTGGGCGTCGTACAGGCGATAACCGCGCTCGGCCTTGCTGATATCGCATGGCATCAGGGCCAGTTTCTCGGCCAGCTCGGCGGCCAGTTCCAGCAGGGCTGCCGGTTCGCCTTCGCGCAGTTCCAGTTCCAGCTCGCAGATTTCTTCTTTCTGCTTGCCGACCACGACGTGACCCAAGTCCAGCGCTGCTTCGATGACCACTTTGGTCTTGCCGCGACCCCAGGCGAGTTCCGCGCGTTCGCGGACGAAGTCGGTGGTGAAGATTGGCTTCAGGGTCTTCTTGTCCAGCTCGGCCAGTTCCTCGGGCCAGCATTCGCCGTCGAGTTTCTTCAGGTCGAGCTTGGCCTTGGGCAGGTTCCAGTCGTATTCGTTACGAACGGACAGACCGGCGACGCTCTGGCCGCGGGTCTTGAGGGTCTGAATCACTTCTTCGCCATCCTTGCGCAGGCGCAGGGCGACTTTTGCCTGGGCCAGGTCACGCTCGGGCGTGTCGAAGTACTGATTCATCAACTCACGGCGTTCCCAGCCACTTTTGTTGCGTTTTTTCAGTAACGGGTGCTCGCGCAGTGCGGCGAGGGTTTCGCGGCTGACGCGGAGTTTGATTTCGGTTTCTTTCTGCATGGCCGGAAAATCCAGGATCGGGAGCGCAGCCGGGGGAATGTGTGGCTGCCAAGGTCGTGCAGTGTACAGGACTCAAGGTTAGTACGCGCCGAGACGGTTTATTCCTGTCATCGGTTGGTTCTATGATGGACTTCAATTCAGGTGCCGGGAGTCAGCGATGCCATTGCCGTCGATGAAAGAACAATTCGCTGCGTTGATCGCTGCACCGTCCGTCAGTTGCACCCAACCCAGTCTCGATCAAACCAACCGCCCGGTCATCGATCTGCTGGCGACGTGGCTCGGTGAGCTGGGTTTTACCTGCGATATCCAGCAAGTCAGCCCCGGCAAGTTCAACTTGCTGGCCAGTTTCGGCTCCGGCCCCGGCGGCCTGGTCCTGGCCGGGCACAGCGACACCGTGCCGTTCGACGGTGCGCTGTGGCAAACCGACCCGCTGAAGCTCACTGAAGTCGACGGTCGTTGGGTCGGCCTGGGCAGTTGCGACATGAAGGGCTTTTTCGCCCTGGCCATCGAGGCGGTCATACCGCTGCTCGATCAGCCGTTCAAACAGCCGTTGCTGATTCTCGCCACTTGCGATGAAGAAAGTTCGATGTCCGGTGCCCGCGCGCTGGCCGAAGCGGGGCGACCGCTGGGGCGGGCGGCGGTGATCGGCGAGCCGACAGGGCTCAAGCCGATCCGCATGCACAAGGGCATCATGATGGAGCGCATCGACATCCTTGGTCAGAGCGGTCATTCCTCCGACCCGCGCCTGGGGCACAGCGCCCTGGAAGCCATGCACGATGCCATCGGTGAACTGCGAGGCTTGCGCTTGTTATGGCAGCGCGAATTCCGCAATCCACAGTTTGGCGTGCCGACGCCAACGATGAATTTCGGCTGCATCCATGGCGGCGACAACCCCAACCGCATCTGCGGCCAGTGTTCGCTGGAATTCGATTTGCGGCCGCTGCCCGGCATGGACCCCAAGGTCCTGCGCGCCGAGATCCTGCAGAAGCTCAAGCCGGTTGCCGAGCGGCATCAGGTCAAGATCGATTACGCGCCGTTGTTCCCCGAAGTGCCGCCGTTCGAGCAGGCCGAGGACGCAGAGCTGGTGCGCATTGCCGAAAAGCTCACCGGCCACAGCGCCGAAGCAGTGGCGTTCGGCACCGAAGCACCTTATCTTCAGCGTCTTGGCTGTGAAACGCTGGTGCTTGGCCCGGGTGATATCGCCTGCGCCCATCAGCCGGGGGAATACCTCGAAATGTCACGTTTGCAGCCTACGGTGCATCTATTAAGGCAACTGATCGAACACTATTGCCTGACACCCGTGTAGGAGCGAGCCTGCTCGCGATGGACGTTAACGATGACGAGGGCTGCCTGGATGAGCGCGGTGCCCTCATATCCATCGCGAGCAAGCTCGCTCCTACAGGGTTTTGCAGTTAAATTGCCGATGTCCCAACCCGTATTCATGAGGAGAGCGCGCGTGTCGCCAAGCCTGTTCCGACGATAACCATCAGCCCGCTGTGCGTTTTCAGTTTCGCCCTTTTTTCGGCTGCTATTTATTACAGGCCCAGGTTCATGCCCGAATACGTCAATTGGCTTCGTCACGCTTCGCCTTACATCAACGCCCACCGCGATTGCACCTTTGTCGTCATGCTGCCCGGCGACGGCGTTGAACACCCGAATTTCGGCAATATCGTCCACGACCTGGTGCTGTTGCACAGCCTGGGTGTGCGTCTGGTGCTGGTTCACGGTTCCCGCCCGCAAATCGAAGCGCGCCTCGCGGCCCGTGGCCTGACCCCGCATTACCACCACGGGATGCGCATCACCGATGCCGCGACCCTGGAGTGCGTGATCGACGCGGTTGGCCAGTTGCGCATTGCCATTGAGGCTCGCCTGTCGATGGACATGGCTTCGTCGCCGATGCAGGGTTCGCGCCTGCGGGTGGCCAGCGGCAACCTGGTGACGGCACGACCGATCGGCGTGCTTGAAGGCGTCGACTATCACCACACCGGCGAAGTGCGCCGGGTCGACCGCAAGGGCATCAACCGTCTGCTGGACGAGCGTTCCATCGTGCTGTTGTCGCCGCTGGGCTATTCGCCGACCGGGGAGACTTTCAACCTGGCCTGCGAAGACGTCGCCACCCGCGCGGCCATCGACCTGGGCGCGGACAAACTGCTGCTGTTCGGCGCCGACCTGGGCCTGATCGACGAACACGGGCGCCTGGTGCGTGAACTGCGTCCGCAGCAGGTGCCGGCGCATCTGCAACGGTTGGGCAGTAACTATCAGGCAGAATTGCTCGATGCAGCGGCCGAAGCTTGCCGTGGCGGCGTGGCCCGCAGCCATATCGTCAGTTATGCCGAAGACGGTGCACTGCTGACCGAGCTGTTCACCCGCGACGGTGGCGGTACGCTGGTGGCCCAGGAGCAGTTCGAAGTCGTACGCGAAGCGGCCATTGAAGACGTCGGTGGTTTGCTGGACTTGATCAGCCCGCTGGAAGAGCAGGGCATCCTGGTACGCCGTTCCCGCGAGGTGCTGGAGCGCGAGATCGAACAGTTCAGTGTGGTCGAGCGCGAAGGCATGATCATCGCCTGTGCGGCGCTGTATCAGATTGCCGATTCGGATGCCGGTGAACTGGCGTGCCTGGCGGTGAATCCGGAGTATCGCCATGGCGGTCGCGGTGATGAATTGCTGGAGCGCATCGAGACCCGCGCCCGGGCTCAGGGTTTGAAGACATTATTCGTCCTTACTACCCGCACCGCTCACTGGTTCCGCGAGCGTGGTTTTGTGCCGAGCAGCGTTGACCGTCTGCCGTCGGCGCGAGCGTCGCTGTACAACTATCAGCGTAATTCGAAGATCTTCGAAAAAGCCCTTTGATCAGGATACGGTCCTTGTAGGAGCGAGCTCGCTCGCGAAAATCGTGAACGATAACGCGTAAAACCAGATGCCCCTTGGCGTCCTTGGGTTTTTCGCGAGCAGGCTCGCTCCTACAGAGGTCGGTGATGTTACTCGGCGACAAACTTCGCGCTGACATACGGCGAGTAATCCGGCAGCACCGTCTCCACCTTCCCTTGTTCCTTCAAGAATTTCGCCGTCTCGCCAATGGCCTTGGCCGTGCCGCCGTCCAGCAGCGCGGCGCTCTGTTGCGCCTTGGCATCCGGGAATGCGGAACCGGCCAGTAACTCCGGCACATCGGCGGCATTGGCACCGGTCAGTTTGGCGATTTTCTGCACCGGTGCCGAGTCGGCAGTCCAGCTGGCTTTATGCGCCGCGTAATCAGCAAAGGCGTCGAGGGTAACCTTGGCGAATCTGGCCACCACCTCCGGGTGCTTCTCGGCGTAGTCCTTGCGTGCCACCCAGACCTCGAAGGTGGGTGCTCCCCATTGGCCTACCTGTGCAGCGTCGGTCAGGGTCTTGCCACTCTTGCGGATTTCCCCCAGGGCGGGCGACCAGACAAACGCGCCATCAATATCTCCCCGCTTCCAGGCTGCCGCGATTTCCGCCGGCTGCAGGTTCACCACTTTGACTTTCGAACTGTCCAGGCCCCAGTGCTTCAACGCACCGAGCAGGCTGTAGTGGGAGGTTGAAACGAAAGGCGTGGCGATGGTCTTTCCGATCAGATCTTGTGGTTTTTCGATGCCGCTGCCATTGCGCACCACCAGCGCTTCGGCGGCATTGATCTGCGCCGAGACGATGAACGCGACAATCGGCAGGTTGCGCGAAGCGGCAGCGGCCAGCGGACTGGAGCCGAGATTGCCGATTTGTACATCGCCGGAGGCAATCGCAGTGACCACTTCCGGGCCGCTGTTGAAGCGTCGCCAGTCGATGGGCTGGCCGATGGTTTTTTCATAAAGGCCATCGGCCTGGGGGACTTTGCTGGGGTCGATTCCGGTTTGATAGCCGACGGTGAGGTTCGCCGCCTGGGCGGTGAAAGAAAATGCGAGAGATACACAAACTGTAACAATTGGTCTGGATAGTGCGCGCTTGATCGTCATGGGGCTGCCTTTCGGTAAGGATTTGTTTCCGGATTGCGTCAGAAACTAATCGATCTAAAAAAGCAAAAATAAATACCGTTTAGGAATTAGCTTATGAGCCGAACCCTTTGTTCTGGGGGGGCTGAAAATTGAGCGCTAAATTCCTAAACGGTATTAGAAAAGAATCGGGTAATTCTTTTCAGGTTCATGACGAATTCATGACCCGGCAGGGACCAAAAAATCGGGGGTTAGACAAAGGTCGTAGACACACATGGTTACGATTGACTTGTGGGTCACGGTCTGGCGCTAATCGCGCATCTTAGGTTTTCGGGCGACGACTCGAGACCAGGAATACAAGAACTAGAATCGAGAGGAGCTACACAATGAACAAGTCCACCTTGGCTTTGGCCGTGGCCGTAGGGGTTTTGGCGCAGCAGGCAGGCGCCGCAGGTTTCCTGGAAGACAGCAAGGCGTCCATCAGTTCCCGGACCATGTATTACAACAACGATAACCGTGAAGGCGGTGCGGATCAGAAAGAGTCCGCAGAAGGCCTGAAATTCGATTATCTGTCCGGTTTCACCCAAGGCACTGTCGGTTTCGGTATCGACGCCCAGGCACTGCTGGGTATCCACCTGGACGGCGGCAAGGGTCACCACCCGGACAACAACACCTTCTTCCCAAGCGACAGCGATGGTTCGGCCGTGTCCGAATGGAGCCGTGCAGCCGCTAACGTCAAGGCGCGCTTCTCGAAGACCGAAGCCCACCTGGGTGGCGCCCTGGCACCCAACTTGCCGATCCTGGTCGCGAACGACAGCCGTCTGCTGCCACAGACCTTTGACGGTGGCACCATCACTTCGAAAGAAATCGACAACGTGACCTTCAACGCAGGTCAGTTGGAGCATTCGGCGGGTCGCGCCTCTTCGAACTCCACCGGCCTGGCCGTGGCTGGCGGCACAGAGGACAGCAACAAGTTCTACTACGGTGGTGCTGACTGGAAGGTCACCAAGGACCTGACCCTGCAGTACTACCACTCGAATCTGAAGGACTACTACAAGCAGGACTTCCTTGGCTTGATCCACGTGTTTCCGATCGACGCCAAACAGTCCTTCAAGACTGATATTCGCTACTTCGACAGCAGCTCCGACGGCAAGAACGGTGATCCGGGTTTCCGTTTCAACAACAACAACGGTTTCGCCAAGACCCCGGGCGAGGTCGATAACAAGACCTGGAGCGCCATGTTCACCTACACCCTGGGTGGCAACGCCTTCCTGCTCGGTCATCAGCGCGTCAGCGATGACGGCGGTTTTGTCTACCTGAACCAGGGCAACGTGGTTGATGGCAATGGCCGCCCGGAAGGCAACGGCGGCGCCAGCTTCTACCTGTTCACCGACTCCATGATCAACGGATTTGTTCGTGCCGGTGAAAACACCACCTTCGGTCAGTACTCCTATGACTTCGCAGGACTGGGCGTGCCGGGCCTGAAAACTTCGATCGCCTACCTGCATGGCGACAACATCAAGGCTACCAACGGCAGCGGCCCTGATGGCTCCGAGTGGGAACGCGACATGCGGATCGACTACACCATCCAGCAGGGCGCTCTCAAAGGCTTCGGCGTAACGCTGCGTAATGGTGTCTACCGCGGCAGTGAAGTCTCCAACAACCCTGATGTTGACCAGACTCGTCTGATCTTCAACTACACCTACAGCTTCCTGTAACAAGCCTTGTAAAAAAGCCTCGCCTGCTGGCGAGGTTTTTTTTGTCCGTTTTTTAATATTCCATAAAGATCTTTGCTGATTATTTATTATTCTTTTTAGTTTTTAAATATCCCGCTTAAAGTGCGCCTGTCCGGCACTCATCCCTGAGCCCGGATTTGGCGATTTCGTCCCTCGATAATAGGTCAGGTGCAGGAATCGGCCTTGCCGCCGATACCTCGGATCTGTCGTGGGAAGTCATATTCCTAAGCGATATTAAAAAATATCAAAAAATTCTTTTTGGCTTTAAGGCCATGTATCCTGCGGCCCGCCAAATGACCGGCCTAGACGGTTTACCGCGAATTTATGCATTCAGGATCCCGGGCAATCGATTCGGGACCAGGAACATCAGAACTAGAAACGAGAGGAGCGAAACATGAACAAGTCCACCTTGGCCATGGCTGTGGCCGTCGGGGTTTTGACCCAGCAGGCAAGCGCCGCGGGTTTTATCGAAGACAGCAAGGCAACATTGGGGCTGCGTAACTTCTACATCAATACCGACTACCGTGACGGAGCCGGTGCCAACAAAAACGAAGAGTGGGGCCAAGGCTTCGATCTGCGTTTCATCTCCGGTTACACCCAGGGCACCGTCGGCTTCGGCATCGATGCGATCGGCCTGTTGGGCGTGAAACTGGATTCGGGCGGCGGTACCAACGGCGCCACGGCGACCTCTTACGGCGGCACGGTTTTCCCGAGCAAATCCAACGGCGAGGCAGTTGATGATTTCTCCAGCCTGGGCCTGACGGCCAAAGCCAAGGTTTCCCAGACCGAATTGAAGCTGGGCACCCTGCAGCCGAAAAACCCGGTGATCGTGACCAACGATGGTCGTCTGCTGCCGCAAACCTGGCAGGGTGGCCAGATCACGTCCGGCGACATCAAGGATCTGACCCTGGTTGGTGGCCAGATCGAAGCCGTTAAAGGCCGTAACTCCAGCAACAATGAGCAGATGTCGATTTCGGGCGCGAACACTCGCGGCACCAAATTCCGCGACAGCAACAAGTTCATCTATGCCGGTGGCGACTACAAGATCACCAAGGACCTGACGGCCCAGTACTACTACGGCAACCTGGAAGAGTTCTACAAGCAACACTTCCTGGGTCTGGTGCACAACTGGGCAATCGGCCCTGGCGTGTTGAAGTCGGATTTCCGTTATTTCAACAGCTCTGATGATGGTGCCAACGGTCACGACCCGCTGTACTTCACCACTGGCAACTACAACGCGCCAAACGGTAAAGGCAAGGTCGACAACAACCTTTACAGCGGCCTGTTCCTGTACACCGTTGCCGGTCACACCTTCGGTGGCGGTTATCAGGTCAGCAACGGCAGCAGCGATTTCCCTTGGCTGAACCAGGGCGACGGTTCGTCGAACTACACCATCACCGACGCGCAAATCCAGAAGTTCGGCCGTGCCGGCGAGCGTACCTGGCAAGCACGCTACTCCTATGACTTCGCCAAGGTTGGCGTACCTGGCCTGACGGCGGGTCTGGTTTACCTGCACGGCGACAATATCGATACCGTTAACGCCAAGGGTGGCGAGGCGGCCAATGGTGCTTCCGAGTGGGAGCGCGATCTGAGCGTGGCATACGTCGTTCAGGAAGGTCCGCTGAAAAACCTGGGCCTGGCGTGGAAAAACGCGACCTGGCGCACCGACCTGCCGAACACGCGTTCGCAGGACGAAAACCGCCTGATCGTCAGCTACTCGATCCCGCTGTTGTAATAGCGCTCGCGTAACCGAGACAAAAAAGCCCCGCCCGGTATTGCACCGGGCGGGGCTTTTACATTTTCAAGACGGGTTCACCCCCGTAATCCCGCCTTGAACTTCCCTCTTTGCAGCAACTCAAGGCCTTCTCGAACCTTGGGGGCGATGTTCGGCCGGTTGTGCGGGGTACGTCCAGTGAATAGATATTTAATATTTCATTATGATCTAAATAAATCGATATTTATTCTTTTTAATAGATAAAAAACACAGGCACAGTTGAACCCATCAAGCACTCACAAGGAGCAGCACCATGGGTCTCAGACTTGGCGATATCGCCCCCGATTTCGAACAGAACTCCAGCGCCGGCACCATCCGTTTCCATCAGTGGCTGGGCGATAGTTGGGG
Organism: Pseudomonas sp. PDM30; assembly: GCF_019218985.1. Classification (NCBI taxonomy): domain Bacteria; kingdom Pseudomonadati; phylum Pseudomonadota; class Gammaproteobacteria; order Pseudomonadales; family Pseudomonadaceae; genus Pseudomonas; species Pseudomonas sp. PDM30. The sequence continues at coordinate 416,695 of NZ_JAHUWM010000002.1, forward strand.
CGTGCTGTTTTCCCATCCAGCGGACTTCACGCCGGTGTGCACGACTGAATTGGGCTTCACCGCCAAGCTCAAGGATGAGTTCGCAGCGCGCGGCGTCAAGGCCATCGCTTTGTCGGTGGACCCGGTGGATTCGCACCACAGGTGGATCGAGGACATCAACGAAACCCAGGACACCGTGGTCAACTTTCCGATCCTGGATGACGCCGACCGCAAAGTCTCGGACCTCTACGACCTGATCCACCCCAACGCCAACGACACCCTGACCGTGCGCAGTCTGTTCGTGATCGACCCGAAGAAAAAGGTCCGGCTGACGATTACCTACCCGGCGAGCACCGGCCGCAATTTCAATGAAATCCTTCGGGTGATCGACTCGCTGCAACTCACCGACAACTACAAGGTGGCCACACCGGCCAACTGGCAGGACGGTGATGAGGTGGTGATCGTGCCATCGCTTAAAGATGAGGATGAAATCAAACAGCGTTTTCCCAAGGGCTATCGAGCGGTTAAGCCTTACTTGCGCCTGACGCCGCAGCCTAATCGGTGAGTCATCAATATTTACGGTGTGGCTGATGCCGCCTTCGCGAGCAAGCTCGCTCCCACATTTGTCCGCGTACCCCTGTGGGAACGAGCTTGCTCGCGAAGGCGTCGGGTCAGACACCACAGGTTTCACAGTTAACAGCATCCACAAAGCAGGGGATTTCAGGCCGTTTCGACGGCCTGTTTTTTTGCCTGGAAGAAACAGCTTTCTATATTTCTTTAAGGTATAACCAAATGAATAAATATGATTTATGGATATATAAATCAACTGTTAAGGTCACTCCATCGAAGCGAGATCGCAAACCGCGAATCGCCAACACCGTGCAAGGAATCGTCTGAATGTTGGTTGTCTCACTCGGTGGCAGTCCCAGTCAGCGCTCTCGATCCGGGGTGCTGCTGGATCGCTCCCAGCGTTGGTTACAGGGGCAGGGCGTGGAAGTGGTGAGTTATCAGGTACGGGACTTCCCGGCCGAGGACTTGCTGCACGCACGCTTCGACAGCCCCAAGGTGATCGACTTGTTGCAACAAATTGAAAACGCCGATGGCCTGCTGATCGCCACACCGGTTTACAAGGCATCGTTTTCCGGAGCACTGAAGGTCGTGCTGGATTTGCTGCCCGAACGCGCCTTGAGCCACAAGGTGGTTCTGCCGATGGCCACTGGCGGCAGCATCGCCCACATGCTGGCGGTGGACTACGCGCTCAAGCCGGTGCTGTCGGCATTGAAGGCTCAGGAAATGCTGCAAGGCATTTTTGCCGTCGACAGCCAGATCGCCTACGGCGAAGGCAGCGCCCTGGCGCAGTTGGCGCCGGAGCTGGAACAACGACTGAATGAATCGCTTGAGCTGTTTTTCAGCGCCATGGCGCGACGGCCCAAGCCGCTCGATCCGAACCTGTTGAATGATCGTTTGTTGAGTGCTCGCTGGAGCATTTAAGCCTCACCGAAAATTGAAGTACTGGCCTTACTCGCCCGCCAACGGGCAAGCAGGTGCAGCCAAAACCCAACTGCAAAAAGGAGAGCGCCATGCGCCCTGTCATTTTGCGTCGTGGTCTGGTCGCTCTGTTTGCTGCGGCTGTCACCTTCGGCGCCATTACTCAAGCTCAGGCCGAGACTTTACGAATCGGCTATCAGAAATACGGCACCCTGGTGCTGCTCAAAGCCAAGGGCACCCTGGAAAAACGCCTCGCCGCCCAAGGCGTGGACGTGCAATGGACTGAATTCCCCGGTGGCCCGCAACTGCTTGAAGGCCTGAACGTCGGTTCCATCGACTTCGGTGTCACCGGTGAAACTCCGCCAGTGTTCGCCCAGGCGGCCGGTGCTGATTTGCTCTACGTCGCCTACGAACCGCCAGCGCCGCACAGTGAGGCGATCCTGGTGCCGAAGGACTCGGCGATCAAATCGGTGGCGGACCTCAAGGGCAAGAAAGTCGTCCTCAACAAAGGCTCCAACGTGCATTACCTGCTGGTGCGTGCGCTGGAAGACGCCGGCCTCAAATACACCGACATCCAGACCGTATTCCTGCCGCCGGCCGATGCCCGCGCCGCGTTCGAGCGTGGCAGTGTCGATGCCTGGGTGATCTGGGACCCCTACCAGGCCGCCGCCGAACAACAGTTGCAAGCGCGCACCCTGCGCGATGGCCAGGGCATCGTCGACAACCATCAGTTCTACCTGGCGACCAAACCTTATGCGCAGAAAAATCCCGAGGTGATCAAGACCCTGGTGGAAGAAGTGCGCGCGGTGGGCGAGTGGTCCAAGGCTAACCCGCAAGAGGTGACCCAACAGGTTTCACCGCTGCTCGGCCTGCCAGCCGACATCACCCTGACCTCGGTGAAACGCCAGGGCTATGGCGCGTTGTTCCTGACTCCGGAAGTGGTCGCGGCGCAGCAGAAAATTGCCGACAGCTTCTACCAGCTCAAGTTGATTCCCAAGCCGTTGAGTATCAAAGACGTGATCTGGACGCCGCCGGCCGCCGTTGCCAAAGCCCAATAAATCGATTCCCCAAGGAGACCACTCCATGAGCCTCAATATTTTCTGGTTCCTGCCTACCCACGGCGACGGCCATTACCTTGGCACCGCCGAAGGCGCCCGCGCCGTTGATCACGGTTACCTGCAACAAGTCGCGCAAGCCGCTGACCGCCTGGGTTTTGGCGGGGTACTGATTCCGACCGGACGCTCCTGCGAAGACTCTTGGTTGGTGGCGGCATCGCTGATTCCTGTGACCCAGCGTTTGAAGTTCCTTGTCGCCCTGCGCCCCGGGATCATTTCCCCGACGGTGGCGGCGCGTCAGGCCGCGACCCTGGATCGACTGTCCGGCGGTCGTGCGCTGTTCAACCTGGTGACGGGCGGTGACCCGGAAGAGTTGGCGGGCGATGGTCTGTTCCTCAGCCACGAAGAACGCTATCAGGCCTCGGTGGAATTCACCCGCATCTGGCGCCGGGTACTGGAAGGTGAAACCGTCGATTACGACGGCCAGCACATCAGCGTGAAGGGCGCAAAGTTGCTCTATCCGCCGATCCAGCAGCCGCGTCCACCGCTGTACTTCGGCGGTTCCTCGGAAGCCGCGCAAGACCTGGCCGCCGAACAGGTGGAAATGGTCCTGACCTGGGGCGAGCCACCGGCCGCCGTCGCGGAAAAAATCGAACAGGTCCGAGCCAAGGCCGCCAAGCTCGGACGCACCGTGCGCTTCGGCATTCGTCTGCATGTGATCGTGCGCGAAACCAACGATGAAGCCTGGAAAGCCGCGGATCGGCTGATCTCCCATCTCGACGACGAGACCATCGCTCGTGCCCAGGCTTCGCTGGCGCGTTTCGATTCGGTCGGTCAGCAACGCATGGCCGCATTGCACGGTGGCAACCGCGACAACCTGGAGGTCAGCCCTAACCTGTGGGCCGGCGTCGGTCTGGTGCGCGGCGGTGCCGGTACGGCGCTGGTGGGCGATGGTCCGACCGTGGCCGCCCGCGTGAAGGAGTACGCGGACCTCGGCATCGATACCTTCATCTTCTCCGGTTATCCACACCTGGAAGAGTCGTACCGGGTGGCCGAGTTGCTGTTCCCGCACCTCGATGTCGAACGTCCTGAACTGCCGAAGAGCGCCGGTTACGTCAGCCCGTTCGGCGAGATGGTCGCCAACGACATTCTTCCCAAAGCCGCGTCCCAGAGCTGAGGCGCGGTCATGAAGAAAATCATCCACAGCCTCGCGCCCTGGGCGTTGCCGGTGTTGCTGCTGGCGGTATGGCAATTGAGTGTGTCGGCGGGTTGGTTGTCGACACGGATCCTGCCGGCACCCATCGCCGTCATCGAGGCCGGTGTAAGTCTGGTACGCAGTGGCGAAATCTGGACACACCTGGCGATCAGTGGTTGGCGTGCCGCGCTGGGCTTCACCATCGGTGGTGGTATCGGCCTGACGCTCGGCTTCATCACCGGCCTGTCGAAGTGGGGCGAACGCCTGCTCGACAGTTCGGTGCAGATGATCCGCAATGTGCCGCACCTGGCGCTGATTCCACTGGTGATCCTGTGGTTCGGCATCGACGAGTCGGCGAAGATTTTCCTGGTGGCGCTGGGCACGTTGTTCCCGATCTACCTCAACACCTATCACGGCATCCGCAACGTCGACCCGGCGTTGGTGGAGATGGCGCGTAGCTATGGCCTGAGCGGTTTCAGCCTGTTCTGGCAGGTGATTCTGCCGGGGGCGTTGCCTTCGATTCTGGTCGGCGTGCGCTTCGCCCTGGGCTTCATGTGGCTGACGTTGATCGTGGCGGAAACCATTTCCGCGAGTTCCGGCATCGGCTATCTGGCCATGAACGCCCGGGAGTTCTTGCAGACCGACGTGGTGGTGCTGGCGATCCTGATGTACGCGGTGCTCGGCAAACTGGCCGACCTCGCGGCCCGTGGACTTGAGCGTGTCTGGCTGCGCTGGCACCCGGCCTATCAGGTTGCCAAGGGAGGTGCGGCATGATTGCGGAGCAACCTCCACGCCTGCTGCGCGGCATTCCGCTGGCGGTGCGCAAGCTGCAAAAAACCTTCGGCTCGCGGCAGGTGCTGCGCGAGATCGACCTGCACATTCCGGCGGGCCAGTTTGTTGCCGTGGTCGGTCGCAGCGGCTGCGGCAAAAGTACCTTGCTGCGCTTGCTCGCCGGTCTTGATCAACCAACCGGCGGTGAGTTGCTCGCCGGTGCCGCGCCATTGAGCGACGCGCGGGAAGACACGCGGCTGATGTTCCAGGAAGCGCGTTTGCTGCCCTGGAAAAAGATCATCGACAACGTCGGTCTGGGCCTCAAGGGCAACTGGCGGCCGCAAGCGCTTGCAGCTTTGGAAGCGGTGGGCCTGGCCGATCGCGCCCACGAGTGGCCGGCAGCGCTGTCCGGTGGACAGAAGCAACGCGTGGCGTTGGCCCGTGCGTTGATTCATCAGCCGCGCCTGCTGCTGCTCGACGAGCCCTTGGGTGCGCTGGATGCCCTGACCCGAATTGAAATGCAGCAACTGATTGAACGGCTCTGGCAGCAGCACGGTTTCACGGTGTTGCTGGTGACCCATGACGTCAGTGAAGCCGTGGCGATTGCCGATCGGGTGATCCTGATCGAAGACGGCGAAGTCGGCCTCGACCTGCATGTGGAACTGCCGCGCCCTCGGGTTCGTGGCTCCCATCGGCTGGCGGCACTGGAAACCGAAGTCCTCAATCGCGTGCTGGCGCTGCCCGGCCAACCGCCGGAACCGGAACCCGTTTCACCCTTGCCTACGCAATTGCGCTGGGCTCAATAACTCAAGTCTTACCCAACGACAGGAATCAACATCATGACTATCAAGGCCATCAACGTTCGCAACCAGTTCAAAGGCTCCATCAAGGAAATCGTCCTCGGCGACGTGCTGTCGGAAATCGACGTGCAGACCGCGTCCGGCATTGTCACTTCGGTGATCACCACACGCTCGGTGAAAGAGCTGGAACTGGCGGTCGGCAGCGAAGTGATCGCGTTTGTGAAATCCACCGAGGTGTCGATCGCCAAGTTGTAAGCCACATGCGTAAACAACAACCCCGAAGGGTTTGAGCCCTTCGGGGTTTTTCATGTGTGTTTGTCTTGAGCTGAGCGGTGCGGCCATCGCGAGCAAGCTCGCTCCCACAGGATTATTTGTCGTTCACAGAATCTGAATTCACTGAAGATCCTTGTGGGAGCGAGCTTGCTCGCGATGAGGTCAGTGAGCGCACTAGAGGTTCCGCTTGGGCAGATACGGTGGCAAATACAACCCCACATAAGCATCAAACACCCGCATCCCTTCCTCGGCCATGCGCGGCGTAATCTGCCCGTGCTGCTGCACCGAGCGCGCATACACCCGGTCGCCCAGCTCCATGGCCAGGGCGAACACATCGACATCACTCGGCAAGGTCGGCAGCTCGAAGTGATGGTCGAACAGCTTGTGCATCAGGTCGCCCAGTTCGATGTCGTGCTGGCGGTCGGCCTGGGTGACTTCGGTCAGGCCGTGCTGGGCCAGAATGAGTTGGCGGGCGGCGGCGTCCTCTGCATAGATGTCGAGCATGCGTTGTTCCACCAGTCGCGACAGATCGCGCCAGCCATTCAAGGCGTGGTGGTCGATAGGGGCTTGCAGGCAGGCGCGGAAGGCCGCATGGACGTCGGCGGTCAAGGCTTCGAGCAACGCCGGCACGCTGGCGAAGAAGTGGTAGACCGAGGAGGGCGGAATCTCCGCGCGCTCGGCGACGCTGTAGATCGACAGGCTGGCCACGCCCTCGGCAGCCAGCAGCGTGCGGGCCGCATCGAGTATCGAATCGATCCGGGCCTGGCTGCGTGCGCGGGGTTTGCGGGGGGTGGCTACGCGTGTCATGGGAGTCTCCTGCGGGGCTGCGGGCATTGTACGCAGAGCGCGAGGATGATCCATACCCTGTGGCGAGGGGGCTTGCCCCCGTTTGAGGGCGAAGCACTCCCAAACCCGGTAATCGTGGTATGTCTGATACACATGAGGGTGCATTTTTTGGGGCTGCTGTGCAGCCCAACGGGGCGGTGCGGCGTCCCGACAAGCCCCCTCGCCACAGGAGGCGGTGTTGGCCATAAAAAAACGCCGCAGGCTGTGAGGCCGGCGGCGTTTCTTCACTACTGCAACCGCTTACACGGTATGCAGGTACCAGTTGTACTCGAGGTCGGAGATGGAGTGTTCGAACTCCTCCAGCTCGCTCTCTTTACAGGCCACGAAGATATCGATGTATTTCGGATCGATGTACTTGGCCATGACTTCGCTGTCGTCCAGCTCGCGCAGTGCATCGCGCAGGTTGTTCGGCAGGCTCTGCTCGTTCTGCTCGTAGCTGTTGCCTTCGACCGGGGCGCCAGGCTCGATTTTGTTGGTCAGGCCGTGGTGCACGCCTGCCAGGACCGAAGCCATCAGCAGGTACGGGTTGGCATCGGCGCCGGCTACACGATGTTCGATGCGCACGGCGTCGGCGGAGCCGGTCGGTACGCGAATCGCCACGGTGCGGTTATCCAGGCCCCAGCACGGCGAGTTCGGCACGTAGAACTGTGCGCCGAAACGACGGTAGGAGTTAACGTTCGGGCAGAGGAAAGCCATCTGCGCCGGTAGGGTCTCGAGCACACCGCCGATCGCGTGACGCAGTGCGGCGTTCTGCTCGGGATCCTCACTGGCAAAAATGTTCTTGCCGTCTTTGTCGAGAATCGAGATGTGGACGTGCAGACCATTACCCGCCTGGCCTGGGTAAGGCTTGGCCATGAACGTGGTGTCCATTTCATGGTCGTAGGCGATGTTCTTGATCAGGCGCTTGAGCAGGACCGCGTAGTCGCAGGCCTTGATCGGGTCAGCCACGTGGTGCAGGTTGACTTCGAATTGCGCCGGCGCACTTTCCTTGACGATGGCGTCGGCCGGAATGCCTTGCTCTTTGGCACCCTCCAGAATGTCCTGGAGGCAGTCGACGTATTCGTCGAGGTCGTCGATCAGGTAGACCTGAGTCGAGTGCGGACGTTTGCCGGAAACCGGCGAGCGCGGCGGTTGCGGACGACCGTTCACGTTCTCCTGGTCGATCAGGTAGAACTCCAGTTCGAACGCGGCACAGATGGTCAGGCCCATTTCGTCGAACTTGCGCACCACATTGGCCAGCACTTCACGCGGGTCGGCGAAGAATGGTTCGCCTTCGAGTTCGTGCATGGTCATCAACAGTTGCGCGGTCGGGCGCTTCTGCCATGGCTCGTTGCATAGGGTATCGGGGATTGGATAGCAGATTCGGTCAGCATCGCCGATGTCCAGGCCCAGGCCGGTGCTTTCCACCGTCGAGCCATTGATATCCAGAGCAAATAGAGAGGCCGGCAGGTTGATGCCTTTCTCGTAAACCTTGTGGAGGCTGGTGCGTTCGATGCGCTTGCCGCGCACCACACCATTCATATCCGCAATCAGAAGGTCAACGTACAGAACCTCAGGATGTTCCTTAAGGAACGCGTTCGCTTCGTTAAGCTGAACGGCACGCGGGGGTACCGACATGATGCAACACCTTTGTTGTTAAAAATATCAATCATTGATCTTTTCAGATTCCAGTCAACCCGAACGGCATGCCGAAGTCAAGCGAGGCCTTTTTTGCCCTAAAAAAGCGCCCGTGTGGCTTTTTTGAGGCACTTTGGGGCGTTTTTATGCCCTTGGCCTCTATGGCGCCCGCAGGCTTGAGCGGGCCGTGTTGTATTTTTTACGGGGGTGTTGTGTAAAAAAATGAACAAGGCTAAGCTCGAATCAAACCCATAACAGCAATAATACCGGGGTGCTTCATGTCTCGCCTGCCGATAATCGGCGTCACCGACTGCTCAAGACAGGTCGGTCGGCATGCTTGTCACATCAGTGATGACACGTCCGTCCGTTCCGTGGCCCCGGCGGTTCTGGTGATCCTCCCATCCGTGACGGTTCAACCGTCCCCGTCCGATATTCTGGACGGTCGCGATGGCACCCCCATTACGGTTACTCCATTCAATATAGAACCGATTCACAATAGCGGCCTGACCATTGTTCAGGGCACCGCTCGCGATTTTGCACGCCCGGCCTCTGCAGCCGTGTTGCCAAGCACGATAATCTGCCGCGCAAGCGCTCTACAACGCGACGCCGATGCGTCAAACAACGCCTGACCTCAAAAGGGTCAGACAACTCAAGCCTAGAGGCATTTATGAGTAACAACCTCGACCAGCTCACCGATTGGTTGAAAAACCACAAGATCACAGAAGTCGAATGCATGATCGCCGACTTGACCGGGATTACCCGGGGCAAGATTTCGCCGACCAACAAATTCATCGCCGAAAAAGGCATGCGCCTGCCAGAAAGCGTTCTGTTGCAGACAGTGACCGGCGACTACGTCGAAGACGACATCTATTACGAACTGCTCGACCCGGCCGACATCGACATGATCTGCCGCCCCGACCAGAGCGCGGTGTACCTGGTGCCGTGGGCCATCGAGCCGACCGCCATCGTCATCCACGATACCTACGACAAGCAAGGCAACCCGATCGAGCTGTCGCCGCGCAACGTGCTCAAGAAAGTCCTGAAACTCTATACCGACAAAGGCTGGCAGCCGATCGTGGCGCCGGAAATGGAGTTTTACCTGACCAAGCGCAGTGACGACCCGGACTATCCGTTGCAGCCGCCGGTCGGCCGCTCCGGTCGCCCGGAAATCGGTCGCCAGTCGTTCTCCATTGAAGCGGCGAACGAATTCGATCCGTTGTTCGAAGACGTCTACGACTGGTGCGAATTGCAGGACCTGGACCTCGATACGCTGATCCACGAGGACGGCACCGCGCAGATGGAAATCAACTTCCGTCACGGCGATGCCCTGTCCCTGGCCGACCAGATCCTGGTGTTCAAGCGCACCATGCGCGAAGCCGCGCTCAAGCACGATGTGGCCGCGACCTTCATGGCCAAGCCGATGACCGGCGAGCCGGGCAGCGCCATGCACTTGCACCAGAGCGTCATCGACATCGAGACCGGCAAGAACATCTTCTCCAATGACGACGGGACCATGAGCCAGTTGTTCCTGCACCACATCGGTGGTCTGCAGAAACTCATTCCCGAGCTGTTGCCGCTGTTCGCACCCAACGTCAACTCGTTCCGCCGCTTCCTGCCGGATACCTCGGCGCCGGTGAACGTGGAGTGGGGCGAAGAGAACCGCACCGTGGGCCTGCGGGTGCCGGATGCGGGGCCGCAAAACCGTCGGGTGGAAAACCGCCTGCCGGGCGCCGATGCCAACCCGTACCTGGCGATTGCCGCGAGCCTGCTCTGCGGTTACATCGGCATGGTCGAAGGCCTGAACCCGAGTGCGCCGGTAGTGGGGCGTGGCTATGAACGCCGCAACCTGCGCCTGCCGCTGACCATCGAAGACGCGCTGGAACGCATGGAAAACAGCGCGACCATCGAGCGTTACCTGGGCAAAAATTTCATCACTGGCTACGTTGCGGTCAAGCGGGCCGAGCATGAAAACTTCAAGCGCGTGATCAGTTCGTGGGAAAGGGAATTCCTGCTCTTTGCCGTCTGATACGCCGGGCGCCGCCGCTGCCTGGCGGCGCCTTCACGTGATTTTTTTAGGAGATTCGTATGACCAGCAACAATCCGCAAACCCGTGAATGGCAAACCCTGAGCAATGATCACCACCTGGCTCCGTTCAGCGATTTCAAGCAGCTGAAAGAGAAAGGCCCGCGGATCATCACCAACGCCAAGGGCGTTTACCTCTGGGACAGCGAAGGCAACAAGATCCTCGATGGCATGGCCGGCCTGTGGTGTGTCGCAATTGGTTATGGTCGCGATGAACTGGCCGATGCCGCCAGCAAACAGATGCGCGAACTGCCTTACTACAACCTGTTCTTCCAGACTGCGCATCCGCCGGTACTGGAACTGGCCAAGGCTATCGCCGACATCGCGCCTGAAGGCATGAACCACGTGTTCTTCACCGGTTCCGGCTCCGAAGGCAACGACACCATGCTGCGTATGGTTCGTCACTACTGGGCGATCAAGGGCCAGCCGAACAAGAAAGTCATCATCAGCCGCAAGAACGGCTATCACGGTTCCACCGTGGCCGGCGCGAGCCTGGGCGGTATGACGTACATGCACGAACAGGGCGACTTGCCGATCCCGGGCATCGTTCACATTGCCCAGCCGTACTGGTTCGGCGAAGGCGGCGAAATGACCCCGGAAGAGTTCGGTGTGTGGGCGGCCAATCAGCTGGAAGAAAAAATTCTGGAAGTCGGCGTCGACAACGTCGGTGCCTTTATTGCCGAGCCGATCCAGGGTGCCGGTGGCGTGATCATTCCGCCAGAGACCTACTGGCCGCGCATCAAGGAAATCCTCGCCAAGTACGACATTCTGTTCGTGGCTGACGAAGTGATTTGCGGTTTCGGTCGTACCGGCGAGTGGTTCGGCAGCGATTTCTACGACCTCAAGCCAGACATGATGACCATCGCCAAGGGTCTGACCTCGGGCTACATCCCGATGGGTGGTCTGATTGTGCGTGACGAAGTGGTGGACGTGCTCAATGAGGGCGGCGACTTCAACCACGGTTTCACCTACTCCGGGCACCCGGTGGCAGCGGCTGTGGGGCTGGAAAACATCCGCATCCTGCGCGACGAAAAAATTGTCGAGCGCGTGAAGTCCGAAACGGCACCGTATTTGCAAAAGCGTCTGCGGGAACTGAACGATCACCCGCTGGTGGGTGAAGTTCGTGGGGTGGGTCTGTTGGGGGCCATCGAACTGGTCCAGGACAAGGCCACGCGCAAGCGTTTCGAAGGCAAGGGCGTCGGCATGATCTGCCGTCAGTTCTGCTTCGATAACGGCCTGATCATGCGCGCCGTCGGCGACACCATGATCATCGCTCCGCCACTGGTGATTACACCGGCGGAAATCGATGAACTGGTGACCAAGGCTCGCAAGTGTCTTGACCTGACCCTGAGTGCATTGCAGGGCTAAGTGCTAGGCTCTGAGCGGAGGTTCAAAGTTCTACATATGAAGTAGGAACTTTCGCTCAGAACTGTCAGAAAGCGTGGCCGTTTCCTTGAAAGACCGATGTGGATCTTGCCAGACTAGCCGCGGTTCCAGTTGCCAGGGTTCGGTCGCTGAACAAGTGGTTCAAAAAAGAAAAATTTGGAGCATTACGCATGAAGGCACTAGGTAAAAAGCTCGCTGGCAAGACTCTACTTGCCATGTCCGTAATGGGTTTGATGGCCGGCGCGGTTCAGGCCGATGACAAAGTACTGCACGTGTACAACTGGTCCGACTACATCGCACCGGACACCGTCAAGAAGTTTGAAGACGAGTCGGGTATCAAGGTTGTCTATGACGTCTTCGACAGCAACGAAACCCTTGAAGCCAAGTTGCTGGCAGGCAAGTCCGGTTACGACATCGTTGTACCGTCGAACAACTTCCTGGCCAAGCAGATCAAGGCTGGCGTCTACCAGAAGCTGGACAAGTCCAAGCTGCCTAACTGGAAGAACCTGAACACCGACCTGCTCAAGGCCGTTTCCGTGAGCGACCCGGGTAACGAGCATGCCTTCCCGTACATGTGGGGTTCGATCGGTATCGGCTTCAACCCCGAGAAGGTCAAGGCTGTACTGGGTGCCGACGCGCCGACCAACTCCTGGGACCTGCTGTTCAAACCTGAAAACGCCGCGAAGTTGAAGGCGTGCGGTATCAGTTTCCTCGATTCGCCAACCGAGATGATTCCGGTGGCATTGCACTACCTGGGCTATCCAACCGACAGCCAGGACAAGAAACAACTGGCCGAAGCCGAAGCGCTGTTCCTGAAAATTCGTCCTTCGGTAGGTTACTTCCACTCGTCCAAGTACATCTCCGACCTGGCCAACGGCAACATCTGCGTGGCCGTGGGTTACTCGGGTGACATTTACCAGGCCAAGTCCCGCGCGGAAGAAGCCGGTGGCAAGGTGAAAGTCAGCTACAACATTCCCAAAGAAGGTGCAGGCAGCTTCTACGACATGGTCGCCATCCCTAAAGATGCCGAAAACGTCGAAGGCGCCTACAAGTTCATGACCTTCCTGCAGAAGCCGGAAATCATGGCTGAAATCACCAACGCCGTGCGTTTCCCGAACGGTAACGCGGCTGCAACTGCGTTGGTCGATAAAGACATCACCAGCGACCCGGGCGTTTACCCGCCGGCGGACGTGCTGGCCAAGCTGTACGCGATTGCCGACTTGCCGGCCGCGACCCAGCGGATCATGACCCGCAGCTGGACCAAGATCAAATCCGGTAAATAAGCCGGTTTGATGCAACAACCTGTTGTCGCCGCCCGCGCGGTGGCGGCAGCAGGTGTAATTAAATGACAGAAAGTTTTGCTGGAACGGTTTTTCGAGGGTAAGTTGCGCGCCGGTTTTGTTGCCGGGCAACCACGGTTGTCATGTAGCGCGGGGCAACTTGGGCCCAACTAATTTCAGAGGACCTCCACTTGCCTATTTTTTCTATGTTGCGCAATGCCATGCTGGTGAGTGCCGGGCTGACAGTTGCTGTCAGTGTCCAGGCCGCCGGTACCGTGCATATTTATAACTGGTCCGACTACATCGGCGAGACCACCCTGGCCGATTTCCAGAAAGAGACCGGTATCAAGCCGGTTTATGACGTCTTCGATTCCAACGAAACCCTGGAAGGTAAATTGCTGGCCGGACGTACCGGCTACGACGTGGTCGTGCCGTCGAACCACTTCCTCGGCAAGCAGATCAAGGCCGGGGCATTCCAGAAGCTCGACAAGTCGCAGCTGCCGAACTATTCGAACCTCGATCCAGTGCTGCTCAAGCGCCTGGAACAGAACGATCCGGGCAACCTGTACGCCGTGCCGTACCTGTGGGGCACCAACGGCATCGGTTACAACGTCGACAAGGTCAAGGCTGTGCTGGGCGTCGATACGATTGATTCGTGGGGCGTGCTGTTCGAGCCGCAGAACATCAAGAAGCTGCAAAGCTGTGGCGTCGCGTTCCTCGACTCCGCCGATGAAATGATGCCGACAGTGCTCAATTACATGGGCCTGAACGCTAACAGCACTGATCCCAAGGACTACGAAAAGGCCACCGCCAAGTTGCTTGCAGTGCGGCCTTACGTGACCTACTTCCATTCCTCCAAGTACATCGCGGATCTGGCCAACGGCGATATCTGCGTGGCGATCGGTTTCTCCGGCGACATCTTCCAGGCCAAGAACCGCGCCGAAGAAGCCAAGAAAGGCGTAAATATCGCCTACTCGATTCCGAAAGAGGGCGGTGCGCTCTGGTTCGACATGCTGGCGATTCCGAAGGACTCGGCCAACGTCAAGCAGGCCCACGCCTTCATCAACTATTTGCTCAAGCCTGAGGTGATTGCCCAGGTCAGCGATTACGTCGGCTATGCCAACCCTAACCCGGGGTCGGACAAACTGATGGAGCAGTCCATTCGCACCGACGAAGCGGTTTATCCACCGCAAGAGGTGCTCGACAAGACCTACGTGTCGGTCGAGTTACCGCCGAATATTCAACGTTTGATGACCCGCAGCTGGACCAAGGTCAAGTCGGGTAAATAGTTTCAAGGCTCAAACTATCCAAGGTTGGCTCACCTTGAGCGAACTGCACTCTTTTTTTCGGGAGTTTCGTAAATGGCAGTTGCCTCCGGCGCCTATAAGAAAGCCCTCGAGGGCGACCAGTCACCTAAACAGGTGCTGGTCAAAATCGACCGGGTCACGAAGAAGTTCGACGAGACGATTGCCGTGGACGATGTGTCCCTGGAAATCAAGAAAGGCGAGATTTTCGCCCTGCTCGGCGGTTCGGGATCGGGCAAATCCACTTTGCTGCGCATGCTCGCAGGTTTCGAACGGCCCACGGAGGGGCGCATTTTCCTCGATGGCGTAGACATCACTGATATGCCGCCATACGAGCGGCCGATCAACATGATGTTCCAGTCCTACGCCTTGTTCCCGCACATGACCGTGGCGCAGAACATCGCCTTTGGCCTCAAGCAGGACAAGATCCCGGCTGCTGAAGTTGACGCCCGCGTGGCCGAAATGCTCAAGCTGGTACAGATGAGCCAGTACGCCAAGCGCAAACCGCATCAGTTGTCCGGTGGTCAGCGTCAGCGTGTGGCCCTGGCCCGTTCCCTGGCCAAGCGCCCGAAGCTGCTGCTGCTCGACGAACCGATGGGCGCACTGGATAAAAAACTGCGTTCGCAAATGCAGTTGGAGCTGGTGGAGATCATCGAGCGCGTCGGCGTAACCTGCGTGATGGTGACCCACGATCAGGAAGAGGCCATGACCATGGCCGAGCGTATCGCGATCATGCACCTGGGCTGGATCGCCCAGATCGGCAGCCCGATCGACATCTACGAAACCCCGACCAGTCGCCTGGTCTGCGAATTCATCGGCAACGTGAACATCTTCGAAGGCGAAGTGATCGACGACGCCGAAGGTCACGCGATCATTACCTGCAAAGACCTGGATCGTCAGATCTATGTCGGCCACGGCATCAGCACTTCGGTGCAGGACAAGTCGGTCACCTACGCGATCCGTCCGGAAAAGCTGCTGGTCACTGCCGACATGCCGACCTGCCAGTACAACTGGTCCAGCGGCAAGGTGCACGACATCGCCTACCTGGGTGGGCACTCGGTGTTCTACGTCGAATTGCCAAGCGGCAAGCTGGTGCAGTCGTTCGTGGCCAACGCCGAGCGTCGCGGGCAGCGTCCGACCTGGGGTGATCAGGTCTACGTGTACTGGGAAGACGACAGCGGCGTGGTGCTGCGCTCATGAACATGCGCAAATTCAAGCGTCGACTCAATCGAATAATTCCCGGTGGCCGTCAGATGGTCATCGGGGTTCCCTTCATCTGGCTGTTCCTGTTCTTCATGTTGCCGTTCTTCATCGTACTGAAGATCAGCTTCGCCGAAGCGGACGTGGCCATTCCGCCATACACCGAGATCTACAGCTACGCCGAGCAGAAGCTGCAGTTGCTGCTTAACCTGGGCAACTACGCGATGCTGGCCGGTGACGAGCTGTACATCGCCGCTTACCTCGGCTCGTTGAAGATGGCGCTTTTCAGCACCATCCTCTGCCTGCTGATCGGCTACCCGATGGCCTACGGCATCTCCGTTGCCCGCAAGGAAGTGCAAACGGTGCTGGTGCTGCTGATCATGATGCCGACCTGGACCGCGATCCTGATCCGCGTTTACGCGTGGATGGGCATCCTCAGCAATAACGGCCTGCTCAACGGGTTCCTGATGAGCATGGGCTGGATCGACGAGCCGCTGCAGATCCTCAACACCAACCTGGCGGTCTACATCGGCGTGGTTTATTCCTACCTGCCGTTCATGATCCTGCCGCTGTACGCCAACCTGGTGAAGCACGACCAGAGCCTGCTGGAAGCTGCGTCGGACCTGGGTTCGAGCACGTTCAACAGCTTCTGGAAAATCACCGTGCCGCTGTCGAAAAACGGCATCATCGCCGGCTGCATGCTGGTGTTCATCCCGGTGGTGGGTGAGTTCGTGATCCCGGAACTGCTCGGTGGTCCGGAAACCCTGATGATCGGTAAAGTGCTCTGGCAAGAGTTCTTCAACAACCGTGACTGGCCGGTGGCGTCTGCCCTGGCGGTAGTGATGCTGGCGATCCTGATTGTGCCGATCATCCTGTTCAACCGCAGTCAGGCCAAGGAAATGGAGGGTAAAGAATGAAGCGCTTCCGTTTCTCCAGCCTGATGCTGGTACTGGGTCTGTTGTTCATCTACCTGCCGATGCTGATCCTGGTCATCTACTCGTTCAACGCCTCCAAACTGGTAACGGTGTGGGGCGGCTGGTCGATCAAGTGGTACGTCGGCCTGCTCGACAACAGCCAACTGATGGGCTCGGTGGTGCGCTCGCTGGAAATCGCCTGCTACACCGCCATCGCGGCGGTGGCACTGGGTACATTGGCAGCGTTCGTCCTGACGCGCATTACGCGCTTCAAGGGCCGTACCCTGTTCGGTGGCCTGGTCACTGCGCCGCTGGTCATGCCTGAGGTGATCACCGGTCTGTCGCTGTTGCTGCTGTTCGTGGCCATGGCGCAGATGATCGGCTGGCCGCAGGAACGCGGCATCGTCACCATCTGGATCGCCCACACCACGTTCTGTGCGGCCTATGTGGCGGTGGTGGTCTCGGCACGCTTGCGTGAGCTGGACCTGTCCATCGAAGAAGCGGCCATGGACCTCGGTGCACGGCCGTGGAAGGTGTTCTTCCTGATCACCATCCCGATGATCGCGCCATCGCTGGCAGCGGGCGGCATGATGTCGTTCGCCCTGTCGCTGGATGACCTCGTGCTGGCGAGCTTCGTGTCTGGCCCGGGTTCCACGACCCTGCCGATGGAAGTGTTCTCGGCGGTCCGTCTGGGGGTCAAACCTGAGATCAACGCCGTGGCCAGCCTGATCCTGTTGGCGGTATCGATCGTGACCTTCCTGGTCTGGTTCTTCAGCCGTCGCGCCGAAGAAAGCCGTCGTCGTGCGATCCAGCAGGCGATCGAAGAAGCGGCAGCCGACTCGTGGAAGCAACCGGACGTGCGTCGCGCGCAGGCACCGGAAGCGGCTTGATCCCGAATTGGGTAGACCACATTTGAGTGGACTACCCAATTCCACTGTGGGAGCGAGCTTGCTCGCGATAGCGGACTGACATTCAACATCGATGTTGACTGTGATGCCCTCATCGCGAGCAAGCTCGCTCCCACAGGTTCTTCTGCGGTCAGGAAATCCAAGGGGATTTACGAATGACCTCGACGAAGTTCATCGGCTTGAACCCCGGCTCCTGATCCACCAGCACATCAGTCTTCACATTGCCGAACGTGGTCTGCGGACGATGGCGCAAGCCGTCGGCAAACGCGCAGATGATGCACTCCTTGAATCCCTCGCCCCGTGGATGCGCATGCACCACTGCTTCGCGCTGCACGCTGGAAAACGCCGCGTAGTCCATGCCCAGCACGTCCATCTCGACGCCAGCCGTGACCAGTGCCACGGTGGGCCGCAAATGCTGAGGCACGCCCGGCGTGGTGTGCAGGGCAATCGATAGCCAGACCTGTTCGATGTCGTCATCGCTCAATCCGTAAGGCTTGAGGAACGCTGCTGCCGCGTTGGCACCGTCGACTTCGAAGCGCTCGTTGTCGCTGCGATGACCTTGCACCAGTCCCAGGTCATGGAACATCGCGCCGACGTACAGCAACTCCGGGTTGTAGGCCAGTTGCTTGCGCTCGCCGCTCAGAGCACCGAACAGGAAGACCCGGCGCGAGTGGTGGTAGAGCAGGTCGGACTCGATGTCGCGGATGTATTCGGTGGTGGCCTTGGCCAGTGCGCTGTCGGGGATCTTGATGCCGGCGATGGTGGTGCTCATGGAGTTTTCCTCGTCGTGAACGCCTTGGCGGCGCTGAGGGTTTCAGTCTGTTCCGGCCCCGGAAACCGGACAATCGATCCATGGCTGCGATCCCGGCCAATGAGCGTGCATATCGCGCCAACCTCGCTTGTTGGGCCTGGATTGGCTAGGGTGCATGCAGACCCTGTAGGAGCGAGCTTGCTCGCGATGGAGGTCAACGATGACGCCGGCTGCCTGGATGAACGCGGTGCCCTCACGTGCATCGCGAGCAAGCTCGCTCCTACAAAGGGACGGTGCAATCAGATCCAAGGGAGGCGATTCACGTCATGAGTAAAACCGTAGCCATCGTGGTGTTCGCCGGCGTTCAGTCGCTGGATGTCACCGGCCCCATGGATGTGTTTTCCGAGGCCAATCGCTTCCTTGCCCCGCAGGATCACTATCGGCTGGAGGTGATCGGCGTCGAGCGCGGGATGATGGCGTGCTCCAACGGTTTGGCCCTCAATGCCCATCGGCATTTCAGCGAAGCGCTGGAGCCGTATGACCTGTTGCTGGTGGCGGGCGGGCCGCAGTTGCCGTTCATGGATTTCGGCATGGCATTCGATGGCTGGTTGCGCGATGCCTGCGTGCGGGCCAAGCGCTTCGGCTCGATTTGCAACGGCGCGTTCATGCTCGCCCGGGCCGGATTGCTGGAGGGGCGCACGGTCACTACGCATTGGCAGGACGCATCGGATCTGGCTGCACTGTGCCCCTCGTCCCGGGTGGAAGCGGATCGACTGTATGTTGAGGACGGCGAGCTGTTCACCTCGGCCGGGGTCACAGCGGGGATCGATCTGTCGTTGTATCTATTGGGCCGTGATCATGGGCCGGAAGTTGCACTGAGCGTCGCCAAGCGGCTGGTGGTGTTCACCCAGCGTTCGGGCGGGCAGTCGCAATTCAGCCCGTTCCTCACGCCCCACGCCGAAGCGGATTCGGCGGTAGCGATGGTGCAGCATTACGTGCTGGCCAACCTGACGGGCGACCTGGCCATCGCCGACCTGGCCAATGCCGCCAACATGAGTGCGCGCAACTTCTCCCGGGTGTTTGCCAGGGAAGCGAAAATCACCCCGGCCGAGTTCGTCGAGCGAGCGAGGGTCGATGCGGCGCGCACGCTGCTGGAAAGAACCCGTGCGCCGCTCAAGACCGTGGCCTATCAATGCGGTTTTCGCGATGCCCAGCACATGCGCAGTGTGTTCAATCGCAGGTTGGGGGTGACGCCGCAGCAGTTCCGGCTGAACTTTGCGGCGATGGTTTGAGCTGAATTTGTAGGCGCCTATCAGGGCCCCATCGCGAGCAAGCTCGCTCCCACAGGGATCTTTGTTGAACACAAACTTTGTGAACACCAGAAAACCTGTGGGGGCGAGCTTGCTCGCGATGAGGCCAGCCCGGCCAGCAAAAATCTATGGTACAACCCGCGCCGGCAACAGCTTCAACGTACTGCGGGTATTGGCCGTGACCTCTTCTTCATTGAGATGCGCCTGGAAGTACATCCCCTCGACGTAGGCCTCGGCCTGATCATCATAGTGGCTGTCGAACAGGACTCCGCTCTGGCCGACCGGGTTGATGGTCAGGCTGTGGGCCGGGTCGGCGAAGTCGATCAGGCGCCGGGTCGAAGGGCCGTAGGTGACAGGCCACGGAGCTGGGCCGATCTTCGCCGAGAGGTTGTTCGGCACTTCATGACTGCCAGGTGCGGCGAAGGGGCCGACATTGAAGAACAGGTCCAGCGGCTTTTGCTGCCCGAGCGGATGGCCATGGGTCAATGTGTGCGCGCTGCCCCACTGCCATTGCGAGGCGTCTGCGCCGAGGGTGCTCTTGAGGTGCGCGAGGCTGGCTTGCCAGGCGGCCTTCACCGTGTCGGCACGGGTTTCCTTGCCGAGGGTGCTGCGGTTGTCCCACCACGGCGAATCGGCGCTGGCGACCAGGCGGGGGAGCGCGGCGTCGATCACCCGGGTCGAGAGCAGCGTTTCGAAGAAGTCGTTACCCAGTTCATCGCGCATCGTCGCGTCAGTCAGGTTGAACAGGAACTGGTTGAACAGCGTGGCACTGGTCGAGTCGATCGGGTAATCGCCTTTCCACTGGGCCAGTTGCTCCACCAGTTTGAGTTCGGCGGGATCGCTCACCACTTCGCGCAACACCGGCAACAGCGGTGCCAACAGGCGCGGGCCGTAGGCGGTAGTGGTGCCCAGTTGCAGTTTCTGGCTGTTTTCCAGGTCCCATTTGATCGCTTTGTCGCTGAGCTGGCGATTGAGTTGCTGGCCGCGATCGGCAAGGTTGTAGTAGCCGGGAATCTCCATGCCGGTTGGCGACACCGGCTGGAAGTTGGCCGAGACGATGTAGCCCCGGGCCGGGTTTTCTTCCTGAGGGTTGGCGCTGAACGGGTAGAAACCATCCTTGTCCGCCTCGGCGGTGCTGCCGTCGAGGATGAACCACGGGCGTACACCCGCCGGGCGTTTAGGCAATTGCGCCGCCGCCCACCAGCCAATATCTCCCTTGGCATTGGCCCAGACAACGTTCAGGCCCGGGGCCTGGATTTTTGCCGCGGCACCACGGGCCTTGGCCAGGGTGTCGGCGCGATTGAGCTGGTAGAAACCCTCCAGGATCGGGTTCTGGCTTTCGAGAAATGCCCACCACATGGCAATCGGCGTTTTACCGACGCCGCTGCCCAAGGCATCGTTGACGATCGGCCCGTGGGGCGACTGACGCAACACCAGGGTGACTGGCGCCTGGCCCTTGACTGCGATCTGCTGCTCGCTGGTCGTCATGTCCACCCACTTGCCGCGATACCAGACCTGATTGGGGTTGTCCGGGTTGACCTTCTCGGCGATCAGGTCGAGGTCGTCATTCTGGAACATGGTGATGCTCCAGCCGAAGTCGTGGTTCATGCCCAGCGACGCAAACGGCATCAAGGCCTGATAGTGGCCGTAGAGTTCGAAGCCGGGCGCCGAGAGCTGCGCTTCGTACCACACCGACGGCGCGGAAAAACGGATATGCGGATCACCCGCCAGCAGCGGCTTGCCGCTTTGGGTCCGGCTGCCCGCGACGACCCAGGCGTTGCTGCCCTCGAACTGTGGCAGGCCGTTGTCAGCCAGGGCTTGTTCGCTCAAGCGGGCGAGGGCATTGAGGTCTTTCCAGTCGGCGCTGGCCAAGGTGGTGCCGGTCCCGTTGAGCACGCCCTTGGGCTGCCAGTCGAGATCGAAGATGTTCAGGTATTGGGGCCCCAGTTGATCGCGCACGAATGTCAGCAAGGGTTCGGTACGAAATGCCGCAGCAAAACTGTAGGCCATGTAGCCGGCGATGCTGATGGTGTCCTGGGCCGTGAACGGGCGTTTTGGAATGCCCAGCACTTCGAACTCCACGGGTTTGGCGTGGCTGTCCTGATACTGGTTGATGCCGTCCAGATAGGCTTGCATGGCGATGAAGGAGGGCGACTGCTTGTCGAGGTTCGCCAGGTAAGTTTCTGCGCGTTCGCGAATGCGCAGGCTGCGCATCAGTTTGTCGGTGTCGAGCAGCTTCGGCCCGAGCACTTCAGCCAGTTCGCCACGGGCCAGGCGACGCAGGACTTCCATCTGGAACAGGCGGTCCTGGGCATGCACGTAGCCGAGGGCGCGGTACAGGTCGGTTTCGTTGTCGGCGCGGATGTGCGGGATGCCACGTTCGTCGTAGCGCACGGTGACGGAGCCTTGCAGGTGTTGCAGTTCCACCATGCCCTGGCGTGACGGCTGCTTGCTGTAGAGGTACCAGCCGGCTCCGGAGGCCAGCACGACGATCAACAGAGCGAGAGCGGTCAGGCTGCGTTTCATAAGAGTCCTTGTTGTTATCGTGATTCCTGATGCCACTGTGTAACACGGGGTGCCGATTTGGCGCATCGCCCGTAGGAGGGATTCGTATTACCCCGTCTTTCCCTATTTAGTTGGATCGACAGGCCACGGGCAGTAACAACCTACGGCCAGTGTGTGCGTGGCACTCACCGCACGGCCTTCATCCAGCGCCTGCAGGATCGGTTCGATAAAGCTGTTGCTCGAATTGCAGGTCAGGCCTTCGCTGTACGGGCCGAAGTACGCCAGTTTGCCGCTACGATCCCAGATCGCCACGGCCGGGCTGGCGGGGATCTGTTCGGAGCCGGGCAGGATGTCGATGGTTTTGAGGCTGCTCAAGTTGCTCGGCAATTGGCCGTGGCTACCGGGTTTTTGCACGGCATAGAATTCCACGCCATGGGGTAGGTAGCGCTCGACCAGCTCGGTCAGGTGTTGTTGATTGCCGACATTGCACGGGCAGGCCGGGTCCCAGAAATGCACAAGACGGATGGCGCCAGGGCCGGCGAGGGGTTCGGGAAGGCGTAGCGGATCACCGGAAAACATCGCGGTGTGCTCGCTGAACGCCCGCAAGTAACGTCCCTGGAACCAGTCGTAGGCCGCCCACAATACGCCAGCACACACCACGGCGAGCAGGCTGGCAAACAGGGGGGCGCGAAGGGGCGAGCGCATCGGTTCAATCCTCGAAGGGTGGCTAGCTTGCCATGCTTGCCGCGACAGATGAATATCGCAGGCCTATAAAGTCCGTTTCACGTTCTGGAATCGTCCATGCCGGCCACTTTCGACCCTGATCTTCTACGTGCAAGCCTGCTGCCATTGGCTGCCGGGCAGCCGTTGTCGGCGCAGGCGCAGGCTTACCAGCGATTCTACGGGCTGGATTTTGCCCCGCGTCAGTTGCGCAGCGGCCTTGGGCGATTCGAGGTCGACGGTTATGAGCTGGTCAGCCAGTTCTGGTGGCCCGAGCGAGCCAAGGCGACGCTGTTTGTCATCCACGGTTTCTACGACCACACCGGGCTCTATCGGCATGTGATCGAGTGGGCGCTGGACCAGGGCTTTGCGGTGATTGCCTGCGACTTGCCGGGGCATGGCCTGTCCAGTGGCGAACGGGCGAGCATCAAGGATTTCGCCGAGTATCAGGACGCATTGCAAGGGTTGTTCCGCGAGGCGCAATCCCTCGACTTGCCGCAGCCGTGGCACTTGTGCGGGCAGAGCACCGGCGGGGCGATCGTGATCGATCATGTGTTGAATGCGGGGGCGAGCAGCCCGGCCCAGGGCCAGGTGATTTTGCTGTCGCCGCTGGTGCGGCCGCGGGCGTGGGGTTGGTCGCAACTGAGTTACTACCTGCTCAAGCCTTTCGTCAAAGCCATCGCCCGGCGTTTCAGCGAGAACTCCAACGACCCGGCCTTTCTGCCGTTTCTGCAGGCCGATCCGTTGCAGCCGTTGCGCCTGCCGACAGCCTGGGTGGGCGCGTTGGCGCGCTGGATCAAACGTATCGAGGCCGCCCCCATGAGTACCCGCCGGCCGCTGATCGTGCAGGGGCAGGCCGACATGACGGTGGATTGGGAGCACAACCTGGAAGTGTTGCGGGGCAAGTTTGATCGGCCGCAGGTGCTGATGCTGCCCGAGGCACGACATCATCTGGCGAATGAGACGCTGGTGATGCGGCAGGAGTATTTCGGGTTTTTGACCAGGCGGATCAAGGGTCGCAATCCCTAGTGCCTGTTCCGGCCCCATCGTGAGCAAGCTCGCTCCCACAATGGGCCGGCGTACGCAGATCCAATGTGGGAGCGAGCTTGCTCGCGATAGCGATCGGTCAGGTGCCGAAGATCACTGGGTCAGGTTAGAATTGCTCTGCCCCACCGCCAACCCCGCCCGAATCGCCGCCAGCGCCGCTTGATAATAAGCCTGGCCTTCCGCCGATTCGGCAAAGGTTGCGAACTCTTCCAGTTCGTTGTCCGACAGGTCGCGATAGACATACAGCAGTGTGTTGTTGAGGTCGCTACCGATCTGCTCCATCAGGCGCTGGCGCTGGCCGTTGAGCATGCCCTGGGCCTGACCGGCACCGAGCAATCCCGGGATCATTGAACTCAAGCTATCGGCGGCGACGCCAGCAATCGCCAGACTGACTTCCGCACCGGCCTCGCGAGCGGGCAGGGCTTGTGCCAAATGGCCGATGATCAACATGCGGCTGTCGCTGGCCTGCATCTTTGGCAGACCCTTGGCGTTTTTTGCCAGTTGGTCGCGACGGGTCGCCAGCAACTCGGCGGCGACGATTTTCTTGCCCAGGGGCGACTGGAAAAACGTCAGCGCGGGTTTGGGGTCGGCGAGGTTCTTGCGCAATTGCGCTTCGGCACGCTGGTCCACGGCCTTGGCGGAAAATCGCTGATTGCTGTTGCTGACCAGTGCCTGAAACACCGCCGGCGGCAGGCTGCCCTGGTAGCGTTGCTGAGCAGCCGAGAGGGCATCGCTGAAATGCGCGCGTTGTTCCGGCCAGCCGGCGACCTTGTACAACTGATCGTGGCCGTCTGCCCAGGCGGGCAAAACGCAGAACATCAGCAGGGATAAAAGCAAACGGCGCATAGGGACTCCAGTCAGCAGGCGACTATTCTCCGTGTGGCACCCCTGCTTGTCGAGAATTCGTATCAACCCGCTGCGCGGCTCTGTCGGATTTCCGGGCACAGGAATACTATGCGCGCCATGCAAATATCCTCTGATCACCCGCTGCTGCTACGAATCGTCGACGACCTGGCCGAGCACGGCTGGTCGCAGCAGAATATTTTCCTGCCTCAGGACTTGACCCGAGAGCTGGCGGCCGAGTGTCGCAAACGTGCTGCAGAGGGTCAGCTGGCTCCGGCCGCCGTGGGCCGTGGGCCGTCATCGGAGATCCGCGAAGGGATTCGTGGCGACCATATCCAGTGGATCGACCCCGGCCAGGCCGAGGCGTGCGACAGCTATCTGAGTTTGATGGACAGCCTGCGCGAGGCGATCAATCGCGGTCTGTTTCTCGGCCTGGAGGATTTCGAAAGCCATTTTGCGATGTACCCGCCCGGCGCCTTCTACCTGAAGCACGTCGACCGTTTTCGCGATGACGACCGGCGCATGGTTTCGGCGGTGGTTTATCTCAATGACGGCTGGCTTCCCGAACACGGCGGCCAGTTGCGCATGTACCTCGACAATGATCGCGTCTACGACGTGGAACCTGTCGGTGGCTGCCTGGTGGTGTTTCTCTCCGGCGAGGTTCCCCACGAAGTCCTGCCCGCGACCCGGGATCGACTGTCGCTGACCGGCTGGTTCCGCCGGCGCGGCAACGAGCCGTTCTGATCATGCAGAAAATTCTCGTCAGCCGCTGCCTGTTGGGCCACCGCGTCCGTTACGACGGTGGGGCCAGCGGGCCGTTCGATCAGCTTCAGCAGTGGCTTGATGAGGGGCGGGTCGTGCCGTTGTGCCCCGAGGTGGCTGGTGGATTGCCAACACCTCGGGCGGCGGCGGAAATTCCAGGCGGGCAGGGCACGCAAGTCCTCGATGGCCAGGCGTTGGTGATCACCACCGAGGGCGAGGACGTTAGTGCGCAGTTTCTGTCGGGGGCGTATCAGGCACTGGAGCTGGTAAAAAAGCATGGCATCCGCATCGCCGTCCTCAAGGCCAACAGCCCTTCCTGCGGCAATTTGCTGACCTATGACGGGACGTTCAGCGGCGTGAAAGTCAGTGGCGAGGGCGTGACGGCGGCGCTACTCAACCGTCACGGGGTGCAGGTGTTCAGTGAGCTGGAGTTGCCGCAGGCGGCACAGGCGTTGGTAGCGCTGGATTAACGAGCGACACAAGACACTGTGGGAGCGAGCTTGCTCGCGATGAGGCCTGTCCAGCCAACATTGATGTTGAATGTCAGGCCGCCATCGCGAGCAAGCTCGCTCCCACAGGGTTCATCTTTTACTTCAACTTCCCGATGGCTCAAGGTTTCGGCACCACACCCGCATCCGCCCCCAGCCACTTCTGTTCCAGCGCTTGCAGTCGCCCGTCATCCTTGATTCGTTGCAATGCGTTTTCCAGGCTGGCTTGGAACGCCGGATTACCCTTCTGAAACGGAATCGCCAGGTTCACGGCCGGGTTGGTTTTGGGCTTCTCTTCCGTCAGCGATTGGACCAGCAAAATGGAGCGAGGCTCTTCTTTCTGCGCGATCAATTGCGCATTGGTTTGAATGTAAGGTTCGCTGAAGTCGAAACGATCCTTGAGATCCGGGGTCACTGCTATGTGGTTGATAGCGATGTCGTATTTGCCGCTTTCGACGCCGGTCAGCAGATCGCTGCCGTCGGTGACGACGAAGTCGGCCCGGACATCGAGTTCACTTGCGAGCAGTTGGCCCAACTCGATTTCGAAGCCGGTGAGCTTGTCGTCATCCTTGAAATTGAACGGGGGAGTGTTGGCTTCAACGGCAATGCGCAATTCGCCCCGGTCGTTGACGTCATCAATCAATTCGGCATGAGCCAAAGGGCTCAGAAGGGGTAGCAGGCAGATCAGGCCAGGCAGAAAGCGCATGGTCACTCCTTTGAATTTATTATCGCGATCCTCTGATTCAGGCTCGCTTTGCTATGGTTGTCGAGTGCCTTCGACAACGAATGGCCATGAAGTTGTCATGGTCACGCGAATATTACGGAAAAACTGGAGAAGAGAATGAAAACCTTTATGTCACGTGCTGCTTTGGCTGGCCTGTTGATGGGTGTTTCGGTGCTGGCCAGTGCAACGCCGGCTCCGAAGGGCGCCGAAGTGTCCATCGTGTCTCCCAAGGATGGTGCGACGGTTCCACAGACGGTCGTCGTCAAGTTCGCTGTCGAGAACGTTGCCCTGGCACCGGCGGGCAATACCACCAAGAACACCGGTCATCACCACTTGCTGATCGACGTCGACGAACTGCCAGCCGCCGGTGCGCCGATTCCCAAAGATGCCAACCACCAGCATTTCGGCAACGCGCAGACCCAGGCTGAAGTAACGCTCACACCGGGCAAACACACCTTGCAGCTTGAACTGGGCGATAGCAACCACATGCCGTTCGATCCGCCGATCGTTTCCGAGAAGATCACCGTCAACGTCAAGTAACGTTGTAGCGTGAATGAAAAAGGGAGCCCGAAGGCTCCCTTTTTTTGTCGCTCAAGTCGCGATCAGAACAGCACCCGGCTACGGATGGTGCCCTTGACGTGTTGCAGCTTCTCTTGCGCTAGGTCCGAGTACTCGGCGTCGACGTCGATCACCACGTAGCCGACCTTCTCGTTGGTCTGCAGGAACTGACCGGAGATGTTGATGCCGTTTTCGGCGAAGACTTTGTTGATCTCGCTGAGCACGCCTGGAATGTTTTCGTGGATGTGCAGCAGGCGGTGCTTGCCAGGGTGAGCCGGCAGGGCCACTTCCGGGAAGTTCACGGACGATACCGACGTACCGTTGTCGCTGTACTTGACCAGTTTTTCCGCCACTTCCAGGCCGATGTTGGCCTGGGCTTCAGCGGTGGAGCCACCGATGTGCGGAGTCAGGATCACGTTGTCCAGGCCACGCAACGGGCTTTCGAACTCTTCGTCGTTGGAGCGTGGCTCCACCGGGAATACGTCGATGGCCGCGCCGATCAGGTGCTTGTCCTTGATGGCAGCCGCCAGGTGGTCCAGTTCGACCACGGTGCCGCGGGCGGCGTTGATCAGGATGCCGCCTTTCTTGATGGCGCGGATTTCCTTCTCGCCCATCATCCACTGGGTGGCGGCGGTTTCCGGTACGTGCAGCGAAACGATGTCGGACATCGCCAGCAGCTCGTGCAGGTTGCCTACCTGAGTGGCGTTACCCAGTGGCAGCTTGGTGATGGTGTCGTAGAAGTACACCTGCATGCCCAGGCCTTCCGCCAGGACCGACAGTTGAGTACCGATCGAGCCGTAACCGACGATGCCCAGCTTCTTGCCGCGGATCTCGAAGGAGTTGGCCGCGCTCTTGATCCAGCCGCCACGGTGGCAGGAAGCGTTCTTCTCAGGGATGCCGCGCAGCAGCAGGATCGCTTCGGCCAGCACCAGCTCCGCTACGGAACGGGTGTTGGAGTACGGTGCGTTGAACACCGCGATGCCGCGTTCGCGGGCCGCGTCCAGGTCGACCTGGTTGGTGCCGATGCAGAAACACCCTACAGCCACGAGCTTCTTCGCGTGATCGAAGATCTCTTCGGTCAGTTGAGTGCGGGAGCGAATGCCGATGAAGTGAGCATCAGCGATCTTTTCCTTGAGCTGGGCTTCCGGCAGAGAACCAGTGAGGTACTCGATGCTGGTGTAGCCCGCCGCCTTGAGGACGTCGACAGCCGATTGGTGGACGCCTTCGAGAAGAAGGAACTTGATCTTGCTCTTATCGAGAGAAGTCTTGCTCATCTGCGTAAACCTGTATCCCGGAGAAAAATGGCAGGAAAGGGAGCAGCCCGGAGCTGACCCGCACGGCAGGAAAGCCGTCACCGCAGAACAGCCCTTGGGCACTATCCTGCGGGGTCGTTATGCTAGCATATGCACCCCGCTAAACACTCATTCCTGCGACGTGAAGCGTTCTCAGGATGACCATGAATTGTTCGAGAGTTCTGTCGATGACCAATCCTGCCCTGATTGAAGAGCTGAAGACCCTGGTTGAGCCTGGCAAGGTGCTGACCGATGCCGACTCCCTGAATGCTTACGGAAAGGATTGGACCAAGCATTTCGCCCCGGCCCCGACCGCCATCGTGTTCCCCAAGACCACCGAGCAGGTCCAGGCCATTGTCCTGTGGGCCAATAAACACAAGGTGGCGCTGGTGCCGTCCGGTGGTCGTACCGGTCTTTCCGCAGCAGCGGTGGCGGCCAGTGGTGAAGTGGTCGTGTCGTTCGACTACATGAACCAGATCCTCGACGTGAACCTCACTGACCGCACGGCCGTTTGCCAGCCGGGCGTGGTCACCGAGCACCTGCAGAACGTGGCCGAAGAAAACGGCCTGTACTACCCGGTTGACTTCGCTTCGGCGGGTTCGAGCCAGATTGGCGGCAATATCGGCACCAATGCCGGCGGGATCAAGGTGATTCGCTACGGCATGACCCGTAACTGGGTTGCCGGCATGAAAGTGGTCACCGGCAAGGGCGACGTGCTGGAGCTGAACCGCGACCTGATCAAGAACGCCACCGGCTACGACATGCGTCAGCTGTTCATCGGCGCCGAAGGCACCCTCGGGTTCGTGGTCGAAGCGACCATGCGCCTGGACCGTGCGCCGAAAAACCTCACCGCCATGGTCCTCGGCACCGCCGATTTTGACTCGATCATGCCGGTGCTGCACGCCTTCCAGAGCAAGCTTGACCTGACCGCCTTCGAATTCTTCTCCGACAAAGCCCTGGCCAAAGTCATGGCCCGTGGCGATGTGCCGGCGCCGTTCGAATCCGATTGCCCGTTCTACGCGCTGCTGGAATTCGAAGCGACCACCGAAGAAGTGGCCAACCACGCCCTGGAAACCTTCGAGCACTGCGTCGAGCAGGGCTGGGTGCTGGACGGCGTGATGAGCCAGAGCGAAACCCAGTTGCAGAACCTGTGGAAGCTGCGCGAATACATCTCCGAAACCATTTCCCACTGGACGCCGTACAAGAACGACATTTCGGTCACCGTATCGAAAGTTCCGGCATTCCTGAAGGAAATCGACGCGATCGTCGGTGAACACTACCCGGACTTCGAAATCGTCTGGTTCGGCCACATCGGCGACGGCAACCTGCACTTGAACATCCTCAAGCCGGATAACCTGAGCAAGGATGAGTTCTTCGCCAAGTGCGCCACCGTCAACAAGTGGGTGTTCGAAACCGTCGAGAAGTACAACGGTTCGATCTCCGCCGAGCACGGCGTGGGTATGACCAAGCGTGACTACCTGACCTACAGCCGCTCGCCGGTCGAGATCGAGTACATGAAAGCGGTCAAGGCGGTGTTCGACCCGAACGGCATCATGAACCCGGGCAAGATTTTCGCTGTTTGATTTTCGAACTTTAAGAGCCAACGAAGCAGGAGTCGGTAATGAGCTATCAGCACCAGTATGTCGACGGTACGCGCATTCACTTCCCGTTGGGGAAAGTGGTGTGCATCGGCCGTAACTACGCCGAACACGCCAAGGAACTGGACAATCCGGTGCCGACCGAGCCACTGCTGTTCATCAAGCCGGGCAGTTGCGTGGTGCCGCTGGAAGGCGGTTTCAGCATTCCGACCGAGCGCGGTTCGGTGCATTACGAAGCGGAAATCGCGGTGTTGATCGGCAAGCCGTTGTCGACCAAACCGAGCCGCGAAGAAGTGCTCGACGCTATCTCCGGTTTCGCTCCAGCCCTGGACCTGACCCTGCGCGACAAGCAGGCCGAGCTGAAATCCAAGGGCCTGCCCTGGGAAATCGCCAAGTCCTTCGACGGTGCGGCAGTGCTTGCTCCGTTCGTGTCCGGCAGCACGTTTGCCGACCTGACCGACATCGGCATCCGCCTGACCATCAACGGTGAAGTGCGCCAGGATGGCAACAGCAGCGCGATGCTCAACCCGATCGTGCCGATGATCCAGCACATGGCCGGCTGCTTCTCGTTGCAGGCCGGGGACGTGATCCTCACCGGCACGCCAGTGGGCGTTGGCCCGCTGAATGTCGGTGACGAGATCGTTCTGGAATTGCCGGGCGCCAGCAGTTTCACCAGCAGCGTTCGCTAGTTGTAACACCGCTGTACCCTGTGGGAGCGAGCCTGCTCGCGATAGCGGTGTGTCATTCAATATCTTTGTTGGCTGACACGCCCCCATCGCGAGCAGGCTCGCTCCCACATTGGTTTTTTCAGGGTCTGTAAAAGGCTCACCCTGTCATTTCCCGTTTTTTTCACATCCTGTCTGGATAATTTCAGGGCTTTCGGCCTCTGAGCCGGCCCCAAACTGTGCTATTACCCCTAGCCTGAATTTCTGGAACGCATTCCCCGATGGCCACTTCTCCGCTTTCCACGCTTGAACCTGTCCGCCGTTCGCGCTTCGCCCTGCGTTGGCACACCTGGCTGCTGCTGGTGGCTGTTGTCGCCTACGGCGTTGCATTCGCCATGCACTGGGATTCGCGGGGCGTGCTCTGGGTGAAGGAACAATTCAAGAGCCCGGCCGAGCGCCAGGCGAGCATCTGGCTGCCGGACTATCGTGCGGTGATCGATGCCAAGCCGTTGCCGGGCATGGAGAAGGATGAAGCATCGGACATGGTCTACGACCCTCAGACCAAGACTCTGTTTTCGGTCATGGGCAAGAACCCGTTCCTGGTCGAATTGAACTTGCAGGGCGATGTGCTGCGCAAAATGCCGTTGGTGGGCTGGAGCAACCCTGAGGGCGTCACCGTGCTGGGCGACGGCCGGCTGGCCATTGTCGATGAGCGCGAGCATCTGATATCTATCGTCAAGGTCGATGCCGATACCCGCGAATTGAATATGGCCGACTTCCCGAAATACGACCTCGGGCCTTCCAGCGACCAGAACAAGGCGTTCGAGGGTGTCACCTGGGACCCGAGCAATCAGCAACTGCTGCTGGGCGAAGAGCGCCCGCCGGCATTGTTTGCCTGGAAAGGTGACGGCAAGGTCCTGACCGGCGACAAGCTGAAGTTGGCCAGCCATGCACTGGACATGCGCAACCTGTCTGCCTTGGCCGTCGACCCGCGGACTGGCCACATGCTGGTGTTGTCCGCCGACTCGCACCTGTTGCTGGAGCTGGACAAGAAGGGTGAGCAGGTCAGTTTCATCACCCTGCTGCGTGGCTTCAACGGCCTGAAAAATACCATTCCCCGTGCCGAAGGCGTGACCATGGATGAAGCGGGCACGCTGTACATGGTGAGTGAGCCGAATCTGTTTTATCGCTTCGAAAAACAGAAGTAACCAACGCCTGCGCTGATTGCCTGTACGTAAAAGGCCGGCGGCCATTAAGCTTCAGTTCAGACGGGCGTGATATTTCATCCGCCTGTTTTGACCCCGAGCCCACCCGAATGCGTCGATTTGCCCGCCCCAAATCCCTGATCCTGATCCTGTCGGTGATCTTGCTGATCGCATTGATCGCGATCGCCCAGTACATGCGCCTGTTCGAGCGTACCTGGTTCAATCTGCATACGCTGTGGCAGCCGGTGAGTTCCCGGTCCATGGGCCTGGACCAATACCAGGTCGTGACCGAGGCGCAGGTGATCGATGGCCTGGCCGACAACGTTTCAGCGCTGACCTACGACCCGGTACGCAAAAGCCTGTTCACCGTCACCAACAAACGAAGCGAGCTGATCGAGTTGTCCCTCGACGGCAGGATCTTGCGTCGTGTGGCGCTGGTCGGTTTCGGCGATCCGGAGGCGGTGGAGTTCATCAGCGAAGACATCTACGTGGTCACTGACGAAAGTCAGCAGCGGCTGATCAAGATTCGTCTGGAGCAGGACACCACTTTCGTTGATGCGGCAGATGCCGAGCAGATGACCATTGGCGTTCACATGGGAGGCAACAAGGGCTTCGAGGGTCTGGCTTACGATTCAGTCGGCAAGCGCCTGTTCGTCGCCAAGGAGCGCAATCCGATGCTGATCTACGAGGTGCACGGTTTTCCGCGCTTCAATCCTGAAGAATCCTACTCGGTGCACGTGATCAACGATCCCAAGCGTGATGCCGGGATGTTCGTGCGGGATCTGTCGAGCCTGCAATACGATGAGCGCAGCGGGCATTTGCTGGCGCTGTCGGATGAGTCGCGATTGATTCTGGAGCTGGATGTGGATGGGCGGCCGCTGAGCACAATGTCATTGAGCAAGGGGCGCCATGGCCTGCAAAAAACCGTGCCGCAAGCGGAGGGGATCGCCGTGGACGACGACGGTACGCTGTACATCGTCAGCGAGCCGAACCTGTTCTACGTGTTCAAGAAACCCACGCAACTCTGACCGACACCACAAAACACTGTGGGAGCGAGCTTGCTCGCGAAGGGGTCGTGTCAGTCGACAGAGATATCAACTGAGAGACCGCTTTCGCGAGCAAGCTCGCTCCCACAGGTTTTTTCATCTGCCCACAAAAGTGTGGGTGGTCCAGGTTACTCGGCGCGCAGGGTCTTCACGCCTTCGCTGGTCCCCAGCAACAACAGATCCGCCGGACGTGCCGCGAACAAACCGTTGGTGACCACGCCGACGATCGCATTGATCTGTGTCTCCAGCTCCACCGGATTGGTGATCTGCATGTTGAACACGTCGAGGATGATGTTGCCGTTGTCGGTCAGCACGCCTTCGCGGTAAACCGGGTCGCCGCCGAGCTTCACCAGTTCGCGGGCCACGTGGCTGCGGGCCATCGGGATCACTTCCACCGGCAGCGGGAAAGTACCGAGGACCGGCACCAGTTTGCTGGCGTCGGCGATGCAGATGAAGGTCTTGGCCACGGCCGCGACAATCTTCTCGCGGGTCAGGGCAGCGCCGCCGCCCTTGATCAGGTTCAGGTGCTCGTCGCTTTCATCGGCGCCGTCGACGTAGAACTCCAGATCGCCGACGGTGTTCAGTTCGTACACCGGAATCCCGTGGCCCTTGAGACGCGCGGCGGTGGCTTCGGAACTGGCGACGGCGCCGTCGAATGCGCCCTTGTGCTTAGCCAGCGCGTCGATGAAGCAGTTGGCGGTGGAGCCGGTGCCGACCCCGACGATGCTCTTGTCGTCGAGTTTCGGAAGGATGAAGTCGACGGCGGCCTGAGCCACTGCCTGTTTGAGTTGATCCTGGTTCATGCGGGCTCCGGGGTGCCTGGGAGGGGACGAAAGGCCGGCATTATAGGCTTCGGGGCGGGGAAGGTCATTGCCCGATTGGCAGATCAGGTGCGTTCCCGATTCCTGTAGGAGCGAGCTCGCTCGCGATGGACTTGAACGATAACGCGTAAAACCAGGTACCCCGCGGCGCCTTTGGGTTTCTCGCGAGCAAGCTCGCTCCGACAACAGGTGGTCGTACGGACAAAAGCCGGGTTAGACTCCGTGGTCCTGCCCAACCCGCTCAGTGATGCTTTCCGATGCTTGAACAGTACGTCAAAAAGATCCTCACCTCGCGCGTTTATGACGTTGCCGTAGAAACTCCGTTGCAGTCTGCCCGCCAGCTCTCCGAGCGGCTGGGCAACAGCATTTGGCTCAAGCGCGAAGACTTGCAGCCGGTGTTCTCGTTCAAGATTCGCGGCGCCTACAACAAGTTGACCCAGTTGAGCGACGAAGAGCGCGCTCGCGGCGTGGTCACCGCGTCGGCCGGCAACCATGCTCAGGGCCTGGCCCTGGCGGCGAAGGTGTTGGGCGTGAAAGCGACCATCGTCATGCCCAAGACCACCCCGGAGATCAAGGTCGAAGGCGTGCGCTCCCGTGGTGGCAAAGTGGTGCTGCACGGCGACTCGTTCCCGGAAGCCCTAGCCTACTCGCTGAAACTGGTCGACGAAAAAGGCTACGTCTACATTCACCCGTACGACGATCCCCACACCATTGCCGGGCAGGGCACCGTGGCGATGGAGATTCTGCGCCAGCACCCGCAGCCATTGGATGCGATTTTCGTCCCGGTGGGTGGCGGCGGCCTGATCGCCGGCATCGCGGCGTACGTGAAGTACCTGCGCCCGGACATCAAGATCATCGGCGTCGAACCGGATGACTCCAATTGCCTGCAAGCGGCCATGGCGGCCGGCGAGCGCGTGGTACTGCCGACCGTAGGCCTCTTCGCCGACGGTGTTGCGGTGGCCCAGATCGGTCAGCACACCTTTGACATCTGCAAAGACCATGTCGACGAAGTGATCACCGTCAGCACCGATGAAATCTGCGCCGCCATCAAGGATATCTACGACGATACCCGCTCGATCACCGAACCTGCCGGCGCCTTGGGCGTGGCCGGGATCAAGAAGTATGTCGAGCAACGCGGCGTCAGCGGCCAGACCTTCGTGGCCATCGACTCCGGGGCCAACGTCAACTTCGATCGCCTGCGCCACGTCGCCGAGCGTGCGGAGCTGGGCGAGGGCCGCGAAGCGATCATCGCCGTGACCATTCCCGAGAAACCGGGCAGCTTCAAGGCGTTCTGCGAGGCCATAGGCAAGCGCCAGATCACCGAATTCAACTACCGCTACAACACCGGCAGCGAAGCGCACATCTTTGTCGGCGTGCAGACCCACCCGGAAAACGACCCGCGCAGCGCGCTGATCGCCAGCCTGAGCGAGCAGGGTTTCCCGGTGCTGGACCTGACCGACAACGAACTGGCCAAGCTGCACATCCGTCACATGGTCGGCGGGCGTGCGGCGCATGTGGTCGACGAAGTGATCCTGCGTTTCGAATTCCCGGAGCGTCCGGGGGCGCTATTCAACTTCCTCAACAAGCTGGGCGGGCGTTGGAACATCTCAATGTTCCACTACCGCAACCATGGCGCGGCGGATGGCCGGGTCGTCGCGGGTCTGCAGGTGCCCCACGACGAGCGCCACCTGGTGCCGGCGGCGCTGGAAGAAATCGGTTACCCGTACTGGGACGAAAGCGACAACCCGGCCTATCAGCTGTTTCTTGGCTGAACGGCTACGCTGACGGGCAAGGCAATAAGGAAATCTGACAATGGAAACGTTAACTGCTCTGAAAACAGCGCACATGGTGGCGACAGTTGTACTGCTGGCTTGTGCGCTGGGGCTGGGAGTCTGGGTTTTGCTGGCGTGGCGCAAGGGTGACGCGACGGCGGGTAGTCGCACCTTGCAGCGGCCAAGGGTGTTTGTCTGGCTGCTGATGGGCCTGGCGCTGCTGAGCATGCCGTTTACCGGCTGGTGGATGGTGCACCTGGTGGGCTGGCCGCTGGGGCAGACCTGGTTGCTGGCCTCCAGCGTGCTTTACACCGTGGCGGCGCTGGCGTGGTTCTGGCTGCTGGTGCGGCTCAACAAACTGCGCAAGACACCGGGTGGCGTGGGGAAATTCACCTTTGCCTTGGCGTTGTTCAGCTTTGTCTGCTTTGTCGCCATTGCGGGGTTGATGGGCGCCAAGCCTGTGTAGGAGCAGCCGGTCGACGCTCGATTGCTCGCGAAAAACTCAAGATCGCCGCGGGGCATCAGGTGCCCCGCGTTATCGTTAACGACCATCGCGAGCAAGCTCGCTCCTACAGTAAGGCGATATCAGCCGCGCAGGCTGATCACCGGCCAGCCACGCTTCTCGGCCTCGGCCCGCAGGTTCGGATCCGGATCGACCGCCACCGGATGGGTCACCTGCTCCAGCAACGGAAAATCATTCATCGAATCGCTATAGAAGTAGCTGTCTTCCAGCGTAAACCCGGTTTCCTCCAGCCAGCGATTCAAGCGCGTTACCTTGCCCTCGCGGAAGCACGGCACGTCGGTGCTGCGTCCGGTGTAGCGGCCATCGACCATTTCGCATTCTGTGGCGATCAGGGTTTCGACCCCCAGGCGCTCGGCAATGGGACCTGTGACGAAGCGGTTGGTCGCCGTGATGATCACCAGTTTGTCGCCGGCATCGCGGTGCTTCTTCAGCAGCTCAAGTCCCTTGGGCAGCACGATCGGTTCGATGCAGTCGCGCATGTAATCGCTGTGCCACTGATCCAGCGTGGCCATTTCGGTGCGGCCGAGTACTTCCAGGCAGAAGTTCAGGTAAGCAGCGTTATCCAGTTTGCCGGCCAGGTAATCCTGGTAGAACGCATCGTTGCGAGCCTTGTAGGCGACGGCGTCGAGAAAGCCACGCTCGCACAGGTAATCGCCCCAGGCGTGATCGCTGTCACCGCCCAGAAGGGTGTTGTCCAAATCGAATAAAGCCAGGCGCATTGCAGTTACCCGCTGAAAAGTCAGTAAAAAGGCGACAAGAATACGGTCTTTTCACAAGAGTGCACATAAGGTAGGAACCTTCGTTGCCGCCTTCACAACCTTTGTGGAACAATGCGGCGACATGCGTTTGCGAGGTTGTTGCCGTGATCGACCCCGATGGTTTTCGCCCCAATGTCGGGATCATTCTGACGAATGACGCCGGCCAGGTGCTATGGGCTCGCCGAATCAATCAAGATGCCTGGCAGTTTCCGCAGGGGGGAATCAACCCCGAAGAGACGCCAGAAGACGCCTTGTACCGCGAGCTGAACGAAGAAGTGGGCCTTGAGCGCGAAGATGTTGAAATTCTCGCCTGCACCCGGGGCTGGTTGCGCTATCGTTTGCCGCAACGTCTGGTACGTACCCACAGTCAACCGCTGTGCATCGGCCAGAAACAGAAATGGTTTCTCCTGCGCCTGGTCTCCAACGAGCAGCGGGTGCGGATGGATTTGACCGGTAAACCGGAATTCGATGGCTGGCGCTGGGTCAGCTATTGGTATCCGTTGGGCCAGGTGGTGACATTCAAGCGCGAGGTGTATCGACGCGCTCTCAAAGAGCTTGCCCCGCGCCTTTTAGCGCGCGACTGACGACGGAGTTCGACCCCGAGCCATGCTCAATACGCTGCGCAAGATCGTCCAGGAAGTTAACTCCGCCAAGGATCTCAAGGCGGCGTTGGGGATTATTGTGTTGCGCGTCAAAGAGGCCATGGGCAGCCAGGTCTGCTCGGTCTACCTGCTTGATCCGGAGACCAACCGGTTCGTACTGATGGCCACCGAGGGCTTGAACAAGCGCTCGATCGGCAAGGTCAGCATGGCCCCCAACGAAGGTCTGGTGGGTCTGGTCGGCACGCGTGAAGAACCCCTGAACCTCGAAAACGCCGCGGACCACCCGCGCTATCGCTACTTCGCCGAAACCGGTGAAGAGCGTTTCGCTTCGTTCCTCGGGGCGCCGATCATCCACCACCGTCGCGTCGTCGGCGTGTTGGTCATCCAGCAAAAAGAGCGTCGCCAGTTCGATGAAGGGGAAGAAGCCTTCCTCGTGACCATGAGCGCGCAGTTGGCCGGCGTTATCGCCCATGCCGAGGCCACAGGCTCCATCCGTGGCCTGGGTCGTCAGGGCAAGGGCATCCAGGAAGCCAAGTTCGTCGGCGTGCCGGGCTCGCCGGGTGCCGCGGTCGGTACTGCGGTGGTCATGCTGCCGCCTGCTGACCTGGACGTGGTGCCGGACAAGACCATCACCGACATCGACGCTGAACTGGGGCTGTTCAAGACCGCCATCGAGGGCGTGCGCGCCGACATGCGCACCTTGTCCGCCAAGCTTGCCACGCAGTTGCGCCCGGAAGAGCGGGCCTTGTTCGACGTCTACCTGATGATGCTCGACGATGCTGCGCTGGGCAGCGAAGTGACCACCGTGATCAAGACCGGCCAGTGGGCCCAGGGCGCGTTGCGCCAGGTGGTCACCGATCACGTCAACCGTTTCGAATTGATGGACGACGCTTACCTGCGCGAGCGTGCATCCGACGTCAAGGATCTCGGCCGTCGCTTGCTGGCTTATTTGCAGGAAGAGCGCCAGCAAACCCTGGTCTACCCCGACAACACCATTCTGGTCAGCGAAGAACTGACGCCGGCGATGCTCGGCGAGGTGCCGGAAGGCAAGCTGGCCGGCCTGGTGTCGGTACTCGGTTCCGGTAACTCCCACGTCGCGATCCTGGCCCGCGCCATGGGCATCCCGACCGTGATGGGCCTGGTCGACCTGCCGTACTCCAAGGTCGACGGCATCCAGATGATCGTCGACGGCTACCACGGCGAGGTCTACACCAACCCGAGTGAAGTGCTGCGCAAGCAGTTCGCCGAGGTGGTCGAGGAAGAGAAACAACTGGCCCTCGGACTGGATGCGCTGCGCGATCTGCCATGCGTGACGGTCGATGGCCACCGCATGCCGCTGTGGGTCAACACCGGCCTTCTGGCGGATGTGGCGCGTGCGCAGAAGCGTGGTGCCGAAGGCGTGGGCCTGTACCGCACCGAAGTGCCGTTCATGATCAACCAGCGTTTCCCGAGCGAAAAGGAACAGCTGGCGATCTACCGCGAGCAACTGTCCGCGTTCCACCCGCAACCCGTCACCATGCGTACCCTGGACATCGGCGGCGACAAGTCACTGTCGTACTTCCCGATCAAGGAAGATAACCCGTTCCTCGGCTGGCGCGGCATTCGCGTCACTCTCGACCACCCGGAAATCTTCCTGGTGCAGACCCGTGCCATGCTCAAGGCCAGCGAAGGCCTGAACAACTTGCGGATTCTGCTGCCGATGATCTCCGGCACCCATGAATTGGAAGAAGCGCTGCACCTGATCCACCGCGCCTGGGGCGAAGTACGCGACGAAGGCTGCGACGTGCCGATGCCGCCGATTGGCGTGATGATCGAGATTCCGGCGGCGGTGTACCAGACCAAAGAACTGGCGCGGCAAGTGGATTTCCTGTCGGTCGGTTCCAACGACCTGACCCAGTACCTGCTGGCCGTGGACCGCAACAACCCGCGAGTGGCCGACCTCTACGATTACCTGCACCCGGCGGTGCTTCAGGCGCTGCAGAACGTGGTGCGTGATGCCCACGCCGAAGGCAAGCCAGTGAGCATCTGCGGTGAAATGGCCGGTGATCCGGCGGCGGCGGTGCTGTTGATGGCGATGGGGTTCGACAGCCTGTCGATGAACGCCACCAACTTGCCGAAAGTGAAGTGGATGCTGCGCCAGATCAACCTGAGCAAGGCCAGGGAATTGCTGGCGGAGCTAATGACCATCGATAACCCGCAAGTGATTCACAGCTCGTTGCAGCTGGCGCTGAAGAACCTCGGGTTGGCGCGGATGATCAATCCGGCAGCAATCAAGCCCCTCTAAAACGCTGATGGTCCCATCGCGAGCAAGCTCGCTCCCACACTGGATCTGTGAACGCCGCAAATCCCCTGTGGGAGCGAGCTTGCTCGCGATGAGGCCTGTGCTGGCAACACAAGACTAAAGCCTGATCTCTACTTCCCCAAGATGCCCGCCATACGGCCCGAAACTCCTTTCGACCATATGCAGCGCCCCATCCGCCTGCACAATCAACGCCGTACTCGCCCGCGTTCCATAACTCTGGCTGGCAATGAACACGCTCGACAACAACGTTTCGGTGACCAGCCCCACTCCGGTATCCGGCAACTCGGCAAACGGCGCGGTCTGCGCATCGCTCAATAACGCCAGCAGCGCCTGAGGCTGCGGATCATCCAGCACCTCGCTCAATGCAGCCTTGGCCTTGAGCAGCTTCGGCCACGGCGTATCCAGCCCGGCGTTCGACACGCCGTAGACTCCCGGTTGCAGCATTACGGCTTCCGATTCCCGGGCGTTGAAGTGCCAGAGCTCGTTCCTGTTGCCAACCAGTAGATTGAAACCGCCATATTCAGGCGAACGTCTGACAACGTCGGCCAAATAGTCATCAATCGAGCAATCACCCTCGAGGAATCGCGCGACCAGCTCCCCACGAGACTTGCGTCCCGGCGGTCGATGGGGATCGCGGATGTTGGTCAGCGCCGCAAATCGTCCGTTGGCACCGACACCGAGCCAAGTGCCACCGGCCTCGAGGTCGCGCCCGGCATGCACATGCGGCGCTTCGGGCCATGGCGCCAAGGGCAGGCTGGGGCGGGCGTAGAATTCATCGCGATTGGCCGCCACGACCAGCGGCTGGGCATGACCCGGTCGCCAGGCAAAAACAATCAGGCACATCAGGCTGTCCTTGTGTGTTTTTTGCTCACTCTACGCAGACATCGCTCATCGATCCATCGCCTTGCGCAGTGGAGCTTGAGGCCATGCATCCGTTACCATGCCGCTCCGGTTTTGGGGATGCGGGCGGGACGACATGGAATTTCTGCTCTATCTGGCGCTCGGCGCCTGTGCAGGTGTACTCGCCGGGCTGTTTGGCGTGGGCGGCGGGATCATCATCGTCCCGGTGCTGGTGTTCAGCTTCAAGGCCCAAGGGTTCGATCCGTCGATCCTCACGCACCTGGCGGTGGGTACCTCCCTGGCGACGATCATCTTTACCTCGGTCAACGCGGTACGCGAGCATCATCGCCGTGGCGCCGTGCGTTGGCCGATCTTCATGTGGATGACCGTCGGCATTCTGGTCGGTGCCGGGTTTGGCGCGCTGACGGCCGAAGCGATTTCCGGCCCCAACCTGCAGAAACTCATTGGTGTTTTCGCCCTGGTGATCGCCGCTCAGCTGGCGCTTGAGGTCAAACCCAAGGCCAGCCGAACCGTGCCGGGCAAACTCGGTCTGACCGTGGCCGGCAGCGTGATTGGCTGGGCTTCGGCGATTTTCGGCATTGGCGGCGGTTCGTTGACCGTGCCATTCCTGACCTGGCGCAGTGTGCCGATGCAGCAAGCCGTGGCCACTTCATCGGCCTGCGGTCTGCCGATTGCCCTGGCCAGTGCATTAAGTTTCATGATTCTGGGCTGGCACGATCCGTTGCTCCCGGCCCATAGTCTCGGTTTCATT
This sequence comes from Pseudomonas sp. PDM30, assembly GCF_019218985.1. NCBI lineage: Bacteria > Pseudomonadati > Pseudomonadota > Gammaproteobacteria > Pseudomonadales > Pseudomonadaceae > Pseudomonas > Pseudomonas sp. PDM30. Next base: position 457,697 of record NZ_JAHUWM010000002.1, read on the forward strand.
TATTTGCCGGCGTTGCTGGGCGTTGCCCTGACCAGCATGGTGTTCGCCCGCTTGGGCGCGCGATTGGCCCACAGGTTGTCGCCGAGGTTGCTGAAACGGCTGTTTGCCGCTTTGCTGTTCTGCGTTGGCCTGAACTTTCTAGTCTGAAGCATCTGCTCTGACGGGCAGCGCAATCCTGGCTTAATCCTGAGGTGGCAGCGTCGCCCGGGAATTTTTAAGATTTGAACTCTAACGAGGAGTCGCAATGCTGCCTTACCCGCAGATCGACCCGGTGGCCCTGGCCATCGGTCCGCTGAAAATCCACTGGTACGGTCTGATGTACCTGATCGGCATCGGCGGCGCCTGGCTGCTGGCCTCCCGCCGGTTGAACCGCTTCGACCCGACCTGGACCAAGGAAAAACTCTCCGACATGGTGTTCTGGATGTCGATGGGGGTGATTGTCGGCGGGCGCTTGGGTTATGTGCTGTTCTACGATCTGGGCGCCTATCTGGCCAACCCGACGCTGATCTTCGAAGTGTGGAAGGGCGGTATGTCGTTCCACGGCGGTTTCATCGGCGTGATGCTGGCGGCATTGTGGTTCGGCAAGAAGAACAACAAGTCGTTCTTCCAGCTGATGGATTTCGTTGCGCCGATGGTGCCGATTGGCCTGGGCGCCGGGCGTATCGGCAACTTCATCAACGCCGAGTTGTGGGGCAAGGCAACCGACGTGCCGTGGGCGATGGTCTTTCCGACCGATCCGGCGCAACTGGCGCGTCATCCGTCGCAGCTGTACCAGTTCGCCCTCGAAGGCGTGGCACTGTTCCTGATCCTGTGGCTGTTCTCGCGCAAGCCGCGGCCGACTATGGCGGTATCGGGGATGTTCGCGCTGTTCTATGGCATCTTCCGTTTCATCGTCGAGTTCGTCCGCGTACCGGACGCCCAGTTGGGCTATCTGGCCTGGAACTGGCTGACCATGGGGCAGGTACTGTGCGTGCCGATGATCGTCGGCGGGCTGTTCCTGATCTGGCTGGCGTATCACCGCGCCCCGGCGACTCCAGCGGCAGCCGTATAAAATTCGAACCCCGCAGCGATGGTTGCGGGTTCAAGGACACAGGTAATTCATGAAGCAATATCTCGAACTGGTCGCCCACGTCATCAAGAACGGCACCAAACAGGCCAATCGTACCGGCGTGAACACCATCAGTTTTCCCGGTGCGATGCTGCGTTATGACTTGCAGGAAGGTTTCCCGGCGATCACCACGCGCAAAATGGCCTTCAAATCGGCTATCGGAGAAATGTGCGGATTCCTGCGTGGCGTAAATAACGCTGCCGAATTCCGCGCCCTGGGCTGCAAGGTCTGGGACCAGAACGCCAACGAAAACGCCCAGTGGCTGGCCAACCCGTTCCGCCAGGGCGAAGACGACCTCGGCGAAATCTACGGCGTGCAATGGCGCAAATGGCCGGCGTACAAGCAGATTCCGCTCAGCAACCCGGCTGCCATCGAGCAGACCCTGAGCCAGGGTTATCGCCAGATTGCCGAAGGCGAGGAAGACGGTCAGGCCTACGTGGTGCTGTACAAGGCCATCGACCAGGTTCGCCAGTGCGTCGACACCATCATCAAGGACCCGGGCAGCCGTCGCATCCTGTTCCACGGCTGGAACTGCGCCCAGCTCGATGAAATGGCCTTGCCGCCGTGCCACCTGCTGTACCAGTTCCACCCGAATGTCGAGACCAAAGAGATCTCTTTGACCCTCTACATCCGCTCCAACGACCTGGGCCTGGGCACGCCGTTCAACCTCACCGAAGGCGCTGCGCTGCTGAGCCTGTTCGGTCGCCTGACCGGCTACACGCCGCGCTGGTTCACCTATTTCATCGGTGATGCCCACGTCTACGAAAACCACCTGGACATGCTCAACGAACAGCTCAAGCGCGAGCCCTTCCCGATGCCGAAACTGGTGATTTCCGACCGTGTGCCGGAGTTTGCCAAGACGGGTGTTTATCAGCCGGAATGGCTGGAGCTGGTGGAACCGGGCGATTTCTCGCTGGAAGGCTACGAACACCACGCGCCGATGACCGCGCCGATGGCGGTCTGAAAAAACACCACCGACCCTGTGGGAGCGAGCTTGCTCGCGATAGCGGTGTATCAGTCGACATCCATGTTGGCTGAACAGACGCCATCGCGAGCAAGCTCGCTCCCACAGGCTTTTGTGTTGTTTCTAGTGGCCGTGACTACGGCCCACATGGGAATGCTCCACCTCCGTCGCCACCACCCCGCCGCTCACTTCCAGCCGCTGCAAAATCCCGCATTGATCGATACTTGGCCCTTCGCCGCAGCGTTGGCGCAGGTCGAGCAGTTGCGTCTGCAAGGCCAGCAAGCCGTCGATCCGCGCCTTTACATGGTGGATGTGTTCGTCAATCAGCGCGTTGACGCTTTCGCACTGATCCTGCGGACTGTCGCGAAACGCCAGCAGGCTGCGGATTTCTTCGAGCGTCATGTCGAGGGTGCGACAGTTGCGGATGAAGGTCAGGCGCTCGGCGTGGGCCTGGGTATAGACGCGATAATTGCCGTCACTGCGGGCCGGTTCCGGCAGAAGGTTCTCGCGCTCGTAGTAGCGGATCGTTTCCACGGCGCAGTCCGTGAGTTTCGCCAACTCTCCAATTTTCATGACGCCAATCTCCAAAACTCCAGAAAGGGTGCTTGACCCTATAGTGGCTACAGGGTCTTTACTTGGCAACAGGCACTCTTATGGACGCAACCAATGAGCGATTCCCTGCACTCCCACAAACCCGGGGCTGAGCACGAGCACAGCCACAAGCTCAAGCCCGTGCAAAAACATGGCCACGGCGCTCACGGCGACGCCTGCTGCTCATCTAAAGCGGCAGCGCCTGCGCTGGTAAAACTGAGCGAATCGCCGACGCCCGGAGCCCGACTGAGCAGTTTCCGCATCGAGGCAATGGACTGTCCAACTGAACAGACGCTGATTCAGAACAAGCTAAGCAAACTGACCGGCGTGCAGCAGCTTGAGTTCAATCTGATTAATCGGGTGCTCGGTGTAACCCACGATTTGCCCGGTATCGAGCCGATCGTCGAGGCCATCAAATCCTTGGGCATGCAGGCCGAGCCGATGGACCAAGGTGATGAAACCCCGGCGCCCGCGCCCCGGAAAAAGCCGTGGTGGCCCCTGGCACTGTCCGGTGTTGGTGCATTGCTGGCAGAAGTCATCCACTTCACCGGTTTCGCGCCGAACTGGGTGGTGGCGGTTATCGCGCTGGTCTCGATTCTCAGTGGTGGCCTCGGTACTTACAAAAAAGGCTGGATCGCCCTTAAAAACCGCAATCTGAACATCAACGCGCTGATGAGCATTGCCGTGACCGGCGCGGTGCTTATCGGCCAGTGGCCGGAAGCGGCGATGGTGATGTTCCTGTTCACCGTGGCCGAGTTGATCGAAGCCAGGTCCCTTGACCGCGCGCGCAATGCCATCAGCGGTTTGATGCAGATGACGCCGGATACGGCAACGGTGTTGCAGGCTGACGGGAGCTGGCTTGAGCAGGATGTCAAAAACATTGGGCTCGGCGCGCGGGTGCGGGTGCGCCCTGGCGAGCGTATCGGCCTGGACGGCGAAGTGCTGTCCGGTCGCTCGACCATCGATCAGGCGCCAATTACCGGTGAAAGCCTGCCGGTGGAAAAAACCGTCGGCGACAAAGTCTTCGCCGGCACCATCAATCAGGCCGGGTCCCTGGAGTACGAGGTGACCGCCGCGGCGGATAACTCGACCCTGGCCCGCATCATCCACGCCGTCGAGCAGGCCCAGGGCGCGCGGGCGCCGACCCAGCGTTTCGTCGACAGTTTCTCGAAAATCTACACCCCGGCAGTGTTCGTCCTGGCCCTGGCCGTGGCGGTGATCCCGCCATTGTTCATGGGCGAGTTGTGGTTCGACTGGATCTACCGGGCGCTGGTGCTGCTGGTGGTGGCCTGCCCATGTGCGCTGGTGATCTCCACACCGGTGACCATCGTCAGCGGCCTCGCGGCGGCGGCGCGTAAAGGCATATTGGTCAAGGGCGGCGTTTATCTGGAGGGCGGTTACAAGCTCGACTACCTGGCCCTGGACAAGACCGGCACCATCACCCACGGCAAACCGGTGCAGACCGATTACCTGTCGCTGGACCCGACCGCCGACGACTCGGCGCCCGCCATTGCCGCCGCGCTGGCCGGGCGCTCGGATCACCCGGTTTCCCTGGCCATCGCCAAGGCGGCTGTGGATAACCAGACCGCGACGCTGATTGTGGATAACTTCGAAGCGCTGGGCGGGCGCGGGGTTCGCGGCGAGATCAACGGCCAGCTCTACCATCTGGGCAACCATCGTCTTGTGGAGGATCTGGGCCTGTGTTCGCCAGCGCTGGAAGAAAAGCTGTTTGCCCTTGAGAAGCAGGGCAAGTCGGTGGTGCTGCTGCTTGATTCGTCCGGTCCGTTGGCGCTGTTTGCCGTGGCGGACACGGTAAAAGAGTCCAGCCGCGAAGCGATCCGGCAACTGCATGACCTGGGTATCAAAACCCTGATGCTCACGGGCGATAACGTCCACACCGCGCAGGCGATTGCAGCACAAGTCGGTATCGACGAGGCCAAGGGCGACCTGTTGCCGGGGGACAAACTGCAGGCTATCGAAACTCTCTATGCTCAAGGGCATCGGGTCGGCATGGTTGGCGACGGCATCAATGATGCGCCTGCACTGGCGCGTTCCGAAATCGGCTTCGCCATGGCCGCTGCGGGCACCGATACCGCGATCGAAACCGCCGATGTCGCCCTGATGGACGACGATCTGCGCAAAATCCCGGCATTCATTCGCCTGTCCCGGCAGACTTCGAGCATCCTCAAACAGAACATCGCCCTGGCTTTGGTCATCAAGGCGATCTTTCTTGGGGTAACCTTTGCCGGGATCGCTACCATGTGGATGGCAGTGTTCGCCGATATGGGCGTGAGTTTGCTGGTGGTGTTCAACGGTTTGCGCCTGCTGCGCAAGTAAAGGACGAGGGACGGTTGTGCTGAGTGCCGAGCTGAAGGCGTTTTACATGGTGGCCCGCCTGGGCAGCATTACCCAGGCTGCCAAAAAGCTTGGCCTGAGCCAGCCGACGGTGACGACGCAGATCCGCAACCTCGAAAGTCAGTACTCGGTCGAACTGTTCTACCGTGGCGGCCGGCGTCTCAGCGTCAGTGAGGAGGGCGCGCGGCTGCTGCCGATGGTCAAGGCGCTGATGCAGCAAGAAGCCGACATCGAGTTTTTCCTGCGTAACTGCGGCCAGGTCCAGGGCACGTTGCGTATTGCCGCCACGGCGCCGTATTACATCCTCGACCTAGTGAAAACGTTCCGCGAGCGCCTGCCGCAGGTGGAGGTGTCGGTGGAAATCGGTAACTCCCAACAAGTGCTCGAAGCATTGGAGGATTACCGTGTCGATGTCGCTGCCTCGTCGCAGTTGCTCGATGACGCACGACTGATTCGCCGGGTGCTCGGCAGCGATCCGCTGGTGCTGGCGGTGCATCGCAATCATCCGCTGGCGGTTCACGATCACGTGCCGCTCAGCGCGCTGGCTGGACATACCTTGCTGATGCGTGAGTCGGGCTCGACCACCCGTCGTTTGACCGAAGAGTTATTGGCCAGCGCTGGCGTGTGCTTCGGTCCGCTGCTGGAGATCGGCAGCCGTGAATCGATCCGCGAAGCAGTGCTGCGCAACATAGGCATCAGCATCATTGCCCGTCAGGAAGTGCCCCATGATCCGCAACTGCGGGTGCTGACCATCGAGAATGCGCCGCAGATTCCCGAATACCTGTACTGCCTCAAGGAGCGCAAAAACGCGCGGCTGCCGGCGGCGTTTCTTGGGTTGGCGCAGGAAATGTCCCCGGCCTGAATTCTGTGGTGCCTGTACCGGCCTCATCGCGAGCAAGCTCGCTCCCACAGGGGACCGCGATTAACTGTGGGAGCGGGCTTGCTCGCGAAGGCGCCAGATCAAACAACACAGGGCTTGAAGGCTTAACCAAAAATCCCGAATACCACTATCGGCAGTTTTTGCCTTACTGCCACATGACGGACTCATTACAACTCTAGGATGGCCCCCATCTGCTCGATGAGGTCCGTCCATGAATAACCCGATCGCAACTGCCCTGACCAACCCCGGCGCACCGATGAAAGTGCGCGGTGTACAGAAGCGTTTTGGCGCCTTCACCGCGCTGGATAACGTGTCCCTCGACGTAGCGGCCGGTGAGCTGGTGTGTCTGCTGGGGCCGTCGGGCTGTGGCAAGACCACCTTGCTGCGCTGCATCGCCGGTCTGGAGAAACAGGACAGCGGCGAGTTGTACTTGGGCGATCGCAACGTTTCCCACCTGGCGCCCCAGGCGCGGGACTACGGCATTCTGTTCCAGTCCTACGCGTTGTTTCCCAATCTCACCGTCGAAGCGAACATTGCCTACGGCCTTGCCGGCAGCGGTCGTGACGAAGTGCGCCGTCGAGTCGGCCAGATGCTGGAACTGGTCGGCCTGGGCGGCAGCGAGAAAAAGTATCCCGGCCAGTTGTCCGGCGGCCAGCAGCAGCGGGTTGCACTGGCCCGCGCCCTGGCCCCGGCACCTTCGCTGTTGCTGCTGGACGAACCGATGTCGGCCCTCGATGCCCGGGTGCGCGAGCATCTGTGTACCGAACTGCGCCAACTGCAACGCAACCTCGGCATCACCACCTTGATGGTCACCCATAATCAGGACGAGGCCATGCTGATGGCCGACCGTATCGCCGTGATGAACAACGGCAAGGTCGAGCAGTACGCCACGCCGCAGGAAATCTACAACCGCCCGGCCACGCCATTCGTGGCGGAGTTCGTCGGCCAGGGTAACTGGCTACCCTTCCAGCGCAACAGCGACAGCCACGCCCAGGTCGGCGGGATGAACATGCGTCTGGCCGAAGGCAGCGCCAAGTCCGCGTCGGGCCGTTTGTTCTGCCGTCCGGAAGCGATCAACGTCAACCCGCTGGTGCACGAGGAAAACCTGTTCCCGGCCAAGGTTCGTGAAATCACCTTCCTCGGCAATCGCTGCCGCATGAGCTTCGAGCTCGATCAGTTGCCGGGGCACCCGCTGTTGGCGGAGTTGGCGCCAGAAGCCATGCCGCGCCTTGGTGCCCAGCAGATCATGGTCGCCTTGCCGCCGCGTAGCCTGCAGGTGTTTGCCTGATGAGCGCGAACATCGCGCTGCCGCTGCCGCACAAGCAGGTTCGGCAGACCACCCGCGCCGAGATCGGTGACCGGTTGTTCGTGGTCGGCGGCAAAGTCCTCATGCTGGTGTTGTTGGGCGTTGCCGTATTGATGCCGTTGCTGGCGATCTTCTGGCGCGGTTTCAGCGCCGAGGCCGGGCAGGGCGGTGGCTGGGTCGCAGCGAAAGAGCTGGTGACCAGCGAGAACTTCCACTGGTTGCTCGGTAACAGCCTGAAGGTTTCCCTCAGTGTCGCGGCCATTGTCGTACCGCTGGCCTACCTGTTTGCCTACGCGCTGCAACGAACCTTGATTCCCGCCAAAGGCATTTGGCGTGGCATTTCCCTGCTGCCATTGATGGCGCCCTCGATGTTGCCCGGCATCGCGCTGGTTTATCTGTTCGGCAACCAGGGCATGCTGCGTGGCCTGCTCTCGGACAACATCTACGGCTTCTGGGGCATTGTGCTTGGTGAAGTCATCTACACCTTCCCGCACGCCTTGATGATTCTTCTGTCGGCCCTGTCCCTGGCCGATGCGCGACTGTTCGATGCTGCCTCCAGCATGGGTGCGAGTCCTGCAAAAGCCTTCCGCAGCATCACCTGGCCGGCGACCCGTCAGGCCGTGTTCGCCGCATTCTGTCTGGTGTTCACCCTGACCATCACTGACTTCGGCGTACCAGTGGTTGTCGGTGGCGACTATCAAGTGTTGGCGCTGGAGGCCTACAAGGCGGTGGTCGGCCAGCAACAGTTCGGTCGTGGCGCGTTGATCGGCATGGTGTTGCTGCTACCGGCGCTGTTCAGCTTCGGGGTCGATGCCTGGTTGCGTCGGCGCCACGGTGATTCCATGAGCGGTCGTGCCCAGGTGTTCAAACCCGCGCCGTCGAAGCTGCGCGACAGCTGCTACCTGGCCATCGTCCTGCTGATCTGCGCCGCGTTGCTGCTGGTGTTCGGCATGGCGGTGTTCTCGTCCCTGGTGAAGTTCTGGCCGTACAACCTGTCGCTGTCGCTCAACCATTATCAGTTCAACGAAACCGCCGGCGGTGGCTGGCTGGCCTATGGCAACAGCCTGAAGATGGCCTTGGGCACGGCGTTGATCGGCAGCCTGCTGATCTTCACCGGCGCCTACCTGATGGAAAAAACCAAGGGTCAGCGCGGCCTGAACCTGACCCTGCGCATGCTCAGTTTCGTGCCGATGGCGGTGCCGGGCCTGGTGCTTGGGTTGGGCTACGTCTTCTTCTTCAACCTCACCGGCAACCCGCTGCATGTGCTCTACGGCAGCATGACACTGCTGATCGTCTGCACCATTGCTCACTATTTGACCACCGCACAAATGACCGCCACCACCGCGCTGCGTCAACTCGACGCCGAGTTCGAAGCCGCCGCTCTGTCGCTCAAGGCGCCGCTGTACCGCCACTACCTGCGCGTCACTGTGCCGATCTGCCTGCCGGCTCTACTGGACATCGTGCGCTACCTGTTCGTCTCGGCCATGACCACCGTCTCGGCGGCGATCTTCCTCTACAGCCCCGACACCATCCTCGCGGCAGTGGCGGTGCTGAACATGGATGACGCCGGCAACGTCGGCGGTGCAGCGGCGATGTCGACCCTGATCCTGATTACCTCGGCGGGCGTGTCCCTGCTGCTGGCCTGGGCCTCGCGCGGTTTTCTGCGCCGCTCCCAGGCCTGGCGGCAGACCACACCCGGTCATTGAATCTGCACAACCCTTCAACTCAAAAACAGGAAAAGATCATGTTCAAGCCTATGGCCCTGGCCGCTGCTGTCCTCACCGCTTTCAGCCTGAACGCCTTTGCGGCGAAAACCGAGTTGACGGTGTACACCGCTCTCGAAGCCGAACAACTGAAGACCTACAAGCAAGCGTTCGAAAAGGCCAACCCGGACGTCGAAATCAAATGGGTGCGTGATTCCACCGGCATCATCACCGCCAAACTGCTGGCCGAAAAAGCCCGTCCGCAGGCTGACGCCGTGTGGGGCCTGGCCGCTTCGAGCCTGGCGATTCTCGATCAGCAAGGCATGCTGCAAAGCTACGCGCCGAAAGACCTGGGCAAGATCGGCGCCAACTACCGCGACGCGGCCAACCCACCAGCCTGGGTCGGCATGGACGTGTGGGCCGCGACCATTTGTTTCAACACCGTCGAAGCCGAGAAGCAGGGCCTGACCAAGCCCGTGAGCTGGCAGGACCTGACCAAGCCTGAGTACAAAGGCAAGATCGTCATGCCAAACCCGGCATCGTCCGGCACCGGCTTCCTCGACGTCAGCGCCTGGCTGCAAACCTTCGGCGAGAAGCAGGGCTGGGCCTACATGGATGGCCTGCACCAGAACATCGGCCAGTACGTTCACTCCGGTTCCAAGCCTTGCAAACTGGCGGCTGCTGGTGAATTCCCAATCGGTATTTCCTTCGAGTACCCGGCTGTTCAACTGAAACGCCAGGGCGCACCGCTGGACATCATCCTGCCGAAGGAAGGCCTGGGTTGGGAGATCGAAGCGACTGCGGTGATCAAGGGCACTGCCCACGAAGAGGCGGCGAAGAAACTGGCCGACTTCTCGGCTAGCCCTGAGGCGATGGAGCTCTACAAGGAAAACTTCGCCGTGCTCGCCCAGCCTGGCATCGCCAAGCCACAGACCGAACTGCCGGCCGACTACGAACAACGCCTGATCAAGAACGACTTCGCCTGGGCCTCGAAGAACCGCGACGAGATCCTGACCGAGTGGCGCAAGCGCTATGACGGCAAGTCCGAGAAAGTGGCGGCCAAGTAAGATTTTTATCGGCTGAAAGGGCCTCTTCGCGAGCAAGCTCGCTCCCACATAAGGCATGCGGTCTCCTGTGGGAGCGGGCTTGCTCGCGAAAGCGGTTTCAAATTCAGGACAAGACCCCATGACACAACACAACGACATGCTGATCGTCGGCGCCGGCATCCTGGGCTTGTCCCACGCATATGCTGCCGCCAAGCGCGGTCTCAAGGTCACGGTTTTCGAGCGCAGCGAAACGCCCCTCGGCGCTTCGGTGCGCAACTTCGGCCAGGCACTGGTCACCGGCCAGCCGCCGGGGCCTATGCTGGAGCTGGCCCGCGCCAGTCGCGGAATCTGGGGTGATTGGGCCCAGCTCGCCGGCCTGCAACTCAAGCGCAATGGCTCGTACCTGTTTGCCCGCACCGAGGCGGAAGAACAGCTGCTGCAAGCCTTTTGCGACGGCCGCGCGGTGGAGCACGGTTACCGTGTCGACCTGTTGCGCGGCGCAGCGTTACGCGATTTGTACGACGGTCAGTTCCGTCATCACCGTGCGGCGTTGCATGGCATGGACGATCAGCAGTTGTATTCCCGCGAAGCGATTCCGGCGTTGATCGATTTCCTGCGCCGCGACCTGGGGGTCAAGTTTCACTTTTCTACCCTGGTGCGCGATATCGAGCCGGGTCGCCTGCACAGCACCGCTGGCAGCTTCAGTGCCGAGCAGATCATTGTCTGCTCCGGCCACGATTATCAGACGTTACTGGCCGAACAGATCGCTGAACTCGAGCCGCAAATTTGCCGCCTGCAAATGCTCCGCGCCCGACCGCAAATCCACCTCAACCTGCAACACGCGCTGCTCACCGGTTTGAGTTGCGTGCACTACGGCGCCTTCGCCGACTTGCCGGAGGCCGCGGCGGTGCAGGCAGACATTCTGCGGCACGCGCCGCACCTGCACGAAAACGGCATCCACCTGCTGATCAGCCCGACGCCCTATGGCGAGTTGATCATTGGCGATTCGCACCATTACGGCAGCGATCCGTCGCCCTTCAATGCCGAGCAGGTCGATGACTGGATGATCGAGCTGGCCGAGCAAACTCTGGGCTGCAAGGTGCAGGTGGTCGAACGCTGGCAGGGGGTCTATGGTTCACGGGGGCCGGGACCGTTTTCGTTCCTGCGCCCGGCAAAAGGCCTGAGCGTGGCGTTGATGCACACCGGTGTCGGCATGAGCGTCGGGCCGGCGATGGCTGAACGAAACATCGCAGCTGTGTTGGGGGAAATCTGATGGGGCGCAATGAACAAGTCGTCGCCGAAGTATTCAGTCTGTACGAGCGTTTTGGCGACAGCGATTACATCGGTGAACCGGTTTCGCAGATCGAGCACATGTCCCAGGCGGCGGAACTGGCCATGGCCGAAGGCTTCGACGATGAAGTGGTGCTGGCGGCGTTCTTTCATGACATCGGGCATATCTGTGGCGAAAGCGCGGAGAACATGGGCGGCTTCGGCGTTGTCAGCCATGAGCGTCTGGGCGCGGATTATCTGCGCCGCGCCGGCTTCAGCGAGCGTATGGCTCGGCTGGTCGAATACCACGTGCAGGCCAAGCGTTACCTGACGCTCAAGGAGGCGGGATACTACGAGCGCTTGAGTGAAGCCAGTCGCCGAACCCTGGAATATCAGGGCGGGGTGATGACGGCTGAAGAGGCTGAGGCGTTCGAGAAGGACCCGTTGTGTGCCGTGAGCTTGCGCATGCGCCAGTGGGATGAGCTGGCGAAAGAGATGCATGTGCCGGTGATTGATCTGGCGGTATTGAAGGGCAAGGCGGTGCGGCTGTTGGCTGCATAAAGCCTTTGAACCGAGGCGCGGCCATCGCGAGCAAGCTCGCTCCCACATTGGATCTGTGATCGACACAAATCCCCTGTAGGAGCGAGCTTGCTCGCGATGGCGTCAGTCCAGGCAAAGCAAGTGTTCCTGCCTCTACAGCTGTTGTGCCAGAACCTCGATCTGCTCCTGCCGCTCCCCCTGATTCAATTTTGAATGAGGATTGAGCGACGACCACTGCGGATGCGCCCGCGCCTTGTTCAGGGCCTCGGGCAGTTTGCCTTCGCGCCAGGTTTTATCCTGTGGCGTGACCACCTGAATACTGTCCATCGCCGCGTGCCCACGGGCATTGAGCGCTTGCAGCAATTGCCGCTGGCGCAACGCCAACAGGCGCAACACGTTGTCATCCACCGTCAGTTCGCGCTGGCCCTTGAGCTTGCCGAGCAAGCGACTGCCATAACTGCGGGCGGTTTGCAGCGCGCCGCCGGCAATCGCTCCGGCTAATGCCGCCGCGCCTAGCGTGATGCCGCCCACCAGCAAATCGACCCCGGCCCCGGCAGCGGCACCCGCTGCGATACCGCCACCGACTCGAACGCCCAGTTGTTTCAGGGTTTCCGGGTTGAACAAATCGTCGCCCCAACGACCGTCGAGCAATGGCAAATCACTGGCGGCGGCATCCTGTGGGCGGAAGGCGTAGAGCTTGAGCAGGGACTCGACGCAACGCTGCTCACGCTGGCGCACGGCTTTGCGCAGTTCGCTGATCGCCTGTTGTTCCTGCTCGGCTTCACTGACCACACTGCGTCGGCAGGCTGCGCAATCGATCAATAATTCGGCAATCAATCGCTCTGCGCTTTGTTGGCGAGCCAGACGCTGGGCTTGCTGATCGGCAATCAGTCGTTCGAGCTGCGGCCGGGCAGTTTCCAGCAGCAGGGCGAGACTTTCATAGAGTCGACGCTCGCCATCCTCCGGCGGCGCGACGCTGTCGAAGCGCACCAAGGCATGCAAGCCCAGCCGCGCCAGCGCTTCACGCCAGGCCGGTTCGCGGTGGTTGGCGCTGCTGACGAAATTCAGCACCGGCAGCAAGGGCTTGCCGCAACCGGCCAGCACTTCCAGCTCGTCGCGATACTTGGCGAGCACCGGCTCTCGGGCGTCGATCACGTAGAGCCCGGCGTCCGACGCCAGCAACTGGCGCAGCACTTTGGCCTCCTGTTCGAAGCGTTGCCGGGCTTCGCTGCCATCCAGGAAACGCGCCAGCCGCGCCGGGCCGTCGAGGCGTTCGCCAGGCCGCTCCAGGCGTTCGAGGTAGTCGAGCAGGGCGATGGCATCTTCCAGGCCGGGAGTGTCGTAGAGATCGAGCAGCGGCTCGCCGTCCACCGAAAGACGGGCGCCTTCGACGTGCCGTGTAGTGCTGGGACGATGGGACACCTCACCGAAGCCGACGTCGCGGGTCAGGGTGCGCAGCAGTGAGGTTTTGCCGACGTTGGTGTGGCCGACCACGGCGAGTTTCAGGGGATTAGTCATGACCCGTCTCCAGCCAGTTCATCGGTGCACAATCGGCAAACGGCAGCTCAAGCTGTTGCAGCGCCACGTGCCAGTCGCCCAGGCGTTCGGCGTCCAGCGCTTCACCGGGGGGCGCCTGCAACAACCACACGCGGGTGGCGCTGGCGCTGCGGGCCAGTTCGGCAATCAGGGCCAGGCTACCGCGATCCGGCGAGCGCCGTGGATCGCACGCAATGGCCAGGCGTGCCGGGGGAAAGCGGGTCAATTGTTCGAGGAGTTTGTGTCGCGATTCGCGGCTGTCGAGGATGCCAGCGTTGTTGACGTTTTTCGGCAATTGCGGTGGCCACGGGCGGTCGTCGTCCAGCTCGATGGCGACCAATAGAGCACCATCACTTTGTTGTTCGCTAACGCCACTTTCCACGCGATGCAGTTGCTCAGGCGCCGCATCGCTGATGCCGAGACGCTCGCTGGTGGGCATCAAGCGTTCGCGAAGCTGTGCGTAGCCGGGCAGGTTCAAATCCAGGCGGAGCGCCGTTTGCCCGGATTTCCAGCGCCACAGGCAAAACAGTGCGAGCAGCAGGCGCGGCAAAATCCCATAGACCAGCAGAACGCCAACCAGCCATGCTGCCCAGGCCTGGCGCGCGCTTTCGATACTCAGTGCGGCGTCGCCGCTGGCACGGATCATCTGCTCGGTGGGAACACTGAAACCGAGCAGGGCCGGCAGGGCGCCAAGCGCCTGGGTTACGGCAATAAAGGTGTCGGCACTGAGGATGGTGGTTTCCCAGACAAAGCCATAGCGCCGGGTTGCCATCAGTGTCAGCAGAATGACCAAGGCGCTGATCATTGCCAGCAACCACAGGCCGTTGACCACTACGCCGATGGCCCAGCGATTGAGCTTCTGCCGTTGCAACAACAGGAGCAGGGCGGGGGCCAGTTGCGTGGCCTTGGCGTCCCGGGCGAGTTTTTCACTTAGCCACAGCCATAGTCGCCCGAGGCTGGCGCCGTGTTCTCCGGCAAACGCCAGGCCCAGGGCCCAACTCAGCAGCAGGATCAGGTTGAGCCCGAGCAGGCTGCCCAAGGCCCAGAACACATTCACCGGGTGCAGGCCATCGCCCATTGCGGCAAAGGCCAGGCCGGCGCCGCTGATCACCGCCAGCACCGCCATTACGATCAGCGCCAGTCGTGCGCCTTGCAGCCAGTGTTTGAGGGCCGTAACCAAGCCATCACGTTCAGCCAGCCACAGGGCCCGGCGTTGAATGCGCGACGGCAAATCACCGCTGACGCTGCGGGCCAGCCGGTTGGCTTCAAGGTCTTCCAAGGGGCCTGCGTGTTCTTCGCGCAGTCGGATGGTTTCTGTCAGCCAGAGGGTATTGAGTTCAGTCACGCGGCATCCCGTCGCTTAATTGAGCTGTGAGCATAACCGCTGTGACGCTTATCGGCGAAAGCGAGGCTCTGGTATCCTCGCCGACATGACTAAATCACTCCCCCTCAGCCTGATCGCAGCCCTCGGTGAAAACCGTGTGATCGGCGTCGACAACAGCATGCCCTGGCACTTGCCGGGGGACTTCAAATATTTCAAGGCCACCACCCTGGGCAAGCCGATCATCATGGGGCGCAAGACCTGGGACTCACTCGGTCGTCCGTTGCCGGGCCGCTTGAACATCGTGGTCAGCCGTCAGGCGGATCTGCAGCTCGAAGGCGCGGAGGTTTATCCGTCGCTGGAAGCCGCCGTTGTCCGCGCCGAAGCATGGGCGAAGGAACAGGGCGTTGATGAGTTGATGCTGATTGGTGGCGCGCAGTTGTATGCGCAAGGGCTGGCGCAGGCTGATCGGTTATACCTGACCCGCGTGGCGCTGAGCCCGGAAGGGGATGCGTGGTTTCCTGAGTTTGATTTGGGCCAGTGGAAGCTGGTTTCCAACACCGAAAATCCGGCGGTGGATGACAAGCCGGCCTACAACTTCGAAGTCTGGGAAAAAGCCTAAAAGCATCGCGAGCAAGCTCGCTCCCACAGTGTTTTGAGGTGAATCACAAATTGTGTGAACACCACAGATCCCTGTGGGAGCGAGCTTGCTCGCGATAGCGGTCTAACTGACGCTACTCAAGCCTGCGCCAACGCCGAATGCTCATCCGCATCCAGCAATTCTTTATCAGTCTGCTGCATCACCTGACTGGTAATCGCCCCAGCCGTGATCGAACCACTCACATTCAACGCCGTACGCCCCATATCAATCAACGGCTCGACCGAAATCAGCAACGCCACCAGTGACACCGGCAAGCCCATCGCCGGCAGTACGATCAGCGCCGCAAACGTCGCACCGCCACCCACTCCGGCCACACCGGCCGAGCTCAGCGTGACAATCGCCACCAGCGTCGCGATCCACAGCGGGTCCAGCGGGTTGATGCCCACAGTCGGCGCCACCATCACCGCCAACATCGCCGGGTACAGGCCGGCACAACCGTTCTGGCCGATGGTCGCGCCGAACGAAGCGGCGAAACTGGCGATGGACTGCGGGATGCCCAGGCGACTGGTCTGCGCCTCGATGCTCAACGGAATCGTCGCAGCGCTGGAGCGGCTGGTGAAGGCAAACGTCAGCACCGGCCAGATCTTGCGGAAGAAGCGCAGCGGATTGATCCCGGCGGCCGACACCAGCACGCCATGCACCACAAACATCAGGCCCAGGCCGATATAGGACACCACCACGAAACTGCCGAGCTTGATGATGTCTTGCAGGTTGGAGCCGGCGACCACTTTGGTCATCAGCGCCAGCACGCCGTACGGAGTCAGCTTCATCACCAGGCGCACCAGGCGCATCACCCAGGCTTGCAGGGTGTCGATGGCGTTGATCACTTTCTGACCTTTCTCGGCATCATCCTTGAGCAGTTGCAGCGCAGCGACACCCAGGAACGCAGCGAAAATCACCACACTGATGATCGACGTCGGCTTGGCTCGCGCCAGATCGGCGAACGGGTTTTGCGGAATGAACGACAGCAACAGCTGCGGCACATTCAGGTCGGCGACCTTGCCGGCGTAATCGGTCTGGATGGTTTGCAGGCGCGCCATTTCCTGGGTGCCGGCCACCAGGCCTTCGGCGGTCAGGCCGAACAGGTTGGTCAGGCCGATGCCGATCAACGCCGCGATGGCCGTGGTGAACAGCAGCGTGCCGATGGTCAGGAAGCTGATCTTGCCCAGCGACGAAGCGTTGTGCAGGCGGGCCACGGCGCTGAGGATCGAGGCGAACACCAAGGGGATCACGATCATTTGCAGCAATTGCACATAACCGTTGCCCACCAGATCGAACCAGCCGATCGAGGCTTTCAGCACCGGATTACCGGCACCGTAGACAGTGTGCAACGCCACACCGAACGCCACGCCCAGCACCAGTGCGAGCAGGACTTTTTTCGCCAGGCTCCAAGTGGTGTGGCGGGTTTGCGCCAGGCTCAGGAGCAGGGCGAGGAACACCAGCAGATTGAGAATCAGCGGCAGATTCATTGGAACTCCCATTAGACTTTTGCCAGCTGCCTTCCGGGGCAACTGCGAACCGGCAAGCCTAACAGCTTGAAAACTAATGAATTAATATCAAAAACGTATGGTGTCCGTCGTTTTTGGAATAAGCGAGTGTCGCTGTCAGAAATGCAACTGGCGCGAAAGGGACGCAGGCGGTCGCTGACAGACGAGGACTGTCACACTTATTTGTTAGCGTCGATACCTTTCACATTCAGGGAGAAACGCCGATGAAGTTCGCACCGAAATTACTGGCTGCAGCACTTTGCCTGGGCCTTGCCGGCCAGGTTTTCGCAACGGATCTGAAACACTGGCCAGCCGATCAGGCCAAGGCACTGGACGCGATGATCGCGGCCAACGCCAACAAAGGTAACTACGCGGTGTTTGACATGGACAACACCAGTTACCGCTATGACCTGGAAGAGTCGTTGCTGCCGTTCATGGAGAACAAGGGCCTGATCACCCGCGACAAGCTCGATCCCTCCCTGAAACTGATGCCGTTCAAGGACACCGCCGACCACAAGGAAAGCCTGTTCAGCTACTACTACCGCCTCTGTGAACTCGACGACATGGTTTGCTATCCATGGGTCGCCCAGGTGTTCTCCGGCTTTACGCTCAAGGAACTCAAGGGCTACGTCGACGAGATGATGGCGTCGGGCAAACCGGTGCCGGCCACTTATTACGAAGGCGATGTGGTCAAGAAGCTCGACGTCAACCCGCCGAAGATCTTCACGGGCCAGCAAGAGCTGTACAACAAACTGATGGAGAACGGCATCGAGGTCTACGTGATGACCGCCGCCTCCGAAGAGCTGGTGCGCATGGTCGCGGCCGATCCGAAGTACGGCTACAACGTAAAACCGCAGAACGTGATCGGCGTGTCGCTGCTGCTCAAGGACCAGAAGACGGGCGAGCTGACCACTGCGCGCAAGCAGATCACCGCCGGCAAGTATGACGAGAAGGCCAACCTCGGCCTCGAACTGACCCCGTACCTGTGGACCCCGGCGACCTGGATGGCCGGCAAGCACGCGGCTATCCTGACCTACATCGATGAGTGGAAAAAACCGGTGCTGGTCGGCGGCGATACCCCGACCAGTGATGGTTACATGTTGTTCCACAGTGTTGACGTGGCCAAGGGCGGCATCCACCTGTGGGTCAATCGCAAGGACAAATACATGACCCAGATTAACGGCATGATGGCCAAGAATGCCGCGGCCCAGGCCAAGGAAGGGATGACGGTGACTGCCGACAAGAACTGGGTGATCGTCAAGCCTGAAGAAATCCAGTAATTGTAGGAGCGAGCCTGCTCGCGATGGTCGTTAACGATGACGCGTGCTGTCTGATTTGACGCGGTGTCCTTGCGTTCATCGCGAGCAAGCTCGCTCCTACAGTTTGATCGGTGTTGTTCCCCAATCCAGTGTTCAACGCAGATCCATTGTGGGAGCGAGCTTGCTCGCGATGAGGCCAGTCGGTGCAATGAAAGCCTCTGTTTGATCGCCATCTCCTGACAGTCGCAACCTACGCTTTCTTGCGTAAGGGACTACGACTACGCCAGAATCCGCCGGCTTGTGCGCCTTACTCCCGGACTCTACCGTCTACCTGTCGCTGAACATCAGTGATCGGGTTTGGTAGCCTGGCTGTGTAGGGTGCAAAGCATCATGATTTGCAGACGTTCTTGCGTCTCTGCTTTTTATGGTGGTCATGCACAGGGCGCTTTCGGGCGCGCCGGTTTCCTTACACCCCGGTCTACCAACCTGCGCATGGCCGCCACCCTTCGTTTGGTAGCGAGGGTGATGGCTCCTTGTCTTATGGTGTAAGGAGTTTTATCAATGCTGAAAATTACCCCCGATCCTCCCGAATCAAACAACCTCTCCGCCCACATCAACGCCACCCCGCGCAAACCCAGCCGAACATTCCTGATCGCGCCCGGCCTCGACACCGAAACCCTGTTGGCCCACGCCTGCGAATCACTCGCCTCGGCCAATGTCATGGCCAACGATTTCGCCGGCCTGCTGGAAGGCTCCCAACGCAGCACGATGCTGGGGATTGCGCAGGTCATCATGCTGGGCGAGCTGGCGGTGAATCAGGCGCTCGATAATCTCGATCCACAAAATTAACTTGTAGGAGCGAGCTTGCTCGCGATGGTCGTTAACGATGACGTGTACTTTCTGATTTGACGCGGTGTCCTTGCGTCCATCGCGAGCAAGCTCGCTCCTACAAGGGGTGCCGCAAACAAAAATGCCCCGCACTTGGCGGGGCATTTTTTGTCCGACGCTTAAGCCTTACAGCCCGTCAAGCATCGCCTTGTTACGCACAGCACCCTTGTCGGCACTGGTTGCCAGCAGGGCGTAGGCCTTCAGGGCAGTGGTCACTTTACGTGGACGCACTTCCACCGGTTTCCAGCCTTTCTTGTCCTGCTCCACTCGGCGTGCGGCCAGTTCTTCGTCGCTGACCAACAGGTTGATCGAGCGGTTCGGAATGTCGATCAGCACTTTGTCGCCGTCCTGCACCAGGCCAATCGCGCCGCCGGCAGCCGCTTCAGGCGAAGCGTGGCCGATGGACAGACCGGAAGTACCGCCGGAGAAACGGCCGTCGGTGAGCAGGGCGCAGGCTTTGCCCAGGCCTTTGGATTTCAGGTACGAAGTCGGGTAGAGCATTTCCTGCATGCCCGGGCCGCCTTTCGGGCCTTCGTAGCGAATGATGACGATGTCGCCTTCTTTCACTTCGTCGGCGAGGATGCCGCGTACGGCGCTGTCCTGGCTTTCGAAGATCTTCGCGTTGCCTTCGAACACGTGGATCGATTCGTCGACGCCAGCGGTTTTCACCACGCAGCCATCCAGAGCGATGTTGCCGTAGAGCACGGCCAGGCCGCCTTCTTGCGAGTAAGCGTGCTCGACACTGCGGATGCAGCCGTTTTCACGGTCGTCGTCCAGGGTTTCCCAGCGGGTCGACTGGCTGAACGCGGTTTGCGTCGGGATGCCCGCCGGACCGGCCTTGAAGAAGTGGTGCACGGCTTCGTCGTTGGTCTGGGTGATGTCCCACTTGGCGATGGCTTCTTCCATGCTGCGGCTGTGCACGGTCGGCAGCTGGGTGTGCAGCAAACCGCCACGGGCCAGCGAACCGAGGATGCTGAAGATCCCGCCGGCACGGTGAACGTCTTCCATGTGGTACTTCTGGATGTTCGGCGCGACCTTGCACAGTTGTGGCACGTTGCGAGAAAGACGGTCGATGTCGCGCAGGTCGAAATCGATCTCGGCTTCCTGGGCTGCGGCCAGCAAGTGCAGGATGGTGTTGGTGGAACCGCCCATGGCGATGTCCAGGGTCATGGCGTTTTCGAACGCCTGGAAGTTGGCGATGTTGCGCGGCAACACCGACTGATCGTTCTCGCCGTAGTAACGCTTGCACAGCTCGACGATGGTGCGGCCGGCCTGCAGGAACAGCTGCTCGCGGTCGCTGTGGGTGGCCAGGGTCGAACCGTTGCCCGGCAATGCCAGACCCAGCGCTTCGACCAGGCAGTTCATCGAGTTGGCGGTGAACATGCCGGAGCACGAACCGCAGGTCGGGCAGGCGCTACGCTCGTACTCGGCGACTTTCTCGTCAGAAGCGCTGGAGTCGGCGGCGATCACCATGGCGTCGACCAGGTCGAGGCCGTGGGAAGCGAGTTTGGTCTTGCCGGCTTCCATCGGGCCGCCGGAGACGAAGATCACCGGGATGTTCAGGCGCAGGGACGCCATCAGCATGCCAGGGGTGATCTTGTCGCAGTTGGAGATGCACACGATGGCGTCGGCGCAGTGGGCGTTGACCATGTACTCGACGGAGTCGGCGATGATCTCGCGGCTCGGCAGCGAATACAGCATGCCGTCGTGGCCCATGGCGATGCCGTCGTCCACAGCGATGGTGTTGAATTCTTTTGCCACACCGCCAGCGCGTTCGATCTCGCGGGCGACGAGTTGGCCCAGATCTTTCAGGTGCACGTGCCCCGGTACGAACTGGGTGAAGGAGTTGGCAATGGCGATGATCGGCTTCTTGAAGTCGTCATCTTTCATCCCCGTGGCGCGCCACAGAGCGCGGGCGCCGGCCATGTTGCGGCCGTGGGTGGATGTTTTCGAGCGGTAATCAGGCATGAAGCACTCCGGGCGGCTAATCAGGTATCAAAAGGGAAGTGAGCTTCTATTGACGTCTGGAACACTCAGAAATGGCCGCGTGTCCGGAAGTTGCCGATAACTTTGCGGGATCGCCGCGCGCTTCAGCTTGAGCTCATAAACCCGCCGGGGATGACTGGCGATGAATGTTCGCGATTCTACACGGCTGGCGGCTGGAGGGAATGCCGTAGGGCGCTTGATCATCGCCCGACCCGCGCATTTATCAGCAATCCCCACAGACTGAAGCCGATGAAACAGACGGCAATGACCGTCAACAGGTGGGGGCCTGCCTGGGCAAGCACAGCGCTACTGATGGCTGCGGTGAGGAACATGATTGTATTGCCAGCGGATGCAGCGGTTCCGGCATTGCTGGAAAACAGCAGCATTGCTGCAGAAATGGCTGCTGGCCGAACTAGGGTGACAGCCAGCGCACTGATCAGCATTGGCACAAACAATGTCAACGTCGTTATTGCGTTGAAGGTCAGGATCAACCCTAAAGCCAGGCCGGCGATGATCAACAGGCTCAACCCAAGGTTGATCTGTTTGTTGAGGGAAATGCGCTTCTGCGCGGCCGAAGCCAGAGCACCACCGAGGACGTAAGCCACGCCATACAGCACGAGAACCAACGCATACTGGTATTCAGACAGTTTCAGTACGTCCATAAAAATTATCGGGGTCACGCTGATAAGGGCGAAGTAGCAGGAGAAGACCAGCGCGGCGATCCACCAATAGCGAACAAAGTCTTTGCTGTTCAGGATGGTTTTCAGTGTTGAAATAATTGAAGTGGGCTCGTGGTCAACTCGGGCTGATCTGGCAGGCAATACGGTTTGCGCATGGATAAAAATACCGAGTGCCATCAGGGAAAACGCATAAAAGCTGCCTTGCCAATCAAAGGTCGCTTGCAGCCATGAACCAAGCAGAGGGGACAGTGCGACAAATGACCCGCTCAGGGTCATGTAATAAATGCGCACCCGGGCTCGATCCTTTTCTTCGAACAGGTCCTCCACTAGCGCGTGGCCCAGCACAAAAAAGCCGCACCCTAATGCCTGAACGGCGCGAAAGCCCATAAAAGTCGAATAATCCGTTGCCTGGGTACAGCCGATCGCACCTATTGAGCATAGGAACAGGCATCCAAGCAGCACTTCCTTGCGCCCCCATTTGTCCGACAGGGGGCCGGTTACCAGTTGCGCGAAAGAAAAAACCAATGTGAACAAGCTAACCGAAAACGCGATATCAACCATTGACGTATTGAACTCCAACGCCAGGGCTGGGAAAGAGGGGAGCAGGATGTTGAGAGGAAAAAAACTGATTAACGAAATACTGGTGATAAGAATGAATCGGGAGATTTTTTGAGCTGTGATGTTGTCGCTTGTCTTGGTGATTGAGTGTTCTGACATTTTTATTGAGTTCCGGAGTTTGGCGGGCCATTTTTGTTTAATAAACTTTGTAGGTCCTCACACAATGTCTCTCCTTTGCTGTGTCCGGCACCTATAAAGAGAAATACTTGTTCTGATAGGTCATCCAATTTTATAAGTTTTTCTATTTTTGATTCGGTCAGGGCTGCGGTTAGCCAGGTATTCAACCCAAGTGATGTCGCGCACAGTTGTATGGTTTGCGATATGTGGCCGATCTCAAGCAATGAAACCCGATAGGCTTGCGAGTGAGGGTATTTCCACCACATTTTATCGAGGCGCGAAGTAAGGAAAATTCCAAAAGGAATGTTGTTGGCAAAGTGTTGGCCTTGTAGAAGGGAGCCGAGAGGGCTGTTTAAGCGACTCAATAATTTTAAAGCGTGCAGGTTCGGGTGGTAGTAATAAATTCCAGGGTCGATCCCTTGCACGTTGTAAGCATATAAATACCCTTCGCTGGCGTTCAGTCCACCACCTGACGGGCTGCTGCGTCGTGCATTGAACATGCCCGGAGTCAGTTCGCAGGTATCGGACTCTCGCTCCTTCAGGTAACCGAGACAAAGGTAGAGAAGCGTGCTGACATCATTCAACGACACGCTTTTTTTCAGAAAGGAACGGCATGTTTTCCGCTGCAACAAGACTTGCTTGAATCCGATATGCCCCTCTAATGCCCTATTGTCAGTGGGGGCTGGCAGGCAGAGCAGGTTCTCACGCTGGAGGTTGGCAAATGGGTGAGGTGGTGGGGGCTCTCGACCCAGCGCCTCCTGACAATGAGCGAAGTAACGATCAGCCCATTCCTTTGTGTTCTTTGGGGTATCGCCAGCACCAAGGTCTTTGGTTCCGATGTGAAAAATCTTCGAAAGGTCATCCCATTGCCAGTCATCTGGTGGTAAGTCCTCATCGACGAATATACCGGCTTCAAAAAAATCAGTGTCGATTGTGTGGCATTTATCAAATAGTTCTGTTTGCTCGATAAGCTCAATTAATCGACCGGCGTGAGAGCTGTCGACTTCGAATTGCTCATGAGTTTTATAGTTCCAGATGAAAAGCCGAGGAGGCTTGGGCAGTAAAAAAATATAGGGGTTGAGTTGCATGCGGCATCCCTCTTTTTAAAAGCCGGACAGAAGGTTTTCTGTCCGGCTTTTCCTGAGTGATTACTTAGGCGTGCTAAGCATCGCGTGGTGGTGTACCGCTAGATTTTTCTCAAGTTGAACTTTTTTCATGATTCAATCTCCAGTAAAGGTTTTTACATCCACCACTCAAGTATTCAAGTGGTAAGCTGGATAATAGGCCTGGATGGATTGAGGTCAAACGAAATGGTGTAGGGCGTTTCTCGAAGTGATGTGGTCCTGTTCCGATAACTTTTTCAAGGTCGGTAAATTCTTAATAAGAATGAAGTTTTTGTATTGGTGTCGGATGGCTAGTTGATCGTTCGCGCTATTGAAGTGCGGACGATCAACCTCAGTGCTGTCAGCAATTAACTATTCGGCAGCAACCGGCAGGTAATGCTCTTGATGTAGCGGGTTTCCGGGATGGCTGGATGCACCGGATGATCCGGACCCTGGCCGCCGCGTTCCAGCATCTGGATATTGCGATCCAGGTGACGGGCGCTGGTCAGCAGGATGTTCTGCAGGTCGTCTTCCGGCAGGTGCATCGAGCAGGATGCGCTGACCAGGATGCCGTCCTTGGTCAGCAGGCGCATGGCTTGCTCGTTCAGGCGGCGGTAGGCGCCTTCGCCGTTCTTCATGTCTTTCTTGCGTTTGATGAACGCCGGCGGGTCGGCCACGATCACGTCGAAGCGTTCTTCGCTGGCTTTCAGCTCTTTGAGGGCTTCGAACACGTCGCCTTCGATGCAGGTCATTTTCTCGGCGAAACCGTTCAGCGCGGCGTTGCGCTCGACGCCGTCGAGGGCGAAGGCCGATGCGTCGACGCAGAACACTTCACTGGCGCCGAATGCGGCAGCCTGCACGCCCCAACCGCCGATGTAGCTGTAGAGGTCCAGTACGCGCTTGCCCTTGGCATAAGGCGCCAGGCGTGCGCGGTTCATGCGGTGGTCGTAGAACCAGCCGGTTTTTTGACCCTGGATGACCGGGGCTTCGAACTTCACGCCGTTCTCTTCAAGGGCAACCCACTCCGGCACCAGGCCGAACACGGTTTCGACGTAGCGGTTGAGGCCTTCGGCGTCACGGGCAGCGGAGTCGTTTTTGAACAGAATGCCGCTTGGCTTGAGCACTTGGGTCAGCGCCGCGATCACGTCGTCTTTATGGGCTTCCATGGTTGCCGATGCGATCTGCACCACCAGGATGTCGCCGAAACGGTCGACCACCAGGCCTGGCAGCAGGTCGGAATCGCCGTAGACCAGGCGATAGAACGGCTTGTCGAACAGGCGCTCGCGCAGGGACAGGGCCACGTTCAGGCGGTGCACCAGCAGCGATTTGTCCAGCGGCAGCTTGATGTCGCGCGACAGCAAACGGGCGCAGATCAGGTTGTTCGGGCTCATGGCGACGATGCCCAGCGGCTTGCCGCCGGCGGCTTCGAGGATCGCCTGGTCGCCGGCCTTGAAACCGTGCAAAGGCGTAGCGGCTACATCGATTTCGTTGCTGTAGACCCACAAGTGACCGTTGCGCAGACGACGGTCGGCGTTGGCTTTGAGGCGCAGGCTAGGCAGGGACATGTCGTCGCTCCGGAAAAAAGAGCGGGAGTATAGCGTGTTGAGGCCCCGGATTGGCCTGCAAGTGGACATGTGGCGAGGGTTGTCTTGCGATTTGGTATGTCGGATCCAACTTTATAAAGGTTAGAATCGCCGTCTGACCCAGAGTGTGCACACATGTCCCAAGAGCTGACTTCCGAACAGATCCAACAAGCCCTGCAGGGCATCAGCGTACCGGCCCAGCCGCAAATCATGGTGGATTTGCAGATGGAGCAGTACATGCCCGACCCGGATCTGGAAGTCATCGCCAAGCTGATATCCCAGGATCCGGGCCTTTCCGGTTCCTTGCTGAAAATTGTCAATTCGCCGTATTACGGGCTGAGCAACAAGATTGCCTCGATCCAGCGTGCGGTGAATCTGCTGGGCAGCCGCTCGGTCATCAACCTGATCAATGCACAGTCGATCAAGGGCGAGATGAATGACGACACCATCGTCACCCTGAACCGTTTCTGGGACACCGCTCAGGACGTGGCAATGACCTGTCTGACCCTGGCCAAGCGCATCGGCGTTGAAAATGGCGACGAAGCGTATGCCCTGGGCTTGTTCCATGACTGCGGCGTTCCCTTGATGCTCCAGCGTTTCCCCGACTACATGGGTGTACTGGAGCAGGCCTATGCCAACGCCAGCGCCGAATGCCGGGTGGTCGACACGGAGAACCAGGTGTTCAATACCAATCACTCGGTGGTCGGGTATTACACGGCCAAGTCCTGGCGTCTGCCGGAACATGTGAGTGCTGCGATCGCCAATCACCACAATGCCCTGGCGATATTCAGTGATGAATCTTCGCGCAACAGTTCGTTGAAGAACCTGCTGGCGATCCTGAAGATGGCCGAGCATATTTGCGCGTCGTACCGGGTGCTGGGCAATCAGGCCGAAGATCACGAGTGGAACAGCATCGCGCCGCTGGTGCTCGATTATGTCGGCCTCTCGGACTACGACTTCGAGACCCTCAAACAGACAATCCGCGACCTCGGCACTCATCGCTGAGTGTCGGAACCTTCCAGGCCATGCGCCTGATCCGAGAGCACCATGCCTGAATTGCCAGAAGTCGAAACCACCCGTCGCGGTATCGCGCCGTTCCTGGAAGGCCAGCGGGTCAGCCGGGTGATCGTGCGTGAACGCCGCTTGCGCTGGCCAATTCCCGAGGACCTTGATGTGCGGTTGTCCGGGCAGCGCATCGTACTGGTGGAGCGTCGCGCCAAGTACCTGCTGATCAATGCCGAAGTCGGCACCTTGATCAGCCATCTGGGCATGTCAGGCAATTTACGTCTGGTGGAGGCCGGGCTGCCGGCGGCCAAGCATGAGCATGTGGACATCGAACTGGAGTCGGGCCTGGCCCTGCGTTACACCGACCCACGGCGTTTCGGCGCGATGCTCTGGAGCCTCGACCCGCTCAATCACGAATTGCTGATCCGCCTGGGGCCGGAACCTCTGACCGACCTGTTCGACGGCGAGCGCCTGTTCCAGCTGTCCCGTGGACGTTCGATGGCGGTCAAGCCGTTCATCATGGATAACGCGGTAGTGGTGGGCGTCGGCAATATCTACGCGACCGAAGCGTTGTTCGCTGCCGGGATCGACCCGCGCCGCGAAGCCAAGAGCATTTCCCGTGCGCGTTACTTGAAGCTGGCCATCGAGATCAAGCGCATCCTGGCGGCCGCTATCGAGCGCGGCGGTACCACGCTGCGGGATTTTATCGGTGGCGACGGTCAGCCTGGTTATTTCCAGCAGGAACTGTTCGTGTACGGCCGTGGTGGTGAGCACTGCAAGGTCTGTGGCACGGGCCTGCGGGAAGTGAAACTCGGGCAGCGTGCCAGCGTTTTTTGTCCGCGTTGTCAGAGCTGAAAGTCAGTCAGATTTTCAGTGAGGCTGATGACGTCATCGCGAGCAAGCTCGCTCCCACAGGGGTTTTGTGAACGATGCAATTCCAGTGTGGGAGCGAGCTTGCTCGCGATGAGGCCCGAAAGAGCACTGCATCATTCAAGCCTTGCCGGTAATTTTCCGGTACTTCTCCATCAACTGTTCTTCAGTCTCCGGATGAGCTTCGTCCAGTGGAATGCAATCCACCGGGCAGACCTGCTGGCACTGCGGTTCGTCGTAGTGGCCGACACACTGGGTGCACAGGTTCGGGTCGATCACGTAGATCTCTTCGCCTTGGGAAATGGCGGCGTTCGGGCACTCGGGTTCGCAGACGTCGCAGTTGATGCAATCGTCGGTGATGATCAGGGACATGCTAACTCCAGCCGGGGCGGCAGGCCCGGGCGCAATAAACCAATGCGTCTAATTGTGCCGCATTGGCGCTGTGGGAGCGAGCTTGCTCGCGAAAAACCTGAGAACGCCGCGGGGTGTCGGGTTTCCCGCGTTATCGTTGACGTCCATCGCGAGCAGGCTCGCTCCTACAGTTTACTTCTTGAAGCGTTCGGTCAGGGCGTCCGCCACCACAGGGTGCACGAACTTGGTGATATCGCCGCCCAGGGCTGCGATTTCACGGACCAGCGTCGAGGAAATGAACGAATAACGCTCGGACGGGGTCAGGAACAGGCTTTCCACGTCCGGCGCCAGCTGGCGGTTCATGTTGGCCAGCTGGAATTCGTATTCGAAGTCCGACACCGCGCGCAAACCACGCAGGAACACGTTGGCATTCTTCTCTTTGGCGAAGTGCGCCAGCAGCGTCGAGAAGCCGACGACTTCAACGTTCGGCAGATGTTTAGTCACCTCGCGCGCCAGTTCTACCCGTTGTTCCAGAGGAAACAACGGGTTTTTCTTCGGGCTCGCGGCGACGGCGATGATCACGTGATCGAACAGGCGCGAGGCGCGTTCGACCAGATCGCCATGGCCCTTGGTAATAGGGTCGAAGGTACCTGGGTACAACACTCGGTTCATCGCGTCGTCCTGGCGGGAATCCGTTGGGGAGTCGGATGGTATCGCAGCCTTCCCGGTCGGCCAAGTCGCCTGTTGGGTAAGAAAGCACTATAGACGATGGGAATTATCGTCATTTTCATGGGTTTTTTAAACGCATCGCCAGGGATGTCGCCAGTTGCGCCGTCAGTCCGTAGACCGACAGCTGCGGATTGGCACCAATGCTGGTGGGGAACAGCGAGCCGTCGTGGATCGACAGATTGCCCAGTTGATGATGCCGGCCGAGGCTGTCGGTCACTGCGATTGTCGGGTCTTCGCCCATGGCACAACCGCCCATCACATGGGCACTACCCAGGCGTGTGCGATACAACTCCAGGCTCAGGCCGTCGATCAGCGTGCGCGCTTCGGCGAGGGTCTTCACGTAGCGGGCGTCGGCGTGCATCGGCATCACGGCCTTGGCGCCACCGGCAAACTGGATCTCGGCCATGGTATGGAACGCCCGGCGCAATCCATCCCAGGCGTAGGGTGATAGCTGATAGTCCAGCACCGGCGTGTCATCGCTGCGCAATTCGACGCTGCCACCGGGACTGTCCGGGTGAAAACCGTCCCGCAGCAACGCCAGCATGGCGTGGGTATGGGCCAGATTGGCCATGTGTTGCGAGTTTTCCTGACCGAAACCACCGAGCAATGTCGTGGCCAGCGCCGGGTGCAGAGGCGGGACTTCCAGTTTGTAGGACATTTTGCCCGTGGTGCCGTCCTGCCATTGGAAATGGTCGGAATAGATCGACTGCGGCGCGCCGTAGAAGGGGTTGACCACTTCGTCGAACAACGCGGCGGACATGTTTACCGGGTGCAGGAATGTGCGTTTGCCCAGGCGCTTGTGCGGGTCGGGTGCCCCGGAACGCATCAGCAAGGCCGGGCTGTTGATGCCGCCACCGGCCAGCACGAAATGCCGAGCCTTGACCGTGATGGTGCGTCCGGTCGGTGCGACGCAGCGTTCATCCATCGCCGAACATTGCAGGCCGGTGACCTTGTCGCCACTGATCGTGAGTTTTTCGGCGCGGGCCAGGTAAAGCAGCTCACCGCCTTTTTCCAGTGTCGCCGGAATGGTGGTGATCATCATCGATTGCTTGGCGTTGGTCGGGCAGCCCATGCCGCAGTATCCGAGGTTCCAGCAGCCGCGAACGTTGCGCGGGATGACGTGCCATGAGTAATTCAGTGCTTCGCAGCCCTTGCGGATCACATCGTTGTTGGCGTTGGGCGGCACCATCCACGGCGCGACGCCCAGGCGTTGCTCCATTTTCTCGAACCACGGCGCCATGTCCGCCGGACTGTGGCCCTTGACGTTGTGCTCTTTGGCCCAGTGTTCCAGGGTCGGCTCCGGGGTGCGGAAACTAGAGGTCCAGTTGATCAGCGTGGTGCCGCCCACCGCCCGGCCCTGGAGGATGGTGATCGCGCCGTCCTTGCTCATGCGGCCAATGCCTTCCTGATAAAGGTTGGCGTAGGCCTCGTCTTCGAGCAGCTTGAAGTCGCTGCTGGTCTTGAGAGGGCCTTCCTCGATCAGCAGTACCTTGTAGCCGGCTGCGCTGAGGATTTCGGCGGTGGTGCCGCCGCCGGCACCGCTGCCGATGATCGCCACGTCCGCTTCGAGAGTAAGGTCCTGGGTCAGTTGCGAGCCGTTGTAGGTTTTCCAGCCTCGGGCCATGCCTTCGCGGAACGGATCGGGTACGGGCATTTTCGGATTCTCTTTTTATTGTTGGAGTAGGCGGTGAAGCGGCTGACGCTATCGCGAGCAAGCTCGCTCCCACAGGGGACCTCCAGTGTTCACACGGTCAGTGTGGGAGCGAGCTTGCTCGCGATGGGGTCGACTAGCTTTCAGACGGTTGGCGGCCCGGGATACCCGCAATGCGCCCACGATTCCTTGCGGCCGTACCAGGCCATCATCACCAGTTGCAGCAAGGAGCTGTGGCCCATGCGCAACAGGCTCAACGAGCTGTTTTCCCAGCGATCGAGAAAAGCTCGGATGTCGTTGGCACTGGCGTTTTCCCAGCTGCCCCAGATCCCGGTCAGCGGTCCGCGGGTCACGGCCATTCCCAGCACATCGAACAGTTGTTGAGTCAGCTTGAGCATTTCCGGCGACAGGTGGGCCAGGCTGTAATCCAGGCTTTTCAGCGTGCCATCGACAGCCTCGGGCATCCGTTCGGCGGTCACGGCACCCTCGAGCATGACCGGGATCAACGCCCGCAAAAACAGCAGGTCGCCGCTGCGTAACGTGACGAAACCATTGGCCGGGGCGCTCGACGAACAGCCGCTGAGGCTGGCTCCGAGTCCGGCGGTGGCGAGGAAAGCTGTGGCGCCGAGGCTGAATTTAAGCAACCCGCGCCGTGACAGCGCGGGTGTATCGGACAGGCTGGGGGTCATTATTGTTATTACCCGACGGTGATTATCGTTAGCGGATGAACAGCTTCTGGATCAGCTTCTGAATCGACTTGCCGTACGGCGGATAGATCAACTTCGCGGCGTTGAACCGTTGTTTGATCAACACGCCCTTGGCTTTGCTGAAGGTCAGGAACCCTTCATGTCCGTGATAGTGGCCCATGCCCGAGGCACCAATGCCACCAAACGGCATGTCGTCCTGGGCGACGTGCAGCAGGGTGTCGTTCAGGCACACGCCGCCGGAATGGGTTTCGTGCAGCACGCGCTGTTGTTCGCGCTTGTCGTAGCCGAAGTAATACAGCGCCAGTGGGCGAGGGCGCTGGTTGATGTAGGCAAATGCCTGCTCCAGATCCTTGTACGGCACGATCGGCAGCAGCGGCCCGAAGATTTCGTCCTGCATCACCGTCATCTCGTCCGTAACATTGAGCAGCAGGCTATGGCTCATGCGGCGGCCCTGGCCCTGGTCGAACAGCGGCATCAGCAACGCACCCTTGCTGGTGGCGTCACTGACGTAACCGTTGAGACGCGCCAGTTGTCGCTCATTGATGATCGCGGTGTAGTCCGGGTTGTCGGCCAGCGTCGGATAAAACCCACGGACGGCTGTGCGATAGGCCTCGACGAAACCTCCGACGCGATTCTCCGGCACCAGCACATAGTCCGGGGCCACGCAGGTCTGGCCGGCATTCAGGGTCTTGCCGAAGGCGATGCGTTCGGCGGCGTCCTTGAGCGGCACATCCCGGGAAACGATGGCCGGGGATTTGCCGCCCAGCTCCAGGGTCACCGGGGTCAGGTTTTCCGCGGCGGCGCGCATGACGTGTTTGCCGATGCTGGTGGCGCCAGTGAACAGCAGGTGATCGAACGGCAGGCGTGAAAACGCCACGCCCATATCAGCCTCGCCCAGGACCACGCAAACCAGGTCTTCGGGGAAGATTCGCGCCAGCAGTTGCTTCATCAGCAAGCCGGTCGCGGGGGTCGACTCACTGAGCTTGAGCATCACCCGATTGCCCGCCGACAGCGCGCCGACCAACGGACCGATGGCCAGATA
The DNA here is from genome assembly GCF_019218985.1 of Pseudomonas sp. PDM30. NCBI lineage: Bacteria > Pseudomonadati > Pseudomonadota > Gammaproteobacteria > Pseudomonadales > Pseudomonadaceae > Pseudomonas > Pseudomonas sp. PDM30. The sequence goes on from NZ_JAHUWM010000002.1 coordinate 489,053, forward strand.
CAACGGGTAGTTCCACGGCACGATGACCCCGACCACGCCCAGCGGTTGGTAAACCACTTTGGCCGAAGCTGGCTGGAAAGCGGCGCCCACCTTGCGTCGCGAGGCTCGCATCCAGCCCTTGAGGTGTTTGCTGGCGTAATGGATGCCGTGCAGGCTGGGCATCAGTTCCGCGAGCAGGGTTTCATCGGCGCTGCGATGGCTGAAGTCCTGGCTGATCGCATCGATCAGGGCCTGGCGTTCATTGCTCAACAAATCCTTTAGCGCCTTGAGCCATTGCTGGCGCTGCGCGGCCGGTGGCATCGGGTTGGCGGCGTACGCGGCACGCTGGGCGTCGAACAGGGCCTGAAGCTCTTCCAGCGGCTGCTGTAGGTTCTGCAGGTAGGAAATTTCAGCAGTCATGGTCGGCTCCGGATTTATTGTAATGAAGCACTTTTTAGAGTCTATGCTCTAAAAAGTCAAATGACATCCTGGAACAGCTTTGTTTTATCCGCTCGCGGATAGATCTAAGATGCCCGTCAACGCACTCTGAATTAAAGCTCAAGCCATGGCCCCACGGATCAAAACCAGCGAGCGCATCGTGCAGAACAGCCTGGAGCTGTTCAACCAGCAGGGCGAGCGCAGTATCAGCACCAACCACATCGCTGCCCATATGGAAATTTCCCCGGGCAACCTGTACTACCACTTCCCGAACAAGCAGGCGATCATCGCGGTGCTGTTCAGCGAGTACGAAAGCCTGGTGGACAGCTTCCTGCGCCCGCCCCAGGGCCGTGCCGCCACGGTGGAAGACAAACGCTTCTACCTCAAGGAGCTGCTGTCGGCGATGTGGCGCTACCGGTTTCTGCATCGCGATCTCGAACATTTGCTCGACAGCGATCCGGACCTGGCCGACCGCTATCGACGTTTCTCCCAGCGCTGCCTGATACAGGGGGGGGCGATCTACGAAGGTTTCGTCGCCGCCGGCATCCTGAAGATGGACAAGGTGCAGATCGAATCCTTGACGCTCAATGCCTGGATCATCCTCACGTCTTGGGTGCGCTTCCTGTGCACCACGCGGGAGAACTCCAGCCACTTGAGCGAGCAGGCCATTAAACGCGGGGTGTATCAGGTGCTGGTGCTGGAGGCCGGGTTCGTTACGGACCAGGCCCGCGATGCGGTCAGCGCCTTGTTCGAAGAGTTTTACGTGCCCCTGGCCCAGGCACTGGAAGAAGTACAGTAGGATCAAGGCCGAGTTAATCACAGGAGCCCGCTATGCCCATTGCGCAACTGATCAGCCCGCAAGCACTGGACCTGAAAAAGGACCAGCCGGGGCTGGTGATTCTGGATTGTCGTTTTGCCCTCGAAGACCCGGATTACGGTCAGCGCAGCTATGCCGAAGGGCACATCGCCGGTTCGAGCTATGCCGACCTCGAGCGTGACCTGAGTGGCGCCGTGGTCAAGGGCGTGACCGGGCGTCATCCGTTACCCGAGCCGGCGCAACTGATCGAACGCCTGCAAGCCTTCGGCATCAATGCCGATAGCGAAGTGGTTCTGTATGACGACGGTCCGGGGGCCTATGCGGCGCGGGCCTGGTGGTTGCTGGCATGGTTGGGCAAGCGCGACGGTGTGTTCATCCTTGATGGCGGTCTGAAGGCCTGGCACGCAGCCGGTTTGCCGCTGAGCCTGGATGCGCCGGCGATTCCCTGTGGTTCCTTCACCGGCAGTCCTGATACGGCGTTGCTGATCAGTGCCGAGCAGCTGCAAAAGCGCCTTGCACGGCCGGAACTGACCCTGCTCGATGCCCGCGCACTGCCGCGCTTCAAGGGTGAGGTGGAACCGATCGATCCGATTGCCGGGCACATCCCAGGTGCCCAGTGTGCTGCGTTTACCGAGAACCTGGGCAGTGACGGGCGCTTCCTGCCGGCCGATCAGCTCAAGCAGCGTTTCGCCGCGAAACTGGACGATCGTTCGCCAAATGATCTGGTGGCGTACTGCGGTTCCGGCGTGACGGCGTGCCACAACCTGTTTGCGTTGTGTCTGGCCGGTTATCCGTTGGGTTCGTTGTATGCCGGGTCGTGGAGCGAGTGGATCAACGAGCCTGCGCGGGGCATCGCCACCGGCGAATGAACGCCACGAAACCTTGTGGGAGCGAGCTTGCTCGCGATGGGGCCATTACATTCAATATTGATGCTGATTGTTAAGCCGCCATCGCGAGCAAGCTCGCTCCCACGGGGATGGATGGGGTTTGTGAGACCTCATCAAGCCTCAAGTCCCCGCTTTGCACTGCGATACGCCCCCGGTCCAACCCCATACACCTGCTTGAACTGCCGACTCAGATGGCTCTGGTCGGCAAACCCCAGTTGCATCGCGACTTCCAGCGGCAGACAGCCACTTTGCAGCAACGCCCGCGCCCGGGCGATACGCTGTTGCATCAGCCAGGTGTGCGGCGGCATGCCGGTGGCCCGGCGGAACACCCGGGCGAAATGGAATGGCGAGAGATTGACCGCCGTCGCCAGCGCTTCCAGTGAGGGCGGTGCTGCCAATTGCGAGTGCAGCAATTCCTTGGCCAGGCTTACGGCACGGTGTTCCTTGCCGGGTTTGCCGGCATCAGGCACCGCCGCATGACGCTGCAACAGCGACAGCACCAGTTCACGCCAGACCGTTTGTTGCTGCAATGCGCTGGCGGGGCTTTCCAGCAAACGGTGAAGTTGGCAGAAGCCGTTCACCAGATCCTGGTCGCGATACAGCGTGGCACCGAAGGCCGGCAAGTGGTGGGTTGGCAGTTCGAGTTCGGCCAGCAGCGAGGTCATCTGCCCGCTGTCCGGATAGAACGCCCGGTAAAGCCAGCCATCCTCGGTGCCTTTGTGACCGGTGTGCAGTTCATCAGGGTTGATCAGCACCAGCGTGCCGCTGCCCGCCAGGTGTTCAGCGCCGCGATAGCGATAACGCTGGGCGCCGGCCATGATCATGCCGATCACATAGCCGTCATGCACATGTGGGGCGAAACGATGGTCGATGTAGCGGGCGGACAATAACTCGACCCCGGCCAGTGGCGGGGTTTGCCAGAAGTGGATTGATTCGCCTTGGTCAGCGTCCATGATTCAAGAGTGCCCTATGGCGGCCAGCCACTCGGGGATACGTCGCTCCAGGTAGTAACCCGGTTGCCTGAGCGTACCGTCGACGAAGCCGACATGCCCGCCATTGGCTTGCAGTTCGAATTGCGTGCAAGCGGACAACTCATCGACCTGCGGCAGGCTGTGGGGAAACACGAAGGGGTCGTCGGCGGCCTGAATCATCAAGGTCGGCGTACGAATTTCGCCAAGGAAATAGCGGCTGGAGGCGCGGCGATAGTAATCCTCGGCATCGGCGAAACCGTGCAGTGGTGCAGTGACGCGTCCGTCGAAATCCCAGAACGTGCGCATGTTTTCCAGGGATCCGAGGGCCGCCAGGGCTGCCAGGCCCTCCTCGCGTCCGTCATGCTGGAATTGTCGCTGCTTGTTCTTGATGTAGGCGACCATCTCGCGCATGAAATGCGCCTGGTAAACCTTGGAGAAGCCTTGCCCGATACGGTCGGCGCACTGGTCCAGGCGGAACGGCACCGACACCGCCACGGCGCCCGTCACGCCGCTGTCGCTGCCGGTTTCGCCCAAATGCTTGAGCAGGACATTACCGCCCAGGGAGTAACCCACCGCATACAGTGGCGCGAGAGGCCGTTTGGCCCGCAAGTGCCTGATGGTTTCGGCCAGGTCTTCGCTGGCGCCGGAATGGTAGCTGCGCGGCAACAGGTTGGGTTCGCCCGAACAGCCGCGCCAGTTCAGTGCGACGCTCGCCCAGCCTCGGTCACCCAGGGCTTTTTGCATGCCGGCCACGTAAGGCGAATTCGAGGACCCGGTGAGCCCGTGCAATACCAGCACCAACGGTGCGTCGGCGCTGTGCGGGCCGTGCCAGTCGAGATCGAGAAAATCGCCGTCTTCAAGCCAAAGACGCTCGCGTTCGCGACCGATGTGCACGGTTTTACGCCACAGCGGCCCCCACAAGGTTTGCAAGTGCGGATTGCCGAGGCCGAAGGCGGGGGTGAAGCGTTCTGGCGGATGAGACACGATCATTCTCGATGCAGCGGTGCGTAGCGGGTACGCACCTTTTTCAGGTCGGTCGGTTAACCGACGATCTCTGCCATACGTTGCCACAACGAGTAGTAGACGCGCCCGGATTTCTGCTCCCGGTGCAGGCGCCAGTTCTGCGGCAGGCCCAGGGTCGACGGTGCCGACTCACTTTCGGTGTACACCCAGGCGTCTTCGGCCAGCCATTGGCGCTCTTCGAGCAACTTGCAAACGGCGGGCAGCAGGTTCTGGTTGAACGGTGGATCGAGGAACACCAGGTCGTAGGCCGTTGCGGTCTGGGTTTCCAGGTAGCGCAGGGCGTCGGCGGTCTGGACCTGGCCGTTGGTGCAGCGCAATGTACCCAGGTGTTCCTTCAGGCTGGACACCGCGATGCTGCTGGCGTCCAGCGCCTGGCCCATGGCCGCGCCACGGGACAGGGCTTCGAGGAACAGCGCGCCGCTGCCGGTGAACGGGTCGAGCACCTTGGCGCCCGGCACGTAAGGCGCGAGCCAGTTGAACAGGGTTTCACGCACGCGGTCCGGCGTCGGACGCAGGCCCGGGGCGTCGGGGAAGCTCAGCTTCCGGCTGCGCCATTCGCCGCCGATGATGCGCAGCTGGTTCACGCCGTTGTGGACGTTGCGGGCAGGTTTTTTCGAATGAGTAGCCATTAATGCTCCGGAACCCCGAGCGGCTGCTCGGAAGGTTTATCAGTAGGGGCCGGTAACGGCTTTTGCGGCACGGTCGGGCCAGCGCTGACGATGACCATCTTGTTCGTGCTCAGGTGTTTGTTCATGGCGGCTTTGACCTGCTCGACGGTCAGGGACTGGGACTGTTGCATGAAGTCCTCCAGGTGACTCAACGGCAAGTTGTAAAAACCGATGGCGCCCAGTTGGCCGACGATATCGGCGTTGCTGGCGGTGGACAGCGGGAAGCTACCGGCCAGTTCGCGCTTGGCGTCGTCGAGCTCTTTTTCGGTCGGGCCGGTTTTAAGGTAGTCGGCCAGCACATCCTGCACCAGTTTCAGGGTGCCCTCGCTCATCTCGGCGCGGGTTTGCAGGTTGATCATGAACGGGCCACGCGCCTGCATCGGCGTAAAGCCCGAATACACGCCGTAAGTCAGGCCACGCTTCTCGCGCACTTCGCTCATCAAGCGGGTGCCGAAGCCGCCGCCACCGAGAATCTGGTTACCCATGGACAATGCCGCGTAGTCCGGGTCATCGCGATCGATGCCCAGTTGCGCGAGCATCAGGTTGGTCTGCTTGGACGGGAACTCGATATGGCCGACGCTGGCCTTGGGCTCAGCGGGTTGCGCAATTTTCGGCAAGGCCGGGCCTTTGGGCAGGGCGCCGGAAACCTGGGCGGCAATCGCTTCGGCTTCCGTGCGGGACAGGTCGCCGACCAGTGCGATCACCACGTTACCGGCTGCGTAGGCTTTCTCGTGGAAAGCACGCAGCTGTGCCTGGGTAATCGCCGGTACGGTTTTCGCCGTGCCGTCGCTGGCGTGTGCATACGGGTGATCACCGTACAAGCGGTTCATCAGCTCCAGGCTCGCCAGTTTGCCGGGGTTCTGTTTCTGGTATTCGAAACCGGCAAGCATCTGGTTCTTGATGCGGGCCAGCGAATCGGCAGGGAAAGTCGGCTTGCCGATGACTTCGGCGAACAGCTTCAGGGCCGGCTCGCGCTTATCCTTGGCACTCAGGCTACGCAGCGAAGCAATTGCCATGTCCTTGAACGCGCCGTTGCCGAAATCGGCGCCCAGGCCTTCGAAGCCCCGGGCAATGGCACCGACGTCTTTGCCGGCCACGCCTTCGTTGAGCATGGCGTTGGTCAACACCGCCACGCCCGGTGCATCGCCGTCCTGGCTGCTACCGGCAGCGAAGATCAGGCGCATGTCGAACATCGGCAGCTCATGGGCTTCGACAAACAGCACCTTGGTGCCTTCGGCGGTGTTCCAGATCTGCACGTCCAGCTTGCGGTGGTTCGGTGCCTTGTCGTTGAGTTCGGTCAGCGACTGCAGTTTCTGACTGGCCTTGGCCTTGTCGAGGGCTTCGCTGGCATTGGTTTCGACAGAGCGCGACAAATAGAACGCTGCGGAACCGATAACGGTGACGGCGATCAGGCCGATCAGGGCCAGGCGGGAGGGTTTACGCTCACTCATGAGTCGTCTCCAGAGGCAGTACATGGGCGACGCTGAGACGTTCGCGAGTGAAATACAGCTTGGCGGCTTTCTGGATATCTTCCGGCGTGACGCTTTCCAGATCGGCCAGTTCGGTGTCCATCAGTTTCCATGACAGGCCGACTGTTTCCAGTTGGCCGATGGCGGTGGCCTGACTGGTGATCGAGTCGCGCTCGAAGACCAGGCCGGCGATGACTTGTGCGCGTACGCGCTCCAGCTCTTCAGCGGTTGGCGCCGTGGTTTTCAGCTGGTCGAGCAGCTTCCACAAACCGGCTTGCGCCTGGGCGATGGTCTTGTGTTTCTGCGAGTTTGGCGATGCCGACAGGGTGAAGAGACTGTCGCCACGGGTATAGGCGTCGTAACTCGACGAGCCACCGGACACCAGTTCTTCTCCGCGCTCCAGTTGCGTCGGGATACGTCCGCTGTAGCCGCCGTCGAGCAGTGCCGAGATCAGGCGCAGGGCATTGACCAGGCGCTTGTCTTCGGCTGTGGCGATGCTCGGCACGTTGAAGGCCAGCATCAGGCTAGGCAGTTGGGTCTGCACGTGCAGGGTGATCTGGCGCTCGCCCGGTTCGGCCAGTTCCAGCGGTTTTTTCGCGGCGGGCACTTCACGCTTGGCGATCGGGCCGAAATAGCGTTGGGCCAGGGTTTTGACTTCGTCCGGGGTGACATCGCCAACCACCACCAGCGTGGCGTTGTTGGGCACGTACCAGGTTTCGTACCAATGGCGCAGCTCTTCGACTTTCATCCGCTCAAGGTCGGCCATCCAGCCGATGGTCGGTGTGTGATAGCCGCTTGCCGGGTAAGCCATGGCCTTGAAACGCTCGTAGGCCTTGGCCATCGGCTTGTCGTCGGTACGCAGGCGACGCTCTTCCTTGATGACCTCGATTTCCTTGGCGAACTCGTCGGGCGGCAGGCGCAGGCTGGCCATGCGGTCGGCTTCCAGTTCGAAGGCCACGCCCAGGCGATCCCGGGCCAGCACCTGGTAATAGGCGGTGAAATCATCGCTGGTGAATGCGTTCTCTTCGGCGCCGAGGTCGCGCAGGATCAGCGAGGCTTCGCCGGGGCCGACTTTCTCGCTGCCCTTGAACATCATGTGTTCCAGGGCGTGGGACAGGCCAGTATTACCCGGTGTCTCGTAGCTGGAGCCGACCTTGTACCAGACCTGGGAAACTACCACGGGCGCACGGTGGTCTTCGCGCACGACCACCTTCAAGCCATTGTCGAGAGTGAATTCGTGGGTGGGTTGCGGGTCGGCAGCCAGGGCCGAAAGGGGCAGGCAAACTGTGCTGAGCAGCAGGCCTGCGGCGCGGCGGGCAAGAGCATTCATTCGTTTTCAAACCTTTGGGGCTGCCCGCTTGTTCTTAGCGTCAGCGGGCGAGAGGGTGCTAGGATACTGATCCGTTTTACTGGCGGCCACGCCTATCAGGCCTTTGCGTTTGATCAGGTTGTATGGGTTTGCAGCAGAAGGTTGGAATTTATCAACTAAACTCTGCTTTTTCGCCGATTTTGCTGCTTTAGTCCTTCGTAAAAACGTTTCCGTGAGGTGCCGTTCGCACCTCGACAAAATGTTGCGCGTGAACAAGCTGGGTTAATCGCAGTCTGTTCTGCATCGAATATTTATTTGCCGGGGCGCCATTGGCGCGTCGCTACCGTGAGATAGCCGTCCTCCATGTTTGGTTCCAACGACGACAAGAAGACCCCAGCTGCGGCTGGCGAGAAGAAAAGCCTGTTCGGATGGCTGCGCAAAAAGCCGCAGGAACCCGTCGTCGAACAGCCACAAGCCATTCCTGAACCAGCGCCGACGCCGGTCCCGGTAATAGAAGAAACGCCCGCGCCGGTTGTTCTGCCGATTGCCGAGCCGTCGCTGCAACCCAAGGTTGAAGCCGTTCCCCAGCCAGTCAGCGAAATCGTCACCGAACAGCCTCCGGCCCCGACGGCCGAACCGTGGTTGACCCTGCCAGTGGCCGAAGAACCCGTGGCATTGGTCGAAAATGACCTGGCTCCTCACGTGACGCCACCGATTCCGGCTCCGGCAGCGTTTACGCCTGCCCCGGTTCACGCGCCTGTGGTCGAACCGATTGTTGAGCCAGTCGTCGTGGCTGAGCCTGTGCCCGTTGTCAGTCAGCCAGAGGTTCCGGTATTCGTTGCTCCGGTTGCTCCGGTTGCTCCGGTTGCTCCGGTTGCTCAAGCACCGGCACCCGCTCCGATTCCTGAGCCGATCGCGGCGCCCGTCGAAGCCCCGGTCGAGCCGGTACGCACCGAAGAAACCAAAGCCGGTTTCTTCGCCCGCCTCAAGCAGGGCCTGTCCAAGACCAGCGCCAGTATCGGCGAAGGCATGGCCAGCCTGTTCCTGGGCAAAAAGGTCATTGATGACGAGTTGCTCGAAGACCTCGAAACCCGTTTGCTGACCGCCGACGTGGGTGTCGAAGCCACCTCGGTGATCATTCAGCGCCTGACGCAGAAGGTTGCGCGCAAGGAGCTGGCCGATGCCGATGCCCTGTACAAATCCCTGCAAGCCGAGCTGGCAGCGATGCTCAAGCCTGTCGAGCAGCCGCTGAAAATCGCCTCGCAAAACAAGCCGTTCGTGATTCTGGTCGTCGGCGTCAACGGTGCCGGCAAGACCACCACCATCGGCAAGCTGGCGAAGAAACTGCAGCTGGAAGGCAAGAAAGTCATGCTCGCCGCCGGCGACACCTTCCGTGCCGCGGCGGTGGAGCAATTGCAGGTATGGGGTGAGCGCAACAAGATCCCGGTGATCGCGCAGCACACTGGTGCCGACTCGGCCTCGGTGATCTTCGACGCCGTGCAGGCCGCCAAGGCCCGTGGCATCGATGTGCTGATCGCCGACACCGCCGGCCGCCTGCACACCAAAGACAACCTGATGGAAGAGCTGAAAAAGGTTCGCCGAGTGATTGGCAAGCTCGACGCTGACGCACCTCACGAAGTGCTGTTGGTGCTTGACGCCGGTACCGGCCAGAACGCCATCAACCAGGCCAAGCAATTCAACCAGACCGTCGAACTGACCGGCCTGGCGCTGACCAAGCTCGACGGCACCGCCAAAGGCGGGGTGATTTTCGCCCTGGCCAAGCAATTCGGCCTGCCGATCCGCTACATTGGCGTCGGCGAAGGCATCGACGATTTGCGTACCTTTGAAGCAGAACCCTTTGTCCAGGCATTGTTTGCCGAGCGGGAGCGTTCATGATTCGTTTCGAACAGGTCGGTAAGCGCTACCCGAACGGTCACGTCGGCTTGCATGAGCTGAGCTTTCGAGTCCGTCGTGGCGAGTTCTTGTTTGTCACCGGCCATTCCGGCGCCGGTAAATCCACGCTGTTGCGCCTGTTGCTGGCGATGGAGCGCCCGACCAGCGGCAAGTTGCTGCTCGCCGGGCAAGACCTGAGCACCATCAGCAACGCGCAGATTCCTTTCTTGCGTCGGCAGATCGGCGTGGTGTTCCAGAATCACCAGTTGCTGTTCGATCGCACGGTGTTCAATAACGTCGCGTTGCCTTTGCAGATCCTGGGGCTGTCCAAGGCCGAGATCGCCAAGCGCGTGGACTCGGCACTGGAGCGCGTGGCGCTGTCGGATAAAACCGATCTGTACCCGGGTGACCTGTCCACCGGTCAGCAGCAGCGCGTCGGCATCGCCCGCGCCATCGTTCATCGTCCGGCCTTGCTGCTGGCGGATGAGCCGACCGGTAACCTCGACCCGCGCCTGGCCGCCGAGATCATGGGTGTGTTCGAAGACATCAATCGCCTGGGTACCAGCGTGCTGATCGCCAGTCACGACCTGGCCCTGATCGCCCGCATGCGCCATCGCATGCTGACCTTGCAACGCGGTCGATTGATCGGTGACGGGGAGGCTGCGGTATGAGTGCAACACGTAGCCCCAAGGTTTCCGAGCGTGTGGCCCCGAAGGCCGCCGATCCGCAGCCGCAAAAGAAAAAACACGACGATGACGACGGGCCGGACTTTGCCACGTTGTTCCGCGCCTGGATCGAAAGTCATCGCGCCAGTCTGGTGGACAGCCTGCGCCGCCTGGGCAAGCAGCCTATCGGCAGTTTCTTCACCTGCATGGTGATGGCGGTGGCCCTGAGTTTGCCCATGGGGCTGTCACTTTTGCTAAGTAACGTCGAGCGTCTGGGCGGTTCCTGGCAGCGCGCTGCGCAGATTTCCCTGTATCTGGACCTTGAGGCCAAGCCGGCCGAAGGCGAAGCGCTGCGCGATCAGATCAAGGGCATGCCTGGCGTCGCCGAGGCCGAATACGTTGGCCGGGATCAGGCGCTGGAAGAGTTCCAGCAACAGTCCGGGCTGGGCGAGGCGCTCAAGGAGTTGCCGGAGAACCCGCTGCCGGGCGTGGTCCTGGTGACGCCGACTGAAGTCGACAAGCCGGCTCTTGAAGCATTAAGACAAAAACTATCCGAGCTGCCGAAGGTACAACAGGCGCAACTTGATTTAGTCTGGGTCGAGCGTCTGGCAGCCATCCTCAAGCTGGGTGACCGTTTTGTCTTCGGTCTGACCGTGCTTCTGGTTTCTGCATTACTTTTGGTGATAGGCAATACCATTCGTCTTCATATTGAAAACCGCCGCACAGAGATAGAAGTGATTAAACTGGTCGGCGGCACTGACAGCTATGTGCGCAGGCCCTTTCTGTATATGGGCGCGCTGTATGGCTTCGGTGCGGGGATTCTGTCCTGGGGCGTTCTGGCGTTCGGCCTTGATTGGCTGAACGACGCGGTGGTGGGGCTGGCCGGTTTGTACGGCAGTGATTTTGCGCTGGCTGGAGTGCCAGTTGCCGACGGTCTGTCTCTCTTGCTTGGCGCGGTGCTGTTGGGGTATATCGGTGCATGGATTGCAGTCGCACGCCACCTGAGGGAGCTTGCGCCTAAGTAGTATCATTTTGCTCGTATTGACCTTTCAGCGTTTATGGGTTTTAGGGAACTTGTCTTTCGGTTTCCGGTCAATTTTCGCAGTGCTGAACTGCACGAGTTTGTAAGTCGGAGGTTTTTTCGTATGACCAATTCTTTGCAACCTGCATATGCTCTGGTCCCGGGTGCGAACCTGGAGGCCTATGTGCACACCGTCAACAGCATTCCATTGCTGTCGCCGGAGCAGGAGCGTGAACTGGCCGAGAGTCTCTATTATGAGCAGGATTTGGGGGCGGCTCGGCAGATGGTGCTCGCCCACCTGCGTTTTGTCGTACATATCGCCCGTAGCTATTCCGGCTACGGTCTGGCTCAGGCTGACCTGATCCAGGAAGGCAACGTCGGCCTGATGAAGGCCGTGAAGCGCTTCAACCCGGAAATGGGCGTGCGCCTGGTGTCCTTTGCCGTGCACTGGATCAAGGCGGAAATCCACGAGTTCATCCTGCGCAACTGGCGCATCGTGAAAGTCGCGACCACCAAGGCCCAGCGCAAGCTGTTCTTCAACCTGCGCAGCCAGAAGAAGCGTCTGGCCTGGCTGAACAACGAAGAAGTCCATCGCGTAGCGGAAAGCCTGGGTGTAGAGCCTCGGGAAGTACGCGAGATGGAAAGCCGCCTGACCGGCCATGACATGGCCTTCGATCCGGCTGCCGAAGCGGACGACGACAGTGCATTCCAGTCGCCGGCCAACTATCTGGAAGACCACCGGTACGATCCGGCCCGTCAACTGGAAGATGCCGACTGGAGCGACAACTCCAACCACAACCTGCACGAAGCGCTGGAAGTGCTGGACGACCGCAGCCGTGACATCCTCTACCAGCGCTGGCTGGCGGAAGAAAAAGCCACGCTGCACGACCTTGCGCAGAAGTACAACGTGTCGGCCGAGCGTATTCGTCAGCTTGAGAAAAGCGCGATGAACAAGCTCAAGTTGTCGATCGCTGCGTAACTGGCGAGCAGGCAATAAAAAACGCCCCGATCATTGATCCTGTGGGAGCGAGCTTGCTCGCGATGAGGCCCGAACATTCAATATAAGAGTTGAATGTCGGGCCGTCATCGCGGGCAAGCCCGCTCCCACAGTGGTTTTCAGGGGCTGAAAAACTGGGATCAGTTATTGGGCCCAAGGCGCCCGGCGCGAATCGTTCAGCCCGACCAGATAGCTGTCGCCACCTAACTGGCTCATCTGTCGCCGAATCCAGCCTGCGCGTCGCGCCACGTAAGCGGTCGGATGGCTCGCACTCCACACGCGAGGGTTGGGCAGTACGGCGGCCAACAAGCTCGATTGCTGGCGGCTGAGGTTCCTGGCGCTCACGCCAAAGTGATGCCGGGCCGCTGCTTCGGCGCCAAACACGCCGTCATCCCACTCGACACTGTTGAGGTACACCTCAAGAATCCGTTGCTTGGGCCAGAACACTTCGATCAGTCCGGTGAACCAGGCTTCCAGGCCTTTGCGCAGCCAGCTGCGGCCAGACCACAGGAACAGGTTTTTCGAGACTTGCTGGCTGAGGGTGCTGGCGCCACGGATCGAACCGCCGCGCTCGTTATGGGCAAACGCCGCCTGAATCGCGCCGATATCGAAGCCCCAGTGCTCCGGGAATTTCTGGTCTTCGCCGGCAATCACCGCGACTTTCAGGTCATCGGAGATTTCGTCCCAGGGTTTCCAGGTCCGTTGCAGGTCAATGGGTTCGCCGTCAAACCAGGATTCGATCTTGCGCTCGACCATCAGTGTCGTCCCCGGTGGCGGCACCACGCGAAAGATCAGCACCAGCAATACGCTGCCACCCATGAACCAGAGCACGGCCTTGGAGAAATGACGGAAATAGATACGCAGCATAGAGATGGCTTGGCCGAACCCGTTGAGCGGGCCATTATACAGACCCTTTGGATCGAAACTGACTGGAGTTCTGCATGCTGCGTGGCTTTCTGATGCTGGCCGCTTTTTTCGGCTTCACCGGTGTCGGCCTCGGGGCCTTTGCCGCCCATGGCCTGAAAAACCGTCTGACACCTGAATATCTGACGATTTTTCATACTGGCGTCACTTACCAACTGGTGCACACCCTGGCGCTGCTGGGCGTGGCGCTGCTGGCCACGCAGATTCCCGGCCGTTTGCTCACGTGGGCCGGCGCATCCTTTGCCATCGGCATCCTGCTGTTCTCCGGCAGCCTGTACGTGCTCACGCTGACGGGTATCAGCAAGCTTGGCATTGTCACCCCGTTCGGCGGCCTGGCCTTCCTCGCGGGCTGGCTCTGCCTGGGCCTCGCCGCCTGGCGCTTGCCGCTGACCACTTGACGCTTATTGCTGACCTTTAGGTCACGATCGGGCTAGAATGCCAGCCCCTAAAAATGATGGCGGCATCCGGCATGCGCATTCAGTTGAACGGCGAATCCTTTGAACTGCCCGACGGTGAAACCGTTGCGGCCCTGCTGACCCGTCTGGACCTTACCGGACGCCGGGTGGCGGTCGAACTCAATCTGGATATCGTCCCGCGCAGTCAGCACGCAGACACCACGTTGAACGACGGCGACAACGTCGAAGTGGTGCACGCCATCGGCGGCGGCTAGCAGCCTCGCCCCAGTGGCCACAGAATTCTGCAAGTACCTCACCCCTACAGAGGATTTCCCATGAGCATCGTTCGCAGCGACAAGCCTTTCGTCCTGGCCGGTCGTACTTACCAGTCGCGTTTGCTGGTCGGTACCGGCAAGTACCGTGACATGGAAGAAACCCGCCTGGCCATCGAAGCCTCGGGCGCCGAGATCGTTACCTTCGCCGTGCGCCGCACCAACCTTGGCCAGATCGAGGGCGAGCCGAACCTGCTCGAAGTGCTGTCGCCGGATCGCTACACCTTCCTGCCGAACACCGCCGGTTGCTATGACGCTATCGAGGCCGTACGCACCTGCCGCCTGGCTCGTGAGCTGCTCGATGGCCACAACCTGGTCAAGCTGGAAGTGCTGGCGGATCAGAAAACCCTGTTCCCCAACGTGATCGAAACCCTCAAGGCCGCCGAAACGCTGGTCAAGGAAGGCTTCGACGTGATGGTTTACACCAGTGATGATCCGATCATCGCCCGTCAATTGGCGGAAATCGGCTGCATCGCGGTGATGCCGCTGGCCGGTCTGATCGGCTCCGGTCTGGGGATCTGCAATCCATATAACCTGCAGATCATCCTCGAAGAAGCCAAGATCCCGGTGCTGGTGGATGCAGGTGTCGGTACTGCTTCCGACGCCACTATCGCCATGGAGCTGGGCTGTGATGCGGTGCTGATGAACTCGGCCATCGCCCACGCCCAGCAGCCGGTCATGATGGCTGAAGCCATGAAACATGCGATCGTCGCAGGCCGCCTGGCCTACCTCGCCGGCCGCATGCCGAAAAAACTCTATGCCAGCGCCTCTTCGCCGCTGGATGGTCTGATCAAGTAAGAGCCATTGATGACTGAATCGAACGACACGCCTATCCAGACGGAAGAAGGCGACGAGCGCCAACACCGCCGCATCAAGAGTTTCGTGATGCGCGCCGGGCGCATGACCGAAGGCCAGCAAAAGGGCCTGGAGCAGGGCACTCCGCTGTTCGTGCTGCCGCTGGCCGACGCGCCGGTGGATTTCGACCAGGTGTTCGGTCGCTCGGCACCGCGCTCGCTGGAAATCGGTTTCGGCATGGGCCATTCGCTGCTGGAAATGGCTGCGGCTGCGCCGGATCAGGATTTCATTGGCGTTGAGGTTCACCGTCCGGGTGTCGGTGCGCTGCTCAATGGCGTGCTGACACAAGGCCTGACCAACCTGCGGGTCTACGATTGCGATGCGATCGAAGTGCTCAACCGCTGCGTGGCCGATAACAGCCTCGATCGCCTGATGCTGTTTTTTCCGGACCCGTGGCACAAGAGCCGTCACCACAAGCGTCGTATCGTTCAGGCGTCCTTCGCTGAGTTGGTGCGCAGCAAATTGAAAGTCGGCGGCATTCTGCACATGGCCACCGACTGGGAGCCGTACGCCGAATACATGCTGGAAGTGATGAATGTTGCGCCGGGTTACCGCAACCTTGCCGAAGACGGCAAGTGCGTACCACGCCCGGCCGAGCGCCCGATCACCAAGTTCGAACGCCGTGGCGAACGTCTTGGGCATGGAGTGTGGGATTTGAAGTTCGAGAAGCTGGCGTAAAACCTGTGGGAGCGAGCTTGCTCGCGATGGCGGCCTGGCAGTCAACAGAGATGTTGGATGTTATGGCCTCATCGCGAGCAAGCTCGCTCCCACAGTTGTTTTAGGGTGTGGCTGAGATTAGCGGCGGTCAGCGACCACGCCAATCAACACCAGCACCACCAGCAACACCGGCGCCAGGCTGTAGTTGTTGAACTGGCTCAAGCCGCGCACGACCCACGGCGTGGCATAGATCAGTGCCGCACCGCTACCAACCATGCACAGCAGCGACATCAGCGGCACACGCAAGGCGCCGGCGATGCTGCCCAGGCGTTGCTCGACCCAGCCTTTGAAATCCGCACCAAACAGCACCAGCAGGCAGCCCACCAGGGCCAGGGCGATTTCCGAGAGGTTGCTGCGGCTCCAGCGAGACACAGTGGCAAGCAGGTCGAGTACCAAATCCATTCGATTTCCTTATGTCAGAAATTTCTGCAGCAAGTCGTTGAGGAAGAGTTGTCCGCGCTCGGTGGCTACCAGACGTGAAGGTTCGACCTGCAACAGGCCGCTTTGTTCGGCTTCACGGCGGCCTTCAGCGAGGCTTTCCAGCGTCATGCCGGTACGTTCCGGGTACAGCCGCGATTCGACGCCTTCAGTCAGGCGCAGCGCGTTCATCAGGAATTCGAACGGCATCTCTTCATTGGTCAGCGCTTTCTCGCCGGCCTTAAAGCTTTTCGCCGGATTCAGGTAATCCTTGGGCAGGCGGGTCTTCCAGGTACGAATGATGCGCCCGTCCGGATGGCTGAGCTTGCCATGGGCGCCGGCGCCGATGCCAATGAAGTCGCCAAAACTCCAGTAATTGAGGTTGTGGCGCGCCGGGCGACCGGGCAGGGCATAGGCCGAAACTTCGTATTGAACGTAACCATGTTCAGCCAGCAGTGCTTGCCCGGCCTCCTGAATGTCCCACAGCGTGTCGTCTTCCGGCAGAGTCGGTGGCTGGTTCCAGAATACTGTGTTCGGTTCCAGGGTCAGTTGATACCACGACAGGTGAGTCGGTTTCAGGGCGATGGCTGTGCGCAGGTCCGCCAAGGCATCGTCCAGGGACTGATTCGGCAAGCCATGCATCAAGTCCAGGTTGAAGTTGTCGAACCCGGCCTGCCGCGCCATACCGGCGGCGCGTACGGCTTCGTCACCGTTATGAATCCGTCCCAGGGCCTCGAGCTTTTCTTGCTGAAAGCTCTGAATACCGATCGACAGGCGATTGATCCCCAGTTTCCGGTACGCCACGAACTTGTCTTGCTCGAACGTCCCCGGATTGGCTTCCAGGGTGATTTCGATGTCGCTGGCAAACGGAATGCGCTGTTCGACGCCTTTGAGCAAACGACCCAGCGAATCAGCGCTGAACAGGCTTGGCGTGCCGCCACCAAAGAAAATCGAGCTCAGCTCACGACCATAAACGGCGTGCAGGTCCTGATCGAGATCGGCCAGCAATGCGTCGACGTACTCTTCTTCCGGCAGCACGGGGCTGGCCGTGTGGGAGTTGAAGTCGCAATAAGGGCATTTGCGCACGCACCACGGGATGTGGATATACAGCGCCAGCGGCGGCAGCACAGGCAGGGCCGCTCGAGGCGATAGAGCATCGCCGCCGAAGATCAGCGGCGACGCGGATGATTCACGGGTCATTTCAAGCCCAGACGCTGGCGCAGCAGATCCATTGCACGGGCGCGGTGGCTGATCTGGTTCTTGTCGCCTGGGCTCAGTTCGGCGCTGGAGCAATCGCGCTCCGGCACCCAGAACAGCGGGTCGTAGCCAAAACCGTGTTCGCCGCTGGCCTGGGTCAGGATTCGCCCGTGCCACAAACCTTCGCAGAGGATCGGCAACGGATCATCGGCGTGGCGCACCAGTGCCAGCACGCAGACGAACTGCGCGCCACGTTCGGCTTCAGGCACGTCTTTCAACACGTCGAGCAGCTTGGCGTTGTTCGCCGCATCGCCCTTGCCATCGGCATAACGCGCCGAGTAGATACCGGGCGCGCCGCCAAGGAAATCCACCGCCAGCCCGGAATCGTCGGCCAGCGCCGGCAGGCCGGAAATGCGCGCGGCATTGCGGGCCTTGAGGATGGCGTTCTCGACGAACGACAAACCAGTCTCTTCGGGCTCGACGCTGCTGAACTCGCCGATCGAGCGCAGATGCACCGACTCGCCGAGCATGGCCTGGAGTTCCTTGAGTTTGCCGGCGTTATGGCTGGCCAGTACGAGTTGCGTGAAGTTGATCATTGGCCAGGGAAGAGCTCTTGGTTGAAATTGATGGTGTTGATCTTGTCGCCGGTCTGCACCTTGATGTTGAAGGTGCGGATTTCCTGCTGCGGTACCGGGTATTGGGCGATGTAGTAAATCGCTCCTTGCTCGGTGACCTGCTTGAAGTTCAGTGTGTAGCTTTGGCTGGTCAGGTCTTTGACGCTGCCGCTGACGTCGGCCGCCATCGGCGTGCCGGCCTTGATCACCGAAATGTTGATCACGCCCTGATCCTTGCTGCGGGTCAACTGGGCAGCCTTGGCAACGTCCGGTAGCAGGTAGGTGGAGTTGAAGGTGTTGTAGTGCACCGTCACGTCACCGAAGGTTTCCTTGCGTTCGCTCTTGATGGCGTCGGCGGCCATGGCGGTGACGCTCAGGCAGGCAGTGAGTAGAAACAACGCTAGACGACCCATGATCGTTCTCCTTGAAGTAGGGTGGATCAGACCGCGACCTTGTGGTCGGAAAGTCCCGGACTGCTGACGCGGTAGATACCGATCTCACCTAACAGATTAGGCCATAGCTTGCTGGCCCACCCGTGCCGATGCTGTTGATCCACGGCCAGCCGATCAATGACCTTCGCTTCACGTTCGCGACACAAGGCTTCAAAGTCGGCGAAGGTGCAGAAGTGAATGTTCGGCGTGTTGTACCAGGTGTACGGCAGGAACTCGGAAACCGGCATGCGGCCCTTGCTCGCCAGGTACCAGCGGCACCGCCAGTGGCCGAAGTTGGGGAAGGTGATGATGCACTGGCGACCGACGCGCAGCATTTCCTCGAGGATCCTGTCCGGGTAGTGCACCGCTTGCAGCGCCTGGGTCATGACCACGACATCGAAACTGTTGCTGGCAAAGTTGCCCAGGCCCTTGTCCAGGTCCTGTTCGATGACGTTGATGCCCTTGGCCACGCACTCGGCGATATTGTCGGCGTCGTTTTCCAGGCCATAACCGGTGACTTGCTTGTTATCGCGCAGCCAGGTCAGCAGTTCGCCATCGCCGCACCCGAGGTCGAGCACGCGGCTGCCGGCGGGGATCCATTCCTGGATGATTTCCAGATCAGCTCTCATGGCTTTCTCACAACGTAATGCGGTTCATGTAATTGCCGAATGCCTGCAGGTAGCGCGGGATCGGAATCAGGAAGGCGTCGTGGCCTTGCGGAGCGTCGATCTCGAGGTAGCAGACGTCCTTGCGCGCGGCCATCAGCGCGTCCACCAGTTCCCGCGAGCGGGCAGGGGAGAAGCGCCAGTCGGTGGTGAACGACATCACGCAGAACTTGGCCTTGGCGCCTTCAAAGGTTTTCGCCAGGTTATCGTCGAAGTTCGCCGCCGGATCGAAGTAGTCGAGCGCTTTGGTCATCAACAGGTAGGTGTTGGCATCAAAGCGCCCGGAGAACTCCTCGCCCTGATAGCGCAGGTAGCTTTCCACCTGGAACTCGACGCTGTGGAAGTCGTAGTTGAGCTTCTCGCTCTTGAGCCCGCGGCCGAATTTCTCGCCCATGGAGTCGTCGGACAGGTAGGTGATGTGCCCGACCATCCGCGCCAGCATCAGGCCGCGCTTGGGGATCACGTTGTGTTCCTGGAATGAACCGCCGTGGAATTCCGGGTCGGTGAGGATCGCCTGGCGCGCCACTTCGTTGAACGCGATGTTCTGCGCCGACAGCTTGGGTGCCGAGGCGATGGCCAGGCAGTGACGGATGCGGTCAGGGTAAGTGATGCTCCATTGCATCGCCTGCATGCCGCCGAGGCTGCCGCCGATCACGGCCGCGAACTGGGCGATGCCGAGACGATCTGCCAGGCGCGCCTGGCTGTGCACCCAGTCTTCCACGGTCAATACCGGAAAGTCGGCGCCGAACGGCTTGCCGGTGTCCGGGTTGATACTGCTCGGGCCAGTGGAGCCGTTGCAGCCGCCGAGGTTGTTCAGGCTGACCACGAAGAACTTGCTGGTGTCGATCGGCTTGCCGGGACCGATGCAGCTGTCCCACCAACCGGGTTTGCGGTCGTCGGCGCTGTGGTAGCCGGCGGCGTGGTGATGGCCGGACAGGGCGTGGCAGATCAGCACGGCGTTGCTCGCCGTGGCGTTGAGCGTGCCGTAGGTTTCGTAGATCAGGTCATAGGCCGGGAGCGAGCGACCGCAGGCCAACGCCAGGGGTTCGCTGAAGTGCGCCACTTGCGGCGTCACCAGACCAACAGAATCGGGGGGAAAGGCAGCTGGCATCGACCCTGCTCTCATTGAAATGAGGCGTAAGTCTAAAGACCGCTGGGGTTAGCGGCAAGCAAAGGCCGGGCCTGATTTCATTCAATAAGATCGAAGTGCGCCATTCGCGAGCAGGCTCGCTCCCACAGGATTGATGCGGTCCATGTGGGAGCGAGCTTGCTCGCGATGAACGATGACGCGGTCAGCCTGCCGGACGCACCAGATCAGGCAAGTCCGGCAACTTCTTCGGCGAGCAGATTCGCACCCGTTTCTGCCGGTTCAACTCGCCACTGATCAGGCTGACCTGGCTCTTGGACACGCCAAAGGCCTTGGCCAGAAACGCCATCAGATGCGCGTTGGCCTTGCCCTCGACCGGCGGCGCGGTCAGGCGGATCTTCAGGCGATCGCCGTGCAGCCCGCAGAAGTCATCACTGCGGGCTGCCGGTTGCAGGTGACACTCCAGAATCAGGTCGTCACCGTCCCAGCGAAACCAGCTCACCGGGTCAGATCAACACGCGGAGGATTTGCGGCATCATGGTCATGGCGGCGAGGTTGTTGATCACCAGCATGTCGATCAGCTTGAGTGCCAGGAACGCAAAGATCGGCGACAGATCCAGGCCGCCCAGGCTCGGCAGGAACTTGCGGAACGGCGCCAGGGCCGGTTCGCAGACGTCGTTCACCAGTTCGGCGCCCGGGTTATGGCTGCCCGGGGCGACCCAGGACAGGATCACGCTGATGATCAGGGCGAAGAAGAAAATCTTCATGAACAGCGCGGTCACGCCAATGATCGACCAGATCAGCAATTGCAGCGGGTTGCCGATGGTGCCGTAGGTCAGCAGCAGGGTCAGGGCCATCAGCGCCAGTTGCACCAGGATCGCCAGCACCAGCGAGGACATGTCCAGGCCGAATACGCTCGGGATGATCCGGCGCAGCGGCTTGAGCAGCGGCTGGGTGGCCTTGACGATGAACTGGCAGATCGGGTTGTAAAAGTTCGCCCGCACCAGTTGCAGTACGAAACGCATCAGCACGATCAGCAGGTACAGGCTGCCGAGGGTTTGCAGCACGTAGACCGCTGCGGTATTCAATCCAATCATGAAAAGCTCCTTATTGACCCAGTTGTTCGGCCATCTCGGCCGAGCGATGCGCGGCAGCGCCGAGTGCTTTTTCGACCAAGGCTTCAAAGCCATTGGCCTGGAACGACTTGATTGCAGCTTCTGTGGTGCCGGCAGGCGAGGTGACACGGCGGCGCAACTCGGCCGCGTCGACGTCGCTGGAGACCGCCATATGTGCGGCGCCCAGGGCTGTTTGCAAGGTCAGTTGCGCAGCGATATCCGCTGGCAGGCCGAGTTTCACCCCGGCGGCGGTCATGGCCTCGATCAGCAGGAAGAAATACGCCGGGCCCGAGCCGGAAACGGCGGTGACGGCATCCAATTGCTGCTCGTCATTCAGCCATAGGGCGATGCCGACCGCGGACAGCAGTTCCTGGGCCTGCTGACGCTGTTCGGCTGACACTTCGGCCGTTGCGAACAGACCGCTCGCGCCCTGACGCACCAGCGCCGGGGTGTTGGGCATGCAGCGCACGATCGGCTGGGCGCCGAGCCAGTTGTTCATGCTGGCGCAGGTGATGCCTGCGGCAATCGAAACCACCAGTTGATGGGGCTTGAGGCTTGGGCGAATGGCTTCGCACACGGCTTTCATCGCCTGGGGTTTGACCGCCAGCACGACCACGTCGGCACCGTCGATGGCCTGGGCGTTGTCGGCAAAGGTTTCTATGCCGTGTTCAACGCTCACGCGGGCACGGGTTTCTTCGCCCGGATCGCTGGCGCGGATCTGTGCTGCTTCCAGACCCTTGGCCCGCAGGCCGCCGATCAGACTGGCGGCCATGTTGCCGGCACCGATAAAGGCAATACGTGTCTTGCTCATGTCAGGTCCTTATAAAGAGAAGAGTCAGCCATTTTTCAAGGCTGGCCGTAGTCGCGGGCGCCAAACAGGGCGGTACCGATCCGCACCCAAGTGGCGCCTTGGGCGATGGCCGATTCGAGATCGTGGCTCATGCCCATGGAAAGTGTGTCGAGCGGCAGGTTCAGGCTGGCTTGCAGGCTTTGCACTGTAGCGAAAGCGGCATCCTGGCTGGCGCGATCTTCCGTCGGCTCGGGGATTGCCATCAACCCGCGCAGTTTCAGGCGCGGCAGGGCGCAGATGGCGTTGGCCAGGGCCGGCAGATCGGCCGGGGTGCAGCCGGACTTGCTGGCCTCGCCGCTGACATTGACCTGAATGCAGATGTTCAAGGGCGGCAAATCGGCGGGACGTTGTTCGGACAGCCGTTGTGCGATTTTCAGGCGATCCACGGAATGCACCCAGTCGAAGTGCTCGGCGATAGCGCGAGTCTTGTTCGATTGAATGGGGCCGATGAAGTGCCAGATCAAGGTCAGGTCGGCCAGTTCGAGTTGCTTGCCCAACGCTTCCTGAAGGTAGTTCTCGCCAAAGTCGCGCAGGCCGGCGGCGTAAGCTTCACGCAGGTCTTGAGCGGGTTTGGTCTTGCTCACAGCCAGCAACTGGACGCTGTTTTCGGCGCGGTTCGCGGCAAGTGTTGCGGCATGTATGCGCGAACTAACCTGAAGAATGTTGTCTGCTATGGTGGACATCAAGAGGCGCCAGCGGTCTGAAGGTTCGCGGCATTCTACTGGAATTGAGAGGCGCTATGGATATCACTGAGCTGCTGGCATTCAGCGCCAAACAGGGGGCATCCGATCTGCACTTGTCCGCCGGCCTGCCGCCGATGATTCGCGTCGACGGTGATGTGCGACGCATCAATTTGCCGGCCCTGGATCACCAACAGGTGCAGACTCTGATCCATGCCATCATGAATGACGCCCAGCGGGTGGACTTCGAAAAGCATCTGGAAACCGACTTTTCCTTTGAAGTGCCCGGCGTGGCGCGCTTTCGGGTCAATGTGTTCAACCAGAACCGTGGCGCGGGCGCGGTGTTTCGCACCATCCCGTCAAAAGTGCAGAGCATGGATGAGCTGGGCATGGGCGACGTGTTCCGCAAGATGACCGACGCTCCCCGTGGTCTGGTGCTGGTAACCGGCCCGACCGGTTCCGGCAAGTCCACTACGCTGGCGGCGATGATCGATTACCTCAATACCCATCGCCATCACCACATCCTCACCATCGAAGACCCCATCGAGTTCGTTCACGAGTCGCGCAAATGCCTGATCAATCAGCGTGAAGTCCATCGTGATACCTGTAGTTTCGCCACCGCCTTGCGTTCGGCGCTGCGGGAAGACCCGGATGTGATCCTGGTGGGGGAGATGCGCGATCTGGAAACCATTCGCCTGGCGTTGACCGCGGCCGAAACCGGCCATCTGGTGTTCGGCACGCTGCACACCACATCGGCGGCGAAAACCATCGACCGGGTGGTCGATGTGTTTCCGGGGGACGAGAAGTCGATGGTGCGCTCGATGCTCTCCGAGTCGCTGCTGGCGGTGGTGTCCCAGACCCTGGTGAAGAAAATCGGCGGCGGACGCATCGCGGCCCACGAGATCATGCTGGGGACATCGGCGATCCGGAACCTGATCCGCGAGGACAAGGTTGCGCAGATGTACTCGGCGATTCAGTCGGGAGGGTCGTTGGGGATGCAGACGCTGGATATGAGCTTGAAGGACCTGGTGACCAAGGGGTTGGTCAGTCGTGACCATGCGCGGGAGAAGGCGCGGTCGCCGGATAATTTTTGAGGAAGATTTGAGGTGCTTTCAAGGGTCTCTTCGCGAGCAAGCTCGCTCCCACAGGGGAGTGCATTCCAAAGTGGGAGCGAGCTTGCTCGCGAAGGGGGTCATCATGTTCAAGCACTTTCCAAGGGCATTCCCCGGAAATTCAAATCAGCGCTGAACAACCCGCAACGCATTCTGTTCTTTCGGCAGGACCCGCTTGGCAACCACGTAGTGGTTTTCCCAGTACGGTTTCTTCAAAGTGTCGATGGAGACCGACTTGCCACGACGTGGCGCGTGGATGAAGCGGTCGTTACCCAGGTAAATGGCAACGTGATTGACCCGACGACTCTTGATGTTGAAGAAAATCAGGTCGCCCGGCTTCAGGTCGTTGCGATCGACTTTCTCCCCATGACCGCTGGCCATGGCGTTGGAGGTGCGTGGCAGGTCGAACGTGGCGTCGTTGAACGCGTATTTCACCAGGCCGCTGCAATCGAAGCCTTTGCTTGGGCTGCTGCCGCCCCAACGATAGGGAGTGCCGAGGACGTTCACGGCGCGGCTAAGCACGTCGCTGCTTTCCTTGGTGCCCATCGGTGGAACCAGGCCGCTTTTGCTGCTGGCCAGGCTTGGAGCATATTTAGCGGATTTCTTGTCTTTGCTCGAAGGAGCAGAGGCATGGGATTTTGGGGTGTAACCATTAACGTTTGGAAGACGTTGCTCACGATTGGTGGCGTGGGCGGCCAGTGGCATCAAAAGGCAAATGGTTAGCCATGTCTTGAAAAATGAACGCATTAGGCAAGGCTCTTAATAGGTTAGCGCGCAACTTTATAACAGCTTTTTTGCCGCTTCCGAGGCCGTTGGTCGATTCAATCCGGGGGGCAATGGTGGCAAAAAAGCGGCAAAATGGCGCAATTGTCGGACAGGAGTCCGGTGTTACAAGGCTTTGACGGGAGTGAAGGTAGCACTTGCCATGCGTCGGGTGCCTGTAAAAAAGTCACAAAGAATTAAAGAATATTTATCTATCGTGTGAATCGAGGTCATTCATGAACCCCTATCAACAGGCTGTCCAGCAGCAAGACACCCACAGCAAAGTGATCGGTTACCTGCTGTGGATTTTCGGTTTTACCGGGGCTCACCGCTTCTATTACGGCAGGCCGGTGACCGGGACGATCTGGTTCTTCACCTTCGGCTTGCTGGGGATCGGTTGGCTGATCGACCTTTTCCTGATCCCGTCCATGGACCGTGAAGCGGACCTGCGGTTCACCGCAGGCCCCGTCGAATACAACGTGGCGTGGATCCTGCTGACGTTTCTCGGGGTGTTCGGCGTGCACCGGATGTATCAGGGGAAATGGATCAGCGGGTTGCTGTACCTGCTGACGGGCGGGTTGTTCTTTCTCGGGGTGCTGTATGACTTCTGGACGTTGAACGACCAGGTTTCTGTGCGTAATGCGCAGAATAGAGGCGCCTTCTAAATCGTCTTCGCGAGCAAGCCCGCTCCCACAGGGTTGGCGTGTAGCCACAGATTTGCGAATCACTACAAATCCACTGTGGGAGCGAGCCTGCTCGCGAATGCAGGCGACGCGGTCTTAAGCCTGGTGGCTGATCCGTCCATCCACCAGGGTGTAGCGCACCACACCCGGCAGGCTGTGGCCAATGAACGGGCAGTTTTCGCCCTTGGACAGCCATGTTTCACCGGCCACGGTCGAGGCCGCAGGGTCGAACAGCACGATGTCCGCCGCGCCACCTACCGCCAGTTTGCCTGCCGGCAGGCGCAGGGCCTCTGCAGGGCCGGCGCTCAGGCGGTTGATCAGTGTCGGCAGGTCCAGCAAGCCGTCTTCGACCAGGGTCATTGCCAGTGGCAATAGCAGTTCAACGCTGCTGATGCCCGGCTCGGTTGCGCCGAACGGTGCCAGTTTGGCGTCACGCTCATGGGGTTGGTGATGACTGGAGATCGCCGAGATCACGCCCGATTTCACCGCTGCGCGCAGGCCGTCGCGGTCGGCGCGGGTGCGTAGCGGTGGCTGGACGTGATACAGGCTGCTGAAGTCGATCAGGGCTTCGTCGGTCAGGATCAGCTGGTACAGGGCGACATCCGCTGTCACCTTCAGGCCCCGGGCCTGGGCCTGGGCGATCAGCTCTACGCCGCGTGCGCTGGTGAGCTGGCTGAAGTGCGCGCGCACGCCGGTCTGTTCAACCAGCAGCAGATCCCGGGCCAGGGCGACGGTTTCAGCGCTTTCCGGGATGCCCGGCAGGCCAAGGAAGCTGGCGGTCGGGCCTTCGTGAGCCAGGCCGCCCTCGGCCAGGTCGTAATCCTGGGAGTTGAAAATCACCGTCAGGTCGAAAGTCGCTGCGTAGTCCAGCGCCCGGCACAGGGTGCGGGTGTTGCGGAAACTCTCCAGGCCGTTGCCGAAGGCCACGCAACCGGCATCGCGCAATGCTACGAGCTCTGCCAGTTGTTCACCGTCCAGGCCTTTGCTCAGGGCGCCGATCGGGAAGACTTTGGTGTTGCCGGCCTCGCGGGCACGGTCGAGGATCAGTTCGGCCACCGCCGAGGTGTCCAGCACCGGTTTGGTCTTTGGCGGGCAGCACAGGCTGGTCACGCCGCCAGCCGCCGCCGCGCGGGTTTCGCTGACAATCGAGCCTTTGCGGCTGTAACCCGGCTCGCGCAGGGCAACGTTGAGGTCGACCAGGCCGGGAGCGGCCACCAGGCCTTTGGCGTCAATCGTGTCGACGGCGACAAAACCGGCTGGCGCCGCGCCAAGGGCGACGACTTTGCAGGCTTCAATGTGGATATCGGTCACTTGATCCAGGCCGCTGGCCGGATCGATCACGCGGGCGCCGAGAATGCTGAGCTTCACTGGGCTTTCTCCTGCTCGAATTGGCCTTGCTCGAATTGGCGTTGCGCAGTCTGCCCGCTCATGGCCATGGACAGTACCGCCATACGAATGGCGATCCCGTAGGTCACCTGGTTGAGGATCACCGAGTGCGGGCCGTCGGCCACTGCTGACTCGATTTCCACGCCACGGTTGATCGGCCCCGGGTGCATCACGATGGCATCGGGTTTGGCGCCGGCCAGGCGCGCGGTGGTCAGGCCGAACAGGCGGTAAAACTCGCCTTCGCTCGGCAACAGGCCGCCGGTCATGCGTTCACGCTGCAGACGCAACATGATCACCACGTCAACGTCCTTCAGGCCTTCGGTCATGTCGGTGTAGACCTTCACGCCGTATTGCTCGATGCCGATCGGCAGCAGGGTTTTCGGCGCAATCACGCGAATATCCGGGCAACCCAGGGTTTTCAGGGCCAGCATGTTCGAGCGCGCAACCCGCGAGTGCAGGATGTCGCCGACGATGGCCACCGAAAGGTTTTCGAACCCGCCCTTGTGTCGGCGGATGGTGAGCATGTCGAGCATGCCCTGGGTCGGGTGAGCGTGCCGGCCGTCACCGCCGTTGATGATCGCCACTTGTGGGCAAACATGTTCGGCGATGAAGTGCGCGGCACCCGAATCGCCGTGGCGCACGACGAACATGTCGGCAGCCATGGCTTCCAGGTTGCGCAAGGTGTCGAGCAGGGTTTCGCCCTTGCTTGCCGACGATGTCGACACGTTGAGGGTGATCACGTCCGCCGAGAGGCGCTGGGCCGCCAGTTCGAAGGTGGTGCGGGTACGGGTGGAGTTCTCGAAGAACACGTTGCACACGGTCTTGCCGCGCAGCAGCGGGACTTTCTTCACGGCCCGGGCGCCGACTTCAAGGAAGGAGTCGGCAGTGTCGAGGATTTCCGTCAACAGTTCGCGGCGCAAACCGTCGAGCGAGAGGAAGTGGCGCAGCTGGCCCTGATCATTGAGCTGCAGCGGGCGCTTGGTTTCTAGAGGCGTCATCGCAAGGGGGACTCTCAATAGGGCGAATTAAAGGGCGAGGTCTTGCAGTTCGAGCGCGAGCTCGGGACCGGACAGCTTCACCCGTTCGTGGGCCGCCAGCGACAGGGTCGCGCCAACCACGTTCGGGCGGATCGGCAGTTCGCCGGCGTCCAGGTCCAGCAGGCACACCAGCGTTACGCTGGCCGGGCGGCCGTAGTCGAAAAGTTCGTTCATGGCGGCGCGGATGGTCCGGCCGCTCATCAGCACGTCGTCGATCAGCACCAGATGCTGGCCTTCGATCTCGAACGGCAACGCCGAAGGGCGAACCTGCGGGTGCAGGCCGTTCTGGCTGAAATCGTCGCGGTAGAAGGACACGTCCAGGGTGCCGAGGGGGTCATTGCTGCCCAGCTCCTTGAGCAGAGCCTGGGCCACCCAGACGCCGCCGGTGCGGATGCCGATGAAACGCGGGTCGCTGATGCCTCGTTTGGCCAGATAGGCGTCAAGTCGGGTCGCCATCTGGCTGATCAGTTCGGCGGGATTGGGCAGGCTCATGGTTGCTCCTTCTTGGGCCCGAGCCAGCCTGTGCGGGAAGTGGCTCGGGTTGTAGCTAAGAGAGACGCACAGCGGCTCTTCAGGATTCAAACAGTGCGGTGTTTTCGTCGAGCCAGCCTTGCAGCAGCAGGGCGGCGGCGATGGCATCGACCGGATTGTCGCGGTAACTGCCTTTCTGGCCGCCACGAGCTAGGCGTTCGCCCTTGGCCTCGAAGGTGGTCAGACGTTCATCGTGGGTATAGAAGGGCAGGTTGAAGCGGCCGTTCAGGCGCCGGGCGAACTTTTCCGCGCGGGCGCACATGTCGCTGGGCGTACCGTCCATGTTCAACGGCAGGCCGACCACCACGGCATCGGGTTTCCACTCTTTGATGAGGGCTTCGACCTGGTTCCAGTCAGGAATGCCGTTCTGCGCCTTCAGGGTGCACAGCTCGCGGGCCTGGCCGGTAATCACCTGGCCGACCGCAACGCCGATCTGTTTGGTGCCGTAGTCAAAACCCAGAATCAGCTTCAGGGCCATCAGGCGTGCCCCGCCTGGCTGGTCAGCAGGCTGAGGTTGACGCCCAGGTGTTTGGCGGCCGCTTCCAGACGCAGTTCGCTGCTGGTGTTGAACAGGATGTCCGCGTCGAATGGGCAGTTCAGCCAGGCGTTCTGCGCCAGTTCGGCCTCCAGTTGCCCGGCTTCCCAACCGGCGTAGCCGAGGGCGATCAGGCTTTTTGCCGGGCCGACGCCGTCAGCGATGGCGAACAGCACGTCCTGGGAGGTCGACAGGGCCAACTCGTCTTCCAGATCAACGGTCGCCTGGAAGCTCTGACCCTTGGGGTGAAGGACGAAACCGCGATCGGTCTGCACCGGGCCACCGATGAAGATCGGTACATGCTGGCATAGCGCTGGAGGTTCGATTTCCGGGCGCAATTGCTCAAGGATATCGGCCAGGTTCAGATCTTGCGGACGGTTGACCACCAGCCCCATGGCGCCATTGGCCGTGTGCTCGACGATGTAGGTCAAGGTGTGCGCAAAGTTCGGGTCGGCCATGTGCGGCATGGCGATCAGGAATTGATGCTTGAGGTAGCTGGGGCTGACGTTTTTCATGACCGCTAGTGTGGCGTTCGAGGGGCGAACTGACAAGCTGGGGATGCACAGGAATTAGCGCAATTCTGTAGGAGCGAGCTTGCTCGCGATGGTCGTCAAGGATAACACTGCCAGGTTGACACCCTGCTGTGCTCTCAGGTTTATCGCGAGCAAGCTCGCTCCTACAGGTGGGGGTGTGTGGTCAGTTACTGGAGAGGCGATCGCCGCGGGCAAATTTCCAGGTGCGGATAATCTCCAGCCGGTCAATATCCGACAAATCCCCGGTAAACGGTGCAAACGGTGCCGCCAGCCGGACGATCCGTTGCGCCGCCTGGTCCAGCAGCGGCTGGCCTGAAGACTCCAGCACCAGCACTTCATACAACGAGCCATCACGGTTGATCGACACCATCAGGCGCAAGTTGCCATAGATCTGTTTGCGCCGCGCTTCGTCGGGGTAGTTGAGGTTGCCGATGCGCTCGACTTTCTTGCGCCATTCGTCCTTGTACCAGGCGCCCTTGTCGCGCATGGTCGAGGCCGCGCTCAAGCGGTGAATGCGCGGGCGCTTGGCGTACAGCTGTTGTTCGGCGGCCAGTTCCGCTTCCAGGCTGGCGATGTCGCTGGACAGTTGCTCGCTGTCGAAGGTCGGCGCCTGGACCTGGGTTTTTACCTCGGTCTTGGGCTCCTCGGTCTTGGCGGGGGCTTTTTTCGGCTTCGGCGCCACGGTGGTCACGGCAGCCTTGGGCGGGGCTTCCTGCACTTCAGGCTTGGCAGCCGGCGGTGGCGTGACTTTTTGTACCTTGTTGTCCTGGAACGGCGCGACCTCGGTGGTCTTGGGAATCGCCTTTTTATCCAGGGTGCCGCTACCTTGCTGATTCTCCTGGGCCAGGAAATCGGCTTTCTCGGGCTTTTTTTCGCTTTTGAAGGTGGCGAGGGTGATTTCCAGGGTTTTGCTGATCTGCTTGGGCTCGACCACTGCGAACCCGACACCCAACAGCAAGGCCAGGTGGATCAGCGCTGCCAGAAACAGGGTAAAACCGAGGCGATCGACCGGGCGCACGCCACGGTGGGCGAGTTCGGCAGGCAGATCGGACGGGAGTGTCATGACAAGGAAACCAACATCGCGTTTTCACAGGCCGCGCATGATAACGCAATGTTGGTTTGGCTAATCAACGTGCCTTGAGCTTCTGATCGATGGCATCCATCAGCATGCCGCCGATATCGGTGCCAAACGCGTTATCAATCTCGCGAATGCAGGTCGGGCTGGTGACGTTGATCTCGGTCAGGTGCTCGCCGATCACGTCCAGGCCAACGAACAGCAGGCCTTTTTCACGTAGGGTCGGGCCGACTTGCGCGGCGATCCAGCGGTCCTTGTCGGTCAGCGGGCGGGCTTCGCCACGCCCCCCGGCAGCGAGGTTGCCACGGGTTTCGCCCTGGGCCGGAATCCGCGCCAGGCAATAATCCACAGGCTCGCCATCGATCATCAGGATGCGCTTGTCGCCATCCTTGATCGCCGGCAGGTAGGCCTGGCCCATGATCTGCTGGGCGCCGAGGGCGGTCAGGGTTTCGAGGATAACCGACAGGTTCGGATCGCCCGCGCGGTGACGGAAAATCGACGTGCCGCCCATGCCGTCCAGCGGCTTGAGGATCACATCGCCGTGTTTGGCGGCGAACTCACGCAACACGTCGGCGCGGCGGCTGACCACGGTCGGCGGTGTGCACTGCGGGAACAGCGTGGCGAACAGCTTCTCGTTGCAGTCGCGCAGGCTTTGCGGCTTGTTGACCACCAGCACGCCGGCGCGCTCGGCTTGTTCCAGCAAATAAGTGGAGTAGACGAACTCCAGGTCGAACGGCGGATCCTTGCGCATCAGGATCACGTCCAGATCGCTCAGCAGCGCGTCGCTTTCGGCCCCCAGTTCGAACCATTTTTCCGGGTTGGCAAAAACCTGCAGCGGACGCATCCGGGCTCGGGCCTGGCCTTCGCCCTGATACAGGTCGCGCTGTTCCATGTAGAACAGCTCCCAGCCACGCTTCTGCGCGGCCAGCAGCATGGCCAGCGAGCTATCCTTTTTATAGGAAATGCTGGCGATAGGGTCCATGACAATCCCGACGCGAACGCTCATGGGTGTTTCCTCGAAATTTGGGGGGCTATGTCGATCTCTGTAGGAGCGAGCTCGCTCGCGATGAACCCGAGAACAACACGCTTATCCAGCCAGCACGCGTTATCGTTGACGGCCATCGCGAGCGAGCTCGCTCCTACAAAAGATCAGCGTATAAAAGTGGCGTCAGAGTGGCGCTGAGTGTGTTCCCGGTCAAGGAAAAACCACCTTGCGGGTCGGCCGATAGATTGGTGTTGGAGACTGTGCTAAAAAGGCTGCCATGTCGTGCCGGCCCTTGAGCACCAAGGGTTTCGAGCCGCGTTAACCGGCAAACGGACAATTTGTTTCGCAAAGGCGACGGTAGAGCATTTTATGGAACAGCACCCCAGCGCCTTGAAGGTCATGGTGATCGACGATTCGAAGACGATCCGTCGCACCGCCGAAACGCTGCTCAAGAACGTGGGTTGTGAGGTCATCACGGCCATCGACGGTTTTGATGCCCTGGCCAAGATTGTCGACAACCATCCCGGCATCATCTTTGTCGACATCATGATGCCGCGCCTGGATGGTTATCAGACCTGCGCCCTGATCAAGAACAACAGCGCGTTCAAGTCCACGCCAGTGATTATGCTGTCGTCCAAGGACGGGCTGTTCGACAAGGCCAAGGGGCGCATCGTCGGCTCCGACCAGTTTTTGACCAAGCCTTTCAGCAAGGAAGAATTGCTTGATGCGATCCAGGCCCATGTTCCTGGCTTCGCCGCCGTTTTGCCGCAGTAGGACACGCACAGTGACGCTCGGCCATCGGGCCAGGCGTCGACAAGAATGGGGAAGACCATGGCACGTATTCTGATCGTCGATGATTCGCCGACCGAAATGTACAAACTGACCGGCATGCTGGAAAAGCACGGTTATGAAGTGTTGAAAGCCGAAAACGGCGCCGACGGCGTGGCCCTGGCCCGCCAGGAAAAGCCCGATGCGGTGCTGATGGACATCGTCATGCCAGGCCTCAATGGCTTCCAGGCCACCCGCCAGTTGACCAAGGACCCGGAAACCGGGCACATCCCGGTGATCATCATCACCACCAAGGATCAGGAAACCGACAAAGTCTGGGGCACGCGCCAGGGTGCCAAGGACTACCTGACCAAGCCGGTCGATGAAGACACCCTGATCAAGACCCTGAACAACGTGCTGGCCGGTTGATCGTCAGGCCATGAACGAGTCGCTGACGGCTTTCGAACTGCTGCTGCAGATCGACCAGCGCTGTCGTTTGCTGGCGGCGGACTTGCCGTCCCAGCCGGCCCGGCGGGACAGTTGGAGCGGCATCGGTTTTCGCCTGGGCGAGCACTGGTATGTCGCGCCCATGAGCGAAGTCAGCGAAGTCTTGCACGAGCCGCGCTGCACTCAGCTACCAGGGGTCAAACCCTGGGTCAAGGGTGTCGCCAACCTGCGCGGACGTTTGCTGCCGGTCATGGACTTGTGCGGCTTCTTCGGGCACGAGCTTTCGGCGGTGCGTCGACAGCGGCGGGTGTTGGTGGTGGAACATGAAGAGGTGTTTGCCGGGTTGCTGGTCGATGAAGTCTTCGGCCTCCAGCACTTTGCCCAGGACAGCCTGGAGCCGGTGCCGACAGACGAATTGAAGGGGCCGGTGGCGACGTTCGTCAAAGGCCGGTTTCAGCGTGAGCAGTGCTGGCAGGTGTTCAGCCCGTTTGCGTTGACGCAGTCCCAGGGGTTCATGAGCGTCGCGGTGTAGTTGGAGCAACAGAGAACCTTGTGGGAGCGAGCTTGCTCGCGATGACGGACTTGCAGCCAGCATTAATGTCGACTGACACACCGCTATCGCGAGCAAGCTCGCTCCCACAGGTTCCTCGGCAAGTCTTGGAAGGTGTGGGTTAACAGGCGAGGACCGATGATAAAAGCAAAAGCAGGCAAGCCAATGGAAGGGTCGCGCAGCCGGTCGCAGATTATCGTGCTGTTCATCGCGCTGATCGTCTTCATCATGCTGCTGTTCGCCAACTTCGCGTACCTCAACACCCAGGCTATCTACGACAAACAGTACATCGGCCACGCCGGCGAACTGCGCGTGCTGTCCCAGCGTATCGCCAAGAACGCCACCGAAGCCGCCGCCGGCAAGGCTGCCGCGTTCAAGTTGCTCAGCGATGCGCGCAACGATTTTGCCCGGCGCTGGGGTTTTCTGAAGAAGGGTGACCCGGCCACGGGCCTGCCGCCGGCCCCCGCCACCGTGCGTCCGGAGATGCGCGCGGTGCAACAGGACTGGGAGCGGCTGCTGAAGAACACCGATGCGATTCTCTCCAGCGAGCAAACCGTACTGTCGCTGCATCAGGTCGCCGCGACCCTGGCCGAAACCGTGCCGCAGTTGCAGGTCGAGTACGAGAAAGTCGTCGAGACTCTCCTGCAGCGGGGCGCCCCGGCGGCCCAGGTGGCCATGGCCCAGCGCCAATCGCTGCTGGCCGAGCGGATCCTCGGCGCAGTCAACACGGTGTTGGCCGGCGACGAAAATTCACAGCAGGCCGCCGATGCGTTCGGGCGTGACGCAACGCAGTTCGGCAAGGTGCTCAACGGCATGCTCCAGGGCGACCCGGCGCTCAAGGTCAGCCAGGTCGAAGACCGCGACGCCCGTGCGCGACTCGCGGAAATCTCCGAGCTGTTCGAGTTCGTCTCGGGCTCGGTGGACGAGATCCTCGAAACCTCGCCGGAGCTGTTCAAGGTACGCGAATCGGCCTCGAACATTTTCAGCCTGTCGCAAACCCTGCTCGACGAAGCCTCACACCTGGCCAGCGGTTTTGAAAACATGGTCGGCGGGCGAACCACCGACACCATTGGCGGCTATGTGCTGGGCCTGTTGGCGCTGGCTTCGATCATCCTGATCGGTTTGGTGATGGTGCGCGAAACCAATCGTCAGTTGCGCGAGACCGCCGAGAAAAACGAGCGTAACCAGAACGCGATCATGCGTTTGCTCGACGAGATCGAAGACCTGGCCGACGGCGACCTCACCGTGACGGCCTCGGTAACCGAAGACTTTACCGGCACCATCGCCGACTCGATCAATTACTCCGTCGACCAGTTGCGCGATCTGGTCGCGACCATCAACCTCACCGCCGGCCAGGTGGCCGCCGCCGTGCAGGAAACCCAGGCCACTGCCATGCACCTGGCCCAGGCGTCGGAGCACCAGGCCCAGCAGATTTCCGAAGCGTCGATGGCGATCAACGACATGGCCGAGTCCATCGACCAGGTGTCGGCCAACGCGGCGGAATCTTCGGCGGTTGCCGAACGCTCGGTGGAAATCGCCAACAAGGGCAACGAGGTGGTGCACAACACCATCCACGGCATGGACAACATTCGCGAGCAGATTCAGGACACCGCCAAACGCATCAAGCGCCTTGGCGAGTCTTCTCAGGAAATCGGCGACATTGTCAGCCTGATCGATGACATTGCCGATCAGACCAATATCCTGGCTCTCAACGCGGCCATCCAGGCGTCCATGGCCGGTGACGCCGGTCGCGGTTTCGCCGTGGTCGCCGATGAAGTGCAGCGCCTGGCCGAGCGCTCGTCCGCCGCCACCCGGCAGATCGAAACCCTGGTGCGGGCGATCCAGACCGATACCAACGAAGCGGTCATCTCCATGGAACAAACGACGACCGAAGTGGTGCGTGGCGCCCGTCTGGCGCAGGATGCCGGTGTGGCCCTGGAAGAAATCGAAGGCGTCTCCAAGACTCTAGCGGCGTTGATCCAGAGTATTTCCAATGCGGCGCAACAGCAGACGTCGTCGGCCGGTCAGATTTCCCTGACAATGAACGTGATCCAGCAGATCACCTCGCAGACATCGTCGGGTTCCACCGCCACGGCCGACAGCATCGGCAACCTGGCGAAAATGGCCAGTCAGTTGCGTCGTTCGGTGTCCGGTTTCACCTTGCCGGATGCCAAGGCGCAGGTTGTGGACAAAGCTTGAACCGCCCATGGGTATCTGAATTGTGATTGGAGTGGTTATGGGTGATCGGCACGACTATGTGGCCCTCGAGTGGGTCAAGGGCGAGATTGCCGAAACGCTGAAACAGGCTCATCACGCGATTGAAAACCTGCTCGATGACCCGCAGGCGACGCAAGCGCTGGATGCAAGCCTTTCGTGCATCCACCAGGTTCATGGCAGTTTGCAGATGGTCGAGTTCTACGGCGCGGCGTTGCTCGCCGAAGAAATGGAACAACTGGCCATGGCCTTGCGGGGCAACCGTGTCAGCCATCGCGACGAGGCGTTGCACCTGTTGATGCAGGCCCTGGGGCAGTTGCCGATCTACCTGGACCGGGTGCAAGGCGCGCGCCGCGACTTGCCACTGGTGGTGTTGCCACTGATCAACGACCTGCGCAGCGCCCGCGGCGAAAGCCTGCTGTCGGAAACCAGCCTGTTCAGCCCGCAATTGCCCGAGTTGCCAGCGTTGGACGCACAAGCGCTGGCGCAGCTGGAACCGGCCGAATTGCCCGGTGTGCTGCGAAAGCTGCGGCAGATGCTGCAAATGGCGCTGGTCGGATTTTTGCGTGAACAGGACAACGACACCAACCTCGATTACCTGGCCAAGGTATTCACCCGCCTCGAAGCACTGTGCGACAACGCCCCCCTGAGCCCGTTATGGCAGGTGGCATCGGCGCTGGTCGAAGGCATGCAGGGCGGTGCGATCGCCAATAGCCCGGCCTTGCGCAGCCTGTTCAAGGATGCCGACAAGGAACTCAAGCGCCTGCTCGAACAAGGCATGCCCGGCATCAACCAGCCGGCCCCGCCGGAGCTGCTCAAGAGTTTGCTCTTCTATATTGCCAAGGCCGAACATCCCACCGGGCAGATGCTGACCATGAAAGAACGCTACTCACTGGACGACGCGCTGCCCGACAGCGTGATGGTCGATGAAGAACGCGCGCGCCTGGCCGGTCCCGACCGCGACGCCATGCGCTCGGTGCTGGCTGCGCTGTGCGAAGAGCTGGTGCGGGTCAAGGAGCGCCTGGACCTGTTCGTGCGCAGTGACCGCCAGCACACTTCCGACCTCGACAGCCTGCTGGCGCCGCTGCGACAAATCGCCGACACCCTGGCGGTCCTGGGCTTCGGCCAGCCGCGCAAGGTGATCATCGATCAGTTGGCGGTGGTGCTCAGCCTCGCTCAGGGCCAGCGCGAACCCAACGATGCGATCCTCATGGACGTTGCAGGGGCCCTGTTGTACGTCGAAGCGACGCTGGCCGGCATGGTCGGTACCGTGGAGCCGGAGAGCCAGGACGACAACCGCCTGCCCACCACCGACCTGACGCAGATCCATCAGATCGTGATCAAGGAGGCCCGCATCTGTTTGCAGCAGGCCAAGGACATGATTGTCGACTACATCGACGCCGATTGGGACCGCCAGCATTTGCAGGCGTTGCCGGCCTTGCTGACCCAGGTGCGCGGGGCGCTGGCGATGATTCCGTTGAGCCGGGCGGCGAGCCTGGTCGAAACCTGCAACCACTTTATTCGCGAGCACCTGTTGCTCGAGCCGGGTCAACCGGGCTGGCAGGAACTGGACAGTCTGGCCGATGTGATCACCAGCATCGAGTACTATCTCGAACGCCTCGGTGATGACCCGCAAGCGCAGGGCGAAAACCTGCTCGATGTCGCGGAAAAAAGCCTGGCGAACCTCGGTTTTTTCCCCAGTGAGCAGCATGTGC
Source organism: Pseudomonas sp. PDM30 (assembly GCF_019218985.1). Lineage (NCBI taxonomy): Bacteria > Pseudomonadati > Pseudomonadota > Gammaproteobacteria > Pseudomonadales > Pseudomonadaceae > Pseudomonas > Pseudomonas sp. PDM30. Next base: position 525,802 of record NZ_JAHUWM010000002.1, read on the forward strand.
CAGTGCTTGATGATGTGCTCAACCCGACCCAGGCGCAGGTCATGCAGATGATGCAGGAGCTGGAGGATCCGCAGGTCGTCCAGACCTTGGCCGATGTGCTCGCCAGTCCTGTTTCGACTCTGAATCCGCCCGCGCTGAACACCCCGGGCAGCCTGCTGCCGCCACCCGCGGGCGAAGAGCCGGTGGACGAAGAACTGCGCGAAGTGTTCCTCGAAGAAACCGACGAAGTCCTGGAGATCCTGCGCGATTACTTGCCGCGCTGGTCCGCCAACCCAGACAACCGCTCGGCCCTGAGTGAGTTGCGCCGCGCCTTCCATACCCTCAAGGGCAGTGGCCGCATGGTGCGCGCCCTGGTGCTGGGCGAGCTGGCCTGGGCCGTGGAAAACCTGCTCAATCGCGTACTGGAGAACAGTGTGGAGCCGGGTGCTACAGTGCAGCAACTGATCGGCGATGTGCTGCATCTGCTGCCGGAGCTGGTGGCTGAATACGCCGCCAATGCCCAGCGTCAGCGCAATGATGTCGATCAGTTGGCCGCCCGCGCCCATGCCCTGGCCAAGGGCGATGAACCGGTGTCCGATGAGGATACGCAAGATGTCGCGGCCCTCGATCCGCTGTTGCTGGAGATCTTTCGCAAAGAGGCCGAAACCCACTTGGGCAGCCTCAATCGCTTCCTTGATCAGGCCGCCGAGCATGTGCCGTTGCAGGCCAGCGACGAATTGCAGCGCGCCTTGCACACCCTCAAGGGCAGCGCCTCCATGGCCGGCGTGTTGCCGATTGCCGAACTGGCCGCACCGCTGGATCAACTGGCCCGGGAATACAAGGCGCACCTGATCGCACTGGATCTGGATGAAGTCGAATTGTTACTGGAGGCAGAAGGACTGTTTCGCCTCGGCTTGCGCCAGCTCAAGCGCGATCCGCTGGCGGAAATTCCCGGTGCCCGGGGTTTGACCGAGCGCGCCAGGGCGCAGCTGGCCGAGCGCCTGGAAAACCTCCTGAGCACACCGAACACCGGGCTGCGAATCAAGCGCGACCCGCAACTGATCAACAACTTCCTCGCCCAGGGCATGGACATCCTGCTGGACGCCGAAAGCCTGTTGCAACGTTGGCAGCAACACCCCGGCGAACGTCAGGAGCTCAGCGCGCTGCTGGACGAATTGACCACCCTCGGCGAAGGCGCCCATCTGGCCGACCTGCACCCGGTGGACGAGTTGTGCGAAGCGTTGCTCGACCTGTACGGTGCCGTGGAAGAAAGCAGCCTGGCGGTCAGCGAGCGGTTTTTCCATGAAGCACAGGGTGCCCACGAAGCACTGATCAACATGCTCGACGAACTGGCCGCCGGGCAGGAAGTCAGCCCGCAGCCGCTACGGATCAGGGCCTTGCGCGAGCTGCTCGACGAGAGCCTTGACCCGTCGGCAATGGGCTTGATCCGCAGCGATGGCAGCCGAAGCCTGAGCATCCGCGAACTGGGTTCTGCCACCGAGGAACTTGAGCGCACGCTACCTCCTGCCCCTGTAGGAGCGAGCTGGACGATGAAATCGTTGCGATCTTCCTTGAAGAGGCGGTGGATATCCTCGAAAGCGCCGGCCAGGCCTTGCAGCGCTGGTTGCGCGACTCGGACAACGCCGCGCCGCTGTCGTCCCTGCAACGGGATTTGCACACCCTCACAGGCGGTGCACGCATGGCCGGGGTCGGGCCGGTCGGCGATCTGGCCCATGAGCTGGAAAGCCTTTACCAGGGCCTGGTGGACCGTCGTTATGCCTTCAGCGATTCACTGGCGGTGCTGCTCAAACAGAGCCATGAGCGACTGGCGTTGTACCTTGAACAGTTGCAACTCAACCAGCCGCTGGACGATTCCCGTGAGCTGATCGAAGCCATTCGTGCCTACCGTCAAGGGCATGCGGGTATCGCCGAGGGGGCCCGACAGGCGACCGGCAGTGACGCGGCTGCGCACGATACTGAATTGCTGGAGATCTTCCTCGAGGAAGGTTTCGATATTATCGAAAGCTCCGGGGCGGCGCTTGAGCGCTGGCAGGCCCTGCCTTCGAGTCGTCAGGAAGTGGAAACCCTGCTGCGCGACCTGCACACCCTCAAGGGCGGTGCGCGCATGGTGGAAATCGCCGCGATTGGTGATCTGGCCCATGAACTGGAGTTCCTCTACGAAGGCCTGTCCACCGGCGTGCTGCAACCGACGGAGCCGTTGTTCGCGCTGTTGCAGCGCAGCCATGACCGCCTGGCGCAGATGCTCGATGCGGCCCGCGCCGGTGAGCCGATGCCGCCGGCCGATCGCTTGATCGATGCGATCAAGAACTTCAGCCATCCGGCCGTGCCGGAAACGCCCGCGTCGGTTGCGCCGTTGGCCACGCCCAAGCCCGAGCCGCTGGCGCCGCCGTCCGATGCCGGCGCGGACATGGTCAAGGTCTCGGCGGAGCTGCTCGACGATCTGGTCAACCTGGCCGGTGAAACATCGATCTTCCGTGGCCGAATCGAACAACAGGTCAACGATGCGCACATCGCCCTGAATGAAATGGAGACCACTATCGAGCGGATGCGCGACCAGTTGCGCCGCCTCGATACCGAAACCCAGGGGCGGATCCTCAGCCGCCAGCAAGTCGAGGCCGAACGCCTGGGCTACGAGGAATTCGACCCGCTGGAAATGGACCGCCACTCACAGTTGCAGCAACTGTCCCGGGCATTGTTCGAGTCGGCTTCTGACTTGCTCGACCTCAAGGAAACCCTCGAGCGACGCAATCAGGACACGGAAAACCTCCTGCAACAGCAGGGCCGCATCAACACCGAACTGCAGGAAGGCCTGATGCGCACGCGCATGGTGCCGTTCGAACGCATGCTCCCGCGTTTGCAGCGCATCGTCCGGCAGGTGTCCAGCGAACTGGGCAAGGACGTGGATTTCATCGTCGACAACGCCGAAGGTGAAATGGACCGCAGCGTTCTCGAACGCATGGCCGCGCCGCTGGAACACATGCTGCGCAACGCCGTCGACCATGGCCTGGAGTCCGTTGAAGTGCGGTTGGCGGCGGGGAAGCCGGCCAAGGGAAAAATCACCCTCGATCTGCTGCGCGAAGGCGGCGATATCATTTTCGACATCCGCGACGACGGCGCCGGTGTACCGCTGGACGCGGTGCGGCGCAAGGCGATCAAGCGCGGCCTGCTCGCCCCGGACAGCATCATCAGTGATCACGACGTGTTGCAGTTCATCCTGCAACCGGGTTTTTCCACCGCCGAAAAAATCACCCAGATCTCCGGGCGCGGCGTCGGCATGGACGTGGTGCACGAAGAGGTGCGACAACTGGGCGGCACCATGAGCATCGACTCGGTGCCCGGGCAGGGCGTGCATTTTCGCATTCGCCTGCCGTTTACCGTATCGGTCAACCGGGCGTTGATGGTGCAGTGCGGTGAGGATCAATACGCGATCCCGCTCAATACCATCGACGGCATCGTTCGCGTTCTGCCCAATGAACTCGAAGGGTATTTCCGCTTCGATTCGCCAATCTACGAATACGCCGGCCAACATTACGAGCTGTGCTATCTGGGGGAGCTGCTGAAAACCAGCCCGCGCCCGAAGCTGTTGGGCCAGAGCCTGCCATTGCCGGTGTTGCTGGTGCAGTGCAACGAACGGCACATCGCGGTGCTGGTGGATGCCATGGCCGGCACTCGCGAAATCGTGGTCAAGAGCCTGGGGCCGCAATTTGCGGCGGTGCAAGGGGTGTCCGGGGCGACGATTCTCGGGGACGGCCGGGTGGTGCTGATTCTGGATTTGCTGGCGCCGATCCGCGCCATGCAGGCCCGTGTGCCCCAGCGTCCGGCGGGGCAAGAGGTCGAGGCCGAACCGCATCGGCCGCTGCTGGTGATGGTGGTCGACGACTCGGTCACCGTGCGCAAGGTCACCAGCCGCTTGCTCGAACGCCACGGCATGAGCGTGCTGACCGCCAAGGACGGAGTCGATGCCATGCTGCTGCTGGAAGAGCACATGCCCGACCTGATGCTGCTGGACATCGAGATGCCGCGCATGGATGGCTTCGAAGTCGCGACCCAGGTGCGCAACGACGAACGCCTGCAACACCTGCCGATCATCATGATCACCTCCCGCACCGGACAGAAACACCGCGATCGCGCCATGGCCATTGGCGTCAACGACTACCTTGGCAAGCCGTACCAGGAATCGGTGCTGCTCGAAAGCATCGCCTTGTGGAGCAAGACCCATGCTTGAGCACCGCACCAGCAACCTCACCGGCCTGCTGCTGCCGTTGGCCGACCGCAACCTGATCCTGCCCAACGTCGCCGTTGCCGAGCTGATCGATTACCAGCAGCCGGGGACGTTCGACCTCGACACGCCGCCGTGGTACCTGGGCCTGGTGACATGGCGTGACCGGCAGATTCCGCTGCTGAGTTTCGAGTCGGCATGCGCGCAGAAAATCGTCATCGGCGAACGCGCGCGGATCGTCATTCTCAACGCCCTGGGCGGGCGCCCCGAGCTGAAATTCATCGCCCTGCTGGTGCAGGGGATTCCGCGCTCCTGCAAGCTCGATAGCCAGTTGAGTTATGTGGATGTGCCGTTGTGTCCGCTGGAGCAGGCAGCGGTGCAGGTGGGCGAGCAAGTGGCCAAGGTGCCGAACTTGTTGGCACTGGAGGCGTTGTTGGTGGATGCCGGATTGACCATCTGATCGCGGTCTTGCGTTGACTGCACCGGCCTCTTCGCGGGCAAGCCCGCTCCCACAGTTGATCTGTGGTGAACACAAAACCCTGTGGGAGCGGGCTTGCCCGCGAAGAGGCCCGCATGAACGACGCAGATCTCGATCATTAACCTGAGCGTAACGATCCACCACTCTGCTTGATTGATACCCCCAACCAACACTCCTAAGGTGACCCCCACGACAGCGAACCCGTGGAGTGGTCATGACAACAACAATATCCCCCGACTCGCGATGGACGCGGCGGCGCAGCGAAAAGCAGCGGCGCCTCGAGCTGGTGCGAGGTCTTGCCGACGGTGTGGTGTTGCCCACCGACAACATCGTCGCGGCGCTTGAAGCGCTGATTCTGCCCGGCGACCGCGTGGTGCTCGAAGGCAACAACCAGAAGCAGGCGGATTTCCTTTCCCGTTCCCTGGCCAAGGCCGACCCCGCGAAGCTGCATGACCTGCACATGATCATGCCCAGCGTCGGACGCTCCGAGCACCTGGATCTGTTCGAACGCGGCATCGCCCGCAAACTCGACTTCTCTTTCGCCGGCACCCAGAGCCTGCGCATCAGCCAGTTGCTCGAAGACGGCCTGCTGGAAGTCGGCGCGATCCACACCTACATCGAACTCTACGCACGGCTGGTGGTGGACCTGATTCCCAACGTCGTGTTGTCGGCCGGGTTCATGGCCGACCGCGCCGGCAACATCTACACCGGGCCGAGCACCGAAGACACCCCGGCGCTGATCGAGCCGGCGGCCTTCAGCGACGGCATCGTCATCGTCCAGGTCAACCAGTTGGTGGACGATGTCAGCGACCTGCCGCGTGTCGACATCCCCGCGTCCTGGGTCGACTTCGTGGTGGTGGCCGACAAGCCGTTCTATATCGAACCGCTGTTCACCCGCGACCCTCGGCACATCAAGCCTGTGCACGTGCTGATGGCGATGATGGCGATTCGCGGGATCTACGAAAAACACAACGTGCAGTCGCTCAACCACGGCATCGGTTTCAACACCGCTGCCATCGAATTGATTCTGCCGACCTACGGCGAATCCCTCGGCCTCAAAGGCAAGATCTGCCGCAACTGGACGCTCAACCCGCACCCGACGCTGATCCCGGCGATTGAAAGTGGTTGGGTCGAAAGCGTGCATTGCTTTGGCACCGAACTGGGGATGGAGAACTACATTGCGGCGCGGCCGGATGTGTTCTTTACCGGCCGCGACGGCTCCCTGCGTTCCAACCGGATGTTCAGCCAATTGGCCGGGCAATACGCTGTGGACCTGTTCATCGGCGCGACTTTGCAGGTCGATGGCGACGGCCATTCTTCCACCGTGACTCGCGGGCGCCTGGCCGGTTTCGGCGGCGCACCGAACATGGGCCACGACCCACGCGGTCGTCGCCATGGCACGCCGGCCTGGCTCGACATGCGCAATACCGATGTGGCCGAGCCGATGCTCGAACGCGGCAAGAAACTTGTGGTGCAGATGGTCGAGACCTTCCAGGAAGGCGGCAAACCGACCTTCGTCGAAACCCTCGATGCGGTGGATGTGGCGAAGAAAAGCGGCATGCCACTGGCGCCGATCATGGTCTACGGCGACGACGTCACCCACTTGTTGACCGAAGAAGGCATCGCCTACCTGTACAAGGCGCGCTCACTGGAAGAACGCCAGGCGATGATCGCCGCCGTCGCCGGGGTGACCGCCATCGGCCTGCGCCACAACCCCAAAGACACCGCGCGCATGCGCCGTGAAGGCCTGATCGCCTTGCCCGAAGACCTCGGCATCCGCCGCACCGACGCCACCCGCGAACTGCTCGCGGCGAAAAGCGTGGCCGATCTGGTGGAGTGGTCCGGTGGCCTCTACAACCCGCCCGCCAAGTTCAGGAGCTGGTAATGCACGCACTTAACCTGCAACCAAAAAGCCTGAGCCTGAGCCTGGCCGAACGGCTGGCGGACCTGGCAGTGGATGCGTTGATCGACGAGGCTGATCTGTCGCCGAAACCGGCACTGGTCGACCGTCGCGGCAATGGCGCCCACACCGATTTGCACCTGGGGCTGATGCACGCCTCGGCTCTGTCCTTGTGGCCGGCCTTTAAAGAAATGGCGGAAGCCGCCATCGAGTTCGGCGAGATCGGCTTGCCCCTGCGCGAAGCCGTGGGCCGCATTGGTCGCGAAGGTGAGCAAGCCATGCTCGACACCACCGGCGGGGTGAACACCCATCGCGGGGCGATCTGGGCCTTGGGCTTGCTGATCACTGCCGCTGCACTGGAACCTCAATCCTGCAACGCCAATAGCGTGGCGTTGCGGGCGGCGCGGCTGGCCCTGCTCGACGACCGTTTTGCGCCACATCCGCTCAGTCACGGTGCGCAAGTCGCCCAACGCTACGGCGCTCGCGGCGCCCGTGAAGAAGCGCAACTGGGTTTTCCGGCGGTGACCCAACGTGCACTGCCACAACTGCTGCGCAGCCGCGCCGCCGGTCATGGCGAACAGAACGCCCGGCTCGACGCGCTGTTGGCGATCATGACGAGTCTGGCCGACACCTGCGTGCTTTATCGCGCCGGTGAAGAAGGCCTGAACACCATGCAACTGGGCGCCCGGGCGGTGCTCGATGCGGGCGGCAGCGCCAGCCTCGGCGGACGTCGCCGCCTGCATGAGCTGGACCAACAACTCATCGCGTTGAATGCCTCGCCCGGTGGCGCTGCCGACCTGCTCGCAGCCTGCCTGTTCATCGACCGTATCGCGTCTGGCGACGGCCTTATCCAGGGAGTGTTTTGATGGAAACCTTATCCTTTGAATTCCCCGCCGGGCAGCCGCCACGCGGTCGCACCCTGGTGGGTTGTGTCGGCTCTGGCGATCTGGAAGTGCTGATCGAACCGGGTCAGGCCGGCAAGTTGACGATCAATGTGCAGACCTCGGTCAACGGCAGCGAACAACGCTGGCGGCATCTGTTTGCACGGATGTTCGACGGTCAGACACCGCCGGCGATGGACATCGACATCCACGATTTCGGTGCGACACCCGGTGTGGTGCGCCTGCGTCTGGAGCAAGGCTTCGAGGAGATCGGCCATGACTGACAGCGCATCTTTGCTCAACAAGCACAGCTTCGTCGAACTCGGTGCCCGGCAACGGGCCAAGACCCTGCTCGATGCAGGCACCTTCCGCGAACTGCTCGACCCCTTTCAACGGATCATGTCGCCGTGGCTGTCGCGCCAGGGCGTGGTGCCGCAAGCCGACGACGGCGTGGTGATCGCCAAGGGCAATCTCGATGGTTTGCCGGTGGTGATCGCGGCCATCGAAGGAGCGTTCCAGGGTGGCAGCCTCGGTGAAGTCGGCGGAGCAAAAATTGCCGGCGCGCTGGAACTGGCCGCCGAAGACAACCGCAACGGTATCCCGACCCGCGCCGTGCTGCTGCTGGAAACCGGTGGCGTGCGCTTGCAGGAAGCCAACCTCGGCCTGGCGGCAATTGCCGACATCCACGCGGCGATTGTCGATTTGCAGCAGTACCAACCCGTGGTCGGTGTGGTGGCGGGCAGCGTCGGTTGCTTTGGCGGCATGTCGATTGCCGCCGGGTTGTGCAGCTATCTGTTGGTGACCCAGGAAGCGCGGCTCGGCCTGAACGGCCCGCAGGTGATCGAACAGGAAGCCGGACTCGAGGAGTACGACTCCCGCGACCGGCCTTTCATCTGGAGCCTGACCGGTGGCGAGCAACGCTTCGCCAGTGGTCTGGTGGATCGCTATGTTGCCGACGACGTGGCGCAGATCCGCCAGCAGGTGGGTGAGTTACTCCAGCAAGGATTGCCAGCGCAACCGCGTAGCCAACAGGCCGGGTTGTTCCTGCAACGGTTGGCGCGTCTGGATGCCGAACCGCAAATCGAGCCGTCCGTGGTTCGCGATCTGTACCAAGGAGAACGCCCATGAGTTCGTATTCCCTGCGAGGCTTGAACTGGTTCAACGCCTTGAGCGCCGGAGCGAAAGCGGTCGAGGGTTTGCCGGCTTCGCTGAAGGTCGCGGACGCCGTGCTGGGCGATCAGCCTGTGCGTTTCCTCGCGGTGGTGGCCGACCCGGAAAACCGCTTCGTCCGTGCACGTAACGGCGAAGTGGGTTTGCTCGAAGGCTGGGGCCTGGCCAAGGCCGTGGATGAAGTCATTGCCGCCGATCAAAACAAGGCACGCAAGCGCGCTCTGATCGCCATCGTCGACGTGCCGAGCCAGGCTTACGGTCGACGGGAGGAAGCCCTCGGCATTCATCAGGCGCTGGCCGCTGCGGCGGGCAGTTATGCCCGTGCCCGTCTGGCCGGTCATGCGGTGATCGGTTTGCTGGTGGGCAAGGCGATGTCGGGCGCGTTTCTGGCCCACGGCTATCAGGCCAATCGCTTGATCGCCCTGCGCGATCCGGGAGTGATGGTGCACGCCATGGGCAAGGCGTCGGCCGCGCGTGTGACCTTGCGCAGCGTCGAAGAGCTCGAAGCCTTGGCTGCCAGCGTGCCGCCGATGGCCTATGACATCGACAGCTATGCCAGCCTCGGGTTGCTGTGGGAAACCTTGGCGGTGGAGAAGATCGAGCAGCCGACGGCGGCGGATCTGGCGCGGGTGACCGAGTGCCTGCATCAGGCGATTGACGATGTGGCCGCCGCTGGCCGTGATCTGAGCGGTCGGCTGGGTGCGGCCAATCGGGCGGCGTCGAGCAAGGTTCGTCAATTGCTGAGAGCGCAGTGGTGAGCAGGCTACTGGCTCACGACCTGCTGTGGGGCATGACCCCGCAGCAGTTGCCGACGGATGCGCCTGCGTGGGTGATCGAGTCGATCAGTGCCGGCCAGCCGGTGGTGGTCCGTCGCGCCTTGAGCGCGGCGGGGCAGGTGGCCGTGGGCGTGCGCGGGCCGTTGCGCGAACAGCGATTTGCCGCGGTGATGGAAGTCGCCGCCATCACCCGGCGGGTGCAGCCGGAAGAGCTGTGCCATGTTCAAGGCCGGCGCGATTTCCCGGCGCTGCGGGCTTTGGCGCAACTGCGCTCGCACCTCGATGGCAGTGGCTGGGTCTGGGGTGTCAGCGGCAGCGCCGGGTTCGAGTTGGCCAGTGGGTTTGCCGCTTTGCACGAGGGCAGCGACCTCGACCTGATCCTGCGTACGCCACGTCCGTTGAGTCGTGTCGACGCCCAGGCGTTGGTGGCCGTTCTTGATACAGCCGTATGCCGCGTGGACCTGCAACTGCAGGCGCCGTCGGGTGCCGTTGCCTTGCGCGAATGGGCCGGTGCTTCGTCGCGAGTCCTGCTGAAAAATGCCATTCAAGCCACCCTGGTGACTGATCCGTGGAATCCACAGGAGCAAGCAGCATGAGCAGCTTGCTGGTGTTCCCCGGCCAGGGTGCACAACAACCCGGAATGCTGGCGCGTTTACCTCGGGAAACGTTGAACGAGGCGAGCGACCTGCTCGGTGAAGATGTGACGCAGCTGGATTCTGCCGAGGCGTTGCAGTCGACGAGGGCGGTTCAGCTTTGCCTGCTGATCGCCGGCGTCGCTGCTTCACGCCAGTTGGGCATGGCGCCGGACTACGTGGCCGGCTTGTCGATCGGCGCTTACCCGGCAGCGGTGGTGGCCGGTGCCTTGGGTTTCAGCGATGCGCTGCATCTGGTCAGCCTGCGCGGTGAGCTGATGCAGCAGGCTTATCCACAGGGCTACGGCATGACCGCGATCATCGGTCTGGACCTGGCCACGGTGGAAGGATTACTGGCCCGGGTGCACAGCGCGCAAATGCCGGTTTATCTGGCCAATATCAACGCCGATAACCAGGTGGTGATTGCCGGTAGCGACGCGGCGATGAAAGCGGTGGCCGGGTTGGCGAAAGGTTGCGGAGCGGGCTTGGCCAAGCGTCTGGCAGTGAGCGTGCCGTCCCACTGCCCATTGCTTGAGGCGCCCGCGCAACGGTTGGCCGAAGCCTTCGCCAAGGTGCCGCTGCACACCCCGAAGATGGGCTACCTGAGCGGCAGTCGCGCGCGTCCGATGATCAAGCCTGAAGCCTTGCGTGACGACTTGGCCTTCAACATGTGCCGCATCGTCGATTGGCGCGGCACGGTACAAAGCGCCTACGAGCGCGGCGTACGTCTACAGATCGAACTGCCGCCCGGTGCGGTGCTGACCGGACTGGCGCGCCGGGTGTTCGAGCAGGGCACCGTGATTGCCTTCGACGGTGCACGGCTCGACACCTTGCAGGCGCTGATGCGTGAGGAGGGAAGCCGCCACCCTTAGATCATCTGACTTAAGGCTTCGCACAACAAAAACAACATTCGAAATGCACTTTGAGGACTACAGCAATGATTATTTACGGTGTGGCGCTGTTGGCGATCTGTACGCTGGCAGGGGTGATCATGGGGGACATGCTCGGGGTGTTGCTGGGTGTGAAGTCAAACGTCGGCGGTGTCGGGATCGCGATGATCCTGCTGATTTGCGCACGGTTGTGGATGCACAAGCGTGGCGGCATGACCAAGGATTGCGAGATGGGCGTCGGCTTCTGGGGCGCGATGTACATCCCGGTGGTGGTGGCGATGGCGGCGCAACAAAACGTGGTCACGGCGCTGCATGGTGGTCCGGTGGCGGTGTTGGCAGCGATCGGTTCGGTGGTGATCTGCGGCTGCACCATTGCCCTGATCAGCCGGACCCATAGAGGCGAACCCTTGCCCGATGAACCGGTGGATGTAACGCCGGTTGGCGCACCGGCAGGAGGTCGCTGATATGTGGGAACTCATCAAGAACGGTCTGGAACACAACGGTCTGGTCACCGCATTCGCCTTTGTCGGCGTGATCATGTGGGTGTCGGTAGTGATCTCCAAACGCCTGACCTTCGGGCGTATCCACGGCTCGGCGATAGCCATCGTCATCGGCCTGGTACTGGCCTGGGTCGGCGGCACGATGACCGGCGGGCAAAAAGGCCTGGCGGACCTGACCCTGTTTTCCGGCATCGGGCTGATGGGCGGCGCCATGCTACGGGACTTCGCCATCGTCGCCACGGCCTTCGAGGTGCAGGCCACGGAAGCGAAAAAGGCCGGCTTGATCGGTGTTATTGCGCTGCTGTTGGGCACAGTGCTGCCGTTTATTGTCGGCGCGTGCATGGCCTGGGCATTCGGTTACCGCGATGCGGTGAGCATGACCACCATCGGCGCCGGTGCGGTGACTTACATTGTCGGGCCGGTGACCGGCGCGGCCATTGGCGCCAGTTCCGATGTGGTGGCGCTTTCGATTGCCACCGGGCTGATCAAGGCGATTCTGGTAATGGTGGGTACGCCGATGGCGGCGCGCTGGATGGGTCTGGATAACCCGCGCTCGGCGATGGTGTTCGGTGGGCTGGCCGGGACGGTCAGTGGCGTGACTGCCGGTTTGGCGGCGACGGATCGGCGCCTGGTGCCTTATGGCGCGCTGACCGCGACCTTCCACACCGGGCTTGGGTGCTTGCTGGGGCCTTCGTTGTTGTACTTCATTGTTCGCGGGATTGTCGGGTAGTCCGCTGCATCGTCATTGAATGTTCAGACGTCATCGCGAGCAAGCTCGCTCCCACAGGGAATCGCATTCCTATGTGGGAGCGAGCTTGCTCGCGATGGGGTCGATAAGGTCTCAAGCCTGCCGATTGGCATACATCCGACACTCCGCCAGCAACGCCAGCAAATTCGGATCACGCTCCTTGGCTTTCAGGAACACCACGCCAATGTGCTGCTGCAACCGGTACTTTTCCTGCAACGGGATCAGCTTCACCCGGTTCTCGTACACCGCCGCAATCCGCCCCGGCAGCAACGCATAACCCACGCCCGAACTGACCATGCTCAGCAGGGTGAAGATGTCGTTGACCTGCATCGCCACCTTCGGTTCGAACCCTGCCTGCTCGAATACCCGCTTGCCGTCCTGATGGGTGGCGAAGCCCTGGGTCAGGGTGATGAAGGTTTCGTCGCGGACCTCGGCCAGGTCGACTTCGGTTCGCTGGGCAAACTTCGAGTCGGCGGGGGTGGCGAGGAAGATGTCGTCGGAAAACAGCGGGATCTGCTCGCAATCCGGGTCGTTGACACTGTCGTCCAGCGACACCAGGGCCGCATCGACTTCCATGTTCTTGAGCTTGTAGAGCAGGTCGATGTTGGAGCCCAGAATCAGGTCGATGTTGAGCTCGCTGCGACGGATCTTCAAACCCATGATCAGTTGCGGCACGGTCTTGACCGTCAGTGAATACAGCGAGCCCAGTTTGAAACGCTCGGCGGAGAACCCGGCGGCTTCGCGGGTCAGGCGCACGCTTTCGACGACATCCTGAATCAGCTTCTGCGCCCGCTCTTCCAGCACATAAGCGCTTTCCAGCGGCGTCAGGCTGCGGCCTTCGTGCTTGAACAGGGGGCAGCGCAAGGCGCTTTCCAGGGAATGGATCGCCCGATGCACGCTGACGTTACTGGTCTGCAACTCGGCAGCGGCCCGCGCCAGGTTGCCGGTGCGCATGAAAGCCAGGAACACCTCGAGTTTTTTCAGGGTCAACTCTTCATCGATCAGCATGGGGCGGACTCTTTTTGGAATGACTCGATTGTGCCCAATTACTCCGGGCCCGTCGTACAGAAACATTGCGCTTTTACGCTTCAAGCCTGAGCCTTGCGCTCTGCGGTAACGAATTTCGAGGTGAGCAACGCATGTATCACGGGGAAAGACTGAACGCCTGGACGCATCTTGTCGGGGCCGTGGCGGCGTTTATCGGCGGGGTGTGGCTGATTGTGCTGGCCAGTCTCGACGGCAGTCCGTGGAAGATTGTCAGCATGGCGATCTACGCCTTTACCCTGATGGTGCTTTACAGCGCGTCGACCGTGTACCACAGCGTGCGCGGGCGCAAGAAAGCGATCATGCAGAAGGTCGATCACTTTTCGATCTACCTGTTGATCGCCGGCAGTTACACGCCGTTCTGTCTGGTGACCCTGCGCGGGCCGTGGGGCTGGACGTTGTTCGGGATTGTCTGGGGACTGGCGCTGATCGGCATCCTGCAAGAGATAAAGCCGCGTTCGGAAGCGCGGATTCTGTCGATCGTGATTTATGCGGTGATGGGCTGGATTGTACTGGTGGCGGTCAAGCCGCTGCTTGCGGCGCTGGGCGGCGCCGGGTTTGCGTGGCTGGCATCGGGCGGGGTGTTGTACACCGTGGGGATTATCTTTTTTGCCCTCGATCATCGCCTGCGCCATGCCCACGGGATCTGGCATCTGTTCGTGATCGCCGGGAGCCTGCTGCACTTTGTGGCGATTTTGTTTTATGTCCTTTAAGGCTGCACCGGGACCAGGCGATCCAACTGCTCCCGGGCTCGACGGCTGAAAACCTGCAACAGATCGTTCAAGGTGTGGGGCGGTGGTTCGGCGGCGCGGGTCACTGCGTACAGGGTGATGGGTAACGGCGGTGTCAGAGGGCGGATCGTTGTGGTGGCGGGAGAGGCGCCAAGGGCGGTGAACGGATCGATCACCGCCAGGCCCGCGCCAGATTCCACCATCGCCCGTGCCAGTGAGTAGGTTTGCACGGCGATGCGTACCCGGGGCGGCGGTTCTACCGCTTCCAGGTAACTGTCGAGCCGTGCGGCCAGTGGGTCGGCGCTGGATAAACCGATCAGCGGTGCATCCGCCAACGCCATCAGTGGCAACGGTTTACCCACCTCTTCCTGAGGCCAGTAACCACTCGGCGCCAGCGCCACCAGCACGCCGGACGCCAGCGCCTGGGCCTTGAGCCCCGGGTGATCCGGGCGTTGCAGGGTCAGGGCGACATCCACTTCGCGCATCAACAGGTTCTGCACCAGTTCGCGACTGTGGGCGCTGGAGAGTTCGCAAACGATGTCCGGGTAACGCCCGGTCCATTCGTGAATGGCCGGTGGCAGCAATGACAGGGCCAGCGCCGGGGTGGCACCGATGCGCAGGCTGTGGCCAGGTTCGCGGCGCAGGCTCTGCGCCAGGCGTCGTACGCCTTGCAGGCTTTCGCTGACCTTGTCCACTTCGCGCTCCAGTTCCAGCGCTTCCGGGGTCGCCTGCAACTTGCCGCGCACCCGCAGGAACAACGGGAAGCCCAATTGCTGCTCGGCGTGCTGCAACACCTTGCTCACCGCCGGCTGCGAGACATGCAGCAATTGCGCAGCGGCGCTGATTGAGCCGGTCTGGCGGATGGCCTGGAAAATCTCGATATGGCGAAGACGCATGGCAAGTCCATAACCTTTGTTTATGGGTTTGCCATCTTTATGCATTGTTCAACGTCTGTCACCTGGCTCTAACCTCGGTGTCGTCTTCACTACGGTTTTAAGGACGGACATGGCTCAGCGTGTGTGCATCATCGGTGGCGGCGTGATTGGCCTGGCAACGGCCTATGCGCTGGTGCGCGACGGCTTCGAGGTGACGGTGGTCGAGGCACGGGACTCGCTGGGCAGCGAAACCAGCTTCGCCAACGGTGGCCAGTTGTCCTATCGCTATGTCGCGCCGCTGGCCGACGCCGGTGTGCCTTTACAAGCCATCGGCTGGATGCTGCGCGGCGATTCACCGCTGAAGTTGCGCCCGCGCTTCGACCCGGCACAGTGGCGCTGGATGGCGTCGTTCCTCGGCGCCTGCCGCCGCTCGGTCAACCGCGAGAACGCCGCGCACTTGCTGCGCCTGGCGTTGTTCAGCCAGGACACATTGAAGTCCTGGCGCGAGGATGATGGACTGGCGGGATTCCAGTGGCGGCGCAATGGCAAACTGGTGACTTTCCGCCAGAACAGCAGCTTCGGGCATGCGCGCCAAGGCCTGGCCGACCCGCAGCAACAGCAAGTGTTGTCGCCGGCCGAATGCGCGCAACTGGAACCGGCGCTGATCGATGCGCCCTTTGTCGGGGCAATCTACACCCCGGACGAAGAGGTCGGCGACTGCCACGGCTTCTGCCAGCAACTGGCCGCGCGGCTGCAAGCATCCGGCCGTTGCGAGTTTCGTCTCGGGCAAGCGGTGACCGGCATTCGCCACAGCAACGGTAGTGTCAACGCCATCGAACTGGGCGGGCAATTGCTGTCGGTCGATCAACTGGTGATCGCCGCCGGTCACCGCAGTCCGTTATTGGCGCTACCCGGGCTGCAACTGCCGCTTTATCCGCTCAAGGGCTACAGCCTGACCGTGCCGATCGGCGCCGGTCACCGGGCACCGGACGTGAGCATCACCGACTACGACCGCAAGATCGTCTACGCCCGCATCGGTAAGCAATTGCGAGTGGCGGCGATGGTCGACATCGTCGGCTTCGACCCTGCTTTGGACCCCAAGCGTCTGGCGCTGATCAAGCGTCAGGCCCATGACACCTTTCCAAATGCCGGCGCCTATGACGAAGCCGTCGAGTGGGCCGGCATGCGCCCGGCCACCCCCAGCGGCGTGCCGCTACTGGGCGCGACGGCGTATCGCAACCTGTGGCTCAACCTCGGCCACGGCGCGCTGGGTTTCACCCTGGCATGCGGCAGCGGGCGCTTGCTCAGCGAGCTGATCGGCGAGCGCCGGCCTTCCATTGACCTTCAGGGTTTCAGCCACCGGGCCGCCTGAATACTGATTTCTGAAAAGGACACTGCAATGACCATTACCCGACTGCACAGCAACCCGCGCCTGTCTGGCGCCGTGACCTTTGGCGACCTGGTGTTTCTCTCCGGGCAGGTGCCGGGCGATGCCCTGGATGCCACCGGCCAGACCCGCGAAGTGCTGGCGAAAATCGATACCTTGCTGGCGGAGGCGGGCAGCGACAAGGATCATCTGCTCAGCGCGACCATTTACCTGAAGAACATCACAGAGGATTTCGCCGCGATGAACGAGGTCTGGTCGGCCTGGCTATCGCCGGGGCAGGCACCGAGCCGCACCACCGTGCAGGCCGAACTGGCCCGCCCGCAGGTGCTGGTGGAAATCACCGTCATCGCTGCACGCGTCTGATAAACCAACACTCACAACGGAGAATAACAATGCAAAAAATCACGTTGCTCGCTTGTACGCTTGGCCTGTTGCTTGGCAGTCAGGTTCAGGCCAATGAAGCGCCGCTGACCGGCACCCTGAGCAAGATCGCCAGCGCCAACAGCATCACCCTGGGCTATCGCGATGCTTCGGTGCCGTTCTCCTACGTGGGTGATCACAGCGGCAAGCCGATGGGTTACTCGGTGGATCTGGCGGGCAAGATCGTCGAGCGTATCCAGCAGCAACTGGCGCTGCCGGACCTGAAGGTGAAGTACAACCTGGTGACCTCGCAGACCCGCATTCCACTGGTGCAGAACGGCACCGTTGACCTGGAGTGCGGCTCCACCGGCGTGACCGCCGAACGGCAGAAGCAGGTGGCGTTCTCCTATGGCTTCATCTACGTCAAAGGCCAGTTGCTGACCGCGAAGGACAGCGGGATCAAGAATTTCGCTGACCTGCGCGGCAAGAACGTGGTGACTACCGCCGGCACCACCAACGAGCGCTTCCTGAAAAGCTATAACGTCGATCACAAGATCGACATGTTCGTGATCAGCGCCAAGGACCACGGCGAAGCCTTCCAGATGCTGCAGTCGGGCCGGGCGGCGGCGTTCTACATGGACGACGCGCTGCTCTACGGTGAGCGCGCCAAGGCCAATGACCCGCACAAGTGGGTGGTGGTCGGGGAGGAGCAATCGCGGGAGATCTACAGCTGCATGGTGCGCAAGGACGATCCGCAGTTCCTGGCGCTGGTCAACGGCGCGTTGGCGGATCTGTACAGCTCGGGCGAGATCAATGGCATCTACCAACGCTGGTTCGAGCAGCCGATCCCGCCGAAGGGTTTGAACCTTGAGTTCCCGATGACCAGCGAACTCAAGGCGATCATTGCCAAACCGGTGAGTGATCCGGTGCAGTAGCCTAGAAATCACCCCAGAGTTGCTGGGCCACCGCCAGTGCAACAACCGGCGCGGTTTCGGTGCGCAGCACCCGTGGACCGAGGCGGGCGGCGTGGAAGCCGCCGGCCTTGGCCTGATCGACTTCGGCATCGGACAAACCACCCTCCGGGCCGATCAGGAATGCCAGACTTGAAGGTTTGGCGTGGCTCACCAACGGTTCGGCCACCGGGTGCAGCACCAATTTCAACTCGGCTTGTGTCTGCTTCAACCAGTCAGTCAGCAACAGCGGCGGATGAATCACCGGCACCCTTGAACGCCCGCACTGTTCGCATGCGCTGATCGCCACCTGGCGCCAGTGCAGCAGGCGTTTGTCGGCGCGCTCGTCCTTGAGTCGGACTTCGCAGCGCTCTGTGAAGATCGGGGTGATTTCAGTGACGCCCAGTTCCGTGGCTTTCTGGATCGCCCAGTCCATGCGTTCACCCCGGGACAGGCCCTGGCCGAGATGGATTTGCAGCGGCGACTCGATCTGCCCGGCGAAGCATTCATCGATCTGCACCACGACGCGCTTTTTGCCGACGTCGACCAGCCTGGCGCGAAACTCCTGGCCCGAGCCGTCGAACAACTGCAACGCATCGCCCTCGGCCATGCGCAGCACGCGGCTGATGTAGTGGGCCTGGGCTTCGGGCAACTCGTGCTCGCCGATGCTCAGGGGGGCGTCGATGAAGAAGCGGGACAGTCTCATGCTGGGTCTCTGAAAAAGGGTGTTGGTCATGGAACGGTGGGGACTTCTGTGGGAGCGAGCTTGCTCGCGATGACGATCTGACATTCACCATTGATGGTGGCTGGAAGACCGCTATCGCGAGCAAGCTCGCTCCCACATTGACCGCATCATCAGCCCGGATCACGGAACCCCGGGTGGAAGTCCTTCGGCACCGCCACGCTGACGCTGTCGCGGGTCGCGATGTCGATTCCTTCGCTGGCCACTTCGGCAAGGAAGTCGATCTGCTCCGGGGTGATCACATACGGCGGCAGGAAATACACCACGCTACCCAATGGACGCAGTAAGGCACCGCGCTCCAGGGCGTGCTGGAACACCTTCAGGCCGCGACGTTCCTGCCACGGCCAAGCCTCTTTGCTGGCCTTGTCCTTGACCATCTCGATGGCCAGCACCATGCCCGTCTGGCGCACTTCGGACACGTTCGGGTGGTCGACCAGATGCGCCGTCGACGTAGCCATGCGCTGCGCCAGGGCCTTGTTGTTCTCGATGACGTTGTCTTCTTCGAAGATGTCCAGGGTCGCCAGGGCCGCCGCGCACGCCAGCGGGTTGCCGGTGTAGCTGTGGGAGTGCAGGAAGGCGCGCAGGGTCGGATAGTCGTCGTAGAAGGCGCTGTAGACCTCGTCGGTGGTCATGCACGCCGCCAGCGGCAGATAGCCGCCGGTCAGGGCTTTGGAAAGGCACAGGAAATCAGGGCGGATGCCAGCCTGTTCGCAGGCGAACATCGTCCCGGTGCGGCCGAAGCCGACGGCGATTTCGTCGTGGATCAGGTGCACGCCGTAGCGGTCGCAGGCTTCTCGCAGCAATTTGAGGTACACCGGGTGGTACATGCGCATGCCACCGGCGCCCTGGATCAGCGGCTCGACGATCACCGCCGCGACCGTGTCGTGGTTTTCGGCCAGGGTCTGCTCCATGGCGGCGAACATGTTGCGCGAGTGTTCTTCCCAGCTCATGCCTTCGGGGCGCAGGTAGCAATCCGGGCTCGGCACCTTGATGGTGTCCATCAACAGCGCTTTGTAGGTCTCGGTGAACAGCGGCACATCACCCACCGACATCGCCGCCATGGTTTCGCCGTGGTAGCTGTTGGTCAGGGTGACGAAGCGCTTCTTGTTCGGCTGACCGCGATTGAGCCAGTAGTGAAAGCTCATTTTCAGCGCGACTTCGATGCAGGACGAGCCGTTATCGGCGTAGAAGCACCGGGTCAGGCCTTCCGGCGTCATCTTCACCAGACGCTCGGACAACTCGATCACCGGTTGATGACTGAAGCCGGCCAGGATCACATGTTCGAGCTGGTCGACCTGGTCCTTGATGCGCTGGTTGATCCGCGGGTTGGCGTGTCCGAACACATTGACCCACCAGGAGCTGACCGCATCGAGGTAGCGTTTGCCTTCGAAGTCTTCCAGCCACACGCCTTCCCCGCGCTTGATCGGGATCAGCGGCAGTTGCTCGTGATCTTTCATCTGGGTGCAGGGATGCCACAGCACGGCGAGATCGCGTTGCATCCACTGATTATTCAGGCCCATTTTCACTCTCCTGGAGGCGGTCCGTTACCTGCGCGGACAAACAATCGCGCAAGCCTATGCAATGCGTGCCGCGGGGACAACCCATTGTGTCGAATGAGCTACTTTGTACAGGCCGATAGACGTTGCTGGCGGGCGTCTGAAGGCTGACGTATCCTTCGCGGCTCTTGAGCCGTCTGGCTCGCAAAAACTACTGTTTTCCTCGTGTGATTCCGGAGTTCGCTGAATGTCTGTCGGTTGGCTGCGCGCCTGTGCGCTGGTGATGTTGGGGCTGTTCAGCGTGTCTGCGCTGGCCAAGGATAAAACCGCGATCGTGATCGGCGGCGGCCTGTCGGGCCTGACTGCCGCATACGAGCTGCAGAACAAGGGCTGGCAGGTCACTCTGCTGGAAGCCAGGTCGAGCCTGGGCGGTCGTTCCGGCATGGCCACCAGTGAGTGGATCGGCAATGACAAGGCTCAGCCGGTGCTGAACAAGTACGTCTCGAACTTCAAGCTGAGCACCACGCCGGCCCCTGAATTCGTGCGGACCCCAAGCTACCTGATCGATGGCGAGTATTTCTCCGCCGCCGATCTGGCGACCAAGCAGCCAGCCACCGCCGAGGCGCTCAAGCGTTTCGACAAGACCGTGGACGATCTGGCGCGCTCGATCGACGACCCGCTGAACCCGGCCGCCAACAACACGCTGCACGCGCTGGATCAGATCAACGTGTCGAGCTGGCTCGACAAGCAGAACCTGCCGGCCACCGCTCGCCAGTTGATCAACCAGCAGATCCGTACCCGCTACGATGAACCTTCGCGCTTGTCGCTGCTGTACTTCGCGCAGCAGAGCCGCGTCTACCGTGGCGTCTCCGATCGTGACCTGCGTGCTTCGCGCCTGGTCGGTGGCAGCCCGGTGCTGGCCCAGGCCTTCGTCAAGCAGCTGAAAACCATTAAGACCGCTTCCCCGGTCTCGGCCATCAGCCAGGACAAGGACGGCGTCACCGTCAAGGTCGGCAGCGTCGGCTACCAGGCCGACTACGTGGTGCTGGCCGTGCCGTTGCGCGCCCTGAACAAGATCCAGATGACCCCGGCGCTGGACGCACAGCACCTGGCGGCGATCAAGGGCACCAACTACGGTTGGCGCGACCAGATCATGCTCAAGTTCAAGACGCCGGTGTGGGAAAGCAAGGCGCGCATGTCCGGCGAGATCTACAGCAACACCGGCCTGGGGATGTTGTGGGTCGAGCCTGCCCTGAAGGGCGGTGCCAACGTGGTGATCAACCTGTCCGGCGACAACGCCCGCGTCATGCAGGCGTTCGGCGACAAGCAGATGGCTGATCAGGTACTGATTCGCCTGCACGCTTTTTATCCACAGGCCCGTGGTTCGTTCACCGGTTATGAAATCCGTCGCTACAGCACCGACCCGTCGACTGGCGGTGCCTACCTGGCCTTCGGCCCGGGCCAGATCAGCAAGTTCTGGCGCCTGTGGGAGCGCCCGATTCAGCGCGTAGCCTTCGCTGGCGAACACACCGACACCCTGTACCCGGGCACCCTGGAAGGCGCGCTGCGTACTGGCCAGCGTGCGGCCAGCCAGGTTGAAGACCTGGCGGCAGGCAAGTCGTTCGAACCGGCGAAAGTGGGTCCGGCCGCCGCAGCGGCGGGCGCTGGTGCGGTGGTGGCGAAGAAAGGCAATTTCTTCAGCAACCTGTTCGGCGGCTCGGATGACGAGAAGAAACCAGAGCCAGTCAAGGCACCTGAGCCGGTAGCACCGGTAACTCCGGCACCTGCTCCAGCACCGGTTGCTGCTCCGGCACCGGTCGAACCACCGAAGCCTGCAGCACCGGTGAAAACCGAGCCTGCGAAGAAGGCACCGGCCAAGGCCCCAGCCAAGACCGAAACGAAAAAGGCCCCGGCCAAGACTCCGGTGAAGAAAGCCGAGACGGCGAAGAAGCCAGCGGCCAAACCTGCGACGGACACTGTGACCAAGGCTCAGTAACGTTCAGGTGTAAAAAAGCGCGGCCCCAGGGTCGCGCTTTTTTTTTGCCATCAAACATCAACCATCCGGTTTGGCTGTGCGGTCCTACATGCTGCTGCGATGCATCAGAAGCTTCTCACAAAAGATTCGGAGCTAAATGATAGCTGGCTCCAGATCTTTGACTTTATGTTCTTCAGATAACGGGGGGATATATGAAATCACTAGCAGTAATAATCATGTTGATAGTGCTTTCTGGCTGTGTAAGTAGCGAATGGTTTCCTAAAGGGTATAGCTCTGAGTTGGCATTATAAATGCCAGATTAATCCGCACGATGCTGATTGTTTTCAGCCGCCTCCGGTTTTCCAAGGACCTAAGTAATCAAGGTTTTTATCATAATTAGCGTGTGTCGAGATTCTACTGGAGATGTCACTGATTATTAACGTGGCCTTCTTTTTTGGAATACGCCCAGGGGCGAATCCAAAGCGCGCCAAGCATAGATTCGCCGTGCGTTGATCGTAAATGACTAGATTTCCGTCAGCTTGCAACACCAATCGAAATCGTCAATTTCCGGACATAAGTTACTATCCTGCCGACATCACTTGATTGGGGGGGAGCGCCTGCGAGCTACTTGCTTGAAAGTTGGTGTATGTAATGGCCATGTTTTTTCATTGTTCAATGAACTGTTGAGCCCACATTGAACCAAGTTCAACTACGGAAATGGCGATACATATGTATCGCTTTAATAAAAAAACCGTTGAAGGTTAGCGTGAAGCAGAAAAGGAAGCGGCAGCCATCAGGTGTCTGGATCGGGGAGGGCGGAGCCTGCCAGGACGGCACCGGTCAAAAATGTTGAATCGGAGAGCAGTGGGGCCACTGACACCAAGGCTCAGCAACGCTCAGGCGAAAAAAACGCGGCTCAAGGGCCGCGTTTTTTTTGCCTGGAGAAAAACCTGGACCAGAATCGAATAAACCTTTTGATACAGGTGTTCTCCGGTTTGTATTCACTTTTTCTCACAATTTCGCGTTTAATCTTTCCTTAACTCGCAGGCTTCAGACTCTTGATCGCATTTTTCGATATTTCAAAGCAAATTTTTCCGCTTTAATTCGATAGATAACTCGATAGTCTTGGGCCAGCACTTACAGGATCTAGGCAATGCAGCTACGTAACTCTACCTCCCGCTATGGCTGGGTCAGTATCGTCATTCACTGGGTTGTGGCACTGGCGGTCTTCGGTCTGTTCGCGCTTGGGCTGTGGATGGTCGGGCTCGACTACTACAGCACCTGGCGCAAAGACGCGCCGGACCTGCACAAGAGTATCGGCCTGGTGTTGCTGGGTGTGATGCTGCTGCGGGTGCTGTGGCGCTTCATCAGCCCACCGCCGCCAACCCTGGCCAGCTACAGCCGCATGACGCGCTTGGGCGCCCATTTCGGCCATGGCTTTCTGTATCTCAGTCTGTTCGCTGTGATGATTGCCGGTTACCTGATTTCCACTGCAGAAGGTGTCGGTATCCCGGTGTTTGGCTGGTTTGAAGTGCCTGCGCTGGTGTCCGGACTGCCGGATCAGGCAGATACCGCTGGCGTGATTCACCTCTACCTGGCGTGGGTGCTGGTAATTTTTTCCGGCCTCCATGCGTTGGCAGCATTGAAGCACCACTTTATCGACCGTGATGTGACCCTCAAGCGAATGCTGGGTCGCAACGCCTGAAGTTCAACCTCGACTCCAAAGGAAAACAAAGCATGTTGAAAAAGACTCTGGCCGCTCTGGCAATCGGTTCCGCCCTGTTGTCCGCCGGTAACGCCATGGCCGCTGACTACGTGGTCGACAAAGAAGGCCAGCACGCCTTCGTTGACTTCAAGATCAGCCACCTGGGCTACAGCTTCATCACCGGTACTTTCAAGGACATCGACGGCAAGTTCAGCTTTGACGCTGCCAAGCCTGAAGACAGCAAGATCGAGTTCAACGTGAACACCGCCAGCGTTTTCACCAACAACGCCGAGCGTGACAAGCACATCTCCAGCAAAGACTTCCTGAACGGCAGCAAAGCCACGTTCGTTTCCACCAGCGTCAAACCCACCGGCAAAAACGCCGCTGGCAAGGACACTGCCGATGTAGCTGGCGACCTGACTATCCTCGGTGTAACCAAACCAATCGTGGTCAAGGCTACTTTCCTGGGTGAAGGCAAGGATCCATGGGGCGGCTACCGTGCAGGCTTCGAGGGTACTTTCAGCCTCAAGCGTTCCGACTTCGGCAAGCAGAAAGACCTGGGCCCATCGTCCGATGCGGTTGAGATGTACGTGACCTTTGAAGGTGTAAAAGCGAAGTAATGCTGAGACTGTAGGAGCGAGCCTGCTCGCGATAGACCTGAGAACGCCGCGGAGCATCAGGCTTCCAGGGTTATCGTTGACGACCATCGCGAGCAAGCTCGCTCCCACAGGTTTTTGCACTGATCAAAAAAATGCCCCGGCTCTTTCGAACCGGGGCATTTTTCATTGCAGCGATAACTCAGCGATTGCGGGTCAGCAGCGCTGGTTTCTCACCACGAGGACGGCTTGGCAGTTGATCCAGCTGCTCAGGTGTCGGGAAGCGATCCGCCTTCGACTCCTTGTGCATGATCTTCGGCGCCGGGCCACGCGGGTTCTGTACGGCAGGTTCCGAACGTGGCTGGTCGTCACGGGCCGGCCGGCGATTGCGCGAATCTTCGCGACGGGCCTGGCCGTCGCGCGGTGCGCCACTGCGAGGGCCGTTACGCTTGGCTGGCGGAGTGCCGGTGCTGGCGCCATCGCTGTTGCGGGGACCGTTCTGGCGACCTTGTGGCTTGCCGGAACGTGGAGCACCCGAACCTGCCGCGGTGCCTTGCGCCGGAGCACCCGGGCGACGGCCACGGCCTTGCGCGGGCTTCTGCTGCGGCACGTAGTCGACGCGGTTACCGAAGTTATCGATATCGTCGTCCAGGAACTCGTCCGGGGCGCGGTCAGCGGCGGCACGAGGAGGCTGCGACGGACGCTGTTCGCGAGCCGGAGTGCCTTCACGTGGTTTCTGCTGACGGGCAGGGCGCTCGCCGCGTTCGCCGGCCGGTTTTTCCTTGCCCTTGTCCTTGCCTTTGTCCTTGCGACCACCGCCGCCACCGCTGCCGTTCGGACCGTCGCCGCGCGGGCCACGTGGATTGCGCGGGTTGCGCATGTCCGGACGCTCGCGCACTTCAGGCTTTTCCGCCTCGATGGTGCTTGCATCGAAGCCCATCAGGTCGCCATCGGCGATTTTCTGCTTGGTCATGCGTTCGATGCTTTTCAGCAGTTTTTCTTCGTCCGGGGCTACCAGCGAAATCGCCTCGCCCGAACGACCGGCACGGCCGGTACGACCGATACGGTGCACGTAGTCTTCATCGACATTCGGCAGTTCGAAGTTGACCACATGTGGCAACTGGTCGATGTCCAGGCCGCGGGCGGCGATGTCGGTGGCCACCAGGATGCGCACAGTGCCGGCCTTGAAGTCGGCCAGGGCTTTGGTGCGGGCGTTCTGGCTCTTGTTGCCGTGGATCGCGACGGCGCTCAGGCCGTGCTTGTCCAGGTACTCGGCCAGGCGGTTGGCGCCGTGCTTGGTGCGGGTGAACACCAGTACCTGTTCCCAGGCGCCAGCGGTGATCAGGTGGGCCAGCAAGGCGCGCTTGTGGCTGGCCGGCAGGCGGAATACGCGCTGTTCGATACGCTCGACCGTGGTGTTTGGCGGCGTGACTTCGATGCGTTCCGGGTTGTGCAGCAGCTTGCCGGCGAGGTCGGTGATGTCCTTGGAGAAGGTCGCCGAGAACAGCAGGTTCTGGCGTTTGGCCGGCAGACGGGCCAGGACCTTTTTCACGTCATGGACGAAGCCCATGTCGAGCATGCGGTCGGCTTCGTCCAGCACGAGGATTTCCACGTGGGACAGATCGACGCTGCCTTGGCCGGCCAGGTCGAGCAGGCGACCAGGGCAGGCCACCAGCACGTCTACGCCGCGGGACATGGCCTGAACCTGCGGGTTCATGCCGACACCGCCGAAGATGCAGGCGCTGACGAACTTCAGGTCACGGGCATAGACCTTGAAGCTTTCATGCACTTGCGCGGCGAGTTCGCGAGTCGGGGTCAGGACCAGTACGCGCGGTTGGCGCGGGCCGTGACGTTGGGACTTGTCCGGATGACCGTTGGGGAACAACCGCTCCAGGATCGGAAGGGCGAAACCGCCGGTTTTACCAGTACCTGTCTGTGCCGCGACCATCAGGTCGCGACCTTGCAACACGGCGGGAATGGCCCGCTGTTGCACCGGAGTAGGCTCGGTATAGCCCGCCGCCTCGATGGCGCGGACTAAAGCCTCGGAGAGACCGAGGGAAGCAAAGGACATGAGTAATCCTGTTCTAGTTAGGGCTTGGCCCAATGGGAGTCTTGCCTGGCGCGAATGGCGTTTAAGAGGACGCAATCCCGTCCGGTCCTGCTGGGTTTCGAAGGCTCGTCTGCAAGCGCTCGCGCGGGCTGAAAGCTGCGCAGTAGCGGGGTTGAGATGCCTTTAACGATTCCGAGCGTCCGGGCGTGAGCCTGGCGGGAAGGCCGGAGTATAACAGAGCTATCACTGCGCGCCGCTTTCCTGCTGCTCAACGGTTTTTTCCGTGGCGGCCGTGGCCTTTTCAGACTTCACGCTGGCTGCCGGTTCCGCGCCGTAGCGGGCGCTCAGTTCAGCGTAGGCGGGCTCGCGCTTGAAGCGCTTGAGTTCGGCGCCGAAACGTTGCACCAGCAGATCCATGCCCGCATTGCGCCGCACCGCGAGAAACTGGCTTTGCTGGCTGATGACCGTGGGGTTTTCGGTGATCTTGTCGCGGATGCCCAGTTCGTCGAGCAAATGCTGGCCGACCCGGCGGTCGGTGATCAGCAGGTCAATTCGCCCGCGTACCAGTTTGCCGAAGTTGGCTTCATGGGTGGGGGCCGGCTCGCGGGTGAACAGCGTCGAATCGCTGAAGTCCTTGCTGTACAGGTAACCCGGCGAGGTGCCGATGGTCAGGCCGCGCAAGTCTTCGAGGCTGCGAAACGGGTGGGGCCGGTCATTGGCGTAGAACATCACGAACTGGACTTCCGAGAGCGGTTCGCTGGGGTAGAGCAGCGTCGCTTCGCGTTCGTCGCTGTGAAAGATGTCCAGGGCGCCGTCGGCCTGGCCTGTTTCAAGCATCGACAAGCAGCGTTTCCATGGCAGGAACTGCCACTCCACTTCGATGCCCAGGCGCTTGAAGACAATGGCGGTGGTTTCGTAGTCCAGGCCCAGGGATTTGCCGTTGTCTTCGTACACATAGGGCGCCCAAGGCTCCGTGACAATGCGCAGCTTCTCGCCCCGGGCGGCGAAGCTCAGGCAAGTGAAGACAAGCACGGCGATTAACTGCGTGATCAAAGGCATAGGCTGAGATTACGACGAGAAACCGGAAAGAGCCAGAAACTGACCGCAGATGCTCTAACTCCGTGGATTGCTGCACATTAATAGTGCGTTGAAAGCAAAAAGATCGCAGCCTGCGACAGCGCCTACGGGATTTGACATTCCGTTGTAGGCGCTGCCGCAGGCTGCGATCTTTTAATCGTGCTTCAACGACTTTTTAACGCGGCAACTTCAGGTTGTTCCACACCGCCAGGCTCGCTTCAGCCTGGTTCAGCGTGTAGAAGTGCAGCCCTGGAGCGCCACCCTGCAGCAGTTGTTCGCACATCTCGGTGATGACCTGTTCGCCAAAGCGCTGAATGCTCTGGGTGTCGTCGCCATAGGCTTCCAGTTGCTTGCGGATCCAGCGCGGGATTTCCGCACCGCAGGCATCGGAGAAACGCGCCAGCTTGCTGTAGTTGGTGATCGGCATGATGCCCGGCACGATCGGGATGTTCACGCCCAGCGCCCGCACGCGTTCGACGAAGTAGAAATAGCAGTCGGCGTTGAAGAAGTACTGGGTGATCGCGCTGTCGGCGCCAGCGTTGGCCTTGCGCACGAAGTTGGCCACATCGTCTTCAAAATTGCGCGCTTGCGGATGCATTTCCGGGTAAGCGGCGACTTCGATGTGGAAATGATCACCGGTTTCTTCACGAATGAATTCAACCAGGTCATTGGCGTGGCGCAACTCACCGCTGGCCATGCCCATGCCCGAAGGCAGGTCACCGCGCAGGGCGACGATACGCTTGATGCCGGCAGCCTTGTACTGGGCCAGCAGGCCGCGCAAGTCGTCCTTGCTATCGCCCACGCAGGACAGGTGCGGAGCGGCAGGGATTTTGACTTCGCTTTCGAGCTGCAGCACGGTGTTCAGCGTGCGATCGCGGGTCGAACCGCCGGCGCCGTAGGTGCAGGAGAAGAAATCGGGGTTGTAGATGGCCAGCTGGCGAGCAGTGGCGAGCAGCTTTTCATGCCCAGCATCGGTCTTCGTAGGGAAGAACTCGAAGCTGTAGCGACGATCTTGGGACATGGTCATATCCTTGGAAACTCATAAGGCGGACGCTGGCCCCCTGTAGGAGCGAGCTTGCTCGCGAAAAACATCAAGGCAACGCGTTCATCCAGACAGCACGCGTTATCGCTGACGTCCATCGCGAGCGAGCTCGCTCCTACACAGGAAAAGCCGGTCTATCAGTAGCGGTAGGCGTGCGGCTTGAACGGACCTTCAACGGTCACGCCGATGTAGTCGGCCTGGGTCTTGGTCAGTTGAGTCACTACGCCGCCGAAGCCACGGACCATTTCCAGGGCCACTTCTTCGTCGAGTTTCTTCGGCAGTACTTCAACGGTCAGGCGCTCGGCTTTCTGGGCTGGCGACAGGTCGGCGTACTTCTGGCCGAACAGGAAGATCTGGGCCAGAACCTGGTTGGCGAACGAACCGTCCATGATACGGCTCGGGTGGCCGGTGGCGTTACCCAGGTTAACCAGACGGCCTTCGGCCAGCAGGATCAGGTAGTCGTCGTTCTGTGGGTCGAAATCGCCAGCGCCGGTACGATGGATCTTGTGAACCTGCGGCTTCACTTCTTCCCATGCCCAGTTCTTGCGCATGAAAGCGGTGTCGATTTCGTTGTCGAAGTGGCCGATGTTGCAGACAACGGCACGCTTCTTCAGGGCCTTGAGCATGTTCGAGTCGCAAACATTGACGTTACCGGTGGTGGTCACGATCAGGTCGATCTTGCCCAGCAATGCCTTGTCGATGCTTGCTTCAGTTCCGTTGTTGATACCGTCGATGAACGGCGAAACCACTTCGAAACCGTCCATGCAGGCTTGCATGGCGCAGATCGGGTCGACTTCGGAAACCTTGACGATCATGCCTTCCTGACGCAGGGACTGGGCCGAACCCTTGCCCACGTCGCCGTAGCCGATGACCAGCGCTTGCTTGCCGGACAGAAGGTGGTCGGTGCCGCGCTTGATCGCATCGTTCAGGCTGTGACGGCAGCCGTACTTGTTGTCGTTCTTGCTCTTGGTCACCGAGTCGTTGACGTTGATGGCCGGGATTTTCAGCTCGCCCTTGGCCAGCATGTCCAGCAGGCGGTGAACGCCGGTGGTGGTTTCTTCGGTCACGCCGTGGACGCGGTCCAGAACCTGTGGGTACTTCTTGTGCAGCAGCTCGGTCAGGTCACCGCCGTCGTCGAGGATCATGTTGGCATCCCAAGGCGCGCCATCTTTGAGGATGGTCTGCTCCAGGCACCACTCGTACTCTTGTTCGGTTTCACCTTTCCAGGCGAAAACCGGGATGCCGGCAGCGGCGATGGCAGCAGCAGCCTGGTCCTGAGTCGAGAAAATGTTGCAGGACGACCAGCGTACTTCGGCACCCAGGGCAACCAGGGTTTCGATCAGCACGGCAGTCTGAATGGTCATGTGGATGCAGCCGAGGATCTTCGCGCCCTTGAGCGGTTGCTCGGCGGAATACTTGTTGCGCAGACCCATCAGGGCTGGCATTTCGGATTCGGCGATGATGGTTTCGCGACGGCCCCAGGCAGCCAGGGACATGTCGGCAACTTTGTAATCGTTAAAATCTGCAGGCGTGATAACAGCGCTCATGAAGAGCCTCCATTCGTAATGTATGCGAATGGGCGCCGTTGTGCGTTTAGTGTCCAGCCAGTGAAGGCCAGGCAACGCCCCATCCGAGCCTGACAGGTCGAACCTGCTGCAGCGCCCCTCGGACAGGTGGCGGGAAACGGTAGCAATTGAAGATGACCGTTTTGAAACGGTGGCGATTATAGCGGGCTATGCCGATCTTCCAAAGCGTTTCTGTCGGTCAATGTCCGAACGGTAATCGAGACCATAGACGATGCTCAATAGAGCTCTAGGTCGGGCTCTGCCATGATGGTCGGCATCATTCGGCAAGACGCTCAGGAGTGAACATGAATTTCCACACCCGCAAATGGGTAAAACCCGAAGACCTCAACCCTAACGGCACGCTGTTCGGCGGTAGCCTGCTGCGCTGGATCGACGAAGAGGCGGCGATCTACGCCATCGTTCAGTTGGGCAACCAGCGTGTGGTCACCAAGTACATTTCAGAAATCAATTTCGTCAGCGCCTCGCGCCAGGGCGACATCATCGAACTGGGCATCACGGCGACCGAGTTCGGCCGCACTTCGATCACCCTGACGTGCGAGGTGCGCAACAAGATCACCCGCAAGAGCATCCTCACCGTTGAAAAAATGGTGTTCGTGAACCTCGGTGAAGACGGCTTGCCGGCGCCTCACGGCCGGACCGAGATCAAGTACGTCAAGGACCAGTTCAAGGACGACGCCAGCGTGTAGGAGCGAGCCTGCTCGCGATGGTCGTTAACGATAACACTGGGTACCTGACACCCAGTGGTGCTCTCAAGTCCATCGCGAGCATGCTCGCTCCTACAGAACGGAATCCCCGCTGCACAGGTCATAGCTGAATAGCCCGCCACCGGTTGCGCATCCCATGAACTCGGCACAAGACGGCAAGACCCCGAACCTTTCGGCGCAAGAAGAGCACGAAGTCGAAAAGAGCCAGCCACCCCGTGCCGCGGTGCTGCACGAGATCATCCGTACCCAGGGCGACCAGGAGCTGGAGCGCAGCATTGCCGCGTTGTGGTGGTCGGCGCTCGCGGCGGGGTTGACCATGGGGCTGTCGCTGATGGGCATGGGCTTGCTCAATTCACGTCTTCCGGATGGCGAAGGATTCAAGGTGATCGCGAGTTTCGGTTATTGCGCCGGTTTCCTCGCGGTGATCCTCGCTCGCCAGCAACTGTTCACCGAAAACACCCTGACCGCCGTGTTGCCGGTAATGACCAAACCGACGCTGGCCAACTTCGGCCGGCTGCTACGGCTGTGGACGGTGGTGCTGGTCGGCAACCTCTGTGGCACCTTGCTGGTGGCGTACGTGATGCTGGAACTGCCGATTTTCGACAGCAAGACCGATGTCGCCTTCCTCGATATCGGCCGCAAGGTCATGGAAAACCACGCCAGCCAGATGTTCGCCAAGGGCATCATTTCCGGATGGATGATCGCCACCATGGTCTGGATGATCCCGTCCATGGAGAGCGCCAAGATGTGGATCATCATCCTCATCACCTACCTCATGGCGCTGGGGGATTTCACCCACATCGTGGTCGGTTCGCTGGAGGTTTCGTATCTGGTATTTGCCGGCGAGTTGCCGTGGAGTGATTTCTGGCTGGTGTTCGCCGGGCCGACGCTGGCGGGGAACATCATCGGTGGCAGTTTTATTTTCGCGCTGATCAGCCATGCGCAGATTCGCAGCGAAAGCGGGCCGCCGAAAAAATCTGCGGATCAGAGCGAAGCGCCCGATCCGCAGAAAATCAAAAAACCATCAAGCTGATCCTCAGCCCACCGCATCAAGCGCAGCCGCACCGCGACGCTGGCGATAGATGAAAAACAGTGCGGTCAGCACGGTCAGCCCGCTGACCAGTGCACCGGTCCAGGGCAAGTCCGCCAGATCGGCACCGCTGGCCACAACCAGCCCGCCAATCCATGCCCCGGCGGCGTTGCCGAGGTTGAAGGCGCTCTGGTTCAAGGTCGAACCCAGGTTTGGTGCCTCAAAGGCCTGATCGATGATCAGCAGTTGCAGGATCGGGCACAAGGCAAAGGCAAACGTCCCCCACAACACCAGTGTGATGGCCGCCGGGATGACCGAGTGACTGGTTTGCGTGAATGCCGCCAGTACCACCAGCACCGCCAGCGCCATGCCCACCAGCGAAGGCAGCAAACGGCTGTCCGCCAGACGACCACCGAGCATGCTGCCGGCGGTCAGGCCAACGCCGAACAACAGCAGCATGAGGGTGACGCCGTGGGGGCTGACACCGGTGATGTCTTGCAGGATCGGCGCAATGTAAGTGAACACACTGAACAGGCTGGTCGAGGCCAGTACACTCATGCCCAGGGCCAGCAGTACGTTGGCCTTGCCCAGTACCTTGAACTCGCTGGCCAGGTTGGCTTTATCCATCGCGATGTTTTTCGGCAGCCAGACCCATTGCGCAATCGCCGCCAGCACCCCGATCACCGACACCGCCCAGAAGGTCGAGCGCCAGCCTGCGTATTGCCCGAGTGCGGTACCCAGTGGCACGCCGAGCACGTTGGCCAAGGTCAGGCCGGTGAACATCATGGCAATCGCCTGAGCCCTTTTGTTGGGGGCCACCAGCCCGGCGGCCACCACCGAACCAATGCCGAAAAATGCGCCGTGGCACAGTGCCGTGATCACGCGCGCGGCCATCAACGTGGCGTAGTTTGGCGCCAGCGCGCAGAGCATGTTGCCGAGGATGAACATCAGCGTCATGCCCAACAACGTGGCCTTGCGCGGCATGTTGGCGGTGCCGACCGCGAGGATCGGTGCACCGAATACCACGCCCAGGGCGTAGCCGGTGATCAGCAATCCGGCGTCGGGAATGCTCACGCTGAGGTCGCGGGCGACATCGGGCAAAAGACCCATGATGACGAATTCGGTGGTGCCGATGCCGAAGGCGGCAACGGCGAGGGCAAGCAAAGCGAGTGGCATGCGCAAGGTCTCTGTCGGTAGTCTTGACGCTGTGATCAGGCATACGCAGGCCGACGACCGTTCTCGACGAGAGCGGGCCGGGCAGGATTTTTATTGGAATAAGTTTGTGCGCAACTGAGTGCGGCGTGGTCGCTTGCAGTATAAACAGACAGTGAAATATGGCGAATCAATTCTCTACCCGGCCCCTGTAGGAGCGAGCTCGCTCGCGATGGACGTGAACGAAGACGGGTGCTCGCTGATTGAGCGCGTTGTCCTCACGTTTTTCGCGAGCAAGCTCGCTCCTACGGGGATCGTGGAGACAACAAAAGGAGTAGGCCGTGCTTGCGACGGCGTTGGTGTTGGTGGCGGCGCTGTTGCATGCGGCGTGGAATACCCTGATCAAGTTCAGTGCGGAGCGGCTGTTGGTGGTGGCCTGCATGGACAGCGTGGCGCTGCTCTTTGTCGTGCTGATGCTGCCGTTCCTGAGCGTGCCGCCACTGGAGATCTGGCCGTGGATCCTGGCGTCGGCGGCGTTCGAGTTGCTCTATCGCTATTTGCTCATCCAGGCCTATCGGGTCGGCGACCTCGGGCTGGTCTATCCATTGATGCGTGGCCTGTCACCGTTGGTGGTGCTGGCGCTGACGCTGATCTTTGCCGGGGAAGTGCTGACCCATCAGCAGATTTTCGGAATCCTGCTGATCCCGTTCGGCATGCTGTGCCTGCTCTGGCAGGGCGGCGGCGGTGCGCGTTTGCCCTGGTCGATGTTGCCGGTGGTGGCGCTGATCGGCCTGTGCATCGGTTGCTACACCTACATTGACGGGCAGGCATTGCGACGCTGGTCCCATCCACTGGATTATCTGGTTTGGGTCACCTTGCTCAGTGCCTGGCCGTTTCCGCTGTTGGCGTTGGTGCGCAAACGACCCGCGTTCATGTTGTTCTGGCGCGAGCAGTGGCGACTGGGCCTGGCCGTCGGGTTCTGCGTGTTGTTCAGCTACGCTCTGGTGCTGTGGGCGATGCAGCTGGGCTCGATTGCAGAAGCGGCGGCGTTGCGCGAGATCAGCGTAATTCTGGTGGTGCTGTTTGGCATGCGTTACCTGAAAGAGCCTTTTGGCGGGCCACGCCTCTTGGCCTGTGGGCTGGTGCTGATCGGTATATTGGTCATGAAATTTTGACTGTTCTGAAACGTGAAGAAGGGACTGCTTTATGACGGTTGCTCTGTGGTGCATTTTGATCGCGATTTTCCTGCCGTATGTGTGTGTGGGCGTGGCCAAGATCAGTGGCGGGTTCAGGTTGAGAGACAACCATGATCCCCGGGACTTTCTCGATTCGCTGGAAGGCTTGGGCAGGCGCGCGAATGCGGCGCAACTGAACAGCTTTGAAGTGACCCCGGCGTTCGCTGCGGCGGTGATCGTGGCGCATCTGGTCGGCAATGCCGAACTGGTGACGATCAATGTGCTGGCCGTGCTGTTCATTACCAGCCGGCTGCTCTACATCATTTGCTACCTGGCGGACTGGGCGACGCTGCGGTCGTTGATGTGGTTCGTGGGGATGGGGTTGATCGTGAGTTTCTTTGTGGTGTCAGCCTGACAGATCTTCAGGGTTTTTGCCGGCCTCATCGCGAGCAAGCTCGCTCCCACAGGAGTGTGCGTTCCAGTGTAGGAGCGGGCCTGCTCGCGAAAGCTATCTAACGGTCAACACTCGCCTCAGGGCTTGGTCTTCTCGGCATCCGCCACCTGCGGCACTTGCGGCAACGTCGCGCCTTTGGGCCAGAGCATCCAGATCTGCCCCTGCTGTTTCATGTCCCCGGCCAGTTGCCCGGCCGCATCCCCGGTGCCCCAGAACAGATCCGCCCGAACCTCGCCGGCAATGGCGCCGCCGGTGTCCTGTGCTGCCACGGGGCGAACCAGGGCCGTGCCGTCCGGTCTGGTGGTGGACAGCCACAACAGGCTGCCCAGCGGAATCACCTTGCGATCCACCGCCGCGCTGTAACCGGCGGTCAACGGTACGTTCAGCGAGCCGCGCGGACCTTCGTTGCTGTCCGGGTTGCGGGTGAAGAACACATAACTGGGGTTGCTGCCGAGCAGTTCGGGGATCCGCGATGGATTGGCCTTGGCCCAGGTGCTGATGGCGCCCATGGTCACGTCTTCTTTTTTCAGTTCGCCCTGTTCCACCAGCCAGCGGCCGATCGGTCGATACGGGTGGCCGTTCTGATCGGCGTAGGCAATGCGCAACTGGCGACCATTGTCGAGCTGGATACGACCCGAACCCTGGATTTGCAGGAACTGCAGGTTCATCGGATCGGTCAGCCAGGCCACGACCGGCGCATTGACCCCTTTGCTTTCGATGGCTGCCGCATCGTCGTATGGCTTGAGCACGCGACCTTCGAGTCGACCGCGCAGGCGCTTGCCCTTGAGTTCCGGGTAAATGCTGTCGAGGGCGACGATGATCATGTCCTCGGGGACGCCATAGACCGGGACATTGGCAGCGCTGGTCTGGGTCAGGCTCCCGGGATAGACCGGTTCGTAGTAGCCGGTGATCAGGCCGTTGGGGTTGTCGTTGGCGGCGCGCAGGCCATAGACATCGAGGTTCTGTTTGAGAAAACCGCGAATGTCGCTGGCGGTTTGCGGCACGTTGACAGCCGCTGCGCAGGTGCCACCCCAGACCGGATCGGCCTTGAGTCGGGTACAGGCGCTGCGCCAGGAACCGAAACCGGCGACCAGGTCGCTGTCGGACACTGCCGGCAGCGCTTCCCATGTGGCGCTGGAGTAGGTGGCCAGGGCGTGGGTTTTCGGTTGTTGGCTGTCGCCACCGGTGCAGCCTGCGAGCAGGGCCACCATCGGCAGGGTCCAGGCCAGGCTGTGACGCCATGCCTTGAAACGGCTGTTCATGGAGTGGTTCCTTTGCCGGTTGCTTGAGCGCTCCATGCGCTAGCAACCCTTATTGATAATAGGGCTATTGGTCTTTGCCGATGACGCGAGGATACTGGCCGCCGTTTCCCGTGACCTGAAGCCACCATGACTCTTAAAAGACTTTCTGTTGTATTGCTGGCCTGCCTGACGCTGTCCGCTTGTGGCGGTATCGACCCCAACTCGCCGCTCGGCCAGCGCAAGGCCATTTTCAAGCAGATGCTCAAGACTGGCGAAGACCTGGGCGGTATGTTGCGTGGGCGCATTGCCTTCGATGGCCCGAAGTTCGCCGAAGGTGCGGTGAAACTCGATGCGTTGTCCCGTGAGCCGTGGCAGCATTTTCCGCAAGTGCGCGAGGAGGATCACACCAGCGCCAAGAGCGATGTCTGGGAGCAACAGACACGCTTTCAGGCAATGGCCCGCGACCTTGAAAGCGCCACCGGTGAATTGGTGATCGCCAGCCAGGTCCAACCCTACAAGGCCAGCAACCTGGGGCCGGCGGTACAGAAAGTCGAAGATGCTTGCAGTGCTTGTCATAAGGCGTTTCGGGATCATTGATTCGGCGCTACGCATGACCTGTGGCGAGGGGGCTTGCCCCCGTTCGACGGCGTAGCCGTCGTTTGTTTGAACTGTCAGGTATATCTGACTGAGTTCGGTTCAGCGATTTTGGGACTGCTTCGCAGTCCAACGGGGGCAAGCCCCCTCGCCACAAAAAAACTGCTGCGTTACTTATCCAACTCATCGAGTGCGTTCTGCAATTCCTTGCGGGCATCGGCGAGTTTGTCTTTGCGCTTGTTGATCTTGTCGGGATCGCCTTTGCTCATGGCCTTGTCGAGGTCTGCCTGACGCTTGCTGACTTCGTGCTTGGCGTCGAGCACCTTGTTTTCCCGTTCCTTCTTCAGCGAGGCGTCGGTGCAGTTCGCTTCGACTTCGCTCAAGGCCTTTTCCAGGCCTGCCTGCTGGTCGGCGTTGCCGCGGACCTTGGCCAATTCGATCTGGTTGACGATGCCTTGCTTCTTGGCGGCGCAACCGGTCAGCCCCGGCGCTTCCTCGTCCGCCATCAACGGGGTGGCCAGCACGCTGCAAAGGGTCAACAGGGCGAGCGGTGAAAGAAATTTCATAAAAGCTCCATGTAGGAAAGCAAGCAGACCACTGTGGCAATGGCTGTTGGAGCCCAGCGGTCCCTTGTGGTTCCCGCTGGGCGCAGGGCCGACAACTAAAAGCCGTCAATCCCCGCATCACGTAACGTTTCACTCAAGCCCAGTACCTGCGGATCGCGGAAAAAAGCGCTCAGTTGCGCCGCGCGCCCTGGCCCGATATCGGCCTCGGCCCGCCATTGTTCGATGTCTCGCTGCGCCAGTACCAGCCATGAATCGCCGAGATGCGCCTGACCTGTCGGCGGCAATCCCAAGGCTTTCAGCCAGTGCGCGAACGGGCGTTGCCGGGCTCGGTTGAAGCTGTCCGCAAGACGAGCCGCGCTGCGCTCGCCGAAACCGTCAATGGTAGCAAGCTCTTGGGCATCGAGGGTCAACCAATCCAACAGACCGTTCAGCCGACCTGTTGCAAGAAGTTTTTCCCAGGTGCCCGGACCCACATTGGGCAGCGCCAGGCCTTGTTTGCTGCTGAGCCAGGTCAGGCGCGCAAGAAACTGGCTCTCACAGCCCGGAGTCGGTTGCCAGCAACTCAATGAATGAAAGTCCTCTGCCCGCGGCGCGTTCAATTCGGCGCGTTCGCTGCTGCGCAATACAACCCTATCGAGCCTGGGAATGGTCAGCCCGGCCAGGCTGATGGCGACCTGGTCACCCGGGCGGATGTCCAGCGTCTGCCAGCGTTGCAACGAACCGACGCTGACGTGCTTGATCTGCCGGTCATCGAGCTTTACCGGGGTCAGTTCAAGAACCGGAGTGATCCGCCCGGTCCGGCCGATTTTGAAGTGAACCTGGCGGACTTCGGCCAGTGTCTGGGCGAAGGGGTATTTCCAGGCGATGGCCCAGTAGGGTGACCTGGCTTGCCAGCGTTCGGCGGCTGGTCGCTGATTCTGGCGCAGGACGATGCCGTCGCTGGCAAAGGGCAAGGGGGAACGATACCAGTGCTCGCGCCAGCGTTCGGCATCAATGACGGAGGCGATGGGCTGGCTGTATGCCGTGGTACTCGGGAAGCCCAGCGCAGTCAGCGCCGCGGCACGCTCGGGTACGCTCGCCGGTCCTTGGGGCCAGTCCCAGACAAACAGGTCGATGCCGGCGGCCTGTTCGGCGCTCAAGACCTTGCGTGCCATCAGACCGGCTACCGAGCCACGAGCATTGAGGCTACCGGCCCGGGCCTGCACGTGATCGGTCAGGCGCCAATACAGTTCGCCTTGCACGATCAAGTCCCGGGCCTGAGATAGCCGTTGCGGGATGGCCGGAATCTGCCGTGCAGGTACCGTCCAGTCCTGGCCGCTTTGGCCGTCGCCGCGGCTGATTGCCTGGGCCAACAGGCCGCTGCGGTAAACCAGAGTCACCGCCACACCATCGATTTTAGGCTGGACCCAGACGTCGACCCGGTCACGCAGCCATTTTTCCACGGCGGGCTGATCGTGCAGTTTGTCCAGGCCGGTGTGGGCGATGGGGTGGGGCAGCGTACCGCGCGCAGTGCGCAAGGGGTCTGCGGGCGGGCTCAGATTAAAGCAGTGGCGCCATTGGGTGAGTCGCGCGCGGGACTGGTCGTAGAGTTCATCGGCGACCAGTGAGCGTCCCTGGCGGTGATAGCTGTCGTCCCAGAGGTCGATTTGTTGTTGCAGTTTGCCGACTTCGTTCCGGGCGCGTTCGGCTGGCCATTCCGGGCACTCGGCGGCGCTGGCGGTCAGGTAGGCAAGGGTCAGTAGAGCGGCGAAAAACAGGCGTAGGTCGGGAAGCATCTTGAGCGTCCTTGCTCGGTGAGGTGCGTGAAGGCTAGGTCAGTATCAGTTGGCGCAGCGAGGGGGTGTTTTGCCGGGTATTTCTGGTGGTTGTGCTGGCCTCATCGCGAGCAAGCTCGCTCCCACAGTAAGCGATGGCGTTCACAAATCAACTGACCCACTCATAACCCTGTGGGAGCGGGCTTGCTCGCGAAGGCCTTGATGCGGTGTAAAGCGAATGCCAATAAAAAGCCCCGCAGGGCGCGAACCGTGCGGGGCTTCGGGTGTTGCGGGGGAACCTTACAGGCCGGCAGCAGAACGCAGGGCGTCGGCGCGGTCGGTTTTTTCCCAGGTGAACGTGGTGAAGGTGTCGTCACCAACGGTCTTGGTCGCCGGGGTGCGACCGAAGTGGCCGTACGCAGCGGTTTCCTGATACATCGGGTGCAGCAGGTCGAGCATGGTGGTGATCGCGTATGGACGCAGGTCGAACACTTCACGGACCAGTTTGACGATCTTGTCATCGCTGATCTTGCCGGTACCGAAGGTATTCAGCGAGATCGAAGTTGGCTGGGCAACGCCGATGGCGTAGGACACCTGAATCTCGCAACGCTCGGCCAGGCCGGCGGCAACGATGTTCTTGGCCACGTAACGACCGGCGTAGGCCGCCGAACGGTCAACCTTCGATGGATCTTTACCGGAGAACGCGCCACCGCCGTGACGGGCCATGCCGCCGTAGCTGTCGACGATGATCTTGCGACCGGTCAGACCGCAGTCACCCACTGGGCCGCCGATGATGAACTGGCCGGTCGGGTTGATGTGGAACTGGGTGTCCTTGCTCAGCAGTTCGGCAGGCAGCACGTGCTTGACGATCAGCTCCATCACGCCTTCGCGCAGGTCGTTGTACGACACTTCCGGGTTGTGCTGGGTCGACAGAACGACGGCGTCGATACCGACAACCTTGCCGTTTTCGTAACGGCAGGTCACTTGCGACTTGGCGTCCGGGCGCAGCCAAGGCAGCAGGCCGGATTTACGGGCTTCAGCCTGGCGCTGCACCAGTTGGTGCGAGAAGGTGATCGGTGCAGGCATCAGCACGTCGGTTTCATTGCTGGCGTAGCCGAACATCAGGCCCTGGTCGCCGGCGCCCTGATCTTCAGGCTTGGCACGGTCGACACCCTGGTTGATGTCAGGGGACTGCTTGCCGATGATGTTCATCACGCCGCAGGTCGCGCCGTCGAAGCCAACGTCGGAGCTGGTGTAGCCGATGTCGGTGATCACGTCACGAACGATCTGCTCCAGATCAACCCAGGCGGAAGTGGTGACTTCGCCGGCGATGATCGCCACGCCCGT
Organism: Pseudomonas sp. PDM30; assembly: GCF_019218985.1. Taxonomy (NCBI): domain Bacteria; kingdom Pseudomonadati; phylum Pseudomonadota; class Gammaproteobacteria; order Pseudomonadales; family Pseudomonadaceae; genus Pseudomonas; species Pseudomonas sp. PDM30. Next base: position 565,629 of record NZ_JAHUWM010000002.1, read on the forward strand.
TTTCACCAGAGTCTCGCACGCCACACGGGCGAACTTGTCTTCAGCAATGATGGCGTCCAGCACCGCATCAGAAATCTGGTCGGCGATTTTGTCCGGATGCCCTTCAGACACGGACTCGGAGGTGAAAAGGGAGTATTCGCTCATCTCGATGTTTTCCTGAAATTACCGATGGTGAGTGTCGCCAGCCGGTCGCTGAAAATGGCGGACCTGGATCTGGAAACCATTACGTAAGCCTACATAGAGGCTTTCCCCGGGAACGAGTCCCGCAGCGGTGGCCCAACGGGCCAGATCGTCCTGTTCAAACCCCAGCCAGAGATCACCGCAGGCCTCCTTGGCCCAACTCTGGTTGTGGCTACATAACTCTGTCACTAACAGGCTACCGCCTGGTTGCAGCAAATGGGCCATGTGCTTGAGCGCATCGGCCGGTGCGGCAAAATGGTGCAGCACCATGTTCAGTACCACGCAATCGGCCTTGAGGCTGACGCCGTTCAATGCATCGGCCAGTTGCAGGCTAACGTTAGTCAGCTTGTCGCGTTCGCAGACCTGGCGCGCCAGTTCGAGCATCGCACTGCTGTTATCCAGCGCCGTGACTTGCGCGAAGCGGCGCGCCAGGTCCGGCAGGAATGCGCCATCGCCGGGGCCGACTTCAATGGCCGTGGCGTCTTTGTCGAAGCTCAGCTTGTCGAGCAGGGCCACCACGCTTTCGCGGTATTGCGGCAGACCGGCGATCAAGTCTTGCTGGGCGCGAAACTTCTCCGCAACCCTTGAGAAAAAATCCTGGCTGGCCGCCGCACGTTGCCCATGGACCTGGGTGATGCGCGACTGTACGTCGGTCGGCAGCGTCAGGTTGTCCACTTCTTCGAGCAATGCTGCGTGCAGTTTGCCGCCCAGCAGTTCGGTGTGGGGCAGCGCGCGACGGTAGAAAATCGCGTTGCCTTCGCGGCGCGTTGCCACCAGGTCGGCCTGTGCCAGTACCTTGAGGTGGTGGCTCATGCCTGACTGGCCGATGCCGAAGATCTGCGCCAGTTCCAGTACGCCGAACGAGTCATTGGCCAGTGCGCGCAAGACATTCAACCGCAGGGGATCGCCGCCAGCCTTGCACAAGGCCGCCAGCTCATCGCAATCGTCATGTTGAATGGAGGGCACGCGTAAATTCATAAGGCCGGCAGTCTAGTCACGGGTCGAAGGTATCGCAAGAGCAATATCAAAAAGTTTTGATATTGCTCGATAGATGGCACTTCTCGACGTTAGCTTTTGTCAACAATCGGACGGCGGAAAGGTTTCACCAGGCGAATACGTCGTTATCCATTGGAAAAACGCCTTCAGATGACTATCTGTCATTGCCCCGAGGCGGCCCGGTGAGGGAAAATGCTCGCCTTTTTTCCGTTTCGTTTTAATCAAGCCCCCAGGAGAACAGCGATGCCTAGCCGTCGTGAGCGTGCCAACGCCATTCGTGCCCTCAGCATGGATGCCGTGCAAAAAGCCAACAGCGGCCATCCCGGTGCCCCTATGGGTATGGCAGATATCGCCGAAGTGCTTTGGCGCGACTACCTCAAGCACAACCCGAGCAATCCATCGTTTGCCGACCGTGACCGCTTCGTGCTGTCCAACGGCCACGGCTCGATGCTGATCTACTCACTGTTGCACCTGACCGGCTACGACCTGTCGATCGATGACCTCAAGCAGTTCCGTCAACTGCACAGCCGCACCCCGGGCCACCCGGAACTCGGCTACACCCCGGGCGTAGAAACCACCACCGGTCCACTGGGCCAGGGCCTGGCCAACGCCGTGGGTTTTGCCCTGGCTGAAAAAGTCATGGCGGCGCAGTTCAACCGTCCTGGCCACAACATCGTCGATCACCACACCTATGTGTTCCTGGGTGATGGCTGCATGATGGAAGGCATTTCCCACGAAGTCGCTTCCCTGGCCGGTACCCTGGGCCTGGGCAAGCTGATCGCCTTCTACGATGACAACGGCATCTCCATCGATGGCGAAGTCGAAGGCTGGTTCACCGACGACACCCCGAAGCGTTTTGAGTCCTACAACTGGCAAGTGATCCGCAATGTCGACGGTCACGACCCGGAAGAGATCAAGACGGCGATCGACACTGCACGTAAAAGCGAGCAGCCAACCCTGATCTGCTGCAAGACCACCATCGGTTTCGGTTCTCCGAACAAGCAAGGCAAGGAAGATTGCCACGGCGCCCCGCTGGGTGACGCGGAAATCGCCCTGACCCGTGCGGCGCTGAAATGGAATCACGGCCCGTTCGAAATCCCGGCCGATATCTATGCCGAGTGGGACGCCAAGGAAGCCGGTCGCGCTGTTGAAGCCGAGTGGGACCAGCGTTTCTCTGCTTACTCCGCCGCGTTCCCGACTGAAGCCAACGAACTGGTGCGTCGTCTGAGCGGTGACCTGCCAGCTGACTTCAGCGAAAAAGCCTCGGCCTATATCGCCGAAGTGGCGGCCAAGGGCGAAACCATCGCCAGCCGTAAAGCCAGCCAGAACGCCCTGAATGCGTTCGGCCCGTTGCTGCCTGAGTTCCTCGGCGGTTCGGCTGACCTGGCCGGTTCCAACCTGACCCTGTGGAAAGGTTGCAAAGGTGTTACCGCCGAAGATGCCAGCGGCAACTACATGTACTACGGCGTGCGTGAATTCGGCATGACGGCGATCATGAACGGCGTTGCCCTGCACGGCGGCCTGGTGCCTTACGGCGCGACCTTCCTGATGTTCATGGAATACGCGCGTAACGCGGTGCGCATGTCGGCCCTGATGAAACAGCGGGTGATCCACGTCTACACCCACGACTCCATCGGTCTGGGCGAAGACGGCCCGACTCACCAGCCAATCGAGCAACTGGCCAGCCTGCGCTGCACGCCGAACCTCGATACCTGGCGCCCAGCCGACGCCGTTGAATCGGCGGTGAGCTGGAAGTGCGCATTGGAGCGCAAGGACGGTCCTTCGGCCCTGATCTTCTCGCGTCAGAACCTGCAGCACCAAACCCGCAATGCGATTCAGATCGAAGAGATCGCGCGTGGCGGTTACGTGTTGAAGGACTGCGCAGGCGAGCCTGAGCTGATCCTGATCGCCACCGGCTCGGAAGTCGGCCTGGCCGTTCAGGCCTTCGACAAACTGACCGAGCAGGGCCGCAAGGTGCGTGTGGTTTCCATGCCGTGCACCAGCGTGTTCGATGCGCAGGACGCCGGCTACAAGCAATCGGTCCTGCCGTTGCAGGTCAGCGCCCGTATCGCCATCGAAGCTTCCCACGCGGACTACTGGTACAAGTACGTGGGCCTGGAAGGCCGCGTGATCGGCATGACCACCTACGGCGAGTCGGCGCCTGCGCCGGCCTTGTTCGAAGAGTTCGGCTTCACCCTGGAAAACATCCTGGGTCAGGCTGAAGAGCTGCTGGAAGACTAAGCACGACGCGGTGGTTTCTGACCACCGCGAACCCCCTGTAGGAGCGAGCTCGCTCGCGATGGTCGTTAACGATAACGCTGGATGCCTGAATGCCCGCGTTGTCTGGGCCACCATCGCGAGCAAGCTCGCTCCTACAGGGGGGTTGTGTTGTTAACGAGAATTCGTTTGCCTGCGTCTATCGAGAACCCCATGCCTCAACCGCGTCCCTACAAAGTTGCACTCAACGGCTACGGCCGGATTGGTCGTTGCGTCTTGCGTGCGTTGTTCGAGCGAGGCGAAAAGGCCGGGTTCGAGATTGTCGCGATCAACGATCTGGCGGACATGGCCAGTATCGAATACCTGACACGCTTTGACTCCACCCATGGCCGGTTCCCCGGCGAAGTGAAGGTCGAGGGCGATTGTCTGCATATTAATGGCGACTGCGTGAAGGTCCTGCGCAGTGCCACCCCCGAAGGCATCGATTGGGCGTCCCTGGGCGTCGATCTGGTGCTGGAGTGCTCCGGCGCTTATCACACTCGCGAAGACGGCCAGCGTTTCCTCGACGCCGGCGCCCCGCGTGTGTTGTTTTCCCAGCCGATGGCCAGCGAGACGGACGTTGACGCGACCATCGTCTACGGCGTGAACCAGGACTGCCTGACCGGCGACGAATTGCTGGTGTCCAACGCGTCCTGCACCACCAACTGCGGCGTGCCGCTGTTGCGCCTGCTGAATCAGGCCATTGGTCTGGACTACGTGTCGATCACCACCATTCACTCGGCGATGAACGATCAGCCGGTCATCGATGCCTATCACCACGAAGACCTGCGCCGTACCCGTTCGGCGTTCCAGTCGGTGATTCCGGTGTCCACCGGTCTGGCGCGAGGTATCGAACGCCTGCTGCCGGAACTTGCCGGACGAATTCAGGCCAAAGCCGTGCGGGTGCCGACGGTCAACGTGTCCTGCCTCGATATCACGATGCAGACCGCCACCGCGACCGACGCCACCGAGGTAAACCGGATCCTGCGCGAAGCCGCCACCAGCGGCCCGCTCAAAGGCCTGCTGGCCTACACCGAGCTACCCCACGCAAGCTGTGATTTCAACCATGACCCACATTCGGCGATCGTCGATGCCAGTCAGACCCGCGTTTCCGGCCCTCGGCTGGTGAACATCCTGGCCTGGTTCGACAATGAATGGGGTTTTGCCAACCGAATGCTGGACGTTGCAGAACACTATCTGCAAACAGCAACTTCAAAAAAACCGTAGGAAGTGCGACCCATGACCGTGTTGAAGATGTCCGACCTCGATCTGCAAGGTAAGCGCGTATTGATCCGCGAAGACCTCAACGTTCCAGTCAAGGACGGTGTTGTCACCAGCGATGCGCGTATCCTGGCCTCGCTGCCGACCATCAAGCTGGCCCTGGAAAAAGGCGCGGCCGTGATGGTCTGCTCGCACCTTGGCCGTCCGACCGAAGGCGAGTTCTCGGCCGAGAACAGCCTCAAGCCAGTCGCCGACTACCTGAGCCGTGCTCTGGGTCGTGAAGTGCCGCTGGTGGCCGATTATCTGGGCGGTGTTGACGTGAAAGCGGGCGACATCGTGCTGTTCGAAAACGTGCGCTTCAACAAAGGCGAGAAAAAGAACGCTGACGAACTGGCCCAGCAATACGCCGCCCTGTGCGACGTGTTCGTGATGGACGCCTTCGGCACCGCTCACCGTGCCGAGGGTTCGACCCACGGCGTGGCCAAGTTCGCCAAAGTCGCTGCTGCCGGCCCGCTGCTGGCCGCTGAACTGGACGCACTGGGCAAAGCCCTGGGTGCCCCGGCCCAGCCGATGGCGGCTATCGTTGCCGGCTCCAAGGTGTCGACCAAACTCGACGTGCTGAATAGCCTGAGCCAGATCTGCAACCAGTTGATCGTCGGTGGCGGCATCGCCAACACCTTCCTGGCCGCTGCCGGTCACCCGGTCGGTAAATCCCTGTACGAGCCGGACCTGCTGGACACCGCTCGCGCCATCGCCGCCAAGGTCAGCGTACCGCTGCCAGTGGACGTAGTGGTTGCCAAGGAATTCGCGGAAAGCGCCGCTGCGACCGTCAAGCTGATCGCTGACGTCGCTGCCGACGACATGATCCTGGACATCGGTCCGCAGACCGCGGCGAATTTCGCCGAGCTGCTGAAGTCGTCCAAGACTATCCTGTGGAACGGTCCGGTCGGCGTGTTCGAATTCGATCAGTTCGGCAATGGCACCAAGGTGCTGGCCCAGGCCATCGCGGACAGCGCGGCGTTCTCCATTGCCGGCGGTGGCGACACCCTGGCGGCCATCGACAAGTATGGCGTGGCAGAGCAGATCTCCTACATTTCTACCGGTGGCGGTGCGTTCCTCGAATTCGTCGAAGGCAAGGTCCTGCCAGCCGTGGAAGTCCTGGAAAGCCGGGCCAAGGCCTGAGGGTCGCCCGTTTGACCAGGCAAGGGAGTGTTGACATGGTCAAGACGTTAGCGCTGTTGATCGTCGCGGGTTCACTGGCGGCTTGCGGGAGCAGCCCGAAAGCCACGCCGGAACCCGAGGCGCCTGCGTCGCGCAACGGCTGTTATCAGGCCGACTGGCAGGCGGAAACCAACCCGGTGCTCAACAAGCGCTCCGGGCCCGAGGGCCTGGACAAATACGAGACCCGGGCACTCGCCAAGGAACATGGCTGCCCTTGACGGGTCTGACTCTTTACTCAGGGCTGATGGCATGCGCCGTCGGTCGAGGGACATGGATGAAAGGTTTTATCGCCGTTACGGCGCTGGCGCTGTTGGCTGGTTGTGCTCAGTTGAACCCGTTCCAGTCGTCCGCGCCTGTGGATAACTGGACCACCTGGACCTGCGACAGCCAGGCCAAAGTGCTGTGGCGCTACACCGACGACAGCCTTAGGGAAGTCGACGTGCGTCTGGGCGGTGCCGATCAGGTCTACCGCTTGAAACAGGAGCCGGGTGCATCGGGTTCGCTGTACAGCAATGACATGCTGGCGTTTCACATAAAAGGTGAGGAAGGCCTGGTTTACTGGGTCGCCACCAATGATTTGATTGGGCGTGGCTGTAAGGCTGAATAATACGATTGATTTGGTATACAGAGATCCAATTGTGGGAGCGAGCTTGCTCGCGATAGCGGTATCACAGTCACATCAATGCTGAATGTGCCGCCCCCATCGCGAGCAAGCTCGCTCCCACAGGGTTTTTGTGTCGTATTTAAGATTTTGGTAACACCTGAATTCGCAGCCGGGCCCAACCCCCGATCTGCAATAACTTGAATAGCCGCCGCCGCTACGGCAGGCTGGCACGATTAACGACCCTCAACCGGGAGAGATATACACAATGGCACTTATCAGCATGCGCCAGATGCTGGACCACGCAGCCGAGTTCGGCTACGGCGTTCCAGCCTTCAACGTCAACAACCTTGAGCAGATGCGCGCCATCATGGAAGCCGCTGACAAGACTGACTCCCCGGTGATCGTCCAGGCTTCGGCCGGTGCTCGCAAATACGCCGGCGCACCGTTCCTGCGTCACCTGATCCTGGCAGCCATCGAAGAATTCCCGCACATCCCGGTGTGCATGCACCAGGACCACGGCACCAGCCCTGACGTCTGCCAGCGCTCCATCCAGCTGGGTTTCAGCTCGGTGATGATGGACGGTTCCCTGGGTGAAGACGGCAAGACTCCGACCGACTACGACTACAACGTCCGTGTGACCCAACAAACCGTAGCCATGGCTCACGCCTGCGGCGTTTCGGTAGAAGGCGAGCTGGGCTGCCTGGGTTCGCTGGAAACCGGCATGGCCGGTGAAGAAGACGGCATCGGCGCCGAAGGCGTTCTGGATCACAGCCAGATGCTGACCGACCCGGAAGAAGCCGCTGACTTCGTAAAACGCACTCAGGTGGATGCCCTGGCCATCGCCATCGGCACCAGCCACGGCGCCTACAAGTTCACCAAGCCGCCTACCGGCGACGTGCTGGCCATCGACCGTATCAAAGAAATCCACAAGCGCATTCCGAACACTCACCTGGTGATGCACGGTTCGTCTTCGGTTCCGCAAGAGTGGCTGGCGATCATCAACCAGTACGGCGGCGACATCAAGGAAACCTACGGCGTTCCGGTTGAAGAAATCGTCGAAGGCATCAAGCACGGCGTGCGCAAGGTCAACATCGACACCGACCTGCGCCTGGCGTCCACTGGCGCAATGCGTCGCCTGATGGCCACCAACCCGAGCGAGTTCGACCCACGTAAATTCTTCGGCGCCACCGTCACCGCCATGCGCGATGTGTGTATCGCTCGCTACGAAGCCTTCGGTACTGCCGGCAACGCTTCGAAGATCAAGGCGATCTCGCTGGAAGGCATGTATCAGCGTTACCTGAAAGGTGAGTTGAACGCCAAGGTCAACTAAGCCTGAGCGTTAAACTGCCTTCATGAAAAACCCGCCGAGAGGCGGGTTTTTTGTGGGCGATGATCCAGGATCGACGCGGTCAGTGTGGGAGCGGGCTTGCTCGCGAAAGCGGTGGGTCATTCAACATTAATGTCGTCTGACATTACGCCTTCGCGAGCAAGCCCGCTCCCACAAGATCAACAGTGCCTCGATATCAATTGTTGTGATCGATATCCAGCTTGCTGAAGGTCACTTTGCCGCCTTCAGTGGTGTACCCGGTGTTGTCCTGTACATAGACCCCGGCCTTGAAATACAGCGGTTTGTCACGCCAGGTCGTGCTGATTTGCGTATCCCATTGATAACCTGCCGCACTGATGCCCAAGGCGCCACCGGGGCTGAGGTGAATGAGGTAGTTGAACTCCTGGTCGAGTTTCACCCCCGTCGCAACGATGATCACCCGGCCTGTATCGTCATCGGGATGCATCCGGACCTTGGCGACGATATTGCCGGTGCCTGTGCTGGTTTTGTATTGGTATTCAACCTTCACCAGAGGTTTCTGGCTTTGATAGGCATGGATCTGGCCGATGACGACTTTCCCGGAACTCGGCACCTGGTTCACTGCCAGAGTGGCATACAACAAATTGTCGGCTTCCGGGTAATACCAGTTTTTCAACGTACCGTTGCTGTAGGTTTCACGCAATTCGGTACGTGGATAAATTGCGTTTTCGGTACGGGAGCCGGTCACGGGCGTCCAGAAAAACAATGTGCCTGTGTCTGAATGGAAGTATTGATCCTTGAAACCGTCCACCAGCTTGGCGGTTTCGACGGTGTACGGCGGGCTGCCAACGGGGACGCTGAGGTTCCAGGTTGCAAGATCGATCATGTCGGTTCTTCCACTTGATTCATGCTGCACGGACGTGCCAGAAGCTCTAGCCCGCACCTTCGGGGGCGGCCTTTATAAGCGTAGCGGGAGATTTTGTTAATGCCCGTCTGACGGGTGGCTGACGTCAACATCCTGTCGAAGCGACATCTTTCCCGGTTTCCATCGCCTGAACCATCGACCGTTAGTCGGTAAAAAGACACTATGATTAAATGATGGCTTACTGACACCTTCTGCTTTTGCAGAACCGGGTCTAGAGTGAAGACGCAGTATTTGTCCGGTTTTCACGAGAAACCGGCCTGACACCCCGCAATTAGAGAAGCAGCATGGAATGCGCGCAACCCACGCCAGTAGAAGGCAGCTCAACCCTTTTAGTCGTCGACGATTACCCCGAAAACCTGATCAGCATGCGCGCGTTGTTACAGCGCCAGGGCTGGCGGGTCATTACTGCCACCTCGGGTTTCGAGGCCCTCGGCTTGTTACTTGAACACGATATCGACCTGGTGCTGCTGGACGTGCAGATGCCGGACATGGACGGTTATGAAGTGGCGCGCCTGATGCGCGGTAGCCAGCGGACCCGTCTGACGCCGATCATTTTCCTGACCGCCAACGAACAGTCCCAGGATGCCGTGATCAAGGGCTATGCCAGTGGTGCGGTGGATTATCTGTTCAAGCCGTTCGACCCACAGGTCTTTACGCCCAAGGTCCAGGCGTTGCTCGAGCACCAGCGTAACCGCCGGGCCTTGCAGCGCCTGAGTCATGATCTGGAAGCGGCTCGTGCCTTTAATGCGTCGGTGCTGGAAAACGCAGCCGAAGGCATTCTGGTATTGGGTGAGGACGGTCTGATTCGTTTTGCCAATCCGGCGATTTCACGGTTGCTCAATGCCCCGGTGCAGGAACTGCAAGGCAAGGAGTTTCTGGACTACCTGCAAAAACCGCATATCCCGATCTGGGCCGACTCCGAGTTGCTGGCCGGATACAAACGAGGCGAAACCTTGCGCCTGCACGATGCCCTGCTACGTACGGCACTCGGGCAGCAAGTGCCGGTGGCCTTGTCCTGCGCGCCATTGCCCGCCGAGCAACATGCGATGGTCGTGACCGTGCTGGACATGTCGGTGGTGCGCCATCTGCATCAGCAACTGGAGTTTCAGGCGGTCACCGATCCGCTGAGCGGATTGCTCAACCGCCGGGGTTTCTACCAGACCGTAGAGAACCTGCTGTTGCGCGGTGAGCGTTCCGACAGCTCCTGGGTTTTGATGTATCTGGACCTCGACGGCTTCAAGCGAGTTAATGATTCGCTCGGGCACGATGCCGGCGATCGGGTGCTGCGCTGGGTCTCCGAACAGTTGAAGGCTTGCCTGCGGCCCTTCGACATTCTGGCGCGGATGGGCGGCGACGAGTTCACCGCGCTGCTGGATCTGGAGTTCCCCGAGCAGGCGGCGAAGATTGCCGAGAAGCTCATCGAGCGAGTGTCGATCTGTCAGCAGATCGACGGCCTCGATATCGCTCTGGGTGCCAGCATCGGCATTGCCACGTTCCCTGATTGTGGCGCCAATCTCGACGGGATGATGCGGGCGGCCGACATTGCCATGTACGAAGCCAAGCGTGCCGGCCGCCAGCAATATCGCTTCTACGATCATGAAATGAACGGCCGGGCGCGCACGCGGCTGATGCTGGAAGAAAGTGTGCGCACGGCCATCGAGAAGCGGGATTTCAATCTGGTGTATCAGCCTCAGGTTGCGATTGCCGACGGGCGGATTCGTGGCTTCGAGGCCTTGTTGCGCTGGCAGCATCCGAGCGTTGGCGATGTCCCCCCGGGGCTGTTTTTGCCATTGCTGGAGGAGGCGCGGCTGATCAGTCGCCTGGGCAGCTGGATTTACCATCGCGGCGCCGGGCAACGCAAAGCCTGGGAGTCCCTGTTTGCCGAGGACCTGGTGCTCGGCGTCAGCTTGAGCAGTACGCAGTTCGGCATGCCCAACCTGGTCACCGAGTTGCGCCAGGTGCTGGAGCGCCATGGCCTGCAACCGCGTCACCTGGAAGTCGAGGTCACGGAAGAGGCCTTGATGCGCAACCCTGAAGAAACCCGCAAGCAATTGCGCCTGCTGCACAACCTGGGCGTACGCGTGGCATTGGATGACTTCGGGGTCGGACCCTGCTCCCTGACGCACTTGCGCGACCTGGCGCTGGATACTCTGAAGATCGACCGCCATTTGATCGCCCGGTTGCCGGATTCGGCAAGGGATGCGGCGCTGGTGCGCAGTGTGATCGACCTGTGCAAGCAGTTCGGAATATTGGTGATTGCCGAAGGGGTGGAAACCGTCGCTCAGTATGAATGGCTGCAAGCCAACAGCTGTGAGTATGTGCAAGGTTTTCTGGTGGCCCGGCCGATGATGGCCGAAGACACCGGGGTCTTTGTCCAGCCGTTTGACTGGAGCGCGCTGCCCCGCTGAATTCGCTACACTGGCGACCTTTTAGTGACCTGTATTGCCGCCCCGATGACCGTGTTGAAATATCTCCAGGCCTATCCCGCCACCTTGCAGGACCAGGTACGTCAGCTGATCGCCGACGGTCGGCTGGGCGATTACCTGAACCAGCGTTACCCGCAAAAGCACGGGGTGCAGAGCGACAAGGCGCTGTACACCTATGCTCTGGACCTCAAGCAGGAGTACTTGCGTAACGCTCCGGCCATCGACAAGGTGCTGTTCGACAACCGTCTGGACCTGACCCACCGTGCCCTTGGCCTGCACACCACGATTTCACGGGTGCAGGGTGGCAAGCTCAAGGCCAAGAAGGAAATCCGCATCGCTTCGCTGTTCAAGGAAGCGCCTTGCGAGTTCCTGAAAATGATCGTGGTGCATGAGCTGGCGCACTTCAAGGAATCGGACCACAACAAGGCATTCTACAAACTGTGCGAACACATGCTGCCGGGTTATCACCAGGTGGAATTTGATGTGCGGGTGTACCTGACGTGGCGGGATCTGTAGGAGCTGCCGCAGGCTGCGACCTTTTAAGGAGCATTGGATGGACGTGAGCAAGACCAAGAGCAGCTTCTATCGCCGGTTGTACGTGGCGTACCTGATCGACAGCGGGCTGGCCAGCAGCGTCCCGGCGCTGACCGAAGTCACCGGCATGCCCAGGCGCACGGCACAGGACACCATCGCGGCTTTGGCGGATCTGGATATTGTGTGTGAGTTCGAGCAGGAAGAGGGCGCGCGCAACCATGCGGGGCGCTATCGGATTCGCGAGTGGGGTGCGATCGATCGCGGGTGGATCGAGCGTAACCTGCGGCAGATCAAGGCGGTGCTGGAGTATCCCTGAGATTTGCGGCGCCTGAGCTGACGCCATCGCGAGCAGGCTCGCTCCCACATCTGATCTGAGTTGTGAACCCAATCCAGTGTGGGAGCGAGCTTGCTCGCGATAAGGCCTTCAAGGGCGACGCATCCCGATGTGTGGAATGCCATCCTCGACATATTCCTCTCCCGCCACGACAAACCCGTACCGCCCGTAATACCCCTGCAAATGCGCCTGGGCCGAGAGGTAGACCGGCAGACCGGGCCAGTATTTTTCGATCTGTTTGAGTGCCTGTTCCATCAGCTCATGCCCCAGCCCGGCACCGCGTGCCTGGGGTGCAATGATCACCCGTCCGATCACCACGTCGCCGCCCTGTGATTGCGGGTCAAGCAGCCGCAGGTAAGCCACCAGCCGGTTACCGTCCCAGGCCATCACGTGAAGGGTGTCACCTTCCAGATCCTGGCCATCGATATCTTGGTAAACGCATTTCTGTTCAACGACGAACACTTCTGCACGCAGCTGCAAAATGGCGTACAGCTGCTCCTTGCCCAGGTCGCTGTGGTGTTTGCAGATCCAGTCGACTGTCATGTTTTGATTCCCTGAAAACGTCGTTCCGATACTAAGCGCACTCACGCCAGAAGTCTTTATGGCGGAAGAATCTGTGACAAAGGCCAAAATGCCATCATTCATTTTTCGCGCGGATGTCTTCTTTGTGTAATCTGGATCGAAGCGCTGTGCTATGGCTTCGATGAGCGAATGTTGAGTACCCGGGCCTTGCCGGTACAGGGGCCTTGGGGTTTTGGCTGAAAACACGTCGGGCAAGCCGCCCGCTAAGGATTTTCTGGCATGCCGCGATTGCATCGAGCTTTGGCCTTGATTGGATTGCTGTTGCTGGGTCAGGGAGCTGCGGCAGAAAAACTGCGGCTGGTCGCTGATGCCTGGCCTCCCTTTACCGATTCCACGCTCGTCAACGGCGGTCTGGCGACGGATATTGTCAGTACCGCGCTCGCCAGGGCTGGCTACGCCAGTGAGTTCGAGCAGGTGCCCTGGGCACGGGCCTTGATGGGATTGGGCGAGGGCCGATACGACGTGCTGGTCAACGCCTGGTACTCGGAGGAGCGGACCAGGCTTGGCCAGTTCTCCGGCGAGTACCTGCTCAATCGAGTGCGCTTTCTCAAGCGCAAGGACGCGCCCATTGAATTCAATAACCTGCAGCAATTGCACACCTATCCGATTGCCGTGGTGCGTGGATACGCCTATTCGCCCCCGTTCGACAACGACGAGTCGTTGCAGAAAGTCCCTGTGCACAGTTTCGCCATGGCGGTGCGCATGCTCGCGGCCGACCGGGTCAAGCTGACGCTGGAAGATGAATTCGTCGCCCGCTACTACCTGGCCCGTGAGTCACCCAAGGTGCGAAACGCCGTGGAGTTCCTGCCCAAGCCATTGAGCGAGAACAGCCTGCACATTATGGTCAGCCTGAAGAATCCCGAGCATGCACGGATCGTCGCCGGTTTCGACCGCGAGATAGCGGCGATGAAGGCGGACGGGAGTTATGACAAGTTGATGAAACGGCATGGGATGTGAGTGGGTTGAGCCAGTTTCTGTGTTGTTGCTGATGGCCTCATCGCGAGCAAGCTCGCTCCCACAGTAGATCTTCAGTCGACACAAGTTTTGTGAACACCAGAGCCCCCTGTGGGAGCGAGCTTGCTCGCGATGAGGCCCGCCCAGACACCACAGATCTCAATCCTCACTGGTGTCCTTGATCAGATGTGCCGCCAACGTCCTCAGCGGCCCCAACTGCCGGCAGATCAGCGCCAGTTGCGTCTGCACCAACCGCTGCCCCTCATCGATTTCATCAGGCATCTGTTCCAGTTCATTGGCCAGTGCTTCTTCTTCATCGCTCTGAATTTCAATCGAAGACTTGCTCGCCAGCCCTTGGGCGATCTCGTCGATGCTGGCGGCCAGTTTCACTCCGGCCCCTTCGATCAAATGTTCACGCACATCCGTCGGCAGTTGGGTTTCCCGGTGCGCGCCCAGGCCCGACAGGTAACTGAGTAGCGTGTGTGACAGCACCAGGAAGCGGAAGCCCACATCCGCCTCCTTTCGGAAATGTCCCGGCTCCATCAGCATGTTGGCCAGTGTGGTCGACAGTGCCGCGTCGGCGTTGTGCGCGTTGCGGCGGGCCAGGCGGTAAGCCAGGTCGTCGCTTTTACCCGCAGCGTATTGCTGCATGATCTGGCGCAGGTAGATGCTGTTGCAGGCCAGGGTGTTGGCCAGCACTTTGTTCAGGCGTCGGCCCTGCCAGTCCGGCAGGAACAGGAACACCGCCAGCCCGGCAATCAGGCTGCCGAGCAAGGTATCGAACAAGCGTGGCAGGAACAGTCCGTAACCGTCACCTACCTGGTTGAAGCAGAACAGCACCATCAGGGTGATTGCCGCCGTCGCCAGGGTGTAGCGGGTGGTGCGGTTGGTAAAGAACACCACCCCGGCGGCGATGGCGAAGCATGACTGGATCAGCGGGTTCGGGAACAGGTCGAACAGCGCCCAGGCCAGTGTCAGGCCAATGGCGGTGCCGATGATCCGTTGACCGAGTTTGCGGCGAGTGGCGCCGTAGTTCGGTTGGCAAACGAACAGCGTGGTGAGGATGATCCAGTAGCCTTGGGACGGGTGAATCAAATGCACCATGGCGTAGCCGATGCTCAAGGCCAGGGGCAATCGCAGGGCATGGCGGAACAGCAGCGAGGTCGGCGTCAGCTGCGTGCGCAAGCGAAGCCACACGTCCTTGAGGCTGCGCGGCGAACGGTCGAGCAGGCTGCTGTCGGTGGCGTCGGCCAGGGCGTCGGGGTTACTGGCATCGCTGAGCAAGCGGTCGAGGGTGCCGAGGTTGGCTGCCAGTGCCCGCAGTGAACGCAGCAAGCCGCGCCAGGCCGGGTTGCTCTGGATGCGCAGGTGTTCGAGAGAGGCATCCAGGTCGCTCAGTGCCTCGGCGAAACTGGCGTCATAGGTGAACGGCTGGCGCATCTGGATCGATTCGGCCAAGGCCCGGCAGGCCTTGCCTTGCTGGCGCAACAGGCGCTGGCAGCGGAACAGCACGTCGCTGTGGAAGAAGGCGTCGGCCAGGGCGTTGTACGGGTAGTGCGACGAACTGGCACGCTCGTGGATGTCCTGGGCGAGGAAGTACAGTTTGAGGTAGCGGCTGACTTTCGACCCCGGGCGCCCGTTGCCGACCCGGTGCAGGATGATCTCCTTGGCGGCGTTCAGTGCCGCCACCACGCGGCCGTTCTGTTGGGCCAACTCCAGGCGCCGCGCCTCCACGTCCATCTGCCGGATCGGCTCGAATAGCGAGGATTTGAGCTTCAGGTAAAAACCCAGCTCGCGGAACAGCCGCGCCAGGCTCTGCTGCACCGGCTGATTGGAAAACAGCGCCTGCCACAACACCGACAGCAAGCCGTACCAGGCGGCACCGGTCACCAGTAGCATCGGCTCGTGCCAGACGTCGATGACCGCACCGCCACGCTGGTCCACGCCGATCATGGTGTAGACCGAAAGGATCAACGTCGCCGAGGCAATCGCGCCATAGCGCTCGCCGAGGGCGCCGAGCATGGTCAGGCAGAACGCGGCCAGGGCGAAGGCGACGATAAACAGTGGGGGGTAGGGGAAGAGCAGTTCGACGGAGAGGGCGGCGACCGCGAAACACACCAGCGTCACCGCCAGTGCGTTGAGACGGCCCTGCCAGCTGTCGTCGGTCTCGGCCAGGGCACTGGCGATGATCCCCAGGAACAACGGGATCAGAAGGCCCATTTCATCCTGATACCAACACAGCGCCATGGTGCCGGTCAGGGCAATGAATACCCGCACGCTGTAGCTGAACTTATCCAGCGCCCAAAGGCGACGCAGAGACTGGCGGAACGAAGTCGATGACATGAAATGCGAAGGCCTTCCGAGGCAATGACGCTAAATTGAGCCACTAATGACGCCGACGCAATGGCGTCGATCACATCAGACAGCAAAATCTGTTCCTTGTCAGGCACTTCAAACCACTGTGGGAGCGAGCTTGCTCGCGATGGCGGCCTGTCAGTCAACATCTCTGTTGAATGTTATGGCCTCATCGCGAGCAAGCTCGCTCCCACAGGGGTTGTATTGATTTTTGAATCAGACGTACTGCGCAGCCGCGTAGCCCGATGCCCACGCCCACTGGAAGTTGAACCCGCCCAGATGCCCGGTCACGTCGAGTACTTCGCCGATGAAGTACAGCCCCGGGCTCTTCAGCGACTCCATGGTCTTGGACGACACTTCATTGGTGTTGACGCCGCCCAGGGTCACCTCGGCGGTGCGATAGCCTTCGGTGCCCGCCGGCACGACTTTCCAGCTCGCCAGTTTTTCCGCGATATCGGCCAGTTCCGCGTGGGTGTACTGCTTCATCGGTTTGGAGACGAACCAGTTGTCCGCCAGCAGGTTGGCCATCTTCTTGGTGAAGATTTCACCGAGCAGGGTTTTCAGCTCGCTGTTGGGACGTTCGGCCTGTTGCTGTTGCAGCCAGCTCGGTACGTCGTGATCCGGCAGAAGGTTGATCTCGACGGTGTCGCCGGATTCCCAGAACGACGAGATCTGCAAAATCGCCGGACCGCTGAGGCCGCGGTGGGTGAACAGGATGTTCTCGCGAAAGCTCTGGTCGTTGCAGCTCACCAGGCAATCCACCGACGTACCGGATAACTCGGTGCACAAGGCTTTGAGCTGATCGGTAATGGTGAACGGCACCAGGCCGGCGCGGGTCGGCAGCAGTTCGTGGCCGAACTGCTTGGCCACTTGATAGCCGAAACCGGTGGCGCCCAGGGTCGGGATCGACAGGCCGCCGGTGGCGATCACTAGGGATTCGCAGGTGATTTGGTCAAGCGTCGTGTCCAGCAAGTAGCCTTTTTCAAGCCTCTCGATGGTCTGGATCGAGGTGTCCAGGTGCAGGCTGACGCCGACCTGATTGCACTCGTTGAGCAGCATTTCGAGAATGTCACTGGATTTGTTATCGCAGAACAACTGGCCGAGTTTTTTCTCGTGGTACGGCACGCCGTGCTTGGCCACCATGCCGATGAAATCCCACTGGGTATAGCGGGCCAGGGCGGATTTGCAGAAGTGCGCGTTCTGCGAGAGGAAATTGCTCGGTTCAGTGTACATGTTGGTGAAATTGCAGCGGCCACCGCCCGACATCAGGATTTTCTTGCCGGCCTTGTTGGCATGGTCGAGCAGCAACACCTTGCGCCCGCGCCCGGCGGCGGTCAGTGCACACATCAACCCTGCGGCGCCAGCGCCAATGATCACGACTTCGGTAGAGCGCAAAACGGTGTCCTCACAAAAAACTATTGCGGTCCCTGTAGGAGCGAGCTTGCTCGCGAAAAACCCGAGCTCACCGCGGTGAGCCAGGCTGCCAGCGTTATCGTTCACGCCCATCGCGAGCAAGCTCGCTCCTACAGGGGGGGCGTGTTGTTACAGGATGCGAACGCGCAACGAACGGCCCTTGATCTTGCCGTCGTTCAAACGCTGCAAGGCCTGCTTGGCGACGCCGCGCTCCACGGCCACATAGGCCTGGAAGTCGAAAATCGCGATCTTGCCGACCTGGGCACCAGGGATGCCGGCGTCACCGGTCAGTGCGCCAAGAATGTCGCCCGGACGAACCTTGTCCTTACGGCCGCCAGCGATGCACAGGGTGCTCATCTGCGGCAACAGCGGACCACCACCCTTGGAGGTGAGGTTGTCCACCTGATCCCAGGTCAATGGTGTCTTCTGCAATTGCTCGATAGCCTGGGCGCGCTGTGCTTCGGACGGCGCCACCAGGCTGATCGCGAGGCCTTTCTCACCGGCGCGGCCAGTACGGCCGACGCGGTGAATGTGGATTTCCGAATCACGGGCCAGTTCGACGTTGATTACCATGTCCAGGGAATCGATATCGAGGCCGCGCGCTGCGACGTCGGTTGCCACCAGCACCGAAGTGCTGCGGTTGGCGAACATCGCCAGCACCTGGTCGCGGTCACGTTGTTCCAGATCGCCGTGCAGGCCGACGGCGGAGATGCCCTTGGCGGTCAGGTGATCGACGGTTTCCTGAACTTGCTGCTTGGTGAAGCAGAAGGCCACGCAGGAGGCCGGACGGAAGTGGCCAAGCACCTTGGTCACCGCACTCATGCGGTCGTCCGGGGAAATCTCGTAGAAGCGCTGCTCGATCTGCGTGTCGTCGTGGAACGCTTCGGCCTTGACCTGCTGCGGGTTGCGCATGAACTTCGAGGCCAACTGCTTGATGCCTACCGGGTAGGTAGCGGAGAACAGCAAGGTCTGGCGACGTTCCGGGGCCTGCATGATGATTTCTTCGATGGAATCGTAGAAACCCATGTCGAGCATGCGGTCGGCTTCGTCGAGGATCAGGGTGTTCAGGCCGTGGAGCACCAGCGAGCCCTTGCGCAGGTGCTGCTGGATGCGCCCCGGCGTGCCGACGATGATGTGCGCGCCGTGTTCCAGCGAAGCGATCTGCGGGCCGAGGGACACGCCGCCGCACAGGGTCAGGACCTTGATGTTGTCTTCGGCACGGGCCAAGCGACGGATTTCCTTGGCGACCTGGTCGGCCAGCTCGCGGGTCGGGCACAGGATCAGCGCCTGGCAACCGAAGTAACGCGGATTGATCGGGTTCAGCAGGCCGATGCCGAACGCGGCGGTCTTGCCGCTGCCGGTCTTGGCCTGGGCGATCAGGTCCATCCCCTTGAGGATCACCGGCAAGCTTTGCGCCTGGATCGGCGTCATCTGGGCATAACCGAGGGAGTCGAGGTTAGCCAGCATGGCGGCGGACAGCGGCAAAGTATTAAATTCGGTGGCGATGGTGGTCACGGGACTGGCCTGCAAAACAAAATGTCGCGCAGTGTACCAGTCCGGTGGCCATTCGCCCTAAGGCTCTATGTGTTCTTCCGGACGTTTAACACGCCGTCCGTCATTCCGTGACAGCTGGGAAAAGATCGTCGCGGCCAGCATTGCCATGATTCCAACCGTCACAAACGTCAGTTGAAAGGCGCCCAACACCGTGTCCACGCCGTCATTTCCGATCTCGGCCGTGAACCCGCCGAGCAATGCACCGGCGCAGGCTACCCCCAGACTCAGTGACAATTGCGCGACCACCGACAGCAGGCTGTTGCCGCTGCTGGCGCTGGCATCGTCGAGGTCGATCAGGGTCACGGTGTTCATTGCGGTGAACTGCAAGGAGTTGATCGCGCCAAGGATCGCCAGCTGGCACAGCAGCAGCCAGTACGGCGTCTGCTCGCTGACCAGGCCCATGCTCGCCAGCATGATCCCCAGCGCCAGGGTGTTGCCGGTGAGCACGATGCGGTAACCCAGATGTTCGATCAGCGGCCGCGCCACCCACTTGGCGATCATCGCCGCCGCCGCCAGCGGCAGCATGCTCATCCCGGCCTGGGACGGCGAATAGCCCAGCGCCACTTGCAGCAGCAACGGCACCAGAAAGGGCAGGGCGCCGCTGCCGAGGCGGGCGAACAGGTTGCCGAGAATGCCCACGGCAAAGGTCCGGGTCTTGAACAACGACGGCGCGAACAGCGGGTTTTCGATATGCCCGGCACGCAGCCAGTACGCCGCCAGGCACGCCATGCCGCCGAACAGCAGCAACATCACCCGCAGGTGCGGCAGGTGCAGTTCGCCCAGGCCTTCCATGGCGATGGTGATCAGAATCATCGCCGCACCGAACAGCACGAAGCCCAGGCTATCGAAACGGGTGCGCTCGGTGCCGCGCAGGTCCGGGATGAACTTCCACACGGCGTAGCAACCGACCAGCCCCACCGGCAGGTTGATCAGGAATATCCAGTGCCACGTCAGGTATTGCACCATCCAGCCGCCCATGGTCGGGCCGATCAACGGGCCGAGCAGCCCGGGAATGGTGATGAAGCCCATGATCCGCACCAGCTCCGAGCGCGGGTAGGCGCGCAACACCACCAGCCGCCCGACCGGCAGCATCAACGCGCCGCCCAAGCCCTGGATCACCCGGGAGCCGATCAACTGGGTCAGGCTGGTCGACAATGCGCAGAGCAGCGAGCCGAGGCTGAACAGCAAAATCGCACTGAAGAAGATTTTCCTGGTGCCGAAGCGATCGGCGATCCAGCCGGACGCGGGAATCAGCAAGGCGACCGTGAGCATGTAGGCGATGATCACACCTTGCATGCGTAGCGGATCTTCGGCCAGGTCCCGGGCCATGGCGGGCAGGGCGGTGTTGAGGATCGTCCCGTCGAGGGACTGCATGAAGAAGGCAATGGCGACGACCCAGGGTATCCAGCGGGCAGTCACAGCGTCGAGAGGCGGGCGGATGGGCATGGGACCTCTTGTGGATGAAGTCAATGCTAAATGATTTGTGATCACAGTCATTGTGGGAGCGAGCTTGCTCGCGATAGCGGTAGATCAGTCGACAATGATGTTGAATGAAATGGCCTCATCGCGAGCAAGCTCGCTCCCACAAGGTTCCCGGTGTTCCGGGAGTTTGTGGTTACAGCGTTAATGTGAGCCGGTTTACCAACGCCCCCGGCAACAACGCCGACGCCGTCGCCCGCTGGCTGTACGTACTCGCCGACAGCAACAACTCCCGCTCCTGGGTCAACGCTTCCAGCTGCGAACCGAGCAGGCTGAAGGCGCTGTCATCAAATCGCATGGTGCTGACCGGTGCCTGAATCACGCCGTTTTCGACCCAGAACGTGGCAAACCGGGTCATGCCGGTCAGGCGGGCGGCCGGTTGATCCGAGAAGTTCAGGTACCACAGGTTGCTGATGTACAACCCGGTGCCCAGTTGCTTGAGGATGTCCGCGTCAGGCAATGCCCCGGCCTTCATGTTCAGCGCGCTCGGTGATTCACCGCCGCTGGCGCCATTGGCGGTCAAGCCGTATTCCGCGGCGCTGCGCGAGCTGACCAGTTGTGCCCCGGCCTTGCCGTCCACGATCAACCCCAGGTCGCTGCGTGGATAACCTTCATCGGAAAACGCCGGGCTCAGCGAGCCGCTGACTTTTTCATCCAGCGAGACCAGCGGGCTGAACGTGCTGTCGCCACCGTAGAGCTTTTGCAGCGGGCTGCTTTTGCTGGCAATCGACTGTGCAGAGAATCCCCCCCAGCACAGCATGCCCATGATTTCTTCCAGCGCCGCCGGTGCCAGGTAGGCGCGGTATTGGCCGGGTGCCAAAGTGCGCAGCGGCCGGCCCAGAAACTCAAGCTGCTCGCGGGCTTGCTGGAAGCGTCTGGCAAAGCCTTCGCTGTTCCAGTCGTGCCCGGCGTAGCTGGCTTTCACGGCCTGGCCATTCTCATGGAACAGGCTTAAGTCGAAATTGAAGCTGTTGGCCTGATGCCAGCCGAAGGCACCCGAAGAACTGGCAAAGCCGCGACTGATCGGTCCGGCAGCGTAGAAACCGACAAGATCCAGGCCTTCGGCAGCCTGGGTGATTTGCGCGACCACCTGTTCGGTGTCCGGCAGTGGATGCGACTGCACGTTGTTGCTCTGCCAGCCATTGTGGTTGAGCAGTAAGTAAGGATCCGGAGGCAGCAGCGGCAAGGTTTCCCGCAGCTGTTGCAGGCCTTCGGTCAAACGTCGCAGATCAACCTGGGGATCGCCGGCCAGGGTGATGTTCAGGTCGGCATGGCGGCCTTCGTTGATCAGCTTCAAGCCGATACTCGCCTGCTGCACCTGACCGGCCTGACGCACCTTAGCGTGGTTGAAACGCACGAAGGCCGACGACTCGGCGGCGTAGCTGAGGGTGAACTGCTCGGGCTCTTGCAGGGCTGCACGCAGGCTGTTGACCAGCGCCTTGAACGACGCGGACTGGCTGTTTGAAGGATTCATCAGGCGTCTCCTCCGAATACATCAACGTTGCTGAACACGCAGGCCGGTGACGCGTGGCCGACGCGGATCACCTGGTTCGGTTCGCCCTTGCCGCAGTTCGGTGTGCCGAGGACCTTGAGGGTACCGGCATCGCCGACGGCGCTGAGGCTTTTCCAGAACTGCGCGGAGATGCCCCTATAGTTGGGATTCTTCACCACGCCCTTGAGTTCGCCGTTTTCGATCAGTTGGCCCCATTCGCAGCCGAACTGGAATTTGTTGCGGGCATCGTCGATCGACCATGAGCGGTTGGTCGACATCAGCACGCCGTGTTCGATGCCAGCGATCAGTTGTTCGATGGACTGATCGCCGGGCTCGATATTGAGGTTGGCCATGCGGTCGATGGGTGGGCGGTTCCAGCCGCAGGCGCGGCTGTTGGCGACGCCGTCCATGCCGGCACGGAATTGCGACAATGCACCGCCCAGCGGGCGCAGCAACAGGCCTTCGCGGATCAGGAACTGTTTGCTGGCGGGCGTACCGTCGTCGTCATGACCGTAACTGGCGAGTTCCTCGGGGATGTCGGGATCGAAGGTCACGTTGAGCAGGCCGGAACCGTATTGCAGGTGGCCGAAATCGCTGGCTTTGACGAAACTGGTGCCGGCGTAATTGCGCTCGTCGCCGAGAATGCGGTCCAGTTCCAGCGGATGGCCGATGGATTCGTGGATTTGCAGCATCATCTGGTCGGGCATCAGCAGCAGGTCGCGCTTGCCTTGCGGGGTGTTTGGCGCCAGGAGTAATTGCAGGGCCTGATCGGCCACCTGGGCACCGGCACCGATCAGGCCGCAGCGGCTGATGACGTCCGCCGCGCCTTGCTGGCCGAAGTTCTCGCGGCCAAGGCTGCGGGTCTGGCTGTCGTTGCCGTCGTAGGCCGTGACGTCCAGGCCGGGGTACACAAAGCGTTGGGCCTGGCGCAGTTCGGCGCCGGCGCTGTTGAGGTAGATCTGCTCGACGTGGGTGATACCCAGGCTGACCTGCCAGTTCACCAGGCGCTCGTCCTTGGGCACGGCGGCCGACTCGGTGCCAAGCAGTTGGAAGCAGTCGCTCAGGGACGGGAAGGCCTGGTCGAGGTTGGGTGAAAAGTAATCGGCGCGGTCGCTGGAAACAGCCTGCTCGCGCAGGTCCAGCAAGGCGTGGGGCTTGAGTCGACGGGCCTGGAATTCGGCGCGTTCGAGAGCGGCTTGCAAGCCCTGTTGCGACAGGTCGTTGGTGGCCGCATAGGCCTCGACGCCATTGACCCGCACGGTCAGCATCGCCCCTTCGTCACGGCTCAAGCTCGGTGGTTCGGCGACGTTCTTGCGCACCGACAGGTACTGCCCGGATTCGCGTACATAACGCAGGGAAAAGAATTCAGCACCCGTGCGCAAGGCAGCGAAGCGCTGCTTGAGCTGGGGGTAGAAATCGAACATTCGTGAACCTCCTGGGTATGGAGTGGCGATGGAGCGGTGCTGCGAGGGGAGAGGTGAAACGATTGCGTGGCGCTAGATTAGGCCTGCGAGGGGGGAGGATCAAGGGTGAAGCGGTGTAGAGAGGGATTATCGGGTTCGGCCGGAAGATGTGTGTTGGTTGTCAGGGCCCCATCGCGAGCAAGCTCGCTCCCACAGTAGTCCGGGCTGGATCACAAATCTGCAATCCAACCCGAAACCTGTGGGAGCGAGCTTGCTCGCGATTGGCCGTGACGCGGTGTAGCGACTTATGCAGTCTGGCTCACTTCCCGCACCGGCTTGCCCTTCACCGGCGCTTCACCCGCCACATAGTAAGTGGCGGTGCTGCGCGGCAATGGCTTGCGACCACGGATCTTGTCGGCGATTTTCTCGGCCATCATGATCGTCGGTGCATTGAGGTTGCCGGTGGTGATGATCGGCATGATCGACGCATCGACCACACGCAGGCCTTGCATGCCATGCACGCGACCTTCGCCATCGACCACGGCCATTTCGTCGGTGCCCATCTTGCACGAGCAGGACGGGTGGAACGCGGTTTCGGCGTGTTCGCGGATGAACTTGTCCAGTTGCTCGTCGGTTTGCACCTCGATGCCCGGGCTGATCTCGCGACCGCGGAAGGCGTCCAGTGCAGGTTGCTGCATGATTTCCCGGGTCAGGCGGATGCCGTCGCGGAACTCTTGCCAGTCCTGCTCGGTGGCCATGTAGTTGAACAGGATGCTCGGGTGCTGGCGCGGATCCTTGGACTTGGCCTGGATGCGCCCGCGGCTTGGCGAACGCATGGAGCCCATGTGCGCCTGGAAGCCGTGCTCTTTCACACCGTTGCTGCCGTTGTAGTTAATCGCTACCGGCAGGAAGTGGTACTGGATGTTCGGCCATTCGAACTCTGGACGGGTACGGATGAAACCGCCGGCTTCGAACTGGTTGCTGGCGCCGATGCCGGTGCCGTTGAACAGCCACTCGGCACCGATGGCCGGCTGGTTGTACCAGAGCAGCGACGGGTACAGCGAGACCGGTTGGGTGCAAGCGTATTGCAGGTACAGCTCAAGGTGATCCTGCAGGTTTTCACCGACGCCCGGCAGATCGTGGACCACCGGAATGTCGAGTTTGTTCAGCAGTTCGGCAGGGCCCACGCCGGAGCGCTGCAGGATCTGCGGCGAAGCGATGGCGCCGGAGCACAGCAGTACTTCCTTGCGCGCCTTGACTTCAACGCGCTCCTCGGCAGCGCCGACCAGGTAACGCACGCCGACCGCACGCTTGCCTTCGAACAGGATCTTGTCGGTCAGGGCGTGGGTGACGATGGTCAGGGTCGAACGCTTCTTGGCGACGTCCAGGTAGCCACGGGCGGTGGAGGCACGACGACCTTTCGGCGTCACGGTGCGGTCCATCGGGCCGAAGCCTTCCTGCTGGTAGCCGTTCAAGTCTTCTGTGCGCGGGTAACCGGCCTGCACGCCGGCTTCAACCATGGCGTGGAACAGCGGGTTGTTGCCGGCTTTCGGCGTGGTCACGCTGACCGGGCCGTCGCCACCGTGGTAGTCGTTAGGGCCGATGTCGCGGGTTTCCGCTTTACGGAAATACGGCAGGCAGTCCAGGTACGACCAGTCCTCAAGGCCTGGCAATTTTGCCCAGCCGTCGTAATCCATGGCGTTGCCGCGGATGTAGCACATGCCGTTGATCAGCGAGGAACCGCCCAGACCTTTGCCGCGACCGCACTCCATGCGACGACCGTCCATGTGTGGCTCTGGATCGGTTTCGTAGGCCCAGTTGTAGCGACGGCCTTGCAGCGGGAACGCCAGGGCGGCCGGCATCTGTGTGCGGAAATCGGAACGGTAGTCCGGGCCGCCTGCTTCGAGCAGCAGGACGGTGACGCCTGCGTCTTCGGTCAGACGGGTCGCCAGGGTGTTACCGGCAGAGCCGGCACCGATGATGATGTAGTCGAATTCTTGGGACATTGAATGCACCCTCTTTGAAGTTGGTCAGGTCGCGGTCGCTGGGACACTGCACAACCTGTGGCGAGGGGGCTTGCCCCCGTTCGGCTGCGCAGCAGTCGTAAAATCAGCGACTGCTTTCTATCTGAAGACTTGCGGTGTCTGGAGAGGGGGCTGCTTCGCAGCCCAACGGGGGCAAGCCCCCTCGCCACAGAGACCTCGCAGTACTTAGAACACCGAGACGTAATCGCCCAGCTCGACCTGTACCGATTTGATGCGGGTGAAGTTGTTCAGCGAACTGATGCCGTTCTCACGGCCGACACCCGACTGCTTGTAGCCACCGACCGGCATCTTCGCGTCGGATTCGCCCCAGGCGTTGATCCAGCAGATACCGGCTTCCAGCTGATGAATCACACGGTGGGCGCGGTTCAGGTCCTTGGTGACGATACCGGCGGCCAGGCCGAAGTCGGTGTCGTTGGCGCGGCGGATCACTTCTTCTTCGGTTTCGTAGGAGAGGATCGCCATCACCGGGCCAAAGATTTCTTCACGGACGATGGTCATGTCGTCGGTGCAGTCGGTGAACACGGTCGGCGCCACGAACGCACCCTTGGCGAATTCACCGTCGGTCAGGCGCTCACCGCCGCACAGCAGGCGGGCACCTTCTTCCTTGCCCTTGGCGATGTAGCCCAGCACGCTTTCCATGTGCGCAAAGCTGACCAGCGGACCGAAGTTGGTGTTTTCGTCTTCCGGGTTGCCGATGCGGATGCGCGCAACGCGCTCAGCGATCTTGGCTTCGAAAGCGGCCTTCAGGTGAGCCGGTACGAACACGCGAGTGCCGTTGGTGCAAACCTGGCCGGAGCTGTAGAAGTTGGCCATCATCGCGGTGTCGGCGGCGCGATCGAGGTCGGCGTCGTCGCAGATGATCAGCGGCGACTTGCCACCCAGTTCCATGGTCACGTCCTTGAGCGAAGAGCTCGAAGCGCTGGCCATGACTTTCTTGCCGGTATCAGTGCCGCCGGTGAACGAGACTTTCTCGATGCGCGGGTGTTCGGTCAGCCAGGTGCCGACTTCACGGCCGCTGCCGGTCAGGACGTTGAACACGCCATTTGGTACGCCGGCTTCGGTGTAGATCTCGGCCAGTTTCAGGGTGGTCAGCGAGGTGACTTCGCTTGGCTTGAAGATCATCGCGTTACCGGCCGCCAGGGCTGGTGCGGATTTCCACAGGGCGATCTGGATCGGGTAGTTCCACGCGCCGATACCGGCCACGACGCCCAGCGGCTCGCGACGGGTGTAGACGAACGAAGTGGTGCGCAGCGGAATCTGCTCGCCTTCGATGGCCGGTACCAGGCCTGCGTAGTACTCCAGCACGTCAGCGCCGGTGACGATGTCGACGTAGCGGGTTTCGGAGTAGGCCTTGCCGGTATCCAGGGTTTCCAGGGCGGCCAGTTCGTCGTTGCGCTCGCGCAGGATTTCCACGGCACGACGCAGGATGCGCGAACGCTCCATGGCAGTCATGGCGGCCCAGATCTTCTGGCCCTTTTCGGCGCTGACGACGGCGCGTTCGACGTCTTCCTTGGTAGCACGTTGCACTTTTGCGAGGACTTCACCGTTAGCCGGGTTGATGGCTTCGAAAGTGGCGTCGCTGCTGGCGTCGCTGTACGCGCCATCGATGTAGAGTTTTTGCAGTTCGAAACGGGCCATAAAGTCCTCGCAAGAGCATTAAGTGGCTGGCGCGGTTCGGTGGTTGAGCGTTTATGTGTGCTCTAACTCACCCGCTTGGCCAGTTGGGTATCCATGTATTCGTAAGCAATCTGTTGCGCCTGCTCGGTGTCGAAAGCATCTCCCGACAACGCGCCGCGCAACCACAGGCCGTCGATCAACGCTGCCAGGCCTCGGGCGGCACTGCGCGCATCATTGAGCGGCAGCACGCGGCGAAACTGGCAGCACAGGTTGGAATACAGACGGTGATCGTTGATCCGCTGCAACCTGTGCAAAGACGGCTGGTGCATGCTGGTGGCCCAGAAGGCCAGCCAGGTTTTCATTGCCGGGCCATTGACCTGGCTGGCGTCGAAGTTGCCTTCGATGATCACCTGCAGATGAGCCCTCGGGCTGTCATCTGTCAGCGCCTGTCGGCGCAGGGTGACGTTCTCGCTCAGGACGGTCATCAGGTACCCCATGGTGGCGGCGATCAGGCCATTCTTGTCCTGAAAGTAGTGACTGATGATGCCATTCGAGACACCGGCCAAACGGGCGATCAGCGCAATGCTGGCGTCCCCCATTCCGACCTGATCGACGGCCTGCAAAGTGGCTTCGATCAATTGCTGGCGGCGGATGGGTTGCATACCGACCTTGGGCATCTTGCACATCTCCTTAGGCCTTCCCGCAGACGCAGAACGTCCATCGGCTTGAGGGCCAGTCTATTTTGTTTTGATTGAACGTTCAATCAACAAAGAATAAGATCTGCGACAAATCGTCGCTGCTTACAGATTTTTCCTACATGTAAATGGCGGCAAACCGACATCCGAAATAGCTCGAAGCCTATACGCCACGGCGTCTCAAGGGCTTCGGGCTTTTTTCGGGCTGTCTTTATATCACCCGCCGGTCGGCTGCCCACTAACCGATTGGTCGGGTAACTCGTTTGTCTTGCGTTCTTCTCTCGCACTGCCCGGAGCATCTGTGCCATGAGTTCTGCCTCGCTAATAAAGACCCCACCCGAGAAGGTGACGGTCAACGGTTGGGTGTTCTACACCTCTACCGCGTTGATTCTGTTGTTGACCGCCATTCTGATCATCGCCCCGCAAGAGGCCGGCAGAATGCTGGGTACGGCGCAAGCCTGGTTGTCCCGCAGCTTCGGCTGGTACTACATGGTGGTGATCGCCGCCTACCTGATTTTTGTCGTTGGTCTGGCGTTTTCGTCCTACGGCAAATTGAAACTGGGCAGCAAGGACGACACCCCGGACTTCAGCTACGGTGCCTGGGCGGGGATGCTGTTCTCCTCGGGTATCGGTATTTCGCTGCTGTACTTCGGCGCGTCCGAGCCGCTGGACCACTACTTCAACCCGCCGGAAGGCGTGGCTGGCAGCAACCTGGCGGCCCGTCAGGCGGTGCAGTTGACCTTCCTGCACTGGGGCTTGCATGGCTGGGCGATCTACGCGCTGGTCGGCCTGGCCGTGGCGTACTTTGCCTACCGGCACAACCAGCCGCTGGCGTTGCGTTCGGCGTTGTATCCGCTGGTGGGAGAGCGTTGGGTCAAGGGCGCGGCCGGGCACGCGGTGGACGGTTTCGGCATGTTCGTGACCCTGCTGGGGCTGGTGACGAACCTGGGGATCGGTTCGCTGCAAGTGTCGTCGGGTCTGGAAAACCTGTTCGGCATGGAGCACAGCAACACCAACCTGCTGATCGTGATCATCGTGATGAGCACCGTGGCGACCATCGCTGCCGTGTCGGGCGTGGAAAACGGCATCCGCCGTCTGTCCAACCTCAACATCGTGCTGTTCAGCGGCCTGCTGATTTTCGTCCTGTTGTTCGGCCCGACCTTGCACCTGCTCAACGGCTTCGTACAGAACGTCGGCGACTACCTGAACGGCGTGGTGCTGAAGACTTTCGATCTGTATGTGTACGAAGGCGACAGTGAGAAGTCCGACCGCTGGCTGGGCCTGTGGACCCTGTTCTACTGGGCCTGGTGGATTTCCTGGGCGCCATTCGTGGGCATGTTCATCGCGCGTATTTCCCGTGGTCGCACCGTGCGCGAACTGGTGGCCGGCGTGCTGCTGATTCCGCTGGGCTTCACCCTGGCGTGGCTGTCGATCTTCGGTAACTCGGCCCTGGACCTGGTGATGAACCATGGGGCGGTGGAGCTCGGGAAGACGGCGCTGGAACAGCCGTCCATGGCGATCTACCAGTTGCTTGAGCATTACCCGGCGTCGAAGGTTGTGATCGGCGTGTCGATCTTTGTCGGTTTCGTGCTGTTCCTGACCCCGGCGGACTCCGGCGCGGTGATGATGGCCAACCTTTCGTGCAAGGGCGGCAATGTCGACGAAGACGCGCCGCACTGGCTACGGATCTTCTGGTCGGCGGTGATCACCCTGGTGACCATCGGCCTGCTGTTCGCCGGCAACTTCGAAGCCATGCAAACCATGGTGGTGCTGGCCGGTCTGCCGTTCTCGGTGGTGCTGGTGTTCTTCATGTTCGGCTTGCACAAGGCCATGCGCCAGGACGTGCAGATCGAACAGGAGCAAGCGGAACTGGCGGCACGTGGTCGCCGTGGCTTCACTGAGCGTTTGACCCAGTTGGACCTGCAACCGAGCCAGTCGGTGGTCCAGCGCTTCATGGACAAGCACGTGACTCCGGCGCTGGAAGATGCGACGGCGCAAATGCGTGCCCAAGGTCTGGAGGTTCAGACGCTGCTGGGCAAGTCCAAGCGTTGCATGGGCGTACGGGTCGAGATGGAAGAGGGCAACCCGTTTGTCTACGAAGTCAGCCTGGATGGCTACCTGGCCACGCCAACCGAATCGGCTCAGTCCGATGAGGCGCGTCAGCGTTACTATCGTGCCGAGGTGTATCTGCACAACGGTAGCCAGGACTACGACTTGATGGGCTTCACCCAGGATCAGATCACCCGTGACGTGCTCGATCAGTTTGAAAGCCATCGGCAGCTCCTTGGCCGGGTTTATAGCTAAGGTGTGAGGAACTGCGGTGCAGTGAATGCACCGCAACCCCCTGTGGGAGCGGGCTTGCTCGCGAAGGGGCCATCGGCCGCAAAGCTGCATTACCCGATATCCCCACAAACAAAAACGCCGCGATACTCTCGCGGCGTTTTTGTGTCTGTTGCCTTACCCCAGGTTCTTGCCGAGCAGTGCGTGATACAGCTCGCTGTCGCCAAGAATCCCCACTACATGGTTGTTATCGTGCAGCACCAGTTTGTTGCCGGTCTGATAACGAATCTGCAGCGCATCGCGCATGCCGATGTTCGAGTCCACCAGGGTTGGCCGACGACCCAGGCCTTCAACAGCCTGACCCGGTACCCAGTTCTGCAGATCCAGAGCAGAACCGTTTTGACGCGCCCCTTTGATAGTGTTGCCTTCCGCCAGGTCCAGCCACGAATCGCCGCCCGGATCGAGGCACACCGAACCGTTGATGCGTTTGCAGTTGTCCAGGGTGCGCATCAGGCTGCGGCCGCACAGTACGTTCAGCGGGTTGGTGTGGGCCACGAAGGTCCGCACGTAGTCGTCCGCCGGGTTCAGCACGATCTCTTCCGGCACACTGTACTGGATGATCCGGCCGTCTTTCATGATCGCGATACGGCTGCCAAGTTTCAGGGCTTCATCGAGGTCGTGGCTTACGAATACGATGGTCTTGCTCAGCTTGCGTTGCAGTTCCAGCAGCTCGTCTTGCAGACCCTGGCGGATCAGTGGGTCGAGCGCCGAGAACGGTTCGTCCATCAACAGGATGTCGGCGTCCATCGCCAAGGCACGGGCCAGGCCCACGCGTTGTTGCATACCACCGGACAGCTCGTTGGGTTTCTTGTTGCGCCACTGGGTCAGGCCCACCAGCTCCAGCTTGTCGTCCACCAGCTTGCGGCGTTCCTTCTCGGGACGACCCTGCATCTCCAGACCGAAGCTGATGTTCTCGCGAACGGTCAGCCAGGGCATCAGGGCGAACTTCTGGAACACCATCGCAATGCGCTTGGTGCGCATCATTTTCAGTTCTGCCGGGGTGCAGGAGGCAATGTCGATCTGCTTGCCTTCGTGCTCGACGAACAGCTTGCCGCGGCTGACGGTGTTGAGGCCGTTGATGCAACGCAGCAGGCTGGATTTACCGGAGCCGGACAGGCCCATCAGTACGCAGATCTCACCTTTTTCGATGTCCAGGCTGGCTTTTTCAACACCTACAATCTGCCCGGTCTTTTTCAGGATCTCGTTACGGGTCATGCCTTGATCCAGCAGCTTGAGTGCCTCGCGTGGATCCTTGGAGAAGATAACGTCAACGTTATCGAAGCGAATAATGCTCATGCGTCACCCCCTACTTTGGCGTCGGGTTGTTTGCAGATACGGTCGAGCATGATCGCCAGCAGTACGATCGCCAGACCTGCTTCGAAGCCCAGGGCGATATCAGCGGTATTCAGTGCGTTGACCACGGGTTTGCCCAAACCGTCGGCGCCAACCAGTGCCGCGATCACCACCATCGACAACGACAGCATGATGCACTGGGTGATGCCGGCCGCGATGCTTGGCATGGCATGAGGCAGTTCAATTCGCGAGAGCAATTGACGGCGCGAGCAGCCAAAGGCCTTGCCGGCGTCCATCAATTCTTCCGGGACATCGCGAATACCCAGGTAGGTCAGGCGGATGGGCGCGGCAATCGCGAACACCACCGTGGAGATCAGACCCGGGACCACACCCAGCCCGAAGAGGGTCAGGGTAGGAATGAGGTACACGAACGTCGGTACGGTCTGCATCAGATCGAGTACCGGACGCATTAAAGTATAGAACATCGGTTTGTGCGCGGCGACGATGCCCAGCGGCACGCCGATGATCACGCAGACCAGGGTGGCGAACAACACCTGGGCGAGGGTTTCCATGGTCTCCTGCCAGTACCCCAGATTGAGGATCAGCAGAAAGGAGGCAACGACAAACGCTGTCAGGCCCCATTTGCGTTGAATGAAGTGTGCCAGTAGTGCGATTACGCCGATCAGTACCAGCGGGTTGAACCAGGTCAGCGCAAACGTCACGCCGTGGATCATCGTTTCCAGTGACACGGCGATGGCGTCGAAGGTGTTGGCGCCGTGTTGCGTCAACCATTCAACGAAGCCCGCGATGTACTGGCCTAAGGGGATTTTCTGATCAATCAGCATGGTAGTGAACGTCCGCATGCAAGGAAATAAACAGCCCGGACGGCCGAGGCCGCCCGGCATAAGCGATTACTTGGCCAGTTTGGCTTTCACGGCCTCCAGGCCTGGTTTACCGTCAATGGTGGTCACGCCAGCGAGCCAGGTATCGAGCACCTGTGGATTGTTTTTCAGCCAGGCCTTGGCGGCCGCGTCAGGCTTCATCTTGTCGTCCAGGATGTTGCCCATCAGTTCGCTTTCCATGTCGACGGTGAACTCCAGGTTCTTCAGCAACTGACCAACGTTGCTGCACTCCTGCGCGTAACCCTTGCGGGTGTTGGTCGCCACGGTGGCGGCACCGAAGTCGGGGCCGAAGAAGTCATCGCCACCGGTCAGGTATTGAATTTTGAAGCGCTTGTTCATCGGGTGCGGCGCCCAGCCGAGGAACACCACGGCGGTGTCGCGTTTCTGTGCGCGGTCGACCTGCGACAGCATGCCTGCTTCGGAGGATTCGACGACTTTGAAACCGGCGGTCTTCAGACCGAAGGCATCCTTGTCGATCATGCTCTGGATCAGACGATTACCGTCGTTGCCAGGCTCGATGCCGTAGATCTTGCCGTCGAGCTCTTTCTTGAATTTGGCGATGTCGGCGAAGTCATGCAGGCCCTTGTCGTACAGCGCCTGAGGGACGGCAAGGGTGTACTTGGCGCCCTTGAGGTTGGTGCGTACGGTTTCCACGGTGCCGGCATCGCGGTAGGCCTTGATGTCGTTTTCCATGGTCGGCATCCAGTTGCCCAGAAACACGTCCATGTTTTTGCCGTCGGCCAGGGACTTGTAGGTCACGGGCACGGAAATCATGGTGGTCTTGGTCTTGTAGCCGAGGGCGTTGAGCACGACGCTGGTGGTCGCGGTAGTCGCGGTGATGTCGGTCCAGCCGACATCGGAGAAGTTTACGGTACTGCACTGCGCCGGTTCTGCGGCTTGCGCCAGAACCGGCAGACTAAGCATGGCGGCCAACAACAACGACGGGGAACCTTTCATGGATGGACTCCTTGGTGTTTTTTTTGGCAGTGTTCCGACTGGACCACCGCACTTATAGGTTGCGGTTGGATGGCGTTCTGGAGACAGCTCTACCGCAGCGCCTTGCAATCGAGTCGATATGATCATGTACCAGTGAAAATCTGACGCCTACAGGGTGCGTCGTATCCAGTACAGGGATGGTCGCATCCAGTGTCGGTGACGTCGTTTACAGATTTTTTCAGGCCCTTTTTCCCTTCTGAACCGCAAAAAAACAGCGAAAACACGGCGTAAAAGACACGCGGCGCTGGTGGGCATGAGTGCGTCGGTTAGAGACGTCGAACAACACGATAAAAGCTTGATGATGCGGTCATCTCGGCGGATTGCAGCTTGAGCGTAGCAGCTCCGTCACCGTGCGTTTTTGCGTGCGCAGTGGGCCCATCCAGGAGTTCGGCAGTAATGGCTATCAGTGTTTTCGACCTGTTCAAAATCGGCATCGGCCCATCCAGTTCGCACACCGTGGGGCCCATGCGGGCGGCGGCGTTGTTTGTGCAGGGCCTGCGCGAGCGTGGGTTGCTTGAGCAGGTGCGGCGTGTCGAAGTCCAGCTGTTCGGCTCGTTGTCGGCCACCGGTATCGGCCACGGCAGCGACAATGCAGTGATCATGGGGCTGATGGGCGAGTGGCCGGATGCGATTGATCCGTCGCAAATCGGCATCTGTATCGCCAACCTGCGCGAGACCGATACGCTGCTGCTCGACGGTCGCTTGCCGGTGCCCTTCATCTGGGGCCGGGACATGCGCCTGATCGACGAGAACCTGCCATTCCATCCCAACGCCATGACCCTGATTGTCGAGGGTGATGACGGCGAGTTGCATCGCGACACCTACTATTCGGTCGGCGGCGGTTTTGTCGTCGATGAAGCGCAGGCCTCCAGCGGTGTCGTCGACCTCGACAGCACTGTGTTGCCTTATGATTTTTCCAGCGCCGCCGAGCTGCTGGAACTGTGTAAAAAACACAACCTGCGCGTGGCTGAGTTAATGATGGCCAACGAGAGGGTGTGGCGCAGCGAGGATGAAATCCGCAGCGGCCTGATGAAGCTCTGGCGCGCCATGCAGGATTGCGTTGAACAGGGCCTCAAACACGAAGGCATCCTGCCCGGCGGGTTGAACGTGCGCCGCCGCGCGGCCAAGCTGCATCGCAGCCTGCAGGAACTGAACAAACCCAACGTGATCGGCTCGACCTTGAGCGCCATGGAATGGGTCAACCTGTTCGCCCTGGCGGTCAACGAAGAAAACGCCGCCGGCGGGCGCATGGTCACGGCACCGACCAACGGCGCGGCGGGGATCATTCCGGCGGTGCTGCACTACTTCATGAAATTCAGCGAGGCCGTGACCGACGCCAATGTCGTCGACTACTTCCTCGGCGCGGCGGCGGTGGGAATCCTGTGCAAGAAGAACGCCTCGATCTCCGGTGCCGAAGTCGGTTGTCAGGGCGAAGTCGGTTCGGCCTGCGCCATGGCGGCGGCCGGGCTGGCGGAAATCCTTGGCGCCACGCCAGAGCAGCTGTGCAACGCGGCGGAGATCGGTCTGGAGCACAACCTCGGCCTGACCTGCGACCCGGTGGGTGGGCTGGTCCAGGTGCCGTGCATCGAGCGCAACGCAATTGCCGCGGTGAAGGCGATCAACGCCGCGCAAATGGCATTGCGCGGTGATGGTCAGCACTTCATTTCGCTGGATCGGGTGATCCGCACCATGCGCGATACCGGTGCCGACATGCATGACAAATATAAGGAGACATCGCGGGGTGGGTTGGCGGTGAGTGCGGTGGAGTGTTGAGACCGCGTTGACCCCATCGCGAGCAAGCTCGCTCCCACAGGATTCGGTGTGGATTGGAGAAGTGAGACACACCATAAATCCCTGTGGGAGCGAGCTTGCTCGCGATAGCGCCAGACCAGTCAAAACTGCGCGCTAAGTGAACACCCGCTCGAAAGCGCGCCACCTTTTGGCGCGTCGCTCACAGATAAATCGCCTTGCCACTGATCGAGGGCCAGCCAGCCTTCGACCGCCCGTCACCCGTGCTTGCGGTGACACTCCTCTGCGATGCGGCGAAACGCCGTTCCCACAAGTGCTACCGAATTGCTCACAGCTTGTGGGCCGGGGCGCTTGCCAGTCCTGATGGCCATTTAAATCCCCATGCCTTGCAAGACATACATAGACACATTCCGACGTCGTTTTTAGGAGTTATTGAACGCGCATTCAAATTTAGGCATGGCAATTGCTCTGTCATTACAAAGCCCGTCTCCCACGCGAGAACGATGGCAATAAAAAGAGCCTCCGCCTGAGGCCATCACCCGCTTTGTGTGAGGAGATACCGCGATGACGACGTTCAACTCCGGGGCCCAACCCCAGAACCGTGCGCCTCAATCCATCGGCTTTCTGCTGCTGGACAATTTCACGCTGATTTCTCTGGCCTCCGCAGTGGAACCGCTGCGCATGGCCAACCAGTTGTCCGGTCGCGAGCTTTATCGCTGGACCACCCTCACCGTCGATGGCGGCCAGGTCTGGGCCAGTGACGGTCTGCAAATCACCCCCGACGCTTCCATGCACAAAGCCCCGCCGATGGACACCGTCATCGTGTGCGGCGGCATCGGCATCCAGCGCACCGTTACCCGGGAACACGTGTCATGGCTGCAAAGCCAGGCTCGCCAGTCCCGCCGCCTCGGCGCGGTGTGCACCGGCAGCTGGGCCCTGGCTTGCGCCGGCCTGCTCGATGGTTTCGATTGCAGCGTGCACTGGGAATGCCTGGCGGCGATGCAGGAAGCTTTCCCGCGTGTAGCGATGAGCACCCGCTTGTTCACCCTCGACCGTAATCGCTTCACCAGCTCCGGCGGCACCGCGCCGCTGGACATGATGCTGCACCTGATCAGTCGAGATCACGGACGTGAACTGTCGGCGGCCATTTCGGAAATGTTCGTCTACGAGCGCATCCGCAACGAACAGGATCACCAGCGTGTGCCGCTCAAGCACATGCTCGGCACCAACCAGCCGAAGTTGCAGGAAATCGTCGCGTTGATGGAGGCCAATCTTGAAGAGCCGATCGACCTGGACGAACTGGCGGTGTATGTCGCGGTGTCCCGTCGTCAGCTCGAACGCCTGTTCCAGAAGTACCTGCACTGCTCGCCGTCGCGTTACTACCTCAAGCTGCGCCTGATCCGCGCGCGACAGCTGCTCAAGCAAACGCCGATGTCGATCATCGAAGTGGCTTCGGTGTGCGGGTTTGTGTCCACGCCGCACTTCTCCAAGTGCTACCGCGAATACTTCGGCATTCCGCCGCGTGACGAGCGCGTAGGGTCCAACACCACCCAGCAAGTGGCGATGATGCCGTTGCCTCAAGCGCTGGTGCTGTCGCCGTTGTCCGGGCCGTTGTCGGCGCTGAGCCAGGCGCGTAATGAGTCTACGTTTGCCAGTGTAAGGCTCTAGACCGAGGCGCCTTCATCGCGAGCAAGCTCGCTCCCACATTGGTTTTGTGAACGACACAGATCTAATGTGGGAGCGAGCTTGCTCGCGAAGGCTGTTTATCGGCCTGTGTGGCTCTGCTGATACTCCGCCAGCGCCGGCAACAACTGCTTGTCGATCGCCTGGCGCACCGCCGGCAAGATGGTCGCGCTGCTGGTGTACATCTGTTTGACCATGGTCCGCAGGGTCATCGCCCGCACATCGTTCAAACCTCGTACCGCACACTCGCAGGCTTGCTCGGCGGTGGCGCCGGTGGGCACCTCGAAGCCCAACGACTTGAGCTGGCCCAACAGGTCTTCCTGGTCTATCAAATCGGCGTGCATCATGACGCAATCCTTCTTCAGGGAACGGTGTCTTGGTTCGATTCTGGTAGGGGTGCCGGGTGTCGGCAAGGGCGAATTGTCGCAATGGCAGCATTGGCTATGAACAGGTCGTTTTCGGGCAACTTGCCGGCCAAAGGAGGGGGCACACTGGACTCAGCTCGCTTCACGAAGGTTTGGTCACCCTCGCACGGCAGCTCCTCAACAGTACCCTCTGCCTCGATCCTGTCACGGCTTGATCGGGGTTTTTTTTGCCTGTGAATCCGGGAGATGGGAGGTGTCTGCACTGGCGCCATCGCGAGCAAGCTCGCTCCCACAGGTTATTCGCAATCCCTGTGGGAGCGAGCTTGCTCGCGATGAACGATCACGCGGTTCAGCGTTGCAACACCAGAATCCGCGACAACAACTCATCCCGGTCGACATAGCAGCCCTGGAAATGCCGCGCCCCGGTGGCGGGGTCGAAGGCGTTGCGGGCGTGCAGGGTGCGGCGGTTGTCGAAGCACCACAGTTCACCGGGATTGAGCCGCTGCATCAACCTGAATCGAGGCTCGCGGGTCATTGCGATAAAGCGCCGGTAGGCCTGATACAACTTGGGCATCTGCTCCACGGATGCATCGAAGGGGCCGCGCAGAAAGTTGGCCATGCGGATTTCCGACACCTGCCCCAACGTATCCAGGGCAATGATCGGTGCCAGGCAGCGGTAGTCGCTGTGACGGTCCTTGTTGCGAAACTCCACGGGGATTTCGCAGAGGCTTTTGAAAGATTCGGGGTCTTCCCGGCGCAAGGCGTCGGCAATGGCAAACCCGTCGACAAAAATGCTCTCGCCACCCTCGGCGTCATTGACCAGGCAATGCAGGAATTGCAGCCCCGGTTGCAACTCCCGGGTTGGCAAATCGCTGTGCAGCGGCAGATTGAACGCGGTGTAGGCGTTGCTGTCGGCGTCGGCCTTGGATTGCACGTTGAACAGCACGCCGAAATTGCTCTCGCGGATGAAGGAAATCCGTTGGGCGATCAGCTTCAGAGAGCCGGGTTCGGTGGGCACGCCACGGACTTGGGTCAATCCGACATCCCGTACCGCCAACAACCATTGCAACAAGGCGTCGGAGTCGTTCATCAGCGCCTGATACTCGAATACCGGCAACTGCAAATTACTGTGCCAAAGCCTGGCTTTTGGCTTGCGTGCCTGGCGCTCGGCGCGGGACTCGTCGTCGTAGGCGTGGGCGCGCAGCCAGCCGGGGTCGAAGCGGCTGCTGTGGCCGTCCTGCCAATCAATCGACAGGCAACCTTCGGTGTCGATGTGCACTTGGTCAGGGATCAAGTCTTGAGCTGTATCGACGATTTCCAGCACTTGCTCGCGGGTCACGGTGTACACGCACTGCGGGCACGGGCAATTGTCTCTCAGCCATTGATGGTGGAAGGGGCTGACGCGATTGTCGGCCCACTTCACCAGAACACGGTCCGCCAGGGTCTGCACGGCAGTCAGCGCGCTGATCAACGGATAGGTACGAAAGTCGGCAAAGGCAGCGGCGGTGTTCATGGCGATCTCCTTGTTATTTTTTTGGGGGTAATGCGATCACTCGGCCAATGTACTCGGGCGCTGGCAGGTCCGCCTGTTCGGCGACGATGGCTTGCAGCTGGCTCAAGGACTGCTCGCTGAACGGTGCCGAACGCGGCCCGGCGAGGTCCACGTGCAGCAGCATCTGTTCATTGCCAGCCAGTTCCCGGGCATCACCCACCAGATGCAGGCTGTGATAGAGGTGCACGCGCTTGTTGTCGTGGGCGATGATTTGGGTGTGCACTTCGACCTGGGCGTCGAGCTTCACCTCGTGCAGGTAATTGAGGTGCAGTTCGAGGGTGAACAGCGAGTTGCCGCTGGCCTCGCGGCTGTTGCTGTCCAGGCCCAGGCGATCCATCAGGGCATCGGTGGCGTAGCTGAAAATCAGCAGGTAGAAGGCGTCGCGCAGGTGGCCGTTGTAGTCGACCCAGTCGGGGATGATGGTGGTTTGGTAGGTGGTGAGGGTGGGCATGGTTTCTGATCCAATTTGTGTGGTGACCGGACTGCCGCTATCGCGAGCAAGCTCGCTCCCACAGGTGACCGAGTTGTATCAGACACCTGCGATCAAATGTGGGAGCGAGCTTGCTCGCGATGGGGTCAGCACTGCTGGCCCCAAAGCTTGGGCTTACTCGCTGAAGGCCATCCCATGCTTCTCTTTGGTGGTCTTCACCGCCTCCAGCACCGCCAGCAGGCAGTCATCACGATAGCGCTCCAGCGCCGAAATGCTGTGTTTACCCAGTTGATCGCTGGTGCCATCGACCACATCATCGATCAGTTTGTCGGTCAGCTCCGGCGCCGGCAGGTAGGTCCACGGCAATTGCAACGCCGGGCCGAACTGCGCCATGAAGTGACGCATGCCGGCATCGCCGCCGGCCAGGGTGTAAGTCAGGAACGTGCCCATGAACGACCAACGCAAGCCGGCGCCGAAGCGGATTGCATCGTCGATCTCACCGGTGGTCGCCACGCCGTCGTTGACCAGGTGCAGCGCCTCACGCCACAGTGCTTCGAGCAGGCGGTCGGCGATGAAACCCGGCACTTCCTTGCGCACGTGCAGCGGGCGCATCCCCAGGGACTCATAGACCTTCATGGCCGCTTGCACCGCTTCAGGGGCGGTGTTTTTACCGCCGACCACTTCCACCAGTGGCAGCAGGTAAACCGGGTTGAACGGGTGACCGACCACACAGCGTTCCGGGTGCGTCGAACTCTCGTAGAACTCGCTCGGCAACAGGCCAGAGGTGCTGGAGCCGATCAACGCATTGGGCTTGGCTGCCGCACTGATTTTGCTGTGCAGGTCCAGTTTCAGCTCCAGCCGTTCCGGGGCGCTCTCCTGGATGAAATCGGCATCGCGCACGCACTCTTCGATGGTCGCGACAAAACGCAGGCGATCCTGCGATGCACCCGGTGCCAAACCTTGTTTTTCCAGCGCGCCCCAAGCGTTGGCGACACGCTTGCGCAGGGCCGCTTCGGCACCGGGGGCCGGGTCCCAGGCCACTACATCCAGGCCATGGGCGAGGGCGCGGGATACCCAACCGCTGCC
The DNA here is from genome assembly GCF_019218985.1 of Pseudomonas sp. PDM30. Classification (NCBI taxonomy): domain Bacteria; kingdom Pseudomonadati; phylum Pseudomonadota; class Gammaproteobacteria; order Pseudomonadales; family Pseudomonadaceae; genus Pseudomonas; species Pseudomonas sp. PDM30. The sequence continues at coordinate 605,617 of NZ_JAHUWM010000002.1, forward strand.
AATGACACCGCTGCCTAACGCTGCGAAGGTTTTGATTTCGGTGATAAAGCTCATGGCGATTTCCTGAATTTGGCTCGGAAAAAAAACTGTGGGAGCGAGCCTGCTCGCGATGGCGGTATTCCTGCCGCAGATGATGCTTCGGATGTACCGACGTCATCGCGAGCAGGCTCGCTCCCACAGGGGGAAAGTGTGTAAGGGTCAACCGCGCTTGGTCAGGCCCATTTTTGCTCGGCCTTCAGCCGGGGTCAGGACGCGGGCACCGAGGCGGCTGAGGATTTCCGTGGCGCGCTCGACCAGTTGGCCGTTGGTCGCCAGTACGCCCTTGTCCAGCCACAGGTTGTCTTCCAGCCCGACTCGCACGTTGCCGCCGAGCAACACTGCTTGTGCCGCCATCGGCATCTGCATGCGACCGATACCGAAACCGGCCCAGACCGCGTCGGCCGGCAGGTTGTCGACCATGGCTTTCATGGTGGTGGTGTCCGCCGGTGCACCCCAAGGGATGCCCAGGCATAGCTGGAACAACGGGTTGTCGAGCAGGCCTTCCTTGATCATCTGCTTGGCGAACCACAGGTGGCCGGTGTCGAAGATCTCCAGCTCGGCTTTAACGCCCAGTTCCTGGATGCGTTTGGCGCCAGCGCGCAGTTGGGCCGGGGTGGAGACGTAAATGGTGTCGCCGTCGCCGAAGTTCAGGGTGCCGCAGTCGAGGGTGCAGATTTCCGGCAGCAGTTCTTCGACGTGGGCCAGGCGGGTCAGCGGGCCGACCAGGTCGGTATTCGGGCCGAATTCCATCGGGTTCTCGCCGGCGCCGATTTCCAGGTCGCCGCCCATGCCGGCGGTGAGGTTGACGATGATGTCCACGTCCGCCTCGCGGATGCGCTCCATCACTTCGCGATACAGCGCCACGTCACGGCTGAACTTGCCGGTTTGCGGGTCGCGCACATGGCAGTGAACCACGGTGGCACCGGCCTTGGCGGCTTCCACGGCGGCGGCCGCGATTTGTTTCGGGGTGACCGGCACGTGCGGGCTCTTGGCGGTCGTGTCGCCAGCACCGGTGAGTGCGCAGGTGATGATGACGTCGTGGTTCATGAGGCGGTTCCTTACAGGCGAGTTTTTGGTTTTGGCCGGGCGTGGTGATCCCGTTCGCAGCCCGTTGGGGCTGCGAGTCGGTGGTTCATTCGGTTTATTTACTGGTCAGTTGCAGGTTTTCAGCAGCCGGTTTGCCATCGAAGGTGGTGACGCCTTCAAGCCAGCGCTTTTTGTCCTGCGGGTGATCCTTGATCCATTGTTTGGCCGACTCGAAAGCGTCCTTGTGATCCAGCAGCGGCTGCATCATCCGACTCTCGTCTTCGGCGGTGAACGTCAGGTTGCTCAGCAGGCGACCGATGTTCGGGCATTGTTCGGCGTATGTCGGTGCGGTGACGGTCCACACGGTGGCCTTGCCTTCGTCCGGCCCAAGGGCGTTTTCACTGCCGGTGAGGTAGGTCATTTTCACGTTGACGTTCATCGGATGCGGCGCCCAGCCGAAGAACACCACGGCTTCGTTGCGACGCACGGCGCGATCCACGGCGGCGAGCATGCCGGCTTCGCTGGATTCGACCAGCTGGAACTTGCCGAGGCCGAACTGGTTCTTGGAGATCATCGCCTTGATCTGGGTGTTGGCGCCCGAGCCAGGCTCGATGCCGTAGATTTTGCCGCCCAGTTCTTTTTCGAATTTGGCGATGTCAGCGAAGGTTTTCAGGCCCTTGTCGGCGAGGTAGGTCGGCACGGCGAGGGTCGCGCGGGCGTCCTGCAGGCTTGGCGCATCAAGCACCTTGACCTGCTTGGCGTCGACGAACGGGGTGATGGTCTGGGTCATCAGCGGGTTCCAGTAACCGAGGAACAGGTCCAGACGCTGGTCGCGGATCCCGGCGAAGATGATTTGCTGGGAGGCGCTGGTTTGTTTGGTGCTGTAGCCGAGGCCGTCGAGCAATACCTGGGTCATGGCACTGGTGGCGATCACGTCGGTCCAGTTCACTACACCCATGCGCACGTTCTGGCACGCGGCGGGTTCGGCGGCCATGACACTGGCGCTCAGCAAAGCGGTACCACTGAGTGCAAGAACACAGCTGCTGATCAGTCGTTTCATCTCGGGTTCCTCGGCAGTTCGTTTATTGTGAGTTCCGGTGTCTGATGCGCCGGTGATGCCAAGTTACGCAGCTAAGCGCCCATGAAAGCGCACTGCGGCGACCGACTCTTGCACTGCAGCGACCTGTGCTCTTGAATGCCGCGAGCAACAGGCGTATCAACGTCCTCACGCTCCTCGCCCTCTAGCTACCTGCCAATCGAGTGCGCTCCATGTCCCAGGATTTCTACTTCTTGTTGATGCCGGGTTTCTCGGCCATCGGATTTATCTCGGCCATCGAGCCGTTACGGGTGGCCAATCGCTTTCGTGGCGAGCTGTATCGCTGGCATGTGCTGAGCGCCGATGGCGGGGCGGTGCTGGCGAGCAACGGCATGTCGGTCAACGCCGATGCGGCGCTGGAGCCGTTGAAAAAAGGCGTGACGCTGCTGGTGGTGGCCGGGTTCGAGCCCCTGAAGTTCACCACCCCGGCGCTGGAACACTGGCTGCGCCGCCTGGACCACGAAGGCGTGACTCTCGGCGGCATCGACACCGGCAGCTTCATCCTCGCCGAGGCGGGTTTGCTCGACGGCCATCGCCTGACCCTGCACTGGGAAGCCATCGACGCGTTCAAGGAATCTTATCCACAGCTCAGCGTTACCCAGGAACTGTTCGAGATCGACCGCCGTCGCATCACCTCTGCTGGCGGCACCGCCTCTATTGATTTAATGCTGGATCTGATCGCCCAGGCCCATGGCCCGGAGCTGGCGATCCAGGTCAGCGAGCAATTCGTGCTTGGCCGCATCCGCCCGCGCAAAGACCATCAGCGCATGGAAGTCGCCACCCGTTATGGCATCAGCAACAAGAAGCTGGTTCACGTGATCGGCGAGATGGAGCAGCACAGCGAACCGCCGCTGAGCACGCTGGAACTGGCGGAATCGATCAAGGTGACGCGGCGGCAGCTGGAGCGCCTGTTTCGCCTGCATCTGAACGACACGCCGAGCAATTTCTACTTGCGATTAAGGCTGGAAAAGGCCCGGCAGTTGCTACGCCAGACCGACATGAGCGTGCTGGAAGTGAGCATTGCCTGCGGGTTTGAATCGCCGTCGTATTTCACCCGCAGTTATCGGGCGAAATATGAGCGGTGTCCGCGGGAGGATCGACGCACCGCCAAGGCATAATCACCCGAGAAACCTGTGGGAGCGAGCTTGCTCGCGATGAGGTCGGCACATTCAACATAGATGTCGACTGCCTTACCGCCATCGCGAGCAAGCTCGCTCCCACAGGTTATTGGTGTTCCGGAAGTTTATTTACTTCTTCACCAATGCCGAACACGCAGCCTTGTAAGCTTCATGCTGATACTTGTTCAGCGTTCCAGGCAGCTCGAAATTGTGCTTTTTGGCTTGGGCATTGATGGTCTGCGGCGACAGCAAGGTCACCTCGCAATTCTCCAGCAACTGGAAAACTCCCTCGATCTTGAACGTGGTCGGCCCGCCAGCGAACTCGCCTTTCTTGCTGCGTTTCTTGATCGCAATGCGGTCGATGGAATTCTCACGGACAAACGAAGCGACCTGAGCGGCGAATACTTTGACGTTGGCGGCCTCGTCGTCATCGTCCAGGGCAATTTTCTTGGTGGCGAGCGCGACATGGCTCAGCGCCTGACTGTCCAGCGTGGCCACGGCGATGATCGCTTCGCTGCCTTTGATTTCGATGCCGCAGACTTTCATGTTCAATCCCATTAGTGACAGAGGGTGTGCAGCTTACAGCTCAAGCTGGCTGGGGAACGGATCACTCCTGCCCAATCGACTCCAAAAACTCCGACCGCTCGTCGCTCATCCGTGCAATGCAATCGTTCTGGGCAATGGTGAGCGCCTTGCTGCCGTTGGTGGCCGGGAAGGCTTCGACGGCGCAGTCTGCGTCGCGGGTCTTCAGCCATTGCTGTTGGGCGGCTTTGATCTTGGCGGTGATGTCGGCCAGTTGCGACGGGTTTTTGCCGTATTGCGACTGCATGCGCTCGGTCAGGCCCTGGAGGTTTTCCTTGAGCAGGTCTTCGGCGGAGGTTTTGCTGAAGGCCGAGCACTCGAGGGTCTGGATGTCGTTTTCGACTTTGTCGCACGGGTTGTCGTCGGCTACCTCCGCTGCGTGTACGCCGGTCGCAATCAGTGCCATTGCCAGAATGATCGATTTCATTATCGTCGCCGCTCTTGTCCAGTGAAGCATCCAGTGATGCGGCGAATTCTGGCCCAAGCCAGGGGCCTTGAACAGGTCGATGATTGTGCCTGGCGACGACCCTTTGTCGCGGATTGACGCTTTCGGCAAACCCCCTGTCGTTTTTGCACCCGGCTGCCCCTGCACCGAGGCATATGCTGGCCCCAAAGCGCCGGCACACGATTCGGCGCATGAATCGCTAACAAGGGGACAGCCTGATGAGCCCAGCCGAATTGCACGCCGACAGCATCGTTATCGACGGGCTGATTATCGCCAAGTGGAACCGTGAACTGTTCGAAGACATGCGCAAGGGCGGTCTGACGGCGGCTAACTGCACCGTGTCGGTGTGGGAGGGCTTTCAGGCCACCGTCAACAACATCGCCGCGAGCCAGAAGCTGATTCGCGAGAACAGCGACCTGGTGATCCCGGTGCGCACCACCGCCGACATCCGTAAAGCCAAGGAGCAGGGCAAGACCGGCATCCTGTTCGGCTTCCAGAACGCTCACGCCTTCGAAGACCAGATCGGCTATGTCGAGGTGTTCAAGCAACTCGGCGTCGGCATTGTGCAGATGTGCTACAACACCCAGAACCTGGTGGGCACCGGCTGTTACGAGCGTGACGGCGGCCTGTCGGGCTTCGGTCGCGAAATCGTCGCCGAGATGAACCGCGTTGGTGTGATGTGCGACCTGTCCCACGTCGGTTCCAAGACTTCCGAAGAAGTCATCCTCGAGTCGAAGAAACCGGTCTGCTACTCCCACTGCCTGCCATCGGGGCTCAAAGAGCACCCGCGCAACAAGTCCGATGAAGAACTGAAGTTCATCGCCGACCACGGCGGCTTTGTCGGCGTGACCATGTTCGCGCCGTTCCTGGCCAAGGGCATCGATTCGACCATCGACGACTACGCCGAAGCCATCGAGTACGTGATGAACATCGTCGGCGAAGACGCCATCGGCATCGGCACCGACTTCACCCAGGGCCATGGCCAGGACTTCTTCGAATACCTGACCCACGACAAGGGCTACGCCCGCCGCCTGACCAGTTTCGGCAAGATCATCAACCCGCTGGGCATCCGCACCGTGGGCGAGTTCCCGAACCTGACCGAGACCCTGCTCAAGCGCGGCCACTCCGAGCGCGTGGTACGCAAGATCATGGGCGAGAACTGGGTCAACGTCTTGAAAGATGTCTGGGGCGAATAAGCCGCCGCACCTCTGAATCCTTTCCCCCGGCCGCCCGCGCCGGGGGCAACACCAAAATTTTTCTGGAGTTAAGTTTCCATGGCCAAGATCGCCCCGCAATTGCCAATCGAAGTCGACAGCGAAACCGGTGTCTGGACCTCCGACGCCCTGCCGATGCTGTACGTGCCGCGCCATTTCTTCGTCAACAACCACATGGGCATCGAGGAAGTGCTGGGCGCTGAAGCCTATGCCGAAATCCTCTACAAGGCCGGCTACAAGTCCGCCTGGCACTGGTGTGAAAAAGAAGCCGAATGCCACGGCCTGGAAGGTGTCGCGGTGTTCGAGCACTACATGAAGCGCCTGTCGCAGCGCGGCTGGGGCCTGTTCAAGATCCAGGACATCGACCTCGACAAAGGCACCGCCAGCGTCAAGCTCGAACACTCGGCATTCGTCTACGTGTACGGCAAGGTCGGGCGCAAGGTCGACTACATGTTCACTGGCTGGTTTGCAGGGGCCATGGATCAGATCCTCGCCGCTCGCGGCAGCAAGATCCGCACCGTGGCCGAACAAGTCTACGGTGGCTCCGAAGAGGGCCACGAAGACGGCTTGTTCACCGTCAAGCCGTTGTAAGTCGAGGAACCCGCCATGGCTTTCGAAGCAATGTTCCAGCCGATCCAGATCGGCAAACTGACCATCCGCAACCGCGTGCTCAGCACCGCGCACGCCGAGGTCTATGCCACCGACGGCGGCATGACCACTGACCGGTACGTCAAGTATTACGAAGAGAAAGCCAAGGGCGGTATCGGCCTGGCGATTTGCGGCGGTTCGTCCGTGGTGGCCATCGACAGCCCGCAGGAATGGTGGAGTTCGGTGAACCTGTCCACCGACCGCATCATTCCGCACTTCCAGAATCTTGCCGACGCCATGCACAAGCACGGCGCCAAGATCATGATCCAGATTACCCACATGGGCCGCCGCTCGCGTTGGGACGGTTTCAACTGGCCGACGCTGATGTCGCCGTCAGGCGTGCGCGAGCCGGTGCACCGTGCCACTTGCAAAACCATCGAGCCGGAAGAGATCTGGCGGGTGATCGGCAACTACGCTCAAGCGGCCCGCCGCGCCAAGGCCGGTGGCCTGGACGGTGTCGAACTGTCGGCGGTGCATCAGCACATGATCGACCAGTTCTGGAGCCCACGGGTCAACAAGCGTACCGACGAATGGGGCGGCACCTTCGAAGGCCGCATGAAGTTCGGTCTGGAAGTCTTGAAAGCCGTACGCGCCGAGGTCGGTGACGATTTCTGCGTGGGCATGCGCATCTGCGGTGACGAGTTCCACCCGGATGGTCTATCCCACGAAGACATGAAGCAGATCGCCAAGTATTACGACGATACCGGCATGCTCGACTTCATCGGCGTCGTGGGTTCGGGTTGCGACACCCACAACACCCTGGCCAACGTGATTCCGAACATGAGTTATCCGCCGGAACCGTTCCTGCATCTGGCTGCCGGCATCAAGGAAGTGGTCAAGGTTCCAGTGCTGCACGCGCAGAACATCAAGGACCCTAACCAGGCCACACGTATCCTGGAAGGCGGTTACGTCGACATGGTCGGCATGACCCGCGCGCACATCGCCGACCCGCACCTGATCGCCAAGATCAAAATGGGCCAGATCGACCAGATCAAACAATGCGTCGGTGCCAACTACTGCATCGACCGTCAGTATCAGGGTCTGGATGTGCTGTGCATTCAGAACGCCGCGACTTCTCGTGAATACATGGGACTGCCGCACATCATCGAAAAAACCACTGGCGTGAAACGCAAGGTGGTGGTGGTCGGCGCCGGTCCTGCCGGGATGGAAGCCGCCCGCGTGGCCGCCGAGCGTGGCCACGATGTGACCCTGTTCGAGAAAAAGGAATTCATCGGCGGGCAGATCACCACCGCATCGAAAGCCCCGCAACGGGACCAGATCGCCGGTATCACCCGCTGGTATCAACTGGAACTGGCGCGGTTGAAAGTCGACCTGCGCCTGGGCACCGCGGCTGACGCGCCAACCATCATGGACCTGCGTCCGGACGTGGTGGTGCTGGCCGTCGGCGGTCATCCGTTCATCGAGCAGAACGAACACTGGGGCGCGGCTGAAGGCCTGGTGGTCAGCAGCTGGGACATCCTCGATGGCAAGGTGGCACCGGGCAAGAACGTGCTGGTCTACGACACCATTTGCGAGTTCACCGGCATGTCGACCGCCGACTTCCTCGCCGACAAGGGCAGCCAGGTCGAGATCGTGACCGACGACATCAAGCCTGGTGTGGCGATTGGCGGTACGTCGTTCCCGACTTACTACCGCAGCATGTATCCGAAAGAAGTGATCATGACCGGCGACATGATGCTGGAGAAGGTCTACCGCGAAGGCGACAAGCTCGTAGCGGTACTGGAAAACGAATACACCGGCGCCAAAGAGGAGCGGGTGGTTGACCAGGTGGTCGTGGAAAACGGCGTGCGTCCGGACGAAGAAATCTACTACGCGCTGAAGGAAGGCTCGCGCAACAAAGGCCAGATCGACGTCGAAGCCTTGTTCGCGATCAAGCCGCAACCTTGCCTGGAACAGAGCGGCGACGGCTACCTGCTGTTCCGCATCGGCGACTGCGTGGCCCAGCGTAACGTGCACGCGGCGATCTACGACGCGCTGCGGCTGTGCAAGGATTTCTAACGGCTTGCACATAACCCTGTGTAGGAGCGAGCTCGCTCGCGATGAATTTGAAGGCGCCGCGTTCTTCCAGACCGCACGCGTCATCGTTAACGCCCATCGCGAGCAAGCTCGCTCCTACAGGGAGTCGAGCAAGGTATCCAGGTAGTTAAGCCCGAGGTCTTTGGGAGCTTCACCATGTTGAACACCCTTCTTCCAATCCTGTTGTTCGCCGCCCTGGGCCTTGGTGTCCTGGGCGCGTTGCGGCGGGTGGCCATGTGGCGCCGGGGCCGAGCCTCCAAGGTCGACCTGATCGGCGGCCTGTTCGCCATGCCCAAGCGCTACATGGTCGACTTGCACCATGTGGTAGCGCGGGACAAATACATTGCCAACACCCACGTCGCCACGGCTGGCGGTGCGGTGGCGTCCATCGTGCTGGCGATTCTGGTGCATGGTTTCGGCCTGCATAACCGCTTCCTCGGCTATGCGTTGCTGCTGATGTCGGCGGTGATGTTCGTTGGTGCGATCTTCGTTTACCTGCGTCGGCGCAATCCGCCGTCGCGCCTGTCGAAAGGCCCGTGGATGCGCCTGCCGAAAAGCCTGCTGGCGTTTTCGGCCTCGTTCTTCCTGTTGACCCTGCCGGTGGCGGGCATCCTGCCGGAAAATTTCGGTGGCTGGCTGTTGGCGGCGATTCTCGGGGTTGGCGTGTTGTGGGGCGTGTCGGAACTGTTCTTTGGCATGACCTGGGGCGGGCCGATGAAACACGCCTTTGCCGGTGCCTTGCACCTGGCTTGGCACCGCCGCGCCGAACGCTTTGGTGGTGGTCGTTCCACAGGGTTGAAACCGCTGGATCTTAGCGACCTGACCGCGCCACTGGGTGTGGAAAAACCCAAGGATTTCACCTGGAACCAGTTGCTCGGCTTCGACGCCTGCGTCCAGTGCGGTAAATGCGAAGCAGCGTGCCCGGCCTTCGCCGCCGGTCAGCCGCTGAACCCGAAAAAACTGATTCAGGACATGGTCGTCGGCCTGGCCGGTGGCACCGATGCCAAGTTCGCCGGTAGCCCGTATCCAGGCAAAGCCATTGGCGAACACGCGGGCAATCCGCATCAGCCAATCGTCAACGGTTTGGTAGATGCCGAGACGCTGTGGTCGTGCACCACCTGCCGCGCTTGCGTCGAGGAATGCCCGATGATGATCGAGCACGTCGATGCCATCGTCGACATGCGCCGTCATCTGACCCTGGAAAAAGGCGCGACCCCGAACAAGGGTGCCGAAGTCCTGGAAAACCTGATTGCCACCGACAACCCTGGCGGTTTCGCGCCGGGCGGGCGGATGAACTGGGCAGCGGACCTGAACCTCAACCTGCTCAGCGAAAAGAAATCCACCGACGTGCTGTTCTGGGTCGGCGACGGCGCCTTCGACATGCGTAACCAGCGCACCCTGCGCGCCTTCGTCAAAGTGCTCAAGGCGGCGAAAATCGACTTCGCCGTGCTCGGCCTCGAAGAGCGCGACAGCGGTGACGTGGCCCGGCGCCTGGGCGACGAAGCAACCTTCCAGCTGTTGGCCAAGCGCAACATCCAGACTCTGGCCAAATACAGTTTCAACCGTATCGTCACCTGCGATCCGCACAGTTTCCACGTGCTGAAAAACGAGTACGGCGCCTTCGATGGTAACTACCTGGTGCAGCACCACAGCACCTACATGGCAGAAATCATCGATGCTGGTGCGCTCAATCTTGGCCAGCACAAAGGCGACAGCGTGACCTATCACGATCCGTGCTACCTCGGCCGTTACAACGGCGAATACGAGGCACCGCGCCAGGTTCTGCGCGCGCTCGGGATTGAAGTGAAAGAAATGCAACGCTCCGGTTTCCGCTCCCGCTGCTGCGGCGGTGGTGGTGGCGCGCCGATCACCGACATCCCTGGCAAGCAACGCATTCCCGACATGCGCATGGAAGACATCCGCGAAACCGGCGCCGAACTGGTGGCCGTGGGTTGTCCACAGTGCACGGCGATGCTCGAAGGCGTGGTCGAACCCAGGCCGCTGATCAAGGACATTGCCGAGCTGGTGGCGGACGCGTTGCTTGAAGACGCCGCGCCGGGAAAGCCTTCGGCACCGGCCAAACGTGAACCTGCGGAGGTGCATTGATGAGTGACATTATCCGCCGCGACCCTCGCGCCGAATGGATCGCCCGCAACCGTCTGCACCCGCTGCACGCGGCCATGCAGCCAGCGCAGCACAGCTGGATGGGGCCTAACGGCGTCATCCGCAAGAATCCCCATGGCGTCGGTTTCATTGGCCCCAACGGCATCAAGCGCATTGACCGCAGTGGCGCACAGCAGGGCGGGGCGACCAAACGCTCGGCTGCCGTCGAAGTGCAATTGCCGCTGCATCAGGTGGCCGCGCCAGCGTTTTACATCAGCGTGGTGCCGGACATGGTCGGCGGCCGCTTGAGCAGCCACGACCGCGACCTGCTGGGCCTGGCTCATCAACTGGCCGGCAAGGACGGTGCAGTGCTGGCCGTGGTGTTCGGCGAACACAAGGAAAACGCTTTCGCCACGGCGGGCGTCGACCGCCTGTTGGTGCTGGAAGGCGAAGAATTCAGCGGTTATGCACCGGAACAACGGGTCCAGGGCCTGCGGGCTGTGGATAACCAGTTCAGCCCGCATCACTGGTTGCTGCCGGATAGCCGCAGTGGCGGTGGCGAACTCGGCCGACGTTTTGCCGCAGCACTGGGCGAACGCCCGGCCACGCGGGTCTGGCAAGTCAAGGATCAGGAGTGCATCGGCCGCGCCGGTGCTGGCCTGCAAGACCTTGCCCGTCCGCTGGCGCGACTGATTCTGGCGGCTGCCGAGTGCGCCGAGCCGGTCAGCGAAACCCGTCACGAAGCGCTGCCCGTGGAGTTATCCACAACCGTGGCACGCAGCCTGTCGCGGATCGAAGATCTGGGCGCAGTGGCCGTCGATCCGGCGGCAATCCCCATGGCTGAAGCCGAGTTCATTTTCTCCGGCGGCAACGGGGTCAAGGACTGGGGACTTTTCCACAGGACCGCCGAAGCCCTCGGCGCGACCGAAGGCGCATCGCGGGTGGCGGTGGACGACGGCTTCATGGCCCGCGACCGTCAGGTCGGGGCGTCCGGCACCTGGGTCACCGCACGGGTCTATGTGGCGGTGGGGATTTCCGGGGCGATCCAGCACCTGCAAGGTATTGGTGCCTGCGATAAGGTGGTGGCGATCAACCTCGACCCTGGCTGCGACATGATCAAACGGGCCGACCTGTCGGTGATTGGCGAAAGTGCCGAGATTCTTCAAGCCTTGATCGATGCGGTAGCGGTTTACCGCAACGACGCCAAGCGCGATGCGGCTTAAGGGAAGGAAAGGGTTATGAGCACGAAAATCATCAGCCTGGTGTCCATCGGCGCCCACCCGACGTCCGGTCGGCCGCGTCGCGCGGAACAGGATGCGCGGGCGGTGGAACTGGGCCTGCAATTGGCTGGGGATAACTTGCAGGTGCTGCATGCCGGCGACATCACCGAGCCTGCATTGCGCGCGTATCTGGGCATGGGCCTGGAACAACTGCACGTGCTGGAACAACCACAAGGCGGCGACGCGCTGCCGGCGCTGACCGATTATCTGCGCGATGCCGGAGCCCAGGTGGTGTTGACCGGCAGCCAGGCGGAAACCGGCGAAGGATCGGGCATGTTGCCATTCCTCCTCGCTGAAAACCTGGGCTGGCCGCTGGTGGTGGGGTTGGCGCATGTCGAGTCCATCGATGGCGGTTCGGCGCTAGTGCTGCAAGCGTTGCCGCGTGGTCAGCGTCGTCGCTTGAAGGTTCGCTTGCCGTTCCTGGCGACTGTGGATAACGCCGCGCCCAAGCCACGGCAGAGTGCCTACGGCCCGGCCCGACGCGGCGTGCTGCAAGCACAGGACGTCGAGGTCATCGACGATGAACTGCTCGCGGTCGCCACCCTGCAGCCGGCCAAGCCACGGCCCAAGCGCCTTAAGGTAATCAAGGCCAAGAGCGGCGCCGATCGCATGAAAGCCGCGACGGCCAAGGCCAGCGGTGGCGGTGGGCAAGTGCTCAAAGGCGTTACGGCGCAAGCGGGGGCAGAAGCGATCCTCAAGCTGCTGATTGAGGAAGGTGTGGTCCGCTAACCCGGTTTCAGCGCAGATCTCCTGTAGGAGCGAGCCTGCTCGCGATGGTGGTTAACGATGACGCGGGATGCCTGAATGACTGTGGTGTCCTCAGGTTTTTCGCGAGCAGGCTCGCTCCTACAACTTTGATCTTCGGTGAACGCTAACACTGGTCCCACCGGATGCCTGCATTACCAGAATTCACGGGGAAACAATGACAGTTGAATTTCGTTCGGCAGTCCGCGCGGATGCGCGTGAGATTGCGCGGTTGTTCCAGATTTCATCCGAAGGCGCTTCAGACTACATCTGGAGCCAGATCGCAGAGCCCGGCCAGGATCTGTTGGACGTCGGCACCATTCGGTATGCCCGGGACGACGTGGATTTCTCCTACCAGAATTGCCTGATTGCCGAGGCCGGTGGCCAGGTCATTGGCATGATGCACAGCTACGTGATGCGCCACGATCCACTGGCGGAGCCGACGACTGACCCGGTACTGGCGCCTTACGCCGACATGGAAGTGCCCGACACGCTCTATATCTCCAGCCTTGCCCTGCACGAGGGCTGGCGCAACAGGGGCCTGGGCGTGCAGTTTCTCGCCCATGCTCAAGAACGTGCCGACCAACTGGGGCTCAATGGCCTGAGCCTGATCGACTATGCCGCCAACACCGGCGCCCGGCGCTTTTACGAGCGGCACGGTTTCGAGATCATCAAAACCTGCCAGGTCACCCCTCATCCCATGATCCGCGTCACCGGTGACGCCTATCTTATGCACAGGCCCTGAATCTGCGGGGGTTCTAACCAGCGAAGGTTATCCACAACGCCACGCGCCCTCGTCCCACGTTGACGAGGGCGGTGAGCTACAGTTTTCTATGCGCTGATCAAGAGTGCGACACGCTTTCGGGAGTTTTCAGACGTTCAGCGCTGACTCATGAAATCCGGTTTTTATGACTGGCTTGAACATGAAGACTTTCGCTCTTCCGGCGCTTTTTGCATCGACCCTGTGGATATCCACCGGCTTGCTGTCTGCTGTCCCGGCAAACGTGCCCGTGGCTGATCAGGACTTTTATCAATGGCTGGAGACCGGGCAGGGGCGCGACGCGTCTCTGGCGCAGCTACGGCAGCAGTGCGACAAGGTACTGGATGCCGATAAGCACCTCAGCTGTTCAGTGACGGTCCTGGCCAGAATGCTCGAAGCCAAGGCCGCCAACCAAATCCCTGAATACTATCTGGCCATCAAGGGCAAGCATGCCCGGGCGATTGCGGTCGATGCCGACCTGAATGCCCTGTTCTCCATGTTTGGCAGCGAATCACTGGCTATTCTGACGAGGGCTGGCAATTTCTCGGTCAAGGGATCTGCGCGACATGAGGTGCTGCAGCTCCATCCGTATGCCAATGACTTCCACATCGCTGAACAGGCGCTGCCATTTATCGAGGTCGGCGCGGCCAACGGAGTCTCGGCGCGTTTTGTACTGGACACGGGGGCACCGCAAACCCGGGTCAATATCGAGACTGCGAAACAGATGGGCATCAGGATGTTGCCCGATGCTCATTATCGTTACAGCACGTTTTATGGCGAAAGGGGCCTGGCTGCGAGGTTGGGAATTCTTGGGTCACTGAGAGTCGGCACCCGTGAGTTCAGGAACGTCCTGGTCTTTGTCAGCGACCGGGATAATTTGTTGGGGCTGGATCTGATCAGCAAGCTGGGGCGCTTGAAGATAACCAGGAGAACACTGGAGCTTAATCCGCCACCTGCCCGGCGCTGTGATGCGCCAATTGTCTTGAGCCGCCTGGATCTCAACCAACGGCTGGTAGTTGCCGCACAGCTGGATCGTCGGACAACGCAAGCCATCATCGATACGGGAAATGTCGACTACCTGACGGCCGCGTCGCCCGGCAGGCACGTCAGCGTGGCGCAGGCGCTGACACCGGGAGGCTCGAACGTTTACAACGGCGACAATAAGCACTTTCAACGCTTCACCGGCGTATTGGCCCTGCAAGGCGACACCTTGGTGGTCAGCTACAAATACTACCCGGGCTTTACCATCCCGCCGTCGTTGGTGGACGGACAATACGTGCCGTCGATATTACTCGGATGGCGCGCCTTCAAAGACTTTGAATTGAACCTGGATCTCGATTCAGGTCGCTCATGCCTCAATAGAGTCTGAACAGCTTGGACGGTTACCCACAATCCCTGTTGGTGGTTCTGTGGATAACATGTTCGCCCCTCGCCACACCCCATACAAATCAAGCCTTGCATGGCGTCGATCAAAAAACACCCAGCCTGGCTCGTGGTTTTTCCATGCTTTTTCAAGGGGATATGTGCTGCTGCTGATGCAGACTTGCCCCCAATCTCTGTTGGCGCTTCTGTGGATAAGATGTTTGCTATCGGCTGCAGGCCTTATAAACAGCGGCGTGTAGGCTTTTGATCATAAAATGATCAAAAGCCCGTTTGGCGCCGTGAACCTCCGCGCAAACGCCGAGTTCCTGCGGGTTTTAGCGGTTTTCCACAGCCCTTGCGAAGTTAACCCCAAAGTCTGTTGGCGCTTCTGTGGATAAGGTGTTTGCCATCCTCTGAAAGCCTTGCAGTCCGTGACTTTCAGGCTTCTGGTTAAAAAATGACCAGTGCGCCAGTGGAAGCATGCTTCTGGATAAGTCACGTTTTTTCTTTGGTTTTTGTGAAGAGATTTTGCAGTCTTTCCACAGTTGTCCCCAATAGCTGTGGGTGGAGATGTGGATAACTTGTTTGCGGAAGGCTGGGAGGCGTGCGCAGCATAGCTCTGAACGAAATAGATCATATTTCGTACAGTTCTAAAGATAGAGGAATGTGTAGCGGGGAGAAAACCTGTTGCGAGCAAGCCCCTTGTAGGAGCGAGCTTGCTCGCGATGGTCGTGAACGATGACGCGAAAAGACAGATGACCAGCGGTGCCCCTGGATTTTTCGCGAGTAAGCTCGCTCCTACAGGGGCATGCTTTAGCCTTGAACCGGAACCCCTTTGAGGTAAGGCGCAGGCTCGGCACCCAAGTTGCTCAGCAGGCGCTCGCTGTACCAGTCCACAAAGTTCACCACACCGAACTCATAGGTCTTGGAGTACGGACCAGGCTGGTACGCGGTGGAGTTGATGCCGCGCTGGTTTTCTTCGGCCAGGCGACGGTCCTGGTCGTTGGTGGCGTCCCAGACCTGGCGCATGCGCTCCACGTCGTAGTCCACGCCTTCGACCGCGTCCTTGTGCACGATCCACTTGGTGGTGACCATGGTTTCCTGAGCGCTGATCGGCCACACGGTGAACACGATGATGTGGTCGCCCATGCAGTGGTTCCAGGAGTGCGGCAGGTGCAGGATGCGCATCGAGCCCAGGTCAGGGTTCTTGATGCGGCCCATCAGCTTGGCACAGCCCTGCTTGCCGTCCATGGTCATCGACACGGTGCCCTTGAGCAGCGGCATGCGCACGATGCGGTTGCGCAGGCCGAAGCTGGCGTGGGCGTAAGGGATCTTCTCGGCTTCCCAGGCAGCGGCGGAGGCGGCTACGTGGTCCTTGAAGGCCTGGTCGGCGCGCGGGTCGGTGACGTCGTCCCACTCCAGCAGGGTTTTCAACAGTTCCGGGTGCGACGCGTTGCAGTGGTAGCACTCGCGGTTGTTTTCCAGCACCAGTTTCCAGTTGGCCTTTTCCATCAAGGTGGTTTGCACCGCCACCTTGGTGTTCTCCATGTCGTACGGTTCCATGTAGTGGTTGAGCGTCGACAGGAAGTCATCGATGGCCGGCGGGTTCTCCGCCAGGCTGATGAAGATGTAGCCGCCAGCGGTCTTCACGTTCACCGGCTTGAGGCCGTACTGGTTCATGTCGAAGTCGGCGCCCATTTCGGTGCCGGCGAACAGCAGGCGGCCGTCGAGTTCGTAGGTCCACTGGTGATAGTGGCAAACCAGCTTGGCGACCTTGCCCTTGTCGCTTGTGCACAGGCGCGAGCCACGGTGACGGCAGACGTTGTGGAACGCGTGCACCACGCCTTCGGCGCCACGGATCACGATGATCGGGTTCTTGCCGATCTGCAGGGTCAGGTAGTTGCCCTTGGTAGGGATCTCGCAGGTCATGCCGGCGATCAACCACTCTTTCTGAAAGATTTCCTGCATGTCGATATCAAACAGGCGCTCGTCGGAGTAAAACGGCTGC
The DNA here is from genome assembly GCF_019218985.1 of Pseudomonas sp. PDM30. Taxonomy (NCBI): domain Bacteria; kingdom Pseudomonadati; phylum Pseudomonadota; class Gammaproteobacteria; order Pseudomonadales; family Pseudomonadaceae; genus Pseudomonas; species Pseudomonas sp. PDM30. The sequence continues at coordinate 622,079 of NZ_JAHUWM010000002.1, forward strand.
GGCAGCGAGAACGTGCGCTCGCGCTCTTGCAGCATCTGCGCGGTGGCCTTGCGTGCGGGTTCCAGCGGATCGCCCAGGCTCAGGGTAGTAGTGACGTCCATCGTGTATTTCCTCAAGGCCATCTGCGTGGCCGCGAAAGTGGCTGATCAGGGTTGCTACGCAAGGTGTAAAGAATGTGTCTTGGTATGGGGCGAGTGTGGGGCCGGCGCAGGCCAGAACCTTATCCATGGGCGACATGGTGCAATCTGTTCCCGACGCGCAAGCCCCAGTCGTTGGGGGCTGGTCGCGATAAGCATGTCAATGTCGCAGATAGGTAAATGGGTGATCTGCGCTATACGCAGAATCGCCAACATGAAGGCCGGCAGTCGGCCGTGGAGATCAGCATGTCCAATAGTTTCCTGAATCCGGTAACCACCCAGACCTGGGCCAATGGTCGGCACATCGTCCGTTGCGTCAAAGTCATCCAGGAAACCTGGGATGTGCGCACCTTCTGCTTCATGGCCGATCAGCCGATCATGTTCTTCTTCAAACCGGGGCAGTTTGTCACCCTGGAGCTGGAGATTGAAGGCCAGCCGATCATGCGTTCGTACACCATTTCCAGCTCGCCATCGGTGCCGTACAGCTTTTCGGTGACCATCAAGCGCGTACCGGGTGGCAAGGTCTCCAACTGGCTGCACGACACCCTGCACGAAGGCCAGGAGCTGGCGGTGCACGGACCGGTCGGGCTGTTCAATGCCATGGACTTCACCGCGCCAAAGGTGCTTTACCTCAGCGGCGGCGTCGGTATCACGCCGGTCATGTCCATGGCGCGCTGGTTCTACGACACCAACGGCAATGTCGACATGGTGTTTATCCACAGCGCCCGTTCGCCCAAAGACATCATTTACCACCGTGAGCTGGAACACATGGCGTCGCGGATCGACAACTTCAGCCTGCACCTGATCTGCGAGAAGCACGGTATGGGTGAGCCCTGGGCCGGTTATCGCGGTTACCTGAACCACAGAATGCTTGAATTGATGGCGCCGGACTTCCTTGAGCGCGAAGTGTTCTGCTGCGGCCCGACACCGTATATGAATGCGGTCAAGCGCTTGCTGGAAGCCGCTGGCTTCGACATGTCGCGTTATCACGAAGAATCCTTCGGTGCGACCCCGCCAGAGGCGCGCGCCGACGCCGTGGAACACGCCGAGCAAGCGGCCGAGGCACCGGAAGTCGACGTGGCGGATCTGCACCAGGTGGAGTTCACGGCGTCCGGCAAGAGCATTCGTGTGGCCCCGGGCGAGACCGTGCATGCGGCGGCGGCCAAGGTCGGCCTGATGATTCCGAAAGCGTGCGGCATGGGTATCTGCGGCACCTGCAAGGTGTTGAAGCTGGGTGGTGAAGTGGAAATGGACCACAACGGCGGGATCACCGAGGAAGACGAAGCAGAAGGGTTCATTCTTTCGTGCTGCAGCGTGCCTAAAGGCGACGTGCGCATCGAATTCTAATGGTTGCGCAATAGTCCCTGTAGGAGCGAGCCTGCTCGCGATGGACGTCAACGATAACGCTGACAACCTGACCCCCCGCGGTGTTCTCAGGTTCATCGCGAGCAGGCTCGCTCCTACAGGGGAGGGTGTTTAGTCGATAAACAAGTCGGTCATCAGCTTGTCGTTGCTGTCCGGCGCGAACCGATAGTGTTCGAACTCCGTCACACCGCTTTCCCGCAGAATCTCCTCATCAATCAGCAAGCGCCCGGTCAGGCTGCGGTTTGCGCTGCTCAGAATCACATGCGCCGCATCCGCCATGATCGCAGGCAGGCGCGCATGCTTGAACGATTCCCTCGACCCCAACTGAAACTCGATGGCAGCGGTGGCGATCATCGTCTGTGGCCATAGCGAGTTGACGCTGATCCCGTAATTCCTGAATTCCTCGCTCATGCCCAGGGTCAGCATGCTCATGCCGTACTTGGTCACGGTATAGGGGCTGTATTGGGCGAACCACTTGGCGGCCAGGTTCAGCGGCGGCGAGAGGTTGAGGATATGGCCGCTGGACTTCTTCAGGTACGGCAACGCTGCCTGGCTGCACAGCAATACGGCGCGGGTGTTGATCTGGTGCATCAGGTCAAAACGCTTGAGTTCGAGGTGTTGAACCCCGGTGAGCTTGATCGCCCCGGCATTGTTGATCAGTGCATCGATGCCACCGAAATGTTCGTTGGCCTGGGCCAGGGCCTGATGCACGGCATCTTCATCGCGCACATCCACTTGCAGGGCCAGTGCCTTGCCGCCTGCGGCTTCGACTTCCTGGGCCACGCTGAAAATCGTGCCCGGCAGCTTGGGGTGGGGGGCGGCGCTTTTGGCGGCGATCACAATGTTGGCCCCGTCGCGTGCGGCGCGCAGCGCAATCTCACGACCAATGCCGCGGCTGGCGCCGGTGATGAACAGGGTTTTGCCTTGCAATGACATGCGTACGCTCCTGATTGTTGTTATGTGAGCAAAGGCTCGACAAACAATGTAGACGAAGTCTTCAGGTGCGGACGTAGAGGTGGGTACACCCTGTGGGAGCGAGCTTGCTCGCGATAGCGGAGTGTCAGTCGACATCAATGCTGGATGTGCTGACCTCATCGCGAGCAAGCTCGCTCCCACAGGGTTTAGAGTGTTAGTGAGACATCACTTCGCGAATGTCCTTCGCCAATTCACGCACGCGCTCTTGCTCGGTGTCCCACGAGCACATGAAGCGTGCGCCGCCATTGCCGATGAAGGTGTAGAAACGCCAGCCCTTGGCGGTCAGTGCGGCGATGGCCGGTTCCGACAGTTGCAGGAACACGCCGTTGGCCTGTACCGGGAACATCAGCTCCACGCCGGGGATGTCGCTGACCAGTTCAGCCAGCAATTGCGCGCAGTGGTTGGCGTGGTTGGCGTATTTGAGCCAGGCGTCGTTTTCCAGGATCCCGACCCACGGCGCCGACAGGAAGCGCATTTTTGAAGCAAGCTGCCCGGCCTGTTTGCAGCGGTAATCGAAGTCTTCGGCCAGTTTGTGGTTGAAGAACAGAATCGCCTCGCCCACGGCCATGCCGTTTTTCGTGCCGCCGAAGCACAGCACGTCGACGCCGGCCTTCCAGGTCAGGTCAGCCGGGGTGCAGCCGAGGAAGGCGCAGGCGTTGGAGAATCGTGCGCCATCCATGTGCAGGTTCAGGCCCAGTTCCTTGCAGGTGGCGCTGATGGCGCGGATTTCGTCCGGGGTGTAGACGCTGCCGACTTCGGTGGCCTGGGTCAGGGTCACCACACGGGGTTTCGGGTAGTGGATGTCCTGGCGCTTGAGCGCGACCTCGCGGATCGATTCCGGGGTCAACTTGCCGTTTTCAGTACGGGCGATCAGCAGTTTGGAGCCGTTGGAGAAGAATTCCGGGGCGCCGCATTCGTCGGTTTCGACGTGGGCGGTTTCCGAGCAGATCACGCTGTGGTAACTCTGGCACAACGACGACAGCGCCAGCGAGTTGGCGGCGGTGCCGTTGAAGGCAAAAAACACTTCGCAGTCGGTTTCGAACAGTTTGCGGAATCCGTCGGAGGCGCGGGCGGTCCACTCGTCGTCGCCGTATGCGCGCTGGTGGCCGTGGTTGGCCTGCTCCATGGCTGCCCAGGCTTCAGGGCAGATGCCGGAATAGTTGTCGCTGGCGAATTGTTGGCTCTTGTCGGTCATGGCCTGCTTCCGTGGTCGAGATGCCTATGGTGAAGCGTCCCGTGGTCAATGAGGGTGCGCACTGTACCCAAGATCGTCAGGTGGAGCGCACAGGATGTCGCTGTCGGGAACATACACAGTCGAAGGGCAATTATGCACGTGACGATGCACAAGACCATGCACTTAAAGCAGCGCGACGGGGCACTGGATCTGCTCAAGTGGCTGGCGCTTTTAAGCATGGTGCTCGATCACCTGCGATATGTCGGTTATTCCGCCGATCTGTTGTATGTGCCGGGGCGGCTGGCATTCCCGTGGTTCTGCCTGGCAATGGCGGCCAATCTGTCACGAAAGCCTGTTGTGGTGGACGGTGGGCAATGGCGCTATCTGGGCTGGTTGTTGCTGTTTAGCGCGGTGAGTGAAATTCCTTACCGGATGTATATTCACAATCCCGACACCTTGAACGTGCTGCCCACCCTTGCCCTGGGCTTGCTGGTGATTCGTGGCTGGCAGCAGCCGGTGCTTGCGTCGCGCCTGCTGGCCGTCGGCGCGTTGCTGCTGGCAGGGTTTTTCTCCCAGCGATTGATGTTCGGTTTCTTTGGCGTTCTGTTGCCGCTGGCGATGCTGCCGGTACCGCAACGGCCCTGGTATTTCGCGCTGTTGGCGGGGTTGGTATGCCTGGCGGCCAATCAGTGGCAGGTGCTGTATTACGCCACTCGCCTGGGCAATGTCGCGGCAATTCCGGCCATCGTCACGTGCCTGATTGCGCCATGGCTCGGGCTGTTCTTGTTGCGACATGCAAAGGGCGTAAAACCACCACCGATGCGGCGCTGGGCGTATGCGCTCTATCCCTTGCATTTTTTGCTGTTGCTCGCAGTGCGACAGGTTATCGCCTGACCCTGCTTTTGTGGCGAGGGGGCTTGCCCCCGTTGGGCTGCGTAGCGGCCCCAAACGCTTAAAAGGCAGTTTTTCAGATAAACCGCACCTGCTGAAACCGCGACTGCTTCGCAGCCGAACGGGGGCAAGCCCCCTCGCCACAGAGATATCCTCAGGCCAGCCTTTTCTTCCCATGTCGTAAACGCACCTTTGCGTGGCGCCCGTAGGCATTTGACGACTCCAAGCCAGTCATACCATCGCTACCAAAGGGCACTGCCGAAAAGCCAGTGCCTCACCGAGACGAATGGCGCACCGCCGCCGCTGGGAGAGACGCGATGTTCAGCAAGCAAGACCAGATCCAGGGTTACGACGATGCACTGCTGGCGGCGATGAATGCCGAGGAGCAACGCCAGGAAGATCACATCGAGCTGATCGCGTCAGAGAACTACACCAGCAAACGCGTCATGGAAGCGCAAGGCAGTGGCCTGACCAACAAATACGCCGAAGGCTATCCGGGTAAACGCTACTACGGTGGCTGCGAGCATGTGGACAAGGTTGAAGCCCTGGCCATCGAGCGCGCCAAGCAACTGTTCGGCGCCGATTACGCCAACGTCCAGCCGCACTCCGGCTCCTCGGCCAATAGCGCCGTATACCTGGCCCTGCTGCAAGCCGGCGACACCATTCTCGGCATGAGCCTGGCCCACGGCGGTCACCTGACCCACGGCGCCAAAGTGTCGTCCTCGGGCAAGTTGTACAACGCCGTGCAGTACGGCATCGACACCAACACCGGCCTGATCGATTACGACGAAGTCGAGCGCCTGGCCGTCGAGCACAAGCCGAAGATGATCGTTGCCGGCTTCTCGGCCTACTCCAAGACCCTCGACTTCCCGCGCTTCCGCCAGATCGCCGACAAGGTCGGTGCACTGCTGTTCGTCGACATGGCCCACGTGGCCGGTCTGGTTGCCGCTGGTCTGTACCCGAACCCGCTGCCTTACGCCGATGTGGTCACCACCACTACCCACAAGACCCTGCGCGGTCCGCGTGGTGGCCTGATCCTGGCCAAGTCCAACGAAGAAATCGAGAAGAAGCTCAACGCGGCAGTTTTCCCCGGTGCCCAGGGCGGCCCGCTGATGCACGTGATCGCCGGTAAGGCGGTGTGCTTCAAGGAAGCGCTGGAGCCTGGCTTCAAGGCTTATCAGCAGCAAGTGATCGACAACGCCCAGGCCATGGCCGGCGTGTTTATCAAACGCGGCTACGATGTAGTGTCCGGCGGTACCGATAACCACCTGTTCCTGGTCAGCCTGATCCGTCAGGGCCTCACCGGCAAAGAGGCGGATGCAGCACTCGGTCGCGCCCACATCACTGTGAACAAGAACGCTGTCCCGAACGATCCACAGTCGCCGTTCGTGACCTCTGGCCTGCGCATCGGTACCCCGGCGGTCACCACTCGCGGCTTCAAGGTGACCCAGTGCGTCACGCTGGCCGGCTGGATCTGCGACATCCTCGACAACCTCGGCGACGCCGATGTCGAGGCCAATGTCGCCGAGCAAGTGGCAGCCCTGTGCGCGGACTTCCCGGTTTATCGCTGAGTGCGGTTTTGGAGTAAATGACTATGCAACGCTACTCGGGCTTCGGCCTCTTCAAACACTCTCTCAGCCATCATGAAAACTGGCAGAAAATGTGGCGCACGCCGACCCCTAAAAAGGTCTACGACGTGGTCATCGTCGGTGGTGGCGGGCATGGTCTGGCCACGGCCTACTACCTGGCCAAGGAACACGGCATCACCAACGTGGCCGTGGTCGAGAAAGGCTGGCTGGGCGGCGGTAACACCGCGCGCAACACCACCATCGTTCGCTCCAACTACCTGTGGGACGAGTCGGCGCACCTGTACGAACACGCGATGAAACTGTGGGAAGGCCTGTCCCAGGACCTGAACTACAACGTGATGTTCTCCCAGCGCGGCGTCTACAACCTGTGCCACACCCTGCAGGACATCCGTGATTCCGAGCGTCGGGTCAGTGCCAACCGCCTCAACGGCGTGGACGGTGAGCTGCTCGATGCCAAACAGGTTGCCGACGAGATTCCGTACCTCGACTGCTCCAAGAACACCCGCTACCCGGTGATGGGCGCCACCGTCCAGCGTCGCGGCGGCGTGGCCCGTCACGATGCCGTGGCCTGGGGCTTTGCCCGGGCCGCCGATGCATTGGGCGTGGACCTGATCCAGCAGACCGAAGTGATCGGTTTCCGCAAGGAAAACGGCGTGTGCATCGGCGTTGAAACCAACAAGGGCTTCATCGGCGCCAAGCGCGTCGGCGTCGTGACCGCCGGTAACTCCGGGCACATGGCCAAGCTCGCCGGTTTCCGCCTGCCGATCGAATCCCACCCGCTGCAAGCGCTGGTGTCCGAGCCGATCAAGCCAATTATCGACAGCGTGATCATGTCCAACGCCGTACACGGTTACATCAGCCAGTCCGACAAGGGCGACCTGGTGATCGGCGCCGGTATCGACGGCTACAACGGCTACGGCCAGCGTGGTTCGTACCCGGTGATCGAACACACCATCCAGGCCATCGTCGAGATGTTCCCGGTGCTGTCGCGGGTACGCATGAACCGTCAGTGGGGCGGCATCGTCGACACCACGCCGGATGCCTGCCCGATCATTTCGAAAACCCCGGTACCGAACATGTTCTTCAACTGCGGTTGGGGCACCGGTGGCTTCAAGGCTACACCTGGCTCGGGCAACGTATTTGCCGCAAGCCTGGCCAAGGGTGAAATGCACCCACTGGCCGCACCTTTCTCCATCGACCGTTTCCACAGCGGTGCGTTGATCGACGAACACGGCGCTGCAGCAGTCGCCCACTAACAGGAGAAATCCCTATGTTGCATATCTTCTGTCCTCACTGCGGCGAACTGCGCTCCGAAGAGGAATTCCATGCATCCGGCCAGGCGCACATCCCGCGCCCACTGGACCCGAGCAGTTGCACCGACGAGGAGTGGGGCGACTACATGTTCTTCCGCGATAACCCGCGCGGTCTGCACCACGAGCTGTGGGATCACGTCGCCGGTTGCCGTCAGTACTTCAACGTCACCCGCGACACCGTGACCTACGAGATTCTCGAAACCTACAAGATCGGCACCAAGCCACAATTCACCGACAAGACCGATAGCCCGAAAGCGGCCAGCACGGCTCTGGGAGAGAAGGTATGAGCCAGATCAATCGCCTGTCCAATGGCGGACGGATCGACCGCAACAAAGTCTTGACCTTCACCTTCAACGGCCAGAACTACAAAGGCTTCGAAGGCGATTCCCTGGCTGCTGCACTGCTGGCCAACGGCGTCGATATCATCGGTCGCAGCTTCAAGTATTCCCGTCCGCGCGGCATCTTCGCCGCTGGTGCCGAAGAGCCGAACGCGGTGCTGCAGATCGGCGCCACCGAAGCCACGCAGATCCCGAACGTGCGTGCTACGCAACAGGCGCTGTATCAGGGCCTGGTCGCCACCAGCACCAACGGCTGGCCGAGCGTGAACAACGACATGATGGGGATTCTCGGCAAGGTCGGCGGCAAGCTGATGCCGCCGGGCTTCTACTACAAAACCTTCATGTACCCGCAATCGTTCTGGATGACCTACGAGAAGTACATCCGCAAGGCTGCCGGCCTGGGCCGCTCGCCGACCGAGAACGATCCGGACACCTACGACTACATGAACCAGCACTGCGACGTGCTGATCGTCGGTGCTGGCCCTGCTGGCCTGGCGGCTGCCCTGGCGGCTGCGCGCAGCGGTGCCCGGGTGATCCTCGCCGATGAACAGGAAGAGTTCGGCGGCAGCCTGCTCGATTCCCGCGAAAGCCTCGACGGCAAGCCTGCGATGGAGTGGGTGGCCAGCGTCATCGACGAGCTGAAGAACACCCCGGACGTGCTGCTGTTGCCGCGCGCCACCGTCAACGGCTACCACGACCACAACTTCCTGACCATTCACGAGCGCCTGACCGATCACCTCGGCGACCGCGCACCGATTGGCCAGGTGCGTCAGCGCATTCACCGGGTCCGCGCCAATCGCGTGGTACTGGCAACCGGCGCTCACGAGCGTCCATTGGTCTACGGCAACAACGACGTGCCGGGCAACATGCTCGCCGGCGCCATCTCGACCTACGTGCGTCGTTACGGCGTGGCACCGGGCAAGAAGCTGGTGCTGTCGACCAACAACGACCACGCCTACCGCGTTGCCCTGGATTGGCTCGATGCCAGCCTGCAAGTGGTGGCCATCGCCGACGCCCGCAGCAATCCGCGTGGTGCGCTGGTGGAAGAAGCCCGCGCCAAAGGCATCCGCATCCTCACCGGCAGTGCCGTGATCGAGGCTCGTGGCAGCAAGCACGTGACCGCTGCCCGTGTGGCCGCCATCGACGTCAAAGCCCACACCGTGACCAGCCCAGGCGAATGGCTCGACTGCGACGTGGTCGCCAGCTCCGGTGGCTACAGCCCGGTGGTTCACTTGGCTTCGCACCTGGGTGGCAAGCCGATCTGGCGTGAAGACATCCTCGGTTTCGTACCGGGCGAAGCACCGCAGAAACGCGTGTGCGTCGGTGGCATCAACGGCGTCTACGGCCTTGGCGATTCCCTGGCCGACGGTTTTGAAGGTGGCGCTCGCGCCGCTGCTGAAGCCGGATTCCAGACGGTTGAAGGCGTACTGCCGAAAGCCCTGAGCCGTCTCGAAGAGCCGACCCTGGCGCTGTTCCAGGTGCCCCATGAAAAGAGCACCGCACGGGCACCGAAGCAATTCGTCGACCTGCAAAACGATGTCACCGCCGCCGCCATCGAACTGGCGACCCGCGAGGGCTTCGAGTCGGTCGAGCACGTCAAGCGCTACACCGCACTGGGTTTCGGCACCGATCAGGGCAAGCTCGGCAACGTCAACGGCCTGGCCATCGCTGCCCGCTCGCTGAACGTGACCATCCCGCAGATGGGCACCACCATGTTCCGTCCGAACTACACGCCAGTGACTTTCGGCGCCGTGGCCGGTCGTCACTGTGGGCACATCTTCGAGCCGGTGCGTTACACCGCACTGCATCAATGGCACCTGAAAAACGGCGCCGAGTTCGAAGACGTCGGCCAGTGGAAGCGTCCTTGGTACTTCCCGAAATCCGGTGAAGATCTGCATGCCGCGGTGAAGCGCGAATGCAAAGCCGTGCGCGACAGCGTCGGCCTGCTCGATGCTTCGACCCTGGGCAAGATCGACATCCAGGGCCCGGATGCGCGTGAGTTCCTCAACCGCGTCTACACCAACGCCTGGACCAAGCTCGATGTGGGCAAGGCTCGTTACGGCCTGATGTGCAAAGAAGACGGCATGGTCTTCGACGACGGCGTGACGGCTTGCCTGGCCGACAACCATTTCGTCATGACCACCACCACCGGCGGCGCGGCTCGTGTGCTGCAGTGGCTGGAGCTGTACCACCAGACCGAATGGCCGGACATGAAGGTGTACTTCACCTCCGTCACCGACCACTGGGCGACCATGACCCTGTCCGGGCCGAACAGCCGCAAGCTGCTTGCTGAAGTCACCGACATCGACCTGAGCAGCGAAGCCTTCCCGTTCATGACCTGGAAAGAAGGTCTGGTCGGTGGTGTGCCGGCGCGGGTGTTCCGGATTTCGTTTACCGGTGAACTGTCGTACGAAGTCAACGTGCAAGCCGACTACGCCATGGGCGTGCTGGAAAAAATCGTCGACGCCGGCAAGAAGTACAACCTGACGCCGTACGGCACAGAAACCATGCACGTGCTGCGGGCCGAGAAGGGCTTCATCATCGTCGGTCAGGACACTGACAGCTCGATGACCCCGGACGACCTGAACATGGGCTGGTGTGTCGGTCGCACCAAACCGTTCTCGTGGATCGGCTGGCGTGGCATGAACCGTGAAGACTGCGTGCGTGATCAGCGCAAGCAACTGGTTGGCCTGAAACCGATCGATCCGACCAAATGGCTGCCGGAAGGTGCGCAACTGGTGTTCAACACCAAGCAAGCCATCCCGATGACCATGGTGGGTCACGTGACTTCCAGTTACCTGCACAACTCCCTGGGCTATTCGTTCGCCATGGGCGTGGTCAAGGGCGGCCTGAACCGCATGGGCGAGCGTGTCTTCGCGCCATTGGCGGACGGCAGCGTGATCGAGGCGGAAATCGTTTCTTCGGTGTTCTTTGATCCGAAAGGCGAACGCCAGAACGTGTAAAGGCTTCGGGTCCTGTGGGGTGTGAGCTGCCGCCATCGCGAGCAAGCTCGCTCTCACAGGAGATCGCCTAACCCCTGTGGGAGCGAGCTTGCTCGCGATGGCGATAGAACAGCCACCACAAGGGCCAGAACCAACAGAATTCAAAACAGGTGCTTTATGACCGCAGCCAATGTTTACCAACAACGCCCAACCTCCGGGGCCAAGGCCGAGTCGTCGCTGCATCACGCCGACCTCGCCAGCCTGGTGGGCAAGGGTCGCAAGAACGCCGGCGTGACCGTGCGCGAGAAAAAACTCCTCGGCCACCTGACCATCCGCGGCGATGGCCACGATGCCGCGTTTGCCGCGGGCGTGCACAAGGCCCTGGGCATCGAGTTGCCGGGCGCGCTGAGCGTCATCGTCAAAGGCGAAACCAGTCTGCAATGGATGGGGCCGGATGAGTGGCTGCTGATCGTGCCGACCGGTGAAGAACTTGCCGCCGAGCAAAAACTGCGCGCAGCACTGGGCGATTTGCACATTGCAATCGTCAATGTCAGCGGCGGCCAGCAACTCCTCGAACTGAGCGGCCCGAACGTGCGCCAGGTACTGATGAAGTCCACCAGCTACGACGTGCACCCGAACAACTTCCCGGTGGGCAAAGCCGTCGGCACGGTGTTCGCCAAGTCGCAATTGATGATCCGTCACACCGCCGAAGACACCTGGGAACTGCTGATTCGTCGCAGCTTCTCGGATTACTGGTGGCTGTGGTTGCAGGATGCTTCTGCCGAGTTCGGCCTCAGCGTTCAGGCCTGATCACCACCCGCCATGGAGGCGATCACTTGTGGGAGCGAGCTTGCTCGCGATGGACTTGAGGGCGACGCGTTGATCCAGTAAGTACGCGTTATCGTTGACGCCCATCGCGAGCAAGCTCGCTCCCACAAGATGCAGCGTCATCTTTAGATATCACAGGAGTCACCGCACCATGAGCCGCGCCCCAGACACATGGATTCTGACCGCCGACTGCCCCAGCGTCCTCGGCACCGTGGACGCGGTGACCCGCTTTCTGTTCGAGCAGGGCTGCTACGTCACCGAGCACCATTCCTTCGATGACCGACTCTCGGGCCGTTTCTTCATTCGTGTGGAATTCCGCCAGCCTGACGGTTTCGACGAGCAGTCCTTCCGCGCGGGCCTCGCCGAGCGCGGTGAAGCCTTTGGCATGATCTTCGAACTGACCGCGCCGAACTACCGGCCGAAAGTGGTGATCATGGTTTCCAAGGCCGATCACTGCCTCAACGATTTGCTCTATCGCCAGCGCATCGGCCAGTTGTCGATGGACGTGGCCGCCGTGGTCTCCAACCACCCGGACCTCAAGCCACTGGCTGACTGGCACCAGATTCCGTACTACCACTTCCCGCTGGATCCGAACGACAAGCCGTCCCAGGAACGTCAGGTCTGGCAGGTCATTGAAGAGTCCGGTGCGGAACTGGTGATCCTTGCGCGCTACATGCAAGTGCTGTCGCCGGAGCTGTGCCGCAAGCTCGATGGCAAGGCGATCAACATCCACCACTCCCTGCTGCCCGGTTTCAAGGGCGCCAAGCCCTACCATCAGGCCTACAACAAGGGCGTGAAACTGGTGGGCGCCACCGCGCATTACATCAACAACGACCTGGATGAAGGCCCGATCATTGCCCAGGGTGTGGAGGCGGTGGACCACAGCCATTATCCGGAAGACCTGATCGCCAAGGGGCGGGATATCGAAGGGCTGACACTGGCGCGGGCTGTCGGGTATCACATTGAGAGAAGAGTGTTTTTGAACGCCAACAGAACGGTCGTTCTTTAAATCGCCATCGCGAGCAAGCTCGCTCCCACAGTGGATCGGGGGCGGACACAAGATTTGTGAACGACACAAAAACCTGTGGGAGCGAGCTTGCTCGCGATGAGGCCCTTACAAGCAACACAAATGACAACGGCAATAACCCGAGCATTTAACGCGCTGCCTGCCTGGGCAACGCGGTTCCATAAAAACAACAGCGAGGTGAAAGCATGTCTGGCAATCGTGGTGTGGTGTATCTCGGCGCTGGCAAGGTCGAAGTGCAGAGTATTGATTATCCGAAAATGCAGGACCCGCGTGGCAGGAAAATTAACCACGCCGTGATCCTGCGCGTGGTTTCCACCAATATCTGTGGTTCCGACCAGCACATGGTGCGCGGCCGTACCACCGCTCAAACCGGTCTGGTCCTGGGTCACGAGATCACCGGTGAAGTGATCGAAAAGGGCAGCGACGTCGAGAACCTGCAGATCGGCGACCTGGTGTCCGTACCGTTCAACGTGGCTTGCGGGCGCTGCCGTTCCTGCAAAGAAATGCACACAGGCGTCTGCCTGAGCGTCAACCCGGCGCGTCCGGGCGGTGCTTATGGTTACGTCGACATGGGCGACTGGACCGGTGGCCAGGCCGAATACGCCATGGTGCCGTACGCCGACTTCAACCTGCTGAAACTGCCGGATCGCGATCGCGCGATGGAAAAAATCCGCGACCTGACCTGCCTGTCCGACATCCTGCCGACCGGTTACCACGGCGCAGTGACCGCCGGTGTCGGCCCAGGCAGCACCGTCTACATTGCTGGCGCCGGCCCGGTCGGCCTGGCGGCTGCCGCTTCCGCTCGCCTGCTGGGTGCAGCGGTGGTGATCGTCGGTGACGTCAACACCGTGCGCCTGGCCCACGCCAAGGCCCAGGGTTTCGAAATCGCCGACCTGTCCCTCGACACCCCACTGCACGAGCAAATCGCCGCGCTGCTGGGTGAGCCTGAAGTGGATTGCGCCATCGACGCCGTAGGCTTCGAAGCCCGCGGCCACGGCCATGACGGCGTGAAGCATGAAGCCCCGGCCACCGTACTCAACTCACTGATGGGTGTGGTGCGCGTAGCCGGCAAGATCGGCATCCCTGGCCTCTACGTCACCGAAGATCCAGGTGCCGTCGACGCCGCCGCGAAAATGGGCAGCCTGAGCATCCGCTTCGGCCTGGGCTGGGCCAAATCCCACAGCTTCCACACCGGCCAGACCCCGGTGATGAAGTACAACCGCGCGCTGATGCAAGCGATCATGTGGGACCGCATCAACATCGCCGAAGTGGTGGGCGTGCAGGTGATCAGCCTGGATCAGGCACCGCAGGGTTATGGCGAGTTTGACGCGGGCGTGCCGAAGAAGTTTGTGATTGATCCGCATAAGATGTTTAGTGCTGCGTAAGTCTTTGCGAAATACAAAACGGCGACCTTCGGGTCGCCGTTTTTGCTTGGATATCTTTTTCAAACGTCTGCCAAGGTTCCTGATTCAATACCGGCCCCACCAGCTGCTCGGTCGTACCATTCATCGCGTGGCATCCAGGAATTCACGTTTCTTATACGTGAGCGGGGGTAAAAATGGATGCGCGGCACGGAACATGATTGAGGATGCCCGGTCAAATCGGCAGCTTTGCGCCCGTAAGCCGGGCGTTTTTCATGACGCAAGAGGATGTCTGAATGAAGATTTCACGCGGTTTTGCACTGGCATCACTCCTGACCCTGGCAGCCAGCCCGGTCTTCGCACAGTTCAATCTGGGCGATGCGGTCAATGCCATTGCCGGCATGAAGGGTGGTGACGAGGCCGCGACTGCCGCACCGACACCGCAGACCGCCAACCTGCTGAGCACCCTCAGTGAATTGGACATCACTCCAGAGCAAGCCGTTGGCGGCGCCGGGGCGATGCTGGGGCTGGCGAAGAACCAGTTGAGCTCGACCGACTACTCGGAACTGGCCAAAAGCGTGCCGGGCATCGACATGCTCTCGGGCGGCGGGGAGTTGGGTGCACTGGCCGGTCTGCTCGGCTCCAGCGGCAAAGCTGCAGGGCTGGACAACGCCTTGGGCAACGTCAAGGACACCAACGACCTGAACAACGCCTTCAGCGCCCTGGGTATGGACAGCGGCATGATCGGCCAGTTTGCCCCGGTGCTCCTGCAATACTTCGGTCAGCAGGGCGTCGGCGGTTCGCTGCTGAGCAGCCTGGGCAGCATCTGGGGCACCGGCACCGGTAGCTGATTCAGCGGCGCCCGGCGCGTAACGTGTCGATGCGCCGGTCCTTCTCGATCCAGAGCTGGTTGACCCAGTTCTGGACCTTCTCGCGAAACGCAGGGTCGTTTTCGTAATCGCCCTGCCACAGTGCCGGGTCGAGTTCGCGAGTCTTGATGTCGATGATGACCCGCGGAACGTTGCCGCTGATCAAGTCCCAGAACCCCGGAATCGTCTGCTGCGGGTAAACCACTGTCACATCGAGAATCGCGTCGAGCTGCTCACCCATCGCTGCCAGCACAAAGGCCACCCCGCCGGCCTTGGGCTTGAGCAGGTGATTGAACGGCGACTGTTGCTGGTCACATTTAGCCGCCGTGAAGCGGGTGCCTTCGAGGTAGTTGACCACCGTCACTGGCTGGCGCTTGAACAATTCACAGGCCTGTCTGGTGATTTCCAGATCCTTGCCGGCCAGTTCCGGGTATTTCGCCAGGAACGTCTTGCTGTAGCGTTTCATGAACGGGTAATCCAGCGCCCACCACGCCAGGCCCAGGAAGGGCACCCAGATCAGTTCTTTCTTGAGGAAGAATTTGAAGAACGGCGTGCGCCGGTTCAGCGTCTGGATCAGCGCCGGGATGTCGACCCAGGATTGATGGTTGCTGATCACCAGATATGAAGTGTCGCGACGCAGATCGTCACCGCCACGGATGTCCCATTGGGTAGGGATGCAGACACGGAAGATCAGCTTGTCGATCTCGGACCAGGTCTCGGCGATCCACATCACCGACCATGAGGCGTAATCGCGAAAACGGCCGGGCAGGATCAGTTTGAGCAGGGCAAACACCATCAACGGTCCGATCAGGATCAAGGTGTTGAGCAGGAGCAGCAGGGTCACGAAACAGCCGGTGAGCAGGCGGCGCATAAGTCACTCGTGGAAGCGGTTGGGCGCGCCATGATAAGCAGCTTCGGGCGACAGGCCAAATCGGTGCTGACGAATGTTTCACTTTTGGGGCGGTAACCTTGTGGGAACGATCAAGCGCACGACGGTCTAAAATCCGACTGCTCACTCTCATGGAAACCCATTACGTGAAATCCCTTCTTGCAGCGCTCTCCCTCATCGCCCTGCCGGTCATGGCCGCCGAGCCGACCCTCTATGGTCGTTACGAATACATCGCCCTGCCGGAAATCGGCGGCGAAGTGCTAAAGGCCAAGATGGATACTGGCGCGCTGACTGCGTCGCTGTCGGCCAAGGACATCGAGACCTTTACCCGCGACGGTGAAGACTGGGTGCGTTTCCGCCTCGCGACCAAGGATGCGAGCAACAAGGTCTACGAGCACAAGATCGCGCGCATCAGCAAGATCAAGACCCGTTCCGAAGAGGACGAAGAAGAAGACACTGCCGCACCCAGCAAGCGTCCGGTGGTCGATCTGGAATTGTGCCTGGGCAACGTCAAGCGCACGGTCGAGGTCAACCTGACTGACCGCAGCAGCTTCAACTATCCGTTGCTGATTGGGGCCAAGGCGTTGCGTGAGTTTGGCGCGGCGGTGAATCCGGCGAGAAGGTTTACGGCGGACAAGCCGGATTGTTGATTGATTGACTTATTGGGTTCCTTTCCTTATCGCTGCCTGGGTCCACTTCTCTGCATTGAAGTCCGTGGTGTCTGGACCTGGGCTTCTGAATTTCAGTGAGTAAATTATGCTGTAGGAGAGTTCATTTTTTACATCTCTTTGATTGAGTCTGAGATTGTCGAGTTCTCGGGTGCTTAGATGTTGGCGGTATTCTGGTTTTTTCAGAAGTTCTCGATTTGTATTTCTCTGTGAAACAAGATCAGAAATGTGAGTGCTTAATTTTTCCAGATATTTATTGATGTCTTCACCGTCGCCGAGCAGGGCAAGTCGGGAAGGTTTACCCTTTTCGGCCAAAACCTTGGCTACTATTGCATCAGGTTCGGTTTTAGTTGACTCGGCTAAAAATTTAAGTTTTTCACTACCGCCGAAGTTATTGATCACTTCTCTTTCCGCTGTTGAGAAGTGGGAAAATCTATAAGATTTTCTGTTGGTAACTAGTTGGTGGGCATTTTTAAAAATATTGTCGAAAGTTAATGTGGGTACTTTGTAGTGTCCGTTTGGATCGCTTTGATTTACGGGATCCCCCGAACAATACTCATAAGCATTTAACCCACCCTTGCCAAACGGACTCCAACTATCCGGGCTGTTAAACCGCATCAACACCGGATTGAACTGCCTATATCCGTTACCCAAATGATAATGCCCGGTCAGCGGGTCCGGCCGTTCGCCGTTGAAACCCAGCAGGCTGAGCAAGCCGTTTTCGGCTGGGCGATGACCATAGGGTGTGTAGGCGATGGGTTGTGGCCGATTCTCGTCCAGGGCGTTTATTACCGAGCGCTGATGATCGGTTGCCAGCAGAATCGTTTTGAGAGAGTGCGAAGGCATTGACTGGTCTCCGTGTCAGTACCAAAAAGACGGGCTATAAGAATCAGCTTGTTTTCATCCATTGCCTACTAGCAGAACTGCTAGGTACTACAGACTTGAGCGACAATCAGCTCAGCCTGATTGACGCCGATTCCCCCTTGAGTCACCGTTCGCCCACATCACTGCCGGGCTCGGACGCCATGCCTCATATCCTGATTGTCGAAGACGAAGCGGCCATTGCCGATACCCTGGTTTTCGCCCTGCAAGGCGAGGGCTTCACCACCACATGGCTGAGCCTGGGCGCGGCGGCGCTGGAGCACCAGCGCCAGACACCGGCGGATCTGATCATTCTCGATATCGGCCTGCCGGACATCAGCGGCTTCGAAACCTGCAAGCAACTGCGGCGCTTCAGCGAAGTGCCGGTGATGTTCCTCAGCGCCCGGGATGGCGAAATCGATCGCGTCGTGGGCCTGGAAATCGGCGCCGACGATTACGTGGTCAAACCGTTCAGCCCTCGGGAGGTGGCGGCGCGGGTCCGGGTGATTCTCAAGCGCATGGCGCCCCGCACGGTCAGTGAACCGTCGGCGACGTTGTTTCGCATCGATAGTGAACGTGTGCAAATCAGTTATCGCGGTCAACTGCTGACCCTGACCCGCCATGAATTCCGTCTGCTGCAATGCCTGCTGGAGCAGCCCGAGCGAGTCTTCAGCCGCGAACAGTTGCTCGATGCCCTGGGTGTGGCCGCCGACGCCGGTTACGAGCGCAGCATCGACAGCCACATCAAGAGCGTGCGCGCCAAGTTGCGATTGGTGAAGGCTGACGCCGAACCGATCCAGACCCACCGCGGCCTCGGCTACAGCTACAACCCGGGACAAAGCTGATGCCGCTGGGAGTCCGGATTTTCCTGGTCTACGCACTGTTCATCGGCCTGACCGGCTACTTTGTGCTCAACACGGTCATGCAGGAGATCCGCCCCGGCGTGCGCCAGTCCACCGAAGAAACCCTGGTCGATACCGCCAACCTGATGGCCGAGATCCTGCGCGACGACTTCAAGGCCGGCAGCCTCAACCAGAACCGCTGGCCGGAACTGCTCAAGGCCTATGGTGAGCGACAGCCCGGAGCGAAAATCTGGGGCTTGCCAAAGAATCAGGTCAACCACCGCATCTACGTCACCGACGCCAAGGGCTTCGTCGTGCTGGACTCCAGCGGGACGGCGGTGGGGCAGGATTACTCGCGCTGGAACGACGTCTACCTGACCCTGCGTGGCGAATACGGCGCACGCTCCACGCGCAATGACCCGAACGATCCGGGGTCTTCGGTGATGCACGTCGGTGCGCCGATTCGCGACAACGGCCAGATCATCGGCGTGGTCACTGTGGCCAAGCCCAACAGCTCGTTGCAGCCCTATGTGGATCGCACGGAACGCCGGTTGCTGGCGTACGGCGCCGGGCTGATCGGCCTCGGTCTGCTGTTAGGTGCATTGTTATCCTGGTGGCTCAGCCGAGCCCTGCGAAGATTGACGGCGTACGCCCAAGGCGTCAGTGAAGGCCGGCGGGTTGAAGTGCCGCATTATCGCGGCGGTGAGTTGGAGCAATTGGCCACGGCAGTGGAGCAGATGCGCACGCAGCTTGAAGGCAAGGCCTACGTCGAACGTTACGTGCACACCTTGACCCATGAGCTGAAGAGTCCGTTGGCGGCGATTCGTGGCGCGGCAGAACTGTTGCAGGGCGATATGCCTCTGGCACAGCGGCAGCGTTTCGTCGGCAATATCGACAGTGAAAGTGCGCGCATGCAGCAGCTGATCGAGCGGCTTTTGAACCTGGCGCAGGTCGAGCAACGCCAAGGGCTGGAGCAGCGGGTGGCGGTGCCATTGGCGGCTTTGGTGGATGGCCTGCTGAACGCGCAATCTGCGCGAATCGAAGGTAAACAGTTGCGCGTAGAGCAAACGATTCCATCGGACCTGGTGCTGATCGGCGAGCCATTTCTGCTGCGTCAGGCGTTGGGTAATCTGCTGGACAATGCGCTGGATTTCACCCCTGTTGAAGGTGTACTGCGATTCACCGCCGAACGGACAGGCGAGCAGGTCGGGTTCAAGCTTTTCAATCAGGCAGAGCCGATTCCCGACTACGCGCTGCCGCGTTTGAGCGAGCGTTTTTACTCGTTGCCACGTCCCGACAGTGGGCGCAAAAGCACCGGGCTCGGGCTCAACTTTGTCGAGGAAGTGGTCAAGCTGCATGGCGGTACGATGAGTATTGGTAATGTCGACGGCGGAGTGGAGGTGAAGTTACACCTGCCTTAAGACCGAGTTACGGCCAATCGCGAGCAGGCTGAATCTCCACACAATCTCCACATTCCCCCCATGGCCCCACCACATACCGAATCCAGACTCTCCCCATCCAAAACAGGGAGAGTCCCATGAACCGTAGCCTGACCCTAAAACTCGGGGCAATTGCCCTGTTGATTCTGTTGTTGCTGATTCCACTGCTGATGATCAACGGCGTGATCCAGGAGCGCCAGCAACTGCGCGACGGTGTGCTCGAAGACATTGCCCGCAGCTCCAGTTACAGCCAGCAATTGAGCGGCCCGCTGATGGTGGTGCCGTATCGTAAAGTCGTGCGCACCTGGAAGACGCACGAAAAAACCAACGAGCGTTATCAGGAGATCGGTGAAGAGCGCGGTCGTTTGTATTTTCTGCCGGAGCGCTTCGAACTCGACGCAGACGTTCAGACCGAACTGCGTTCCCGAGGTATTTACCAGGCGCGGTTGTTTCATGCAGAGAACCGCATCAGCGGCCACTTTTCCCTGCCGGTTCAACTGGGCATCAAGGAAGATTTTGCCGATTACCAGTTCGACCAGCCGTTCCTCGCTGTTGGCATCAGCGACATTCGTGGTATCGAAAACGCTTTGAAGCTTGAACTCAACGGCCAGAACCTGGACTTCATTCCGGGCAGCCAAGTGAGCTGGCTGGGTGAAGGCGTCCACGTGACCCTGCCGGCGTTGGAGACAAAGCAGGCCACGGAGTTGGCCTTCGGTTTTGACCTGAAGCTGCAAGGCACCGGCCAGTTACAAATACTGCCGGTGGGCAAGACCAGTAAAGTTTCGTTGAATGCCAACTGGCCGCATCCAAGCTTCATCGGCAACTACCTGCCTGCCCAGCGCGAGATCACTGATCAAGGTTTTACCGCCCATTGGCAGACCTCGTTTTTCTCCACCAACCTGCAAGAAACGCTGAACAGCTGCGTGTCCCGCGGTGGCTGTGAGGCGTTGTTCGGTCGCAGCTTCGGCGTGAGCTTCATCGAACCCGTGGACCAGTACCTGAAAAGCGACCGGGCGATCAAATATGCGCTGCTGTTCATCGTCCTGACCTTTGCCGGTTTCTTCCTGTTCGAAGTGCTGAAAAGCCTAACGGTGCACCCGGTGCAATATGCGTTGGTAGGTGTGGCGCTGGCGTTCTTCTACCTGTTGTTGCTGTCGTTGTCCGAGCACATCGGCTTTGCTCTGGCGTACCTGTTGTCCGCCAGCGGTTGTGTGTTGTTGATCGGGTTCTACGTTTGCCACGTGTTGCGCAGCGTGCGCCACGGCTTGAGTTTTTCTGTGGGATTGGCGGCGTTGTATGGGCTGCTCTACGGGCTGTTGAGTGCAGAGGATTACGCGCTGTTGATGGGCTCGCTGCTGCTGTTCGGCTTGCTGGGCGTGTTTATGGTGCTGACGCGGAGGCTGGATTGGTATGGGGTTGGGCAGAAAGCGACCAAGCCGTTGGCGTTCGATGTTGGAGCGCCGGAGTGAGCCGGGCGCTGGGTTTGAGGGAGGATCAGCGGGAGGGAAGGGTTTTGGCTATGCTGATTGCCGAGTTGTTTCCGGCTGTCAGGAAGATTAGGGGGAAATAGAGTAGTGAGGGGGCAGATTTATTGATTTAAAATAAATATGTCCCCTTACTTGGTCTTAATTGCTGCCCCATTTTAGTCATTTACGTTGTCTGAAATCTTATAATAAAGGCTTCAAATTGATTTTTGGTGAGGGTGTCAATGTTTTTACGGTAGTAATTGATTTTGTCTAAGTTGAATCTGGCTTGGGGTAAATACTCATTTACATCGTCTCAATGATATATATCCGCGCTGTTGCGAAAAAAACTCCTCTTTTTTTTATCAATTTTACTCCAAAATTCATAATTTTTTTCAGCCTCAGGAAGTTTGGACTCTATTATCGCCAAGGTTTTCGAGCGCAATTTTTCGAGAGACGGTCTGCGAGTCAAGGGGTTTGTTTCTGGAATTTTAGCTAACAGGCCTTGGGGCGCGGTTATTTCTCCGTGCACTCCCGAAACTAATTCCTTTGTTGAAAGTTTTGAAATTTCAGGGCTTGAGTTGAGTGGTGTAACTGTTTTATAGCTGAAAGACGTTGCCGCTTTTTTATATGTGAATTTTGGTCGCGGTATCTCAAATAGTCCAGATGCCTTTGAGAACGGTAAGAAAAATTTAAATGCGTGTCCGTTCGGATCGAACCGATTCCTCGGATCACCCCCGCAGTATGTATATGGATTAATCCCACCCTCCCCAAACGGACTCCAACTATCCGGGCTGTTAAACCGCATCAACACCGGATTGAACTGCCGATACCCATTGCCCAAATGATAATGCCCGGTCACCGGGTCCGGCCGTTCGCCGTTGAACCCGAGCAAGCTGAGTAAACTGTTCTTCGCCGGGCGATGACCGTAAGGCGTGTAGGCGAGGGGATTAGGTTGAGTCGCCTCTAGTGCGTTGAGCACGGATCGTTGTTGGTCAGTTGTCAGCAGTGTGGCGGTCACCTTGGCGTCGAGGTGACTGTGTTGCGCCAGCAGTTGGTCATCTTGCTGAAAGATGCTCCACCGAGCGGAGCCCTGAATTTCAGTGGCCAGTCGACTTTTGCAATGAAAACGCTGAATGGCGGGCTGCTGAAGTGCCGTACAGCCATTCTGGCGATCCAGCGGATCGTAATGGTAGCGGCACAGTACGGTTTCACGGGTTGAATTGGGCATTGACTGAACTCCGTTCAAGGTCCGGATAGCAGGACCTTGAGCATCGGAGCTTTTTCAGTTTTTGCCTACTAGCAGAACTGATAGTGCGTTGGTGTCACCAGGCTAAACCTTCGGCATCGTCGCAATCATCGAAGGCCGCTGGCTCACCTCGAAATACCACGCCGCCAACTGCGGATTCGCTGTGCGCCAGTCCAGATCCGGATGGCGCAAGTCCAGGTAACCCAATGCACAGGCCACGCTGATCGCGGCCACGTCGAAATGGCAGGTCAGCTCGGCAATCGCGTCTTTTTCCAGCAGCGCCAAGGCACGGCGGATCTTGTCGCGTTGGCCGTCGAGCCATTCGTCCCAGTGTTTCTCCGGGGCGCGCAGGGCGACTTCGTAGCGCACCAGCACGGCCGCGTCCATGATCCCGTCGGCCAGTGAAGCGAGGGTCAGGCGCCGCCAGCGGGCCGAGCCTTCGCGGGGGATCAGCGGGTTACCGACGTGCTGGTGGTCGAGGTAGTCGAGGATGACCCGGCTGTCGTGAATGATGTTGCCATCGGCCAGGCGCAGGGCCGGGATTTTGCTCAGGGGGTTGTCGTCGATCAGGGTCAGGTCCGGGTTGACCGGGGTGAGCACGCTGGTCTGTAACGCTACGCGGTTCTGTTGTCCGGTTTCGTGCAGCAGCACCATGACTTTGCGAACGAAGGGGGAAAGCGGGTTGTGGTACAGGGTCATGCTCGGGGCGGACATGGCAGCGTCTCGGTCGGTGGCAGTGTCGGGCAGCATAGCGCGTTGGTCTGATTGCTCAAGCATCATGGCTTGACCCCTTGTGGGAGCGAGCTTGCTCGCGATGGTCGTCAACGATGACGTTGGAAGACTGACACCCCGGGGAGTGCTCGGGTGCATCGCGAGCAAGCTCGCTCCTACAGGGGGGATGTCCCTTCAGGGGCGTTGCAGGAGGCCCCGCAGGGCAACAGCGGCGGGGATGCCCAAGCCTAGCCAGCTCAGCGAATCCCACACACCATCCCCGAGCAACGCGGCAAACAACCCTGCCGCGCTGAACAAGGCGATGACGATTGGAGTGCTAAACACTTTCCAGAAGTTCGACTGCCGGGGCTTCATGCCACGCTCTCCGCTTTTTCCAGCACAGGCCTGGCAGCCTTGCGCCGCACCACCCACAGGTAGACCCCGCTGCCGAGCACGATGATGGTCAGCACATCGAGGGTCGCCCAGAGTATCTGCATCGGCATGCCACCGTAGTCACCGAAGTGCAGCGGTTGTGACATGCCCATGACGTCCATGTACCACGGGCGTTCGACCACTGCGGTGACTTGCAGGGTGCTGGCATCGATCAGAACCGGTGTCAGCAGGTGCGAGGTCAGGTGCGTGCTGCCCTTCATGAACACTGCGTAATGATGCTCACTGGAAAAGCGTGTGCC
Organism: Pseudomonas sp. PDM30; assembly: GCF_019218985.1. Classification (NCBI taxonomy): domain Bacteria; kingdom Pseudomonadati; phylum Pseudomonadota; class Gammaproteobacteria; order Pseudomonadales; family Pseudomonadaceae; genus Pseudomonas; species Pseudomonas sp. PDM30. The sequence continues at coordinate 645,702 of NZ_JAHUWM010000002.1, forward strand.
GGGGAAGGCGATGAAGTCCGGCTGCATGCCCGGTGCGACTTCCTTGGCGATGTCGAGCAAACGGTTGGCCGGCGCCAATTGAGTCAGCGGTGGTGCATCGCGATATGGCGCGATCATCGCGGCCAGTGTGTCGTTGCGCCATGCGGCAATCAGTAGGTCTGCGCAGGCACTGACGACGCCGGTTACGCCGACCACCAGCGCCCAGGTCAACGTCACGACGCCGATCAGGTTATGCAGGTCGAGCCAGCGCAGGCGAGTGGATTTGTCCTGGCGCACGGTGGCGAATTTCAAGCGGCGCATGAACGGCAAGTACAGCACCGTGCCGGAAACGATCGCTGCCACGAACGCAATCCCCATGAACGCCAGCAGCAACTTGCCCGGCAAGCCGGCGAACATGTCCACGTGCAGACGCAACATGACCATCATGAAGCCGCCGTTGGCCGATGGCGTTTCCAGCGCTTCGCCAGTACGGGCGTCGAGCATGAAGGTGTGGGACGAGTTCGGCTCGGTGCCTGCGGTCGCGGCCATGATGGTCAGCACTGCGTTGGGCTCATCGTCCTCGAAGCCGAAGTACTGCATGACTTCACCGGGACGATGTTTCTCGGCCGCGTCCACCAACTGCTGCAAATTCAGGTGCGGGGTGTCCGCCGACATTACCTTCACTTCAGGCGCATCGCCCAGCAAGTGGTCGATCTCGTGGTGAAAGATCAACGGCAGGCCGGTCAGTGCCAGCATCAGCAGAAACGCAGTGCAGATCAGGCTGGACCAGGTGTGGACGAAGGACCAGCGGCGAATTGTTTTACTTTTCATTTCATAGCCTTCAGAAAAACCAAAGCCGCCCACGAAGGACGGCCTGGTCATTGGGCGTGTCAGCTCAAAGCGTTACCACTTGTAGGTTGCACTGGCGACGACACTGCGCTGGTCGCCGTAGTAGCAGTAGTAGCTGTCGCAAGTCGAGATGTAGTCCTTGTCGAGCAGGTTGGTTGCGTTGACGGCCAGCGAAGCGCCTTTGAGGCTGTTGTCCAGGCGACCGAGGTCGTAGTGAACCACGGCGTCGAACACTGTGTAGGCGTCGGCCTTGCCCAGCCAGGTGTTGGCCTGGTCGCCATAGGTATTGCCGGTGTAGCGCGCGCCGGCGCCGATGCCGAAACCATCCAGCACGCCGTTGTGCCAGGTGTAGTCGCCCCACACCGACGCTTGCTGGTTAGGCATCAGTTGCAGGCGATTGCCCTTGTAGATGCCCTCTTGCACTTCGGATTTGGCCAGGGTGTAGGCAGCGGTGACCTTGAGGTTTTCGGTCACGTCGGAAACGGCTTCCAGCTCCAGGCCTTTGACTTTCACTTCGCCGGTCTGGCTGGTGACTGTCACGTTGCCCACGTTGTTGGTGACGGAAACGTTTTTCTGGGTCAGGTCATACACAGCCGCGGTCAGCAGGGTGTTGCTGCCCGGTGGCTGGTACTTGATCCCCAGTTCCCATTGCTTGCCTTCGGTCGGCTTGAACGACTCGGTCGGCGAGGCGACGGCATTGCTGGTCGGCTGGAACGATTCGGCGTAGGACAGGTAAGGCACGAAGCCCGAGTCGAACACGTAGCTGATCGCCGCGTTGCCGCTGAAGTTCTTGTCACGTTCGGTGTTGGTGGCATCGCCCTTGTTGAAGAACGTGGTACCGGTGTGGACCCAGTCTTCACGACCGCCGAGGGTCAGGCGCCATTGGCCGAGGGCCATCTGGTCCTGGATGTACAGGCCGGTCTGCTGGGTCTTCTGTTCGTAGTCATAGAAGGCTGTGGAGCGTGCCGGACGCTCGATCGGCAAGCCATAGACCGGGTCGTTGACGTTGATGCCCGGCGCGGTGCCGAAGATCGAGAGGTAGTTGGTGGTGTTGCGCTGGTGGTCCAGACCGATCAACAAGGTGTGACTGACGTCGCCGGTGACGAAGTCGCCCTGGAAGTTGTTGTCCACGGCGAATTGGGCGATGTCTTCGTCGACATTGGTGGTGCCACGGCCGGAATTGCCTTGATCGTCAACAACAGACCCGTAAGAGGGGCCGTAGCTATTGACGGTCACGGCCTGGAATGACAGCTCCGACTTGGTGTAGCGCAGGTTCTGGCGGAACTGCCAGACATCGTTCAAGCGGTGTTCGAAGGCATAACCCAGTGCGTAGTAGGTGCGGTCGTAGAAGTCGTAGTTCGGGTCACCCAGGTTCTTGTGGTGGGAGATATCGCCGAACGGCATGTCGATCTTGGTGCCCTGGATCGGATAGAACTGACTGGTGATACCGGTATCGTCACGGGTGAACTGCGTGAGCAGGGTGAATTTGGTGTCTTCGTCGATGTTCCAGGTCAGGCTGGGGGCAATGTTGTAGCGCTTGTCATCGATGTGGTCGATGGGCGTGCCGCCGTCGCGCAGCACGCCGCTGAGGCTGTAAAGGAACTGGCCTTCGTCATCGATCTTGCCGGTGCTGGCGAAGTTGATCTGGCGATGATTGTCGCTGCCGTATTGCAGCTGGATCTCGCTGCTGGCTTCAGCACTTGGGCGACGGCTGACCATGTCCAGCAGGCCACCCGGCGGGGTCTGGCCGTACACGGAGGAGGCCGGGCCGCGCAGCAGCGCCAGGCGGTCGAGGTTCCAGGTTTCCTGTTTCGGGTTGGAGTACACGCCTTTTGGCAGTGGCAGGCCGTCGAGGAATTGAGTCGGCTCGAAACCGCGCACGCGCAACCAGTCGGCGCGGGTGTCGCTGCCGAAGCTGCTGGAGGTGATGCCCGGCAAGTAGCGCACGGCATCGTCGAGGGTGTGCGCGTTGCGGTCGTCCATCTGCTCGCGAGTGACGACCGAAATCGAACGCGGTGCCTCGACCAGCGCGGTGTCGGTCTTGGTGCCGGCGGCGGTGCGCTTGGCCAGGTAGCCCTGTGCCGGGCCCCAGGCGCTTTCAGTGTCTTGCACACCAATCACGCTGGTTACCGGCAGGTCCATCACACCCTCGGGCACGGCCACCAGGCTATAGGTGCCCGCACTGCTCTGTTCCAGTTGCAGCCCGGTGCCACGCAGGGCTTCGCGCAGGGCGCCGGCTGCGTCGAACTGGCCTTTGACCGGTGCCGAGGTCTTGCCCGCCGCTAGGGATGGGTTCAACGACAGGGCCAGACCGGCCTGGCTGGCAATCTGGTTCAGGGTGTTGACCAGTGGAGCGGTTGGCAGGTTGTAGGCGCGGACACTGGACGCCTGTTCAGCGGCGACCAGTTGGCTGCTGGCCAAAGGGGTGCAAAGGGCAATGGCAACCGCCAGCAAACTGCGGCGTAACAGGGAGTCTAGCGAACGAGGCATACAGCGGCTCCTGAATGGAAACATTTCTCAATTGCCTGTGTGCCGTACGAAAATCAAAAAGTGATAGAGCTGGATGAAAATAATTTCGATTCAGTTATTCAATAAACATCGAGGAGCTTCAGGCATGCGCATTTTGTGGCGAGGGGGCTTGCCCCCGTTCGGCTGCGTAGCAGTCGTGACGTCAGCGAACACAGTCAGTCAGAAAAATGCAGGGGGCCGCTTCGCGACCCAACGGGGGCAAGCCCCCTCGCCACAGGGTTCTGTGTGCGGATTCAGGGCTTGGTATCGGCCTTGGCCACGACCTTCACCCACCACTGTGTGTGCTGTTCGATCTGCACCGGCAGGGTCGGCAGCAGGGCGTTGAGTGCCAGGTCGGTGTCGCGCAGCGGGAAGCTGCCGGTGATGCGCAGGTCGGCAACTTCCGGCGCGACCCCGACGTAACCGTTTCGATAGCGGCCGATTTCATGCACCAGGTCTTCCAGCCGTGTGTTGTCCACCACCAGCATGCCGCGAGTCCAGGCATCCGCACCGAGGTTGACGGCCAGAACCGGGCCCAGGCCGTTGTTGCGGATCAGTACCTGCTGGCCTTCGCGCAGAATCTTTTCGTCAGGGTTGGACTCAGGGTGAACCGCCACCGCCGACTGCAATACGCTCAAGCGCGTTCCGTCCTCCTCGCGCTTGACCAGAAACCGCGTACCCAGCGCACGCATGCTGCCTTCGCGGGTTTCGACGATGAACGGCCGGGGATCGCCATGGCCGGTTTCAACCAGTATTTCGCCTTCCTGAAGCACGATGCGCCGCTGCTTTTCATCGAAACGCACATCCAGCGCGCTGTGGGTATTGAGATTGATCAGCGTGCCGTCAGCCAGACGCAGGGTGCGCTGCTCGCCAACGGCGGTGCGCTGGTCGGCCAGCCAATAGTCGATCGGCAGGTAACGATCCCCGGCGAACAGGGCCAGGCCAATCACGGCAACGATACTGGCGACACCGTTGCCAAGCTTGCGCACTCGCCGGCGAATGCCTTCGCGCGATTGCAGCAAGGCAGTGCGGGCCGGGCCGCTGGCCACGCTGAAACGCTGGTCGAGCATGCCCAACTGGCGCCAGGCGCGGGCATGTTCTTCATGGGCCGCGTGCCACTTGGCGAACTCTTCGCGCTCTACCGGGTTGGCGGAGTCCATGGACAGCTGCCAGGCAATCGCCGCGTCCAGCACGCTGGCCGATACCGGTTTGGAACTGACCGGGTTCATGTCGGCTCACCATACAGCGCGATATAGCACTGGCGAATGCCTTGGGCCAGGTACTGGCGCACCCGCGGCACCGACACACCGAGGCGCTCGGCGATTTCCGCGTGACCGAGGCCGTCGAGGCGGTTATAGAGGAATGCCGCCCGGGCCTTGCTGGAAAGCTTGCCAAGCAAGCGGTCGATGTTTTTCAGGTCTTCGAGGATCATTTGCTGTTCTTCCGCCGACGGTTGTTCGGCTTCGGGAATCAGCATCAACTCGGTGAGGTAGGCCTGTTCCAGCGCGGCGCGACGGAAATAATCGAACAGCAGGCCCTTGGCGATCGCCACCAGGAATGCCCGCGGCTCGCGCGGTGCCTTCAGTTCCTCACGGCCCAGCAAACGCACGAAAGTGTCCTGGCTCAGGTCTTCGGCCCGCTGCGGGCAGGCGACGTTGCGTCGAAGCCAGGCCAATAGCCAACCGCGATGGTCGCGATATAACGCACCGACGAGCTCACTTTGGGGGCTTGGGACTGACGACACGCCGCATCACCGATTGGGAAATATTAACTAACGAGAATTGTTCGCGATTGTGGCAGAGGCGAGGGAGGTAAGCAATTGGCGTTGGTCGGGTGGGGATTTGGCGAAGGCCCCTGTAGGAGCGAGCTTGCTCGCGATGAATTTGAAGGCGACGCATTTTTCCAGGCAGCATGCGTCACCGTTCAAGACTATCGCGAGCAAGCTCGCTCCTACAGGGATGGCGTATGGGTCAGAAGGAAGGCGCCTGCTGCCGGCGCTTCCACTGACTCAAGCGCTGTTGCAAATTCAACGGGCTATGAATCTGCTGCTGCCGCGCACGGCTGAACAGTATCAGTGCCAGTTCGGCGGTGGCCAGGGCGTCGGCGCTGGCGTGGTGGCGCTCGAAGACTTCGAGCTTGAACCAGTCGATCCAATCGTCCAGCCCGGCCTCGCGAATGTGCGCCTGGGGGCATAGCAGTGGCGCAATATCTGCCACATCCAGAAAGGCATGCTGCAACTTGTAACCCAGATGATCCTTCAGGGCGCGCGCCAACATGTGCTGGTCGAACGGCGCATGGAAGGCCAGCACCGGGCTGTCGCCGACAAACTCCATGAGTTCGAGCAGCGCCTCGGCCGGATCGCTGCCGGCAGCAATTGCACTGGGGCCCAAGCCGTGAATCAGCACACTGGGGCCGAGTTTGAGTTCGCCGCATTGCAAGGTTCGCTCGAACTGTCGACTGAAATCGATCGCGCCATCCTCGATCACCACGGCGCCGATGGACAGTACCCGGTCCTTGTTCATATTCAGCCCGGTAGTTTCCAGGTCGAGCACTACCCAGCGCTGCTCGCGCAGGCTGCATTCACTCAATCCGGTGACCGTCGGCAGGCGTTGAAGACGTTGTTGCAGGTCTGCGGACAAGCTCGGGCCGGCCGGGCGCAGCCATGAAAACAGGCTCATATCTGATACCGCAAGGTCAGGCTGCTTTGCAGGCGCTGTGCCTGGCGCAGGGACTCACGCAGGATGCGCCGGTCCAGATGATTGAGGCTGTCGGGATCTACCCGATTTGAGTAAGGAAAATTCTCTCGGGTCTGTAGTTGATGTTGCTGCATGCGTGTTTGCTGGATGAAGTGATAGGCCTCTTCGTACGCGGCGCCGTCCAGGGGATCGATGACCTCCTTGTCGACCAACTGGCGAAAACGCTCCAGCGTGTTGTTTGTTTCGATACCGTTGGCCAGGGCCAGCAACCGGGCGCCGTCGACAAAGGGTGTCAGACCCTGAGTCTTCAGGTCCAGGGTGGCCTTCTCGCCATTTTTTCGCGCCAGTACGAACTCGCGGAAACGCCCTACGGGCGGGCGATTGCGCAACGCATTCTCTGCCATCATGCGCTGGAACAAGCGGTTGTCGCCGACCTGGTCGAGAATGCTCCGGCGCAATTGCTCACAACCTTGCTCGCTGCCCCAGACCACGCGCAAATCGAAATAGATGCTCGAACCCAGCAGGTTCTCCGGGGTTGCCTCGCGGATAAACGCCGCAAAGCGCCGCGCCCATTCGGCCCGGGACAGGCACAGCTCAGGATTGCCAGCCATGATATTGCCCTTGCACAAGGTGAAGCCGCACAGCGCCAGGCTCTGGTTGATCTGCTGGGCAATGGGCAGCAGCTTGCCGCGAATCTCGGCGGCATGCGCCGCATCCCTGGCTTCGAACAGAATGCCGTTGTCCTGATCGGTGTGCAGGGTCTGCTCGCGACGGCCTTCGCTGCCGAAACACAGCCAGCTGAACGGCACGCCGGGGTCGCCTTTTTCGGCGAGGGTCAGTTCGATCACTCGGCACACGGTGTGGTCGTTGAGCAAGGTGATGATGTGGGTGATCTGCGTCGAAGACGCGCCGTGGGCCAGCATGCGCTCGACCAGTTGACCGATTTCGCCCCGCAGCGCCATCAGGTTTTCCACTTTCTGGGCATTGCGGATGGTGCGCGCCAGGTGCACCAGGTCGACCCGTTGCAGGGAAAACAGATCGCGCTCGGAAACCACGCCGCACAAACGCTGGTCCTTGACCAGGCAGACATGGGCGATGTGCCGCTCGGTCATGGCAATCGCCGCGTCGAATGCACTCTGATCCGGCGACAGGAAGAACGGCGCCCGGGTCATGTACCCTTCGATGGCTTCGTTGAAATCACTGCTGCCGTTGGCCACGGTCTGGCGCAGGTCGCGCAGGGTGAAAATCCCCAGTGGCGCCTTGAGTTCATCGACCACCACGATGCTGCCGACCTGTTGTTCGTGCATCAACGTCACGGCTTCGCGCAATGGCGTCTGCGGGGCGCATGTCACCGGGTGGCGCATGGCCAACTCGCCCAGTCGGGTATTGAGCGAATATTGGGTGCCCAGGGTTTCCACGGCTTTTTGCTGCACTTGCTGGTTGACTTGATCCAGCAGGCTGCTGACGCAGCGCAGGGCGAAGTTGCGGAAGGTGTCCGATAGCGAAAACAGGCGGATGAATGCCGGCTTGTTCAGTTGCAGGCAGAAGGTGTCTTCGCCCGCCAGGTGCTCGGTGCGGGTCGCCCGTTCACCCAGCAACGCCGCGAGAGGGAAACATTCGCCAGTGGTGATCTCGAAGACCGTTTCGGTGCTACCGTTTACCGTATGCGGACGCTCGCCCACGACCCGGCCTTGCTTGACGATATAGAAGTGCTCGACCGGGCCGTCAGCGGGTTTGATGATGCTCTCGCCGGGGGCGTAAAAACGCATCTGACATTGCTCGACCAGATACGCCAGGTGAGCGTGTTCCATCTGATTGAAAGGCGGGAAGCGCTGGAGGAATTGCAACGTGCCCTGGATGTTCTGCAACACCGCGGTTTTCCCTGCCTGTGTGAAGGCGTCCGCTTTACTCATAACCATTACCGCAGTCTTTTTTGAATTGTTGTTGTCGGATGACCCAGACATGGTCGACCCCTGTGGCCGGAGTGCCCATTGGACGTAAGTCTAGGTAGGCGATTGGTATGCTGAAATGTCGGAAGAATCCTACGCAACTGTGCGAAAAACCTCTCCGTCCCCCTATTGGAAAAATATCCGACGAAGCGCACATTTAAGGCCTGCTTAGCGATGTCTCGTCACTGTGCTAGGGAAATGAATTGAACATGTAGAGAAAGCCATGTCCGACCACGATATTTTGAGCGACGCCGAGCGCGAAGCCTTGAGCGCCGTCATGCTGGAACCTGACCTGCCGCCACAACGGGTGCTGATCGTCGATGACGATAAAGACGCCAGGGAACTGCTGTCAGAGATCCTGGCGCTTGACGGTATTCACTGCATGACGGCGGCCAGTGGCGAAGTGGCACTCAAGATGCTGGAGGAGAAACCTTCGATCGGACTGGTGATTACCGACCTGCGCATGGGCCTCGTCGACGGCCTGGACCTGATCCGACAGGTGCGCGAGTCGGTACGGGCGGCGTTGCCGATCATCATCGTCTCGGGTGATGCCGACGTGAAAGATGCGATCGCCGCGATGCATTTGAATGTGGTGGACTTTCTGCTCAAGCCGATTGATGCCGGCAAGCTGCTGGAACTGGTCAAGCATGAACTTGGGGTGGAGCCTTAGTCCAAGCCTGTCAGCCCTGAACTACCTCTGTGGGAGATCGCGGACAGCCCAAAAAGAAAAAGCCCTGATCTTTCGATCAGGGCTTTTTCATATCCGGCGCAGACGCTCAGTTACAGGCCATTGGCAGCCTTGAACTCGCGACGACGACGGTGCAGGACCGGCTCGGTGTAGCCGTTCGGCTGCTTCGTGCCTTCGACCACCAGTTCGACCGCCGCCTGGAAGGCGATGTTGCTGTCGAAGTTCGGGGCCAGCGGACGGTAAAGCGCGTCGCCAGCGTTCTGACGGTCAACCACCGGCGCCATGCGCTTGAGGCTTTCCATCACTTGCTCTTCGGTGACGATGCCGTGACGCAGCCAGTTGGCGATGTGCTGGCTGGAAATACGCAGCGTTGCACGGTCTTCCATCAGGCCGACGTCGTTGATATCCGGCACTTTCGAACAGCCGACACCCTGGTCGATCCAGCGCACCACGTAACCGAGAATGCCCTGGCTGTTGTTGTCCAGTTCGTTCTTGATCTGTTCGGCGGTCCACTGCGGGTTGACCGCCAGCGGGATGGTCAGGATGTCGTCTACCGAAGCATGGGCACGTTTGGCCAGTTCGGCCTGACGGGCGAACACGTCAACCTTGTGGTAGTGCAGCGCGTGCAGGGCAGCAGCGGTCGGCGAGGGTACCCAGGCGGTGTTGGCACCGGCCATCGGGTGAGCGATTTTCTGTTCGAGCATCGCCGCCATCAGGTCCGGCATGGCCCACATGCCTTTACCGATCTGTGCGCGACCTTGCAGGCCGGTGCTCAGACCGATATCGACGTTGGAGTTCTCGTAGGCGCCGATCCATTTTTCCGCCTTCATGTCCGCCTTGCGCACCATCGGGCCGGCTTCCATGGAGGTGTGGATTTCATCGCCCGTGCGGTCGAGGAAACCGGTGTTGATGAACACCACGCGCTCGCTCGCCGCCTTGATGCAGGCCTTGAGGTTGATCGTGGTACGACGCTCCTCGTCCATGATCCCGACTTTGAGGGTGTTGCGCGGCAGGCCCAGCACGTCTTCGATGCGACCGAACAGCTCGTTGGTGAACGCCGCTTCTTCAGGGCCGTGCATCTTCGGCTTCACGATGTAGATCGAGCCGGTGCGGGTGTTTTTGCGCGAGGTGTTGCCGTTCAGGTTGTGCATCGATGCCAGGCAAGTCACCAGGCCATCGAGAATGCCTTCAGGCACTTCGTTACCGTCTTTGTCGAGGATCGCATCGATGGTCATCAGGTGACCGACGTTACGCACGAACAGCAACGAACGACCGTGCAGGCTCAGTTCACTGCCATCGACGGCGGTGTAGGTGCGGTCGGCGTTCATGGTGCGGGTAAAGGTCTGACCGCCCTTGGCAACTTCTTCCGACAGATCGCCCTTCATCAGGCCGAGCCAGTTGCGGTAGATCACCACTTTGTCATCGGCATCGACCGCGGCAACCGAGTCTTCGCAGTCCATGATGGTGGTCAGCGCGGCTTCCATCAGGATGTCTTTGACGCCGGCCGCGTCGGTCTGGCCGACCGGGGTGCTGGCGTCGACCTGGATTTCGAAATGCAGGCCGTTGTTTTTCAGCAGGATCGCGGTCGGTGCAGCGGCATCGCCCTGGAAGCCGATCAGTTGCGCATCGTTGCGCAGGCCGGTGTTGCTGCCGCCTTTGAGGGCGAGCACCAGTTTGCCGTCGACGATCTTGTAGCCAGTGGAGTCTACGTGAGTGCCGGCAGCCAATGGCGCGGCTTCATCGAGGAACGCACGGGCGAAGGCGATGACCTTGTCGCCGCGAACCTTGTTGTAGCCTTTGCCTTTTTCCGCGCCGTCAGCTTCGCTGATGGCATCGGTGCCGTAGAGCGCGTCGTACAGCGAACCCCAGCGGGCGTTCGAAGCATTGAGAGCGAAGCGGGCGTTCATCACCGGCACCACGAGTTGTGGACCGGCCATGCGGGCGATTTCTTCATCGACGTTTTGCGTCGTTGCCTGGAAATCGGCCGCTTCTGGCAGCAGATAACCGATGTCTTGCAGGAAAGCTTTGTAGGCCACGGCGTCGTGCGCCTGGCCTGCACGTTCCTGGTGCCAGGCATCGATACGAGCCTGGAAATCATCGCGTTTGGCGAGTAGGGCTTTGTTCTTCGGTGCCAGGTCATGGATGACCTTGTCGGCACCGGCCCAGAACTTATCGGCGGTGAGGCCGGTACCGGGAATGGCTTCGTTGTTCACGAAGTCGAACAGGACTTTGGCGACCTGCAGGCCACCGACTTGAACGTGTTCAGTCATTGCTTGCCTCACTCTGCTCAGCTATTTCGCTTTTCAGCTCTTCAATTTAACAATGAAGCCTCTGGCCATTTAAACCACAAACCCCTCTACCAGTACATGCCCATGACAGGCGGCTGGGTTGGGACCAATCAACGGCTTGGGGCCTTGCTGACAGGGCTTTCAGGGTTGCGAACGTGCCTGCGGCAGACATCGAACCAACGTTATGTAGTGCGCGCTGCGGCATACTACATGATGAATTGCGGTTGTGAAAATTAGACTAATTACGTCGTTCTGCGACCCCATGACGCATTGCGGTCACGTCGGGGAGCGTGATGTTCTCAAAAAACTATTGGATTGTTCCAGTTAAATATCAAAAGTTGTACACATTATCTTTGGTGCTCTGCTATGGGGTGCCTGTTTTTGTGGCGAGGGGGCTTGCCCCCGTTGAGTGGCGAAGCCGCTCCCGTGCATGTACCACGAAAAATTACATCCGCTCATTTTGCGACTGCTGCGCAGCCGAACGGGGGCAAGCCCCCTCGCCACAATGTTCCCCTTGCCTATACTTGGTTCTCTATAACAAAAGTCATGACTGGAGGGCTGCGCCATGGACCATCTCGTACTCACTGTTTTTGCTCCGGACAAGCCCGGGCAAGTCGAGCGCATTGCCCAATGCATTGCCGAGCACGGCGGCAACTGGCTGGAAAGCCGCATGTCGCGCATGGCGGGGCAATTCGCCGGCATTCTGCGGGTGGGCGTGCCGGCCGAGGCCTACGACGAATTGGTCGATGCCCTGCAGGGCTTGTCCGCCCAGGGCATTCGCGTGTTGGTCGCCGAAAGCAGCATCGAACAATCCTGCACCTGGAAGCCGATCGCCATGGAACTGGTGGGAAATGATCGTCCGGGGATCGTGCGTGACATCACACGCCTGTTGAGCGAGCAGGGGGTGAGTCTGGAACGGCTGGTCACCGAAGTGCGCCCGGCCCCGATGAGCAGCGAGCCGTTGTTCCATGCCGAAGCGATTCTTGCCGTCCCGCTGACGCTGTCGCTGGACGTGCTGCAATCGCGCCTGGAAACCCTGGCGGACGATCTGATGGTCGAGTTGGTGCTACGCAGTGATCCCTGATCAGGTTATCCAAGTTAAACGTGCACCGGCCTGTGGATAACCTGTAGAGACACCCCGCCAGGCCACGCCGACCGGGGTTCTTCATGATCTGATCAAAAAACCAGCAGTTTCAGCCACTTGCGCACAATCGGCGGGGATCACGCTGTGGATAACCTTGGGAAGGAATGATGCAGGCCACGGGAGACGTGGCCTGTAGGCTTTTGTGTGTTTTTTGATCAGCTTCGGCGGCGCAAACTTATCCACGCATCGATGCTGTAAACCGCCAGACCGGCCCAGATAAACATGAACGCTACCAAGGTACTGGACGACAGGTGCTCGCCAAACAGCAGAACGGCTTGCAGCAGAACCAGGGTTGGCGCCAGGTACTGAAGAAACCCCAGTGTCGTGTAGGGCAAATGCCGTGCAGCAGCGTTGAAGCAGACCAGCGGCACCAGCGTGATCGGGCCGGCGGCGACCAACCACCAGGCCTGGGACGTGGTCCAGAATTCGGCCTGGGCGCTGCTGGCCGTCGGATTGAGCAGCAACCAGCCAAGGGCAATCGGCACCAGCATCCACGTTTCCACCACGAGCCCCGGCAGTGCCTTGACCGGTGCCTGCTTGCGAATCAGGCCATAGAAGCCGAAGGTCAGGGCCAGCACCAACGACACCCACGGCAGACTGCCGACTTGCCAGACCTGCTGCGCCACACCCACCGTCGCCAGGCCGACGGCAATCCATTGCATGCGCCGCAGCCGTTCGCCGAGGATCAGCATGCCCAGCAACACGTTCACCAAGGGGTTGATGTAGTAACCGAGACTTGCCTCCAGCATGCGGCCGTTGTTCACCGACCAGACGTAGGTCAGCCAGTTGGCTGCGATCAGCGCGCCGCTCAGGGCCAGGATCGCCAGTCGCTTGGGGTTCTCCCGCAGCTCGCGCCACCAGCCGGGATGCTTCCAGACCATCAGCAACAAGGCGCCGAACAGCGCCGACCACAGCACCCGGTGGATGATGATTTCCACTGCGGGCACGCTGGCGATGGCTTTGAAGTAGAGGGGGAAAAGCCCCCAGATGATATAGGCACTCAGGCCCAGAATGTACCCGCGACGCGGGTTGGCGGCTTGCATGCAGAATCCTTGCTTAGGCAGCTAACAAAGAGAGGATTGTAAGGAGATTTGTCTGCGAATGTCCTGACTGAATAGGTAGGACATTTGTGAACACGGACAACCTGTGGGGTTAGAAGAGTTTCAGCGGTTCTTCATTGAGCGCCGCCAACTGCTCGCGTAAGGCCAGCACTTGATCACCCCAATAACGCTCGGTGCCGAACCACGGAAAACTGCGGGGGAAGGCAGGATCGTCCCAGCGGCGGGCGAGCCAGGCGCTGTAATGCAGCAGGCGCAGGGCGCGCAACGGTTCGATCAAGGCCAGTTCACGGGGATCGAAGTCGTGGAATTCGTTGTAGCCGTCCATCAGTTCCGACAACTGGCTCAGGCAGTCCTGGCGATCGCCAGCGAGCATCATCCAGATGTCCTGCACTGCCGGGCCCATGCGGCAGTCGTCGAGGTCGACGATATGGAACATCTCGTCACGGCACATCATGTTGCCGGGGTGGCAGTCACCGTGCATGCGGATGTTCTGGTGCGGCGTGTTGCTGTAGGCATCTTCCACACGCTTGAGCAGATCGCGGGCCACTGACTCGTAGGCCGGCAGCAGGCTGCGGGGGATGAAGTTGCCGTCGAGCAATGTGGCCAGCGAGTCATGGCCGAAGTTTTTTACCGCCAGCGCTTCACGGTGCTCGAACGGCCGGGTCGAGCCGACCGCATGCAGGCGCCCGAGCAACTGGCCCAGGCGATAGAGTTGGTCGAGGTTGCCCGGCTCCGGTGCTCGGCCGCCACGGCGGGGGAACAGGGTGAAACGGAAACCGTTGTGTTCGTGCAGGGTTTCACCGTTGTGGATCAACGGCGCCACGACCGGCACCTCGCAGTCGGCGAGTTCGGCGGTGAACTGGTGCTCTTCCAGGATCGCTTCGTTGCTCCAGCGTTGCGGCCGGTAGAACTTGGCGATCAGCGGCTCGGCGTCTTCGATACCGACCTGATAGACACGGTTCTCGTAGCTGTTGAGCGCCAGGATGCGCGCGTCGCTGAGAAAGCCGATGCTTTCGACGGCATCGAGCACGAGGTCTGGTGTGAGGGTTTCAAACGGGTGGGCCATGCTGACTCCTGCGCGCAGCAGGCTGCTGCGTCCGGCCAGGCATGGTAGCGCAGACGGCGGGGCTTTAGGGGGTGGGCTTGAGGTGTGCGTTGTATGTGCTGACGCCATCGCGAGCAAGCTCGCTCCCACAGGTCATGCGCCAGATATGAAATCGCGCCAATCCTGTGGGAGCGAGCCTGCTCGCGATGAGGGGTTGTCAGGCGCCGACGATCCCGCCATCTTCCCGCGAAATCGCCATCACCGAAGACCGCGGCTTGCCGTTGGGCAGGTGCTCGGGGAAGGTAGAACCGCCGTTCTCACCCGGATGCTGAATCCCGACAAACAGGGTTTTCTGGTCCGGCGAGAAGCTGATCCCCGTCACTTCACAACCTACCGGGCCAACCATGAAGCGACGAATCTCGCCGGTTACCGGATCGGCACAGAGCATCTGGTTGTTGCCCATGCCGGCAAAGTCTCCGGCGTTGCTCGAATCGCCGTCGGTGAGAATCCACAAGCGTCCGGCCTTGTCGAAGCCCAGACCGTCAGGGCTGTTGAACATGTTCTGCGGCGTGATGTTCGACGATCCGCCTTTTGGTGTGCCGGCGTGAACCCCCGGATTACCGGCGACGACGAACAGGTCCCAGGCAAAGGTTTTCGAACCGTGATCGTCACGCTCGGTGCGCCAGCGCAGGATCTGGCCGTAGACGTTCTTCTCACGCGGGTTCGGCCCGCCCGCCGGTTGCCCGTCTTCGCCGCGTTTGGCGTTGTTGGTCAGCGTGCAGTAGACCTGGCCATCCTTGGGGCTGACCACGATCCATTCCGGGCGGTCCATGCGCGTGGCTTTCACCACACTGGCGGCGAGACGCGCGTGAATCAAAACTTCGGCCTGATCGGCAAAGCCGCTGCTGGCGTCGATGCCGTTTTTGCCGTGGGTCAGTTCGATCCATTCACCCTGGCCTTTCGGGTGATCGACGTTGCCGTCGCCGGCATCGAACCGCGCCACGTACAGGGTGCCGTGGTCGAGAATGTCACGGTTGGCCTTGGGGTTCTTGTGGTCGATCTTGTCGCGGCTGACGAATTTGTAGATGAACTCACCGCGTTCATCGTCGCCCATGTACACCACGGCATGACCGTCGCCGGTTTCGGCCAGTGCGGCGTTTTCGTGCTTGAAGCGGCCCAGGGCCGTGCGTTTGACCGGCGTCGATTTCGGATCGAACGGATCGATCTCCACCACCCAGCCGTGACGGTTGAGCTCGTTGGGGTTCTTCGCCATGTCGAAGCGCTCGTCGTGCTGGTGCCAGTTGATTTCTTTGCTGGTGGCCACCACGCCGTAGCGTTTTTGCGCCGGGTCGAACTTCTGCTCGGCGTTGCTGCTGCCGAAGCAGTCGGTGAAGTTCTCTTCGCAGGTCAGATAGGTGCCCCACGGCGTCTTGCCGTTGGCGCAGTTCTGGAAGGTGCCCAGGACGTTCTTGCCGTGCGGATCGGCACTGGTTTTGAGCAGGGCATGTCCGGCGGCCGGGCCGCTCAGGGTGATCGGTGCGTTGCCGTGAATGCGGCGGTTGTAGCGTGAGCCCTGGACGAACTGCCATTGGCCGTTCTTGCGCTGCACTTCAATCACCGACACACCTTCGCAGGCCAGCGCCTTGCGCACTTCTTGCGCCGATTGCGGCATGCCGCCGTGGGCGTAGAGGTAGCGGTAGTTGGTGTATTCGTTGTTGATCGCCATCAGCGCCCGGTCTTTTTCGCCCGGAAACTCGAACAGGCTCATGCCGTCGTTGTTGTCGCCGAACTGGACTTCCTGATGTTCGGCGCTGCCGTTGCCGCTCGGGTCGAACGCCGGACCGTCCTTGTGCAGGGGCTGGCCCCAGCTGATCAGCACCGAGGACTTGTAGCCCGGCGGCAGGGTGATGGTGTCGCTGGTGGCGGCGGCAATGCTGTCGAAACCCAGCAACTGGCTGTTGCCGGCACTGACACTGGCGGCCATCACGCTGCGGCTCAGCAGGTTGCCGCCAAGGAACATCGCCGCGCCGCACAGGGCACCTGCGCTGATGAAGCCGCGACGGCTGAGGCCGACCATGGTTTCGAGGTCGGTGGACTGGTTTTCTTCTAATAGGCTCATTTCAGGCTCCCTGCGGATTTTGCAGACACCTTAAAGATGAGTCATGAACCTTTTGTTGCAGTTCTGCTTACAGTGGTGTGCCCAGCAGAACCCTGGACGGCGAAAACTCCACGCGCACCGGTTTGCCGCACGTCAGCCCCGATGCTTGCAGATGACTCGGTTCGGCCAAGGCGCATAGAGTCAGGCCGTTGGGCAGGGTGATGCGCACTTCGCTGGGACCGTCGTCGGCGTCGAGAATTTTTTCGATGATGCCGCTGAGGCAATTGTTTTCAGGCGTTTCGACAGAGTCGATTTGCAGCACGTCGAGCCAGCCGGCCTTGATCAATGCCACGACTTCAGTGCCGATTTGCAGTTCCAGGCGCTCGGTGCTGTCGTGGGTAATTTGCGCGGCGACGATCACGCCTTCGGCGACTTCGAGGCGAATCAGGTCGTTGCGCCCCTGAGGTTCGATCGCAATCACCTTGCCGTGCAACTGATTGCGCGCGCTGGTGCGCAGCATCAGGCGCCCGAGCAGATCCAGATCGCTCGCGTCTTCAGTTGCTTCCAGCACTTGGGCCTGCAAGGCTTGCAGCTTCTGATACAGGCGCAACACCCGCTCACCTTCGTTGGACAGGCGCGCACCACCGCCGCCCTTGCCGCCGACAATCCGCTCCACCAGCGGCTTCTGCGCCAGGTTGTTTAGCTCATCGATCGCATCCCAGGCAGCCTTGTAGCTCAGGCCCGCACTTTTTGCCGCGCGGGTGATCGAGCCTTGTTCGGCGATGTGCTGCAGCAGGGCGATGCGCTGCGGACGGCGGACAATGTGCTGGGACAGCAAGGTTGGCAAAGACATGACAAGTCGCTTTGGGTGGTGACGATGGTGAGGACGTTGGTCGCTTGGGCCGCGCGAGTCAAGTCAGGGTGTCTCGCCGGGTTTGGGCGTGCGGGCCAGGCAATAGACGTCGACCCTCGCCGCCCCGGCGTCCATCAACAGGCGAGCCAGGGCCTGGGCCGTGGCTCCGGTGGTCAGTACGTCGTCGACCAGAGCCAGGTGTCGGCCTTTGACGACCGCGCCGGGTGCCAGGGCGAAAGCATTGCGCAGGTTCCTTAGGCGGGCTTCGGCGTTCAATGCCTGTTGGGCGTCGGTGTCTTGAGTGCGCAGCAGCAACCGTTCGTTGCAAGGGATATCGAGACTCGCACTCAACCAGTGAGCCAGCATCGCCGCCTGATTGAACCCGCGCTGGCGCAGGCGCCGATTGGCCAGCGGCACCGGGATCAGCGCCTGGGGTCGCAGCAGATCGTCTTCGAAGCGATGTTGCAGGTATTGAGCGAGAAGTTCGGCGAGCAGGCGGCCAAACGGCCACTTGGCGTTGTGTTTGAAGCGGGTGATCAGGCTGTCTACCGGAAAGCTGTAGGTCCAGGGCGCAATCACTTGTTCGAAGGCCGGTGGCTGCTTCAGGCAATGGCCGCAGGTCAGTCCCGCGGCCGGGAGCGGCAGGGCGCAGGTCAGACAGTGATCACCGAGCCAGGGCAACTCGATTTCGCAGGCCGTGCAGACAGGAGGAATGCCGTCGGCCGCTTCATCGCACAAAAGGCATGATTGTTTGTTTTTTAACCAGATGTAAACCTGTCCTTCGTATCGTGGTTGACAGCGCATCGCTCTTCCTTAAATATGCCGAAACATCTGTGAAGCGGCTGTGAAACTCCATTACCCAGCCGACTGCCAAAGCATAATTCAAAGGAAACGCCCATGAGCGCCAGCACCACTGCCACCCTGCGTCATGACTGGACTTTGGCCGAAGTCAAAGCACTCTTCGTTCAACCATTCAATGACCTGTTGTTCCAGGCGCAGACGGTGCACCGTGCGCATTTCGACGCCAACCGCGTCCAGGTGTCGACCCTGCTGTCGATCAAGACCGGCGCCTGCCCGGAAGATTGCAAATATTGTCCGCAGTCCGGTCACTACAACACCGGCCTGGAAAAAGAGAAACTGATGGAGGTGCAGAAGGTCCTCGAAGAGGCCGCTCGCGCCAAGGCCATCGGTTCGACCCGCTTCTGCATGGGCGCGGCGTGGAAGCATCCGTCGGCCAAGGACATGCCGTACGTGTTGAAGATGGTCGAAGGCGTGAAAGCCATGGGCCTGGAAACCTGCATGACCCTCGGTCGCCTGGATCAGGAGCAGACCGAAGCGCTGGCCAAGGCCGGCCTCGACTACTACAACCACAACCTCGATACCTCGCCGGAGTTCTACGGCAGCATCATCACCACCCGCACCTACAGCGAACGCCTGCAAACCCTGGCGTACGTGCGTGATTCGGGGATGAAGATCTGCTCCGGCGGCATTCTGGGCATGGGCGAGTCGCTGGACGACCGCGCCAACCTGCTGATCCAGTTGGCCAACCTGCCTGAGCATCCGGAGTCGGTGCCGATCAACATGCTGGTGAAAGTCGCCGGTACGCCGCTGGAAAATGCCGACGACGTCGATCCGTTCGACTTCATCCGCATGCTCGCCGTCGCGCGCATCCTGATGCCGCAATCCCACGTGCGCCTGTCCGCCGGCCGCGAAGCCATGAACGAGCAGATGCAGGCCCTGGCGTTCTTCGCCGGTGCCAACTCGATTTTCTACGGCGAAAAACTGCTGACCACCGCCAACCCGCAGGCCGACAAGGACATGCAACTGTTCTCGCGCCTGGGCATCCTGCCGGAAGCCCGCGAAGAGCACGCCGACGAGGTGCATCAGGCAGCTATCGAGCAGGCGCTGGTGGAGCAGAAGAGCAGCGAGCAGTTTTACAACGCGGCTGTTTGAGTCTTCCACCGACTTCTCTGGCTGGAATGCAAAACACTGTGGGAGCGAGCTTGCTCGCGATTGCGTCAGGTCCGTCGACATCAATGTTGAATGTGACGCCGCCATCGCGAGCAAGCTCGCTCCCACAGGGATCGCATTCATTTTGATTTCTGTGATCTGAACTTCGAGGCCTGCATGTCTTTCGATCTCGCCGCACGCCTTGCCGCCCGTCGTGCCGAAAACCTCTACCGCCAGCGCCCGCTGCTTGAAAGCCCGCAGGGGCCGCAAGTGGTGGTCGATGGCCAGCCGTTGCTGGCGTTCTGTAACAACGACTACCTGGGCCTGGCCAATCATCCGCAAGTGATCGAAGCCTGGCGTGCCGGCGCTTCGAAGTGGGGTGTGGGCGGAGGGGCATCGCATCTGGTCATCGGCCATAGTTCCCCACACCATGCCCTGGAAGAAGCGTTGGCCGACCTGACCGGTCGCCCGCGGGCGTTGCTGTTCACCACCGGCTACATGGCCAACCTCGGCGCAGTCACGGCGTTGGTGGGGCAGGGTGATACGGTGCTCGAAGACCGGCTCAATCATGCGTCGCTGCTCGACGCGGGGCTGTTGTCCGGCGCTCGGTTCAATCGCTACCTGCACAATGACCCGGCGAGCCTGGCCAAGCGCCTGGAAAAAGCCACCGGCAATACACTGGTGGTCACCGACGGCGTGTTCAGCATGGACGGTGATATTGCCGACTTGCCAGCGCTGGCCCGAGAAGCCAAGGCCAAAGGCGCCTGGTTGATGGTCGACGATGCCCATGGTTTTGGACCGCTGGGTGCCAACGGTGGCGGCATCGTCGAACACTTTGGCTTGAGCCAGGATGACGTTCCGGTGCTGGTCGGCACCCTCGGCAAGGCGTTCGGTACGGCAGGTGCCTTTGTGGCTGGCAGCGAAGAGCTGATCGAAAGCCTGATCCAGTTCGCCCGCCCCTACATCTACACCACCAGCCAGCCCCCCGCGCTGGCCTGCGCCACGTTGAAAAGCCTGGAACTGCTGCGCAGCGAACACTGGCGCCGCGAGCATTTGCAGACGCTGATCCGCCAGTTCCGCAAAGGTGCCGAGCAGATTGGCCTGGAACTCATGGACAGCTTCACGCCGATTCAGCCGATCATGATCGGTGACGCGGGGCGAGCGGTGCGCCTTTCGCAAATGCTGCGTGAACGCGGGTTGATGGTGACCGCGATTCGCCCGCCGACCGTACCCGCCGGCAGTGCCCGGCTGCGGGTCACGTTGACGGCTGCCCACAGTGAGACTCAGGTACAGCTATTGTTAAACGGACTGGCCGATTGTTTTCAACAACTGAAGCCGGAGCCAAGCCATGCGTGATCGTCTGATTCTGCTGCCCGGCTGGGGCCTTGGCGTTTCACCGCTGGAGCCTCTGGCGGCGGCCTTGCGCGGTTTGGATGAGCACCTGCGCGTCGAGATCGAGCCGTTGCCGGAGCTGGAGTCGAGCGATCTTGAGGAGTGGCTCGATGAGCTTGATTCGACCTTGCCGCAAGACGTGTGGCTGGGCGGTTGGTCATTGGGCGGCATGCTCGCCTGCGAATTGGCGGCCCGGCGTGGCGATCGCTGCTGTGGTGTGTTCACCCTGGCCAGCAACGTTTCTTTTGTCGCTCATGATCAATGGACAAGCGCCATGTCCGGGGAAACCTTCGATGCGTTTCTGGCGGGATGTGAAGCCGATCCGCGCGCGACCTTGAAACGCTTTTCACTGCTTTGCGCCCAAGGCGCCGAAGACCCACGCGGATTGTCGCGGTTGTTGCTCGGCGGTGCCCCGAACACCGCTGCGCCGGTGTTGCTGAGTGGTCTGCAAGTGCTCGCGCAACTGGATACACGACAGGCGCTGCATTCGTTCCGCGGTCCGCAGTTGCATCTGTTCGCCGGCCTCGACGGGCTGGTGCCGGTGGAAGCGGCGGGCGAGTTGTTGGCATTGCTGCCGGATGTCGAAATCGGTCTGATTGAACAGGCCAGCCACGTGTTTCTCCTGGAGGATCCCCACGGTGTGGCGGGGGCGATCCAGGCCTTTTTGCATGAGTCCGGCGATGACTGATTTATCCCTTCCCAACCTGCCCGGCGCCTTGCCCGACAAGCGCCAGGTAGCAGCCTCATTCTCCCGCGCGGCAGCAAGCTACGACAGCGTGGCCGAGCTGCAGCGTGATGTGGGCAGCCAATTGCTCGGGCGCTTGCCGCAGGACTTCGTACCGCAGCGCTGGCTGGACCTGGGCTGTGGCACCGGGCATTTCAGTCGTGCCCTGGGTGAGCAATTTCCGGGCAGCCACGGGGTGGCGCTGGACATTGCCGAGGGCATGCTCAACCACGCCCGGCCATTGGGGGGTGCCACATACTTCGTGGCCGGCGATGCCGAGCGACTGCCACTGCAGGATTCGTCTTGCGACCTGATCTTCTCCAGCCTGGCGGTGCAGTGGTGCGCGGACTTCGAATCGGTGCTCAGTGAAGCCTTTCGAGTACTGAAACCGGGCGGTATTTTCGCGTTTGCTAGTCTGTGTGTAGGGACGTTGTTTGAATTGCGCGACAGCTGGCGCGAAGTCGACGGCATGGTGCACGTCAACCGCTTCCGGGAGTTTGGTGTTTATCAACAACTGTGTGCGGCCAGCGGCTTGAGGATGGTCAGTCTGCAAAACCTTGCGCACGTGCTGTATTACCCGGATGTGCGCAGCCTGACCCATGAGCTCAAGGCGTTGGGTGCGCACAATCTCAATCCCGGGCGACCGGGTGGCTTGACCGGCCGGGCGCGGATTTTGGGTTTGATCGAGGCTTACGAACAGTTTCGTCAGGCCCAGGGACTGCCGGCGACTTATCAAGTGGTGTACGCCGTTTTGGAGAAACCCTTATGAGCGCAGCCTATTTCATCGCCGGCACGGATACCGATGTCGGTAAAACCACGGTCGCTGCGGGGCTGCTGCATGCGGCGCGTTCGGCGGGTTTGAGCACGGCGGCGGGCAAGCCGGTCGCGTCCGGTTGCGATGTGACACCTAAAGGCCTGCGCAACGCCGATGCGCTGGCCTTGCTGGCGCAGTGTTCGCTGCCGCTGACCTACGCACAGGTCAATCCGATGGCCTTCGAACCGGCCATTGCCCCGCATCTGGCGGCGCGAGAGGCAGGCGTGGCGCTGACGGTGCAGTCGTTGCTGGCGCCGATGCGGCAGATTCTGGGCATGCAGGCGGACTTCACTCTGATCGAAGGCGCTGGCGGCTGGCGCGTACCCCTGGCGGATCAGGACAATTTGTCGGACCTGGCCATCGCATTGAAGCTGCCGGTGATCCTGGTGGTCGGTGTACGCCTGGGGTGTATCAGCCATGCCTTGTTGACCGCCGAAGCGATTGCCCGGGACGGTTTGCAACTGGCGGGATGGGTGGCCAACATCATCGACCCGAAGACCTCGCGGCTGGAAGAAAACCTGGCTACCCTGGCCGAGCGCCTCCCGGCACCGTGCCTGGGGCGTGTGCCGAAACTCAAGGCCGTTACGGCCGAGGCAGTGGCCGAGCACTTGCAACTGGACCTGTTGGACTGAGGCGAGTGGCTTGTGGGCTTTGCCTATGACAAGGCACTGTGCCATTAGTGTTTTTGTCGAGTGTTTTGCCGGCCACTCTGCTTCAATGGCCACTGTTGATCCTTTGAAAGGACGAGTTCTCCCATGGAAATCTCAGGAAGCCCCGCTTTTTATGCCGGTCTGAGCACCCTTCAGACAGGGCAGAACCGTGTCGATCAAGCCGCCGGGCAGATCGCCAACACGACGATCGAGCGCTCGGTCACCAGCCAGTCCTCCGAGGCGCAGGTCGATCGTCTGCGATCGGTTGATCGCAGCCGGCAATCGGACCTGGCCAGCAATGTGGTCGACATGGCCCAAGGCAAAATTCAGGTCGAACTGGGCGCCAAAGTCGCCAAGGCATCCGACGAAGTGCTCGGAACGCTGATCGATACTTTCGCCTGATCCTCATTGAATCCGTCTCTCCAACGCCGCGCCTGTTCGCGGCGTTTTTCTGCGTAAGTCCTTCTCACTCAACTAATCTTTTCTGCATGGTGGCTCGCTCGGTCAATGTCCGTCGTGCGGTTGCGCGCAGATGTGCCTGATCTTCGGTGACGAACGGAAAAAGATCGACGCTTGACAAGATTTGGGCGTAAACGTATGTTTCAAACAACTGTTTGATCGCAACAACAAATCAATGCGGTCGTTCATTCCCGGTTACATCAGCAGAGGTTTATCGCTATGCCTGACTACAAGGCCCCCTTGCGTGATATTCGCTTCGTTCGTGACGAGCTGCTCGGCTACGAAGCGCACTATCAGAGCCTTCCGGCTTGTGCCGACGCAACTCCGGACATGGTTGACGCCATTCTTGAGGAAGGCGCCAAGTTTTGTGAGCAGGTACTGGCTCCGCTGAACCGCGTGGGCGATCTCGAAGGCTGCACCTGGAGCGAGTCCGGCGTTAAGACCCCGACTGGCTTCAAGGAAGCCTACAAGCAATTCGTCGAAGGTGGCTGGCCAAGCTTGGCTCACGACGTAGAGCATGGCGGCCAAGGCCTGCCGGAGTCCCTGGGTCTGGCCATCAGCGAAATGGTTGGCGAGTCCAACTGGTCGTGGGGCATGTACCCAGGCCTGTCGCACGGTGCGATGAACACCATCTCCGAGCACGGCACCCCTGAGCAGCAAGAGGCTTACCTGACCAAGCTGGTTTCCGGCGAGTGGACGGGCACCATGTGCCTGACCGAGCCGCACTGCGGCACAGACCTGGGCATGCTGCGCACCAAGGCCGAGCCTCAGGCCGACGGTTCCTACAAGGTTTCCGGCACCAAGATCTTCATCTCGGCCGGTGAACACGACATGGCCGACAACATCGTCCACATCGTACTGGCCCGCCTGCCGGATGCCCCGGCCGGCACCAAAGGCATCTCCCTGTTCATCGTGCCGAAGTTCATGCCGAACGCCGATGGTTCGGTTGGCGCGCGTAACGCTGTGTCCTGTGGTTCCCTGGAACACAAAATGGGCATCCACGGCAACGCTACCTGCGTAATGAACTTCGACGGCGCTACCGGTTTCCTGATCGGCCCGGCGAACAAAGGCCTGAACTGCATGTTCACCTTCATGAACACCGCACGTCTGGGTACCGCGCTGCAAGGCCTGGCCCACGCTGAAGTCGGTTTCCAGGGCGGCCTGAAATACGCTCGCGACCGTCTGCAGATGCGCTCGCTGACGGGTCCCAAAGCGCCGGACAAAGCCGCTGACCCGATCATCGTGCACCCTGATGTACGCCGCATGCTGTTGACCATGAAGGCATTTGCCGAAGGCAACCGCGCGATGGTTTACTTCACCGCCAAGCAGGTCGACATCGTCAAGTACGGCGTGGACGAAGAAGAGAAGAAGAAAGCCGACGCACTGCTGGCGTTCATGACTCCAATCGCCAAAGCCTTCATGACCGAAGTCGGTTTCGAATCGGCCAACCACGGCGTGCAGATCTACGGCGGCCACGGCTTCATCGCCGAGTGGGGCATGGAGCAGAACGTCCGCGACAGCCGCATCTCGATGTTGTACGAAGGCACCACCGGTATCCAGGCACTCGACCTGCTGGGCCGTAAAGTGCTGATGACCCAGGGCGAAGCTCTGAAAGGCTTCACCAAGATCGTCCACAAGTTCTGCCAGACCAACGAAGGCAACGAAGCGGTTCAAGAGTTCGTCGCTCCGCTGGCCGCATTGAACAAGGAATGGGGCGAGCTGACCATGAAGGTCGGTATGGCCGCCATGAAAGATCGCGAAGAAGTCGGCGCAGCCTCCGTGGACTACCTGATGTACTCCGGTTACGCCTGCCTGGCCTACTTCTGGGCCGACATGGCGCGCCTGGCTGCCGAGAAACTGGCTGCCGGCACTTCCGAAGAGGCGTTCTACACCGCCAAGCTGCAGACTGCGCGCTTCTACTTCCAGCGCATCCTGCCGCGTACCCGCACTCACGTCGTAACCATGCTGTCGGGCGCCAACAACCTGATGGACATGAAAGAAGAGAACTTCGACCTGGGCTACTAAGCCTTAGCGAAGTACTTGAAAAAGCCGCTGCTCCCTCGGGAACAGCGGCTTTTTTGCTTTAAAGGTTGGCGGTGGAAAATGTTTGCAACGCCCTTTGAAAAATACCTCAGTAATTCACTCAGTAACTCGGGCTTCCTGCCGTTACAGTAGTTGGCACATTGCCATCTATTGATTTGACGGGTCGGAGCTTTACCCTTGCCGCGCTCATCTGCTGTACGTTTCAGTCATTTCCTGCCGTCATTGCTGCTGTTGGTGGCGGGGCTTGCGGCTGCTTACATCAAGGATCTGAACGTCTTCTTCACGTCGCTGTTCAACGTGCTGCCCACCCTGGTGTTGTTGCTCGGTGGCGCCTATTGCGCGGTGTACCGACGCCAGCGTGAACTGTTTCTGATGGTCACGGTGTACATCGCCTACTTCCTGCTCGACACCCAGACCGACTATTACCGCGACAACGGCAAGGTGCGTGACGACGCCGCGGTGGTCTTTCATTTGTGTTGCCTGCTGCTGCCGCTGCTGTTTGGCGTGTTCGCGGCGTGGCAGGAACGCACCCATCTGTTCCAGGACATGGTGGCGCGCTTCGCGGTCTTGCTGGCGGTCGGCAGCGTGGCGCTGGGGCTTGAGCAAAGTTATCCACACGCGCTGCTGATCTGGCTGTCGGAGATTCGCTGGCCTACCTTGCATGGCGCCTGGATGAGCCTGATCCAGTTGTCCTATCCGGTGTTCATCGCTGCGTTCCTGTTGCTGGCCTGGCAATACTGGCGCAACCCGCGACCGCTGCATGCCGCGCAATGGGTGGGGCTGCTCGGGTTGTTCTGGATGTTGCCGAAAACCTTCATCCTGCCGTTCACGCTGAACATCATGTGCAGCCAGGTGATGCTGATGATTGCCGCCGCCGTTGCCCACGAGGCCTATCAAATGGCCTTCCGCGACGAACTGACCGGGCTGCCGGGCCGTCGCGCGTTGAATGAACGCATGCAACGCTTGGGGCGCAACTACGTGTTGGCCATGAGCGACGTCGACCACTTCAAGAAATTCAACGACACCCACGGCCACGACGTCGGCGACCAGGTGCTGCGACTGGTGGCCAGCAAGCTGTCGAAAATCGGCGGTGGCGGTAAGGCGTATCGCTATGGCGGCGAGGAATTTGCCCTGGTGTTTGCAGGCAAGACCCTCGAAGAGTGCATGCCGCACCTGGAAGTCATCCGCGAGTCCATCGCCACTTACAACATTCAGCTGCGCAATCAGGAAAACCGCCCGCAGGACGATAGTCAGGGGCGCCAGCGGCGTGCCGGTTCCGGTGCGTCGAGTGTGTCGGTGACGGTCAGTATCGGCGTTGCCGAACGGATCGAACAACGCACCCCCGAAGAGGTGCTCAAGTCCGCTGACCAGGCGCTCTACAGCGCCAAGGGCGCCGGGCGCAACTGCGTGATGGCGTTCGGGCAGAACCGCCGTGGCGCCGTGCGCATGGACGCCGCTACGGTTGAGTGATGATGGCGCATTCAGCGAGCGCAAAGTGATTGTGAGGCGTGGTCGGCAGCAGTAGGTTGGAGAAATCTGCCGATGGAGAATGACCATGCCCGAGTACAAAGCTCCCTTGCGCGACATGCGCTTTCTGATCGACCACGTCTTCGACTTTCACAGCAACTACGCCGCGCTGGGGGCCACCGATGCCAGCCCGGACATGGTCAATGCGATCCTCGAAGAAGGGGCGAAGTTCTGCGAAAACGTACTGTCGCCGCTGAACCGCAGTGGCGATGAAGAAGGCTGCCATTTCGACAATGGCGTGGTCACGACGCCCGCGGGCTTCAAGCAGGCATTCGCCCAATATGTCGAGGGCGGCTGGCATGGCCTGGCGGCGGATCCGGTTTACGGCGGTCAAGGGTTGCCGATCTCTCTGGGCCTGGTGATCAGCGAGATGGTGGCTTCCAGCAACACCTCATGGGGCATGTACCCCGGTCTGACCCACGGTGCGATGTCGGCGATCCACGCCCATGGTACCGAGGAGCAGAAACAGACTTATTTGAAGAAGCTCACCGCTGGCCAATGGACCGGCACCATGTGCCTGACCGAAGCCCATTGCGGCACCGACCTGGGCATCATCAAGACCCGCGCCGTACCTCAGGCCGATGGCAGCTACGCGATCTCCGGCAGCAAGATCTTCATCTCCGCCGGCGAGCACGACATGAGCGCCAACATCATTCACCTGGTGCTGGCCAAATTGCCGGACGCACCGGCCGGGACCAAGGGCATTTCGCTGTTCATCGTGCCCAAGTTCCTGCCTGATGCGACGGGGGAAGCGGGTGAGCGCAACGGCGTGTCCTGCGGCTCGATCGAACACAAAATGGGCATCAAGGCTTCGGCTACCTGCGTGCTGAACTTCGACGAGGCCAAGGGCTACCTGATCGGCGAGCCGAACAAGGGCCTCAACTGCATGTTCACCATGATGAACCACGCGCGACTGGGCACCGGCATGCAAGGGCTGTGTCTGGGGGAGGCGAGCTTCCAGGGCGCGATCAAATACGCCAACGACCGTTTGCAGATGCGCTCGCTGACCGGCCCGAAAGCGCCGGAAAAGGCCGCCGACCCGATCATCGTGCACCCTGATGTGCGGCGGATGTTGTTGACCATGAAAGCCTTCAACGAGGGCAACCGCGCGCTGACCTACTTCACCGCACAGTTGCTCGACGTTGCACACCTGAGCCCGGACGAAACGGCGCGCCGGGATGCCGAAGACTTGCTGGCGTTCCTCACGCCAATCTGCAAAGCCTTCATGACCGACACCGGGCTGGAGGTGACCAACCATGGCATGCAGGTGTTTGGCGGTCACGGGTTCATTCGTGAATGGGGAATGGAGCAACTGGTACGCGACTGCCGGATCGCGCCGATCTATGAAGGTACCAATGGTATTCAGGCGCTGGACTTGCTCGGGCGCAAGGTACTCGGCAGTCAGGGCAAGCTGCTGCGTGGCTTCACCAAAATCGTCCACAAGTTCTGCGCGGCGAACGCCGAACATCCACAACTGGCCGGGTATGTGGCGCAGCTCAATCAACTGAACCAGCAGTGGGGTGAATTGACCACCAGGGTCGGTATGGCGGCGATGAAAAACCCGGACGAAGTCGGTGCTGCGTCGGTGGATTACCTGATGTACAGCGGTTACATCATCCTCGGCTACCTGTGGTTGCGCATGGCGCTGGTGGCTCAGGCGCAGCTCGATGCGGGCAGCGGTGATGGTGACTTCTGCCGGGGCAAACTGGCGACCAACGAGTTTTACTTCAAGCGTCTGTTGCCACGCACTGCCGCTCATCGGGCGGCCGTCGAAGCAGGTAGCGATTGCCTGATGCAACTGCCGGCGCAGATGTTTGCGCTCTGACATCGCCCTCTGTAGGAGCGAGCTCTGCTCGCGATGGTCGTGAACGATAACGCGTAAAACCAGATGCCCAGTGGCGCCTTGGGGTTTTTCGCGAGCGAGCTCGCTCCTACAGTTTCATCCGTTCACTCCCGCCTACGTAAATGACTAAAAATAACAAAACGGTCATGAGTTGACCCTATGTGTCGCAAAAGTTGTTGAGGTACACTCCGACCCAACGAAAACACTCTTCCTGTGAATCACCTGTATAGATCTTGCGAGGTTTGCCATGGCTGACTACAAAGCGCCCCTGCGCGATATGCGCTTCGTCCTCAATGAAGTTTTCGAGGTCGCCAAACTCTGGGCCGAACTGCCTGCACTGGCCGAGACTGTGGATGCAGAAACCGTCGAAGCCATCCTGGAAGAAGCCGGCAAAGTCACCAGCAAAAGCATCGCACCGCTGAGCCGTGCCGCTGACGAAGAAGGTTGCCATTGGGCGGACGGTGCCGTCACCACGCCGGCAGGTTTCCCACAGGCCTATCAGACCTACGCTGAAGGCGGCTGGGTCGGTGTCGGTGGTGATCCGTCCTACGGCGGCATGGGCATGCCCAAAGCCGTTTCGGCCCAGGTCGAGGAAATGGTCAACTCCGCCAGCCTGTCGTTCGGCCTGTACCCGATGCTGACCGCCGGTGCTTGCCTGTCGATCAACGCCCACGCCAGCGAAGAACTGAAAGCCGCGTACCTGCCGAACATGTACGCCGGCATCTGGGCCGGTTCCATGTGCCTGACCGAACCCCACGCCGGTACCGACCTGGGGATCATCCGCACCAAGGCCGAGCCTCAGGCCGACGGTTCCTACAAGGTCAGCGGCACCAAGATCTTCATCACCGGTGGCGAACACGACCTGACCGAAAACATCATCCACCTGGTGCTGGCCAAGCTGCCGGATGCACCGGCGGGGCCGAAAGGCATTTCGCTGTTCCTGGTGCCGAAGTTCATGGTCAATGCCGATGGCAGCCTCGGCGCGCGCAACCCGGCCAACTGCGGTTCGATCGAACACAAGATGGGCATCCAGGCGTCCGCCACCTGCGTGATGAACTTCGATGAAGCCGTGGGTTACCTGGTCGGCGAGCCGAACAAAGGCCTGGCGGCGATGTTCACCATGATGAACTACGAGCGTCTGGGCGTTGGTATCCAGGGCCTGGCCACGGGCGAGCGCTCGTACCAGAACGCCGTGGAATACGCCCGTGATCGCCTGCAAAGCCGTGCGCCAACCGGCGCGCAGAACAAGGACAAAGTGGCTGACCCGATCATCGTCCACCCGGACGTGCGGCGCATGCTGCTGACCATGAAAGCCTCGAACGAAGGGGGGCGTGCATTCTCCACCTACGTGGCGATGCAACTGGACACCGCCAAGTTCAGCGAAGACGCCGCCACCCGCAAGCGCGCGGAAGACCTGGTGGCGTTGCTGACCCCGGTGGCCAAGGCGTTCCTGACCGACCTCGGCCTGGAAACCACTGTACACGGCCAGCAGGTCTTCGGCGGCCACGGCTATATCCGTGAGTGGGGCCAGGAGCAACTGGTGCGTGACGTGCGCATCACCCAGATCTACGAAGGCACCAACGGCATCCAGGCGCTGGACCTGGTCGGGCGCAAGATCGTCGGTAGCGGCGGGGCGTTCTACAACCTGTTCGCCGACGAGATCCGCCACTTCACAGCGACCGCCAGCGCGGACCTCGCGGAGTTCACCAAGCCGCTGAACGACGCCGTGACCACCCTCGATGAACTGACCGCGTGGTTGCTGGATCGGGTCAAAACCAATCCGAACGAGATCGGCGCGGCGTCGGTCGAGTATCTGCAGGTGTTCGGCTACGTGGCCTACGCCTACATGTGGGCGCTGATGGCCAAGGCGGCTTTGGGCAAGGAAGCGCAGGACGATTTCTACGCCAGCAAACTGGGCACGGCGCGCTTCTATTTTGCCCGCCTGCTACCGCGCATTCACTCGTTGAGCGCGTCGGTGAAGGCCGGTAGCGAATCGTTGTTCCTGCTGGATGCGGGACAATTCTGATGAAGTAACGTTATGTAAGCATTCTCTTACATAACGTGCTGCTGTTCTCCCATAGATGCAAATTGGATCCACAGCTAATCTACTTCTCATGGACGTAGCGCAGGAAGCGCAAAGCAACAACAGGGACACGTAGGATTCTGCCAGGACGGCGGAGTGAAATGGATGTCAGGGAAACAGTCTGCAAAGCCCCGCTTCGGCGGGGTTTTCTTTTGCCTGAAGAAAAGTTTTCAGCTTGGCCCATCCAGAGCCTGCGCGCTGTTCAAGCGCCCGTCCGGGCCATTTATCACTTCTTCCAGCAATGTCCGCAGCAATGCCAGCGATGCCTGCTGCCGTTGCACATCCCGACACACTAAACCGACTTTCAGCGGCACTCGCGGTTCGCTCAGGGGTTTCCACAGCAGTTCGTGGTTGCCATGGGTCTTTTGCGAACGACCGGGCAGTACCGTCGCCAGGCGCGTGTGGGGCAGGCTGTCGAGGATGCCGGCCATGTTGTTCAATTCGGCTTGCACCTGTGGGCGACGTCCGAGGCTTGTCAGCTGTGCCTGCCAGATCTGCCTGATCTGAAACTCTTCGCCCAGCAGCAGCATCGGCAGTTCGGCAGCCTGACTCATGGACACTTTCTTGAATTCACGCAGCGGATGCTCTGCCGGGATGACCAGGGTCAGTTCGTCTTCGTACAGCATCACGCCATGCAAGCCAGGCTGGCGGGGCGGCAGGTAGCTGATGCCGATATCCAGAGAACCGTTGAGCAGTCGCCGCTCGATTTCCAGGCCGGTCAGTTCGTAGATCTGCACCACCAGATGCGGCTGCGCCTTGCGCACCCGCTCGAGCATCTGCGGAACGAGGCTGGTGTGCACGGTTTGCAATACACCGATGGCCAGGGTGCGCAGCGCCTGACCCTTGAAGTTGCCGAGCGCTTCCCGTGCCCGTTGCAGGCCATCGAGCAAAGGCAGGGCATGGTTGTACAGCGTGTGGGCCGCGAGAGTCGGCAACAGGCGTTTGCTACTGCGCTCGAACAGGCTCACATCGAGGTTTTGCTCGAGGTGGCGGATTTGCTGGGACAGCGCCGGCTGGGAGATGGACAGGCGCTCGGCGGCCCGGCCCACGTGGCCTTCTTCATAGACCGCGACGAAATAACGCAGTTGCTTGAAATCCATAAGTATTACTTATCGAAAATGCTGGGAAATCGAAATGGCTGAACGCCTCGCCTGAGCCTAGTCTAACCGCATTCACAGGGCTTACAGGGCCACAGAGCGCGATGAATACCCTTTGCTTCGATGGTATTTACATAGGTAAGGCAAAAAACCTCAAAAGGGTTTTTTTCAGATGAACCTGTTCAGTCTGCGCCGCAGTCCTCCCAGTCTTGATGATCTGGTCATGGACGCCTCTCCGCCATCCCAAGGCGTTAACCTTTCCAGCGAGTACTTGATGCCCAGTGTCGAGCGGCCAAAACAGGTGTTTGTGCGTGGTCAGGGTTCATGGTTGTGGGACAGCGATGACCGTGCGTACCTGGATTTTTCCCAAGGCGGCGGGGCCAACAGCCTCGGTCATAGCCCTTCGGTACTGGTCAATGCAATCACAGCCCAGGCTCAGTCGCTGATCAACCCGGGTTTTGGCCTGCATAACCGCGGCATGCTCAGCCTCGCCGAACATTTGTGTGCCAGCACCGGCAGTGATCAGGCCTACCTGCTCAATACCGGCAGCGAAGCCTGCGAGGCGGCGATCAAACTGGCGCGTAAATGGGGTCAACGGCATCGCGGCGGTGCGTCGCGAATCATTGTGGCCAACAACGGTTGCCACGGCCGGAGCCTGGCGACGATTTCGGCGTCGGACAGTCCGACATTGGCCAACCGGTTCGAGCCGCAATTGCCAGGCTTCAGTCGTGTTCCGTTCAATGACCTGCCAGCGTTGCATGCGGCCGTGGATGAACGGACCGTAGCGATCATGCTCGAGCCGATCCAGAGCGAAGCCGGCGTGGTCCCGGCCACCGTGCACTATCTCAAGGGCGTTGAACGCCTGTGCCGTGAACTCGGCATTTTGCTGATCTTCGACGAAGTGCAAACCGGCATCGGCCGTTGTGGCACCTTGCTCGCGGAACAGTCCTGTGGCGTCACGGCGGATATCGTCGTGCTCGGCAAAGGCTTGGGCGGCGGCGTGCCATTGGCCGCGCTGCTGGCGCGGGGCAAAGCTTGCTGTTTCGACATTGGCGAGTTGGCGGGTACTCATCACGGTAATGCGTTGATGACCGCGGCGGGGCTTTCGGTGCTCGATACCGTGCAGGACAAGGCTTTCCTCAAGCACGTCGCAGAGGCCGGTCAACACCTGCGTGAAGGGTTAGGGCGTTTGGCCCATCGTTACGGTCACGGCGAGTTGCGCGGACAAGGGCTGCTGTGGGGGCTGACGCTGTCGGACGACTCCGCTGACGCGGTGGTCAAGGCCGCGCTGTACGAAGGCTTGCTGCTCAATGCCCCGCAACCCGACTGCCTGCGCTTTACCCCTGCGCTAAACGTCAGCAACGCCAACATCGATGAAATGCTCCTGCGCCTGGCGCGCGCCTTCTCCCGAGTGCGAACCGCACAATTGCAGTGCCGCAAAGGGATTGCCGTCTGATCAGGCGCGCCCTGTACACATTCCAGAACCGTCTCGCGGTAATACGCACGCCCCACGCCCGATACTTTTGGCGTGGGGCGTTTTTTTGTCTGCGAAATTCAACGAAGGGGCGGAACTTGGGAGTAGAGTGACTGAACCCTGACAAACGGCACAGGTCGATTAGCTGTAGGGCTCGAGCGAGCCCACCCCAATCAGGAGCTGCCCCATGGACTTTATTCGCATCATCATCGCCATCCTGTTACCGCCATTGGGCGTGTTTCTGCAAGTAGGATTCGGCGGAGCGTTCTGGCTGAATATTCTGCTGACGTTGTGCGGTTACATTCCGGGGATCGTGCATGCGGTGTACATCATCGCCAAGCGCTGAATTTTTGCGGCGTTAGATCGATCGCTTTCGCGGGCAAGCCCGCTCCCACAGGATTTGTGCACGCAGCAGAACCTGTGGGAGCGGGCTTGCCCGCGAAGGGGACGCCACCGTTTCGGCAATGAACGCAGGCTTCAGTCCACTGAATCCATCACCCGCCGATAAAACAACCACTCCTGCTCCAGCGCATGGGCCTGGTTACCGGCCTTGCGAAAGCCATGGCGTTCATCGGCGTAGTAATGCGCTTCGACCAGGATGCCGTTGTCCTGCAGTGCCGTGACCATGTCACGGGTCTGTTGCGGGACGACCACGGCGTCCAGTTCTCCTTGAAAGAAGATCATCGGCACGCGGATGTTGCCGGCATGCAGCAGCGGCGTGCGGGCGGCGTAGCGTTCGGCATCCAGTTGCGGATCGCCGATCAGCCAATCCAGATAGTCGCTTTCGAATTTGTGGGTCGCGCGCCCCAGCGCCACCGGGTCGCTGACCCCATACAGGCTGGCGCCGGCGCGGAACACGTTGTGAAAGGCCAAGGCGCAAAGGCTGGTGTAGCCGCCAGCGCTGCCGCCGCGAATGAACGCCTGGTCGCCGTCGATCAAGCCTCGCTGCTTGAGGTAACTGACCACGGCGCAGGCGTCTTGCACATCAACATCACCCCAGCCCAGGTGCAGTGCCTGGCGATAGGCCCGGCCGTAACCGCTGCTGCCGCGATAGTTGAGATCGGCCACGGCGAAGCCCCGCTGTGCCCAGTACTGGATACGCGGATCGAGCATCGGGTAGCACGCCGAAGTCGGTCCGCCATGGACGAACACCACCAATGGCGGTTTCGCCTCGCCGGTCATCGCCGGGTAGAAGAAGCCGTGTGCTTCGCCTGAGCCACTTGGGTAGCGCAAGGTTTGCGGGCGGCTGATCTGTTCGGGAGCAAGCGGTGCGATGCCGCCGGCCAGCACTTGCACTTGCCGGCTCTGACGGTCGATGGCGATGACGGCGGTTGAACTGACGGGCGACGCCGCGATGCAATAGATGAACTGCTCATCCACGGCGAGATGGCGGAAGCGGCTGTAGTCGCCGGTAAAGTCGGCGCTGGAGTCGCCGCCTATGCCCAGTCGGCCAAACCCGCCCTCGGTCCAACTGGCCAGATAGCTGTTATCGCTCAGCGGCAACCAGGTGCTGCCGCCGAGTTGCCAGGGCGCGGGGCCATGGTCGGCGCTGGCACTTGGCAATGGGCTCAGGCCTTTTTCAGATTCTTTCCATGGCTGCCAGTAACCCGCGCGATCCGTCAGGCAATACAGTCGACCGCTGGCATCAAACCGCGGTTGTTGCACAGACTCTTGAACGCCATCGCCCGCCACACAACGAGCCTCGGCAAAGCCGCCGTTGGCGAGGCGTTCGGCAACCATCAAGCGGGTCGCTGTCCATGGTTGATCCGGGCGACTCCACTCGATCCAGGCCAGGCGCCGGGCATCAGGGCTCAGCGTCGGTGCCGCGTAGAAATCAGCACCCTCGGCCAGCAAGTGACGTGCGCCATCCAACAGATCGATCGCCACCAATCGGTGTTGATCGCGGTGCTCCTCGACCGCCAGCACTTGCCCGTTGGCGAACTGCAGATCGCCATAACGGCATGCTCCGGACGTCAGCCTTTCGGGCGCTTCGTCTTGCAGTGATTGCCGATACAACTGCTGGTCGGCCTCATTGACGAAAACGATTCCATCGTCCGTCAGACACAACGCTCCACCGCCATATTCGTACACCCGACTGCGCACGCTGAACCCCGGTGGCGTCAGGCATTTCGCTGCGCCGTCACGCCAATGCCAGATCCGGCACGCAGCGTCTTCGGGGCGGTATTCGTTCCAAAACAGGCCCTGTCGACCGACCTGCAGTTCGGCAAAGTCGATACCGGCGGCCACGGCTTTGGCAGCGCTGAAAGGTTCAGCTTTTGGCGATGAGGCGTGAGTTTCGTTCATTGCGAAAGGCCAGTTGGTCGATGGTCTGGGTCGCGTGCCCGGCTTCCTCGCGAGCCTTGAGGATCACGCCGTGTTGTGGCGACTTGCTGCATACCGGGTCGGCGTTGCTTGCATCGCCGGTAAGCATGAACGCCTGGCAGCGGCAGCCGCCGAAGTCTTTTTCTTTCTCGTCACAGGAGCGGCACGGCTCGGGCATCCAGTCGTACCCGCGAAAGCGGTTGAAGCCGAACGAGTCGTACCAGATGTGCTGCATGCTGTGGTCGCGCACGTTGGGAAACTGCACCGGCATCTGTCGGGCACCGTGACAGGGCAGGGCGGTTCCGTCTGGCGTGACCGTCAGAAAAATACTGCCCCAGCCGTTCATGCAGGCTTTCGGGCGTTCTTCGTAATAGTCCGGCGTGACGAAAATCAGCTTGCACGGATGCCCTTCGGCTTCCAGTTTTGCGCGGTATTCGTTGGTGATGCGTTCGGCGCGCACCAGTTGCTCCCTGGTCGGCAAAAGCCCAACGCGATTGAGTTGCGCCCATCCGTAGAACTGGCAGGTGGCGAGCTCGACGAAGTCCGCTTCCAGTGCAATGCACAACTCGATGATGCGGTCGATCTGGTCGATATTGTGCCGATGGGTGACGAAGTTCAGCACCATCGGATAACCGTGGGCCTTCACCGCCCTGGCCATTTCCAGTTTCTGCGCGAAGGCCTTTTTCGAGCCGGCCAGCAGATTGTTCACCTGCTCGTCACTGGCCTGGAAACTGATCTGGATGTGATCGAGACCGGCCTTTTTGAAATCGCTGATTTTCTGTTCGGTCAGGCCGATGCCGGAGGTGATCAGGTTGGTATAGAAACCCAGCTTGCGCGCTTCAACGATCAGCTCGGCGAGGTCCTGACGCACCAGCGGTTCGCCACCGGAAAAGCCAAGCTGCGCGGCGCCCATTTCCCGCGCTTCACGAAACACCTTGATCCACTGCTCGGTGCTCAGCTCTTTGCCTTGCTCGGCGAAATCCAGCGGATTGGAGCAGTATGGGCATTGCAGCGGGCAGCGATAGGTTAGCTCGGCGAGCAGCCACAGCGGCAAGCCGACCTCGGGTTTGGGCGGTACTTGCCTTGATGAATCAGGCAAGTTCGATCCAGTGCTGCGCACGGGCAACCTCCATGAATTGCTCGATGTCGTCTCCGAGTTCGGGCACGCCGGGAAACTGTTGGTCGAGCTCATTGATGATGGCCGCGACATCCCGTTCACCATCAATCAAACCGCCGATCAGCGCGGCACTTTCGTTGAGCTTGATCATGCCTTCCGGGTACAGCAGCACGTGGCCTTTTTGCGCCGGTTCGTACTGGAAACGGTAGCCGGGACGCCAGGTCGGGGTCTTGCTGCGATCGAAACTCATAAGGTGATTCCTTTGTGCCAGACCCGTTCCCCGGTCACGCTGTGATACGGCGGGCGTTTCAGTTCGTAGGCCATGCTCATGGCATCAAGCATGCTCCAAAGAATGTCCAGTTTGAACTGGAGAATTTCCAGCATGCGCTCCTGGCCTTCACGTGTGGTGTAGTGCTGCAACGTGATCGCCAGACCATGCTCGACATCACGCCGTGCCTGGCCCAGGCGCGTGCGGAAATACTCGTAGCCGGCCGGGTCGATCCATGGGTAGTGCTGGGGCCAACTGTCCAGGCGCGATTGGTGGATCTGCGGGGCGAACAGTTCGGTCAGCGAGCTGCTCGCGGCTTCCTGCCAACTGGCACGGCGGGCGAAATTGACATAGGCGTCCACGGCGAAGCGCACGCCGGGCAGTACCAGCTCCTGGGAACGCAGTTGGTCCGGGTCGAGGCCCACGGCCTGGCCCAAGCGCAGCCAGGCTTCGATGCCGCCGTCTTCGCCGGGCGCACCGTCGTGGTCCAGCAGGCGTTGAATCCACTCGCGGCGGATCTCGCGGTCCGGGCAGTTAGCCAGAATGGCCGCGTCCTTCAGGGGGATGTTCACCTGATAGTAGAAACGGTTGGCAACCCAGCCCTGGATCTGTTCGCGGGTGGCCCGGCCTTCGTACATCGCCACGTGATAGGGGTGATGGATGTGGTAGTAGGCGCCCTTGGCGCGCAGAGCCGCTTCGAATTCGGCGGGGGACATCGGGGTGTCAGTCATTGCGATTCTCCGGGGAACAACCAGGATATGTGTTGCTGCTGCCGGCCTCATCGCGAGCAAGCTCGCTCCCACAGGGGAATGCGGTCAACTGTGGGAGCGAGCTTGCTCGCGATAGGGTCATCCGCTACAGCACAATACTCATGCCGTCATACGCCACTTCAACCTGGCGCCGATCCAGTTCCGCGCGTTCTGGCGAGTCTTCATCGAGAATCGGGTTGGTGTTGTTGATGTGGATAAGTACTTTGCGCTGGTTGGGCAATTGCTCAAGCACTTCGAGCATGCCACCGGGGCCGCTCTGCGCCAGGTGTCCCATCTCCCGACCGGTGCGGGTGCCGACGCCGCGACGCTGCATTTCATCGTCATCCCACAACGTTCCATCGACCAGCAGGCAATCGCTGCCGGCCATGATTTCCAGAAGCCCTTCATCCACCTTGCCCAGGCCCGGTGCGTAGAACAGTTTGCCGCCGGTGTTGAGGTCTTCGACGATCAGGCCGATGTTGTCGCCCGGATGGGGGTCGAAGCGGTGTGGTGAGTACGGCGGCGCGGCACTGCGCAACGGCAGCGGGGTGAAGCGCAGGTTCGGGCATGCCGGTACGCTGAAGCTCTGGTCGAGTTCGATGCGATTCCAGGTCAGCCCGCCATTCCAGTGGTTGAGCATGGTGAACAGCGGAAATCCGGTGCTCAGGTCTTCATGGACCATGTCGGTGCACCAGACCTGATGCGGGCACCCTTCGCGCAACATGAGCAGGCCGGTGGTGTGGTCGATCTGGCTGTCCATCAGGATGATCGCGCCGATCCCGGTATCGCGCAGGGCGCGGCCCGGCTGCATCGGGGCGAAGCCCTGGAGTTGGGCGCGGATGTCCGGGGAGGTGTTGCACAGCACCCAGTTCACGCCGTCATCGGAAATCGCGATGGACGATTGCGTCCGCGCCTTGGCCCGCAGGCTGCCGTCGCGAAAGCCCGCGCAGTTCACGCAGTTGCAGTTCCACTGGGGGAAGCCGCCGCCGGCAGCGGAACCTAGAATCTGGACAAACATGGACGCTCCATCATTTCAACGCTGAAAATAAAACGCCTCGGATAACCGAGGCGTTGTGCTGCATCTCTGCCAAAGCTGAGATTAGCGGCTTGCGAAGTACATGGTGACTTCAAAGCCAATACGCAGGTCGGTGTAAGCCGGTTTGGTCCAGGCCATAAATTGAACTCCTTCAGGTAGGGTAGGACAGCGCTATCTATAGGTATAGTCCACCTCAAATCAGAGAGGTTCCAGATAGTTAGGTTGCTATGTTACTCAAAATTTCAAAGAAATTGCCCGTGAAACTTTGAGAAAGCTCCTTGCAGCCCCGGTAATGATCATTTTGCCGCTTGCCATGGCGCACCCGGGGTGACGCTGTTGGCAAGGCACAGCCAGCCGCCTTCGGCCTGATTCAGGCGTTGGGCCGCAGCCAGTAGAACGGTCCGGTCAATGTGCACAATGGCCTCGGGCAAGTACGTCAGATAATCCGACGAGCGGCCGGCCAGTTTGCCTTGCCAGAGCAATTCGGCCGCTTGAGCCGTGGTGAGCGCAGCGCTGCAAAACTGATCCGCCAGGGCCTGGCGTTGAGCGTTGAAGGTGGTGTCGTCGAGTGCGTTGATCAGGTCCGGCAATCGATTCAGGAATTGCTCGATGTGTTGCAGCAGCTCCACAGGCGCAACGCTTGGCGATTGCACGCCGAACAGCACCCCGGTTTGCCCGTGAATCTGCCGCAGGGCGCTGAACACCGCATAGCCGAGTTGCAACTCCACCCGCAGGCGTTGGTAGAACGGTGTCTGGCAGACATGCGCGAGCAAACGCCACGCGGCTTCGTCGGCCATTTCCTGGGTGGCTGCAGGACAGAACAGCAGCAACGCGTGCTCGCTGGAGGCGGTATCGACAGTGCTCCACAGATGCCGTGCAAGGATCGAAGAGGGCGGCGTCAGTTGATTGTCCGGCGTGCCGGGTATGCGGCTCAAGGCCAAGCCCATAGCCGCTTGAGTCTGAGCCGATAACCCGATGGCCAGCCCATCCCATCGCGCACTCGACCAGAGTGGCTGCACGTCATCCGAGTTCGCGGACTGCCCGAGGCAGTGTTCGGGTAATGCCTTGAGCAGTTGTCGAATCGGTATTGGCGCAACGCTCGTCGATTCGGCTTGTGAGACAGCGGCGTCAGGTTTTGTCAGTTCTTTCAGCACATGCTCCAGGACGCTGGGCATCGGTTCCTGCAGCCCGTTCAGTTTGAGCAGCCATTCGTTGCCCGATGCACTGAAGGAAAATTCCACACCGGCCTGGTGCGCGTCTTCGCGCAACGGTTGCAGGTAGTTTTCCAGCCGTGATTGAAGGTGGCTGCCGGGAGCCGAGTCCAGGCGCCAGCGCAGATAAATCGCGCCTTCAGCACCGTTGTCCGGCCATGCCTGGCTGAATTGCATCGGCGAACGTTCACGACGGCTGCGCGAACGGTCCTGGGCAAAAGTGCGCAGGCCTCGGTGGGCGCTGGTCTGGCCGCGAATCAATCCGGCGTTGGCTGCCGGTGCTTCGGCGCGCAAGAACGGGTTGGGTGCTGGTAATTGCCATGGGCCGCTGAAGTTATCCACAGCGCCGATTTGTTGAAGGATTTGCTTGAGGGCTGTAACACCTGGCTCGGATAACCCGACTTTGCGTTGTTCGCTGTCCAGTCGGGCCAGTTGCAAGGCGCCGCTGACTTGCTGCTGGCGCTGGAGCAGGGTGGCGTACTCTTCGCGCAATCGGCTCCAGTCTTGCGCGGCAAAGAAACCGAGCCAGTCCATCAAGCGTTCGTGGATGCCTGAAGCCGGGTCTGCGGTGGGCAGGGTGAATTCGATATGCAGCAAGGCTTGCCCGGCGAACTGGTACAGCGGCTGGGCTTTGAGGTGATCGGCCAGCCCGCGCTCGCGCAGGTCCGCCATTAAGCCGCCGGGTTTTGCCAGGTTCAGCCAGTGGCACAGGAACGCCAACGCATCGGCAGAGAAATCGGGTAGCACTTCAAGGGCAAACAGCAGATCCAGGCGTCGCTCGCCAGTCTGTTGATAACTGTTGGTTGAGGCCTCCATCAGCGGTACTGGGGGCAGTTGAGTGGCTGTCTGGCCTTTGGCAATGACACTGCCAAAGGCTTCGGCCATTGCCTTCAACTCAAGGAGGCTCTGTGGTCCGGCCAGGCTCAAGGTCATTTGCCCGGTCTGGTAAAACCGCTGATAAAAATCCTGCAGCGCCTGCTGAAACTCGGGTTGTTGCAGCGGCAGACTGTCGCGATTGCCGGCATGAAAACCCCGTAGTGGATGAGCCTCGGCCAGGCCATTGAACAGCGCAAATTGCTGCTGCGCCTTGGCATCCTGCGACCAGGCGACAAACTCTGCCTGCAGCACTTCCCGTTCCCGCTGCTGGTCGTCCGGATTCATACGTGGATGGGCGAGCATGTCTGACAGACGCTCCAGCCCACCGGCAAACGCCTGGGGTGGCAGTTCGAAAAAGTAGTCCGTGGTGCGTTCGCCGGTCCGCGCGTTTACCTGGCCGCCATGACTCTGGACGTAGGCCATCAACCCTTGCCCGGCGGGAAAACGCTCAGTGCCCAGAAACAGCAGATGCTCAAGAAAGTGCGCCAGGCCGGGCCACGCCAGCGGCACATCATGGCTGCCCGCGGCGACCCGCAACGCTGCTGCGCAACGCTTTAAATCCGGGGCATGACGCAGCGTCACCCGTAGACCATTGGCCAGGGTTTCAGTGTGGGGGCGAGGGTGATTCAGCGCGGGCATGGGCACTTCCAGAACAGTGAAGTGCCAATGCTAGCGGATTAGGACTTGTTCAGCTCGCCGTAAAGCTCGGGGCGGCGATCGAGGAGGTAGCGATTGGTGGCGCGGGAATCGACCATCAACTGTCGATCCAGCTCACCGACAATCAGCGATTCATCCAGTCCCGCCTGAGCGATGCGACTGCCATCCGGCGCAGCGATGCTGCTCTGGCCGCAGTAGTGGATGTCGCCTTCGTGCCCACAGTAATTGGCATAAGCCACGTAGCACTGGTTTTCGAAGGCGCGGGCGCGCACGGTGACATCGGCGACGAAATCGAACGGAATCATGTTCGCAGTCGGCACCAGGATCAGCTCGGCACCGGCCAGGGCCAGGCGTCGGGCGTTCTCCGGAAATTCCAGGTCGTAGCAGATCAGGAAACCGAGCTTCCAGCCGTTGAGCTCAACGATGGGAAACTCGTCGGAACCTGCGCTGAACATCGAGTGATCCAGATCGCCGAACAGATGGGTTTTGCGGTAGTTGCAGACGCGCTCGCCGTCAGAGTCGATCAACTGCACGGCGTTGTAGATTTGTCCGTCCTCGGTGCGCTCGGGATAGCCATACAAAATGGCGATCCCGGCAGCCTTGGCAATGCGCGCAACCTGCTGCGCCGACTCACCGTTGTACACCTCCGCCAGCACGCTGACGGCATCGACGCCGATGTTGTAGCCAGTCAGGAACATCTCCGGCAGCACCAGCAGATCGGCGCCTTTTGCCTCCAGCGCAAGCTGCTGCAAGCGTTGCAGGTTGCCGGCGACATCCAGGGGCAGCGGCGGACATTGGTAAAGGGCTACGCGCATTTCAGATTCCTCTTACTCGGGCAGGGCGATCGGTCCGATCTCGTTGAACACATCTCCTGGACCCGGATTCTCGGCGTGAGTTGCACCGCCGAAGTGTTTCATGATGCCCCACACCGCGTTGAGCGAGGTCTGTACCGCGCCCTCAACCCAGGCCGGGGTCCACGAAACGTCGTCGCCGGCGATGAAGATGCCGCGCTGTTCGGCTGGCATGTCGTCCTGCATGAAGTGGGCGTACATGCGTTGGTTGTAGCGGTAGTGGCCGGGCAGGGCGCCTTTGAACGCGCCGAGGAAATGCGGGTCGGCTTCCCACGAAACGGTGATTGGGTCGCCGATGATCCGCGCGGCGATGTCGACTTTCGGGTAGATCTTTTTCAGTGCATCCAGCGCCAGTTTCACGCGTTTTTCCACCGGTTGGGGCAGCATTTTCAGCGCGTCGCTCATCCACGAGTACGACAGGCAGATCACCCCCGGCTTGTCGTCGCCGTTGTCGAACAGATAAGTGCCACGGGTCAAGCGATCGGTGAGGGTCATGCTCATCAGGTCGCGGCCGGTTTCCGGATCCTTGTCCTTCCAGAACGGGCGGTCGACCATCACGAAAGTCTTCGACGACTGCATGTAGCGGGTGCGGTCCAAGGCCATCCACATTTTTTGCGAGAACAGGGTTTCGTCGCATTCGATCTGGGTGGTCAGCAGCCAGCTCTGGCAGGTGGTCAGCACCGCGGCGTACTCGCGGGTGTCCCCCCAGTTGTCGGTGACGGCGAAACGGCCGCCCGGCGCGTGGGCAATCTTCTTCACGCCGGTACGCGGTGCGCCGTTGTGCAGCGAGCTGAGGCTGGTGCCGGCCGGCCAATACGCGCAACGCTCCGGCACATGGCGCCAGATGCCTTGTGGCACCTGTTCCACGCCGCCGACCACCAGGTGCTGGTGATCGTCGCAATTGGTCATCACCACGCGGAAGATTTCCAGCATCGAGTTCGGGAAGTCCGAATCCCAGCCGCCGGTGCCGAAACCGACTTGGCCGAACACTTCACGGTGATGGAACGAGAGCTTGGCGAACGCCTTGGACGTGGCGACGAAGTCGTAGAAGGTGCGGTCGTCCCACAGCGGCACCAGGGTGTTCCACAGTTCCTTGAGGCGCGGTACGTCGCGGTCGCGAATGGCTTGCTGGATATCGGAGAACTGCGAGCCGGCTTCCAGGGCATCGGCCCAGGCGTCAGCCACTTCCTGGAACAGTGCAGGAAGGTCCGACAGCTTCTGTGCGTAATGGGTCTGACCTTCGAGGTCGATCACTGTGCTGCCCGACGCGGGCGTTAGCGGGTTGGGGAAAGGTTTGGTTTCCAGACCCAGTTTGTCGACGTAGTGATAGAACGCGGTTGACGACACCGGGAAGCGCATCCCGCCCAGTTCGGCAACGATGCCTTCGGCGCCATTGAATGCCTGGGAGCGCAGGCGGCCACCCATTTTCGAAGCTTCGTAGACGACCGGTTTCAGGCCCAGCTTCATCAACTCATACGCCGCCACCAGGCCGGCGATCCCGCCGCCGACAATCGCCACTTCGGCACCGTGATTGTGCTCGGGAATACTGCCCAGCCCGGCCGGGTGTTCGATCCAGTCGTCGAAGGCGAAAGGAAAGTCCGGGCCGAAAATGGTGACTGGTTTCTTACCGTCTGCAGGATGGCGATTGTTCTTGTTCATGGCTGACCTTGCTGGCGACCCGACGCGCAATGCGCATCTGAGTATAGGAAAAGATGCCAGCCATTCTAGAGAGCACGGAACACGTTAATAAGACGCAAAGTGTCGTCATTTTGCTATTAGTTTGATCAGTATGACGATCTATCAATACACACTGACCACTGTGGGAGCGGGCTTGCCCGCGAAGAGGCCAGCTCTGGCACCCAAAAAACTACAGGCAGAAACTCAAACTGGCTGCCCCCGATCAATCTTGCTGCTCAAGATGATCGAAGTCGTGGTCTTCTCCACCCCATCCACACTGCCAATCTGGTCCAGCAACTGATCCAGCTGCTCCGGCGAATCGGTGCGCAACCACGCCACATAATCAAATTCGCCACTCACCGCACACAACTGCTGCACCTGCGCCATCGCGCTCAGGCGCCGCAGCACCTCCTTGCCGGAGCGTGGTTGCACGGTGATCCCCACATACGCCTGCAACCCGCCATCCACCACCCGCTGCCCGAGGCGCACGCCGTAGCCGGTGATCACCTTGGCCTTTTCCAGCCGCGCCAGGCGCGAAGTCACAGTGGTGCGGGCAATGCCCAATTGCCGGGCGAGCATGGCCACGCTCTCGCGGGCGTTGATCTGCAGGGCGGCAATCAGTTGGCGGTCGATTTCATCGAGAACAGGCGTGCGAGTGTCAGGCAAAGGGTTATCTCCAGCGGCATGGATCAGTGCGCAAGCATGTTACAGGCAGTTTCTGCAGGACGCTCGCGACGGAGATTTGATCTAGCCTCAATACCGTTCATGACATTTTTGCCTGCGACAAATTGCCATAAGTAACTAGGTAGTACATTATTCCGCCCTTGTCACAACTGGGGAAAAATTCCGACATGAACAATTCTGGGGCTGCCGCCGGCAGTAAATGGTTGCTGGCGGGGCTGGGTGTGCTGATTGCACTGATCGGGCTCGGCCTGGCCGGTGGCGGTGGCTATCTGAT
This sequence comes from Pseudomonas sp. PDM30, assembly GCF_019218985.1. Classification (NCBI taxonomy): domain Bacteria; kingdom Pseudomonadati; phylum Pseudomonadota; class Gammaproteobacteria; order Pseudomonadales; family Pseudomonadaceae; genus Pseudomonas; species Pseudomonas sp. PDM30. The sequence continues at coordinate 690,638 of NZ_JAHUWM010000002.1, forward strand.
CGCGCTGGGTGGCAGTTGGTATTTCCTGCTGATGGGGCTGGCGATGCTGGCGTCCGGGTTGATGATTGCCCGGCGCAAGCCGCTCGGCGCCTGGCTGTATGGTGTGGCGTTGGTCCTCACTGCGATTTGGGCCGTTTGGGATGCGGGCCTTGAATACTGGCCGCTGGTCTCACGGATACTGACCTTTGCCGTGATCGGTCTGGTTGTGGCGCTGATCTATCCGACCCTGGTCCGTGCTTCGGGCGCGACCGGCGGGCGTGGCGCTTATGGTCTGGCTGGCATTTTGGGTGTCGCAGTCGTTGCGACGATGGCCTACATGTTCGTGCCGACCCACGTGGTCAAGGCCACCACCGAACCTGCGGTAACGCCGGTCACTCCGGGCACCGAACAGAAAGACTGGGCGCACTGGGGCAACACTACCGCCGGTAATCGCTTTGCGGCTCTGGACCAGATCAACAAGGGCAACATCGACAAATTGCAGGTCGCCTGGACCTTCCGCACCGGCGATATTCCGCAAAGCACCGGTGCCGGCGCCGAAGACCAGAACACTCCACTGCAAATCGGTGACACCGTCTACACCTGCACCGCCTACGGCAAAGTCTTCGCCCTGGATGCCGACACCGGCGCCCAGCGCTGGAAGTTCGACCCGCAAGGCACCGCGCCCAACTGGCAGCGTTGCCGTGGCCTGGGCTACTCCGAAACCCCGGTGTCTTCGGACAATCAGCCAACCGCCTGTACGAAACGTCTGTTTCTGCCGACCGGCGACGCGCGTCTGATCGCCATTAACGCCGACACCGGCAAGCCCTGCGAAGAGTTCGGCAACAAAGGCACCGTTGACCTGACCACTGACATGGGCGAAGTAAAGCCCGGTTACTACCAGCAAACCTCGACCCCATTGGTCGCTGGGGACGTGGTGATCGTCGGTGGTCGCGTGGCCGATAACTACTCCACCGGCGAACCGCCGGGCGTGGTGCGTGCCTACGACGTGCGCAGTGGTGAGCTGGTATGGGCATGGGACCCGGGCAACCCGAACACCACCAAACGCCCACCGGCCGGCGAGACTTACACCCGTGGCACGCCGAACGTGTGGTCGGCCATGTCCTACGACGCCAAACTCGGTCTGGTCTACCTGCCAACTGGCAACGCGACCCCAGACTTCTTTGGCGGTCAGCGCACCGAGATGGACAACAAGTGGAACTCATCCATCGTCGCCATCGACGTGAAGAGCGGACAGGTGCGCTGGCACTTCCAGACCACCCACAACGATCTGTGGGACTTCGACCTGCCGGCGCAACCGTTGCTCTACGACGTGCCGGATGACAAGGGCGGCACCCAACCAGCGCTGGCGCAAGTTACCAAACAGGGCGAGATCTTCTTGCTCAACCGTGAAACCGGCGTACCGATCGCTCGCGTTGAAGAGCGTCCGGTGCCCCAGGGCCATGTGCCTGGCGAACACTACTCGCCAACCCAGCCGTTCTCGGTGGATATGCCGTCAATCGGCAACAAGACCCTGACCGAATCCGACATGTGGGGTGCCACGCCGTTTGACCAGTTGATGTGCCGCATCCAGTTCAAAGGCATGCGTCACGAAGGTGTCTACACCCCGCCGGGCATGGACCGCGCCCTGCAATTCCCGGGCTCGCTGGGCGGCATGAACTGGGGCAGCGTCTCGGGTGATCCGAACACCCACTACATGTTCGTCAACGACATGCGCCTGGGCCTGGCCAACTACATGATTCCGCGCGACAAGATCAAAGCCGGGGCCAGCGGTATCGAAATGGGCGTGGTACCGCAGGAAGGCACGCCGTTCGGCGCCATGCGCGAGCGCTTTCTCTCGGCGGTCGGCATTCCGTGCCAGAAACCACCGTTCGGCACCATGTCGGCCATCGACCTCAAGACCCACAAGCTGATGTGGCAAGTCCCGGTCGGCACCGTGCAAGACACCGGCCCGCTGGGCATTCGCATGCACCTGCCGATCCCGATCGGCATGCCGACCCTCGGCGCATCGCTGGCCACCCAGTCGGGCCTGCTGTTCTTCGCTGGCACCCAGGACTTCTACCTGCGCGCCTTCGACACCGGCAACGGCAACGAAATCTGGAAATCGCGTTTGCCAGTGGGCAGCCAGTCCGGGCCGATGACTTACGTATCGCCGAAAACCGGCAAGCAGTACATCCTGCTGACGGTGGGTGGTGCGCGGCAGTCGACCGATCGTGGGGATTATGTGATTGCCTATGCTTTGCCCAAATAAGGTGATGTAGGAGCGAGCTTGCTCGCGAAGGTCGTGAACGATAACGCTTGCTGTCTGGATGGACGCGGTGCGTTCAAGTCCATCGCGAGCAGGCTCGCTCCCACATTGCGCGGGGCATCAGGATGGACAGCGACCGTCACTCGTAGTCGAATGCGAGAACGAAGGTTCCGAGGCAATGGATATGACGAGGAAGATGCCCCCCGCAGTACGCGATCATGCCCTGCAGATCGCCCATCACGAAATGGGCCACTACGTCGTGGCCCGCGCCCTGGGGTTTGAAACGGGCGGCGTGACCCTGGCGGTGACTATGGATCTGCGGCACCAGGGAGGGGCCTGCATTACGCTGGTGCGCCCGATTTCGTCGATGGAAGCCATGAAGGAACATCTGGAAGCCCGGATGATGGTGCTCCTGGCTGGCGCAATGGCGCAGACACTCCCTTCAAAAACTTCAGCCGCCAAACGCGTCGATAAGCCGAAAGCCACAGCCATCCTCAAAGGCGGGCAGGGGGCGGAACAAGACTACGCAAAAATCAGGGAGCTTCAGCATCTGCTGCGCAATATCACTTGCCCCGATACCGATCCTGCGTCGTCTGAGCAGATAGCGGCGGAGCTCAAAGCGATGACAGATCGGGTTTGGATTCGGACTCAAGGAATTATCGAAGATCAGGCCGGGACGATTGCCGAATTGGCGGCGACATTGGTCGACGGCATGGTGCTCGTTGAGCAATGGGGGCGGGGGGCGGATACGTATGAGGTTGTGTACACCGGGCTGATGCTGGAACGGTTGCGGGTGGTGCAGGCCATCCCTTCGTTACGTGTTTGGACTGACAGTTGCAGTGATGCCGTTCAGTACTGGAAATAACGAAGGGTCGAAGCGTTACTTGCTCGCGAGCATAGCGTCTTGCACCAATGGCAACAGTGCATCAGTTGCCGCCAACAGTTCGGCAAGAAGGGTTTCGTCCACATCCATATAACCTTCGTACTCAGCCAGATTGCGGCGCTCGTGACAAAGTGCGAACAGGCGTACCTGGATTTTGTTCAGACCGAGAGTATGTACAAGGCACTGAAATACCAGATAGCGGCGGTCGGAGCGAAAACCCTGCAGACGCATGGCCGTCAGTGCCAGGGCATGTGCGGCGTTGTAGGCGAGGTCGAAGCGACTGGCGAAGGACAGGGCCGAACTGTGGGCATCCTTCAAGCGGTCCGTGGCCGATCTCAGCAGCCCTTCACATTCCTTGCGATCTGGCGGTTCGGCTTTGAGGCCGCCGCTACGCACCAGGTTTTCCAGATTTTCGTTACTGCCCATCGGCTACCTCTGCTGGATTGTGGCCAATCAAATCAATTTTGTCCTGTTGTTCAACCCGCACTACAAAGCTGTTGCCGGCCGCCTTCTTGGTTTGCCAGTCGACCAGTGTGTAGAGCGTTGGGTTAATGGTGCGGCCAAGCTGTTCCTCTACGGGCAGTACCCGTTCCATCAAGTCGCTGTAACTGAGATTTTCACCAATCAGCATCAGGTCAATGTCACTGCCTGCGTGCTCGTTACCCTTGGCAATGGAGCCATAGATGAACGCCCATACCAACTGATCATTCAGCGGAGTCAAGGCCGCACGCAGCTGCTCTGCAATGCCAAAAGTCTTACGCACTATCCCAAGCAGTTCTGCATAGATGGGGCACTCAGGGTTGGCTTGGTAGTGCGTCTGATTACCCCGTCGACTCATGGTGAGAATGCCTGCGCTATGCAGACGCTCCAGCTCACGCATCAGGCTGCCCTTGCCGACCTGCGCCCAGCGGAATATTTCATTGGCATAGAAGCTCTGATCCGGTTTGCCATACAACATGCCCAGCACTTTTTGCTGGGTGGCAGTAAAGAGAGCATCGCTTAGCGGGATGGCAGGCATGGTCGGTTCTATAAGTCCCAAAAAGGGAACGATAGGTCCCTTTTTGGGAATTATCAACTTTGTCGTGATTATGTGTTTTTCGATGGGTCTGCTTCCTTTCTCATTTGAACAGGCCGGCGCGTCAGCACCTTTACCACATCATCAATCACCGCTTTGCTCATCGTCGTCAGGTAATGCGCGGCCCTGGCGTGGCGGTCGGAGTCTTGGGAGTAGGCGGCGTCCACGATGAGGGACTTGGCGAGGAACAGCAGGTCGGAGGCTTGGGCCAGAGCGTCGGCGATGGGGACGTTGCGGCAGACGTGGAACAGAGGTTGATCCGAGAGGTACAGGAAGGGTGTGAAGCCGGTGGTTTTCAGGTCTGAGGGTGCGGGTGAATCTGCTTCAGTCATGGTTTTACTCCTGGGTTCTGGGACCGCCACAATCGTTTCCAAGCGAATGGGTGACGGCTGTACGCAGGTTGGAAAACCGGGAACCTAGGAACCGGCACGCCCGAAGGCGTCCCACGCACAGCCGTCATAACTCAGGATCACACAATACAAGCAATCGTGATGAGGGCGCTGTTGCGGCTAGAGTTCGGCGGGTTTCCAAGCCCGATCGCTGAATGGTCAGCGACGTCCGGAGACTATCCCGTCGAAGAAAAGGGCAACAAGGCGGCAAAGTGCCCAAATAGAAGATTCGGAGATTGCCTACAAGGTCTGCGGGCGTCATCCGATAAAGCGAGAGCTTAAGTAAACAAAACTAAACGCCAGGCACGAAAAAGCCGCGCATTGCGCGGCTTTCTTGTTTGGTGGGCCCACACGGACTTGAACCGTGGACCAAAGGATTATGAGTCCTCTGCTCTAACCAACTGAGCTATAGGCCCTCAGTAGGTCGCGGATTATAGCGACGGTTTTGCGACAGTGCTATCCGAAAAAGCCTTTACTGCTGTACGAAGAAACGTCGCGGCAAATTCGTCGGGGGGGAGGGGCAGGCTGACGATGTAGCCCTGGATTTGTTCACAGCCTTCGGCAGCGAGGAATTGCTGTTGCGCGTGGGTCTCGACCCCTTCGGCAATCACGGTGAACTGCATGCTGCGTCCGAGGGCGATGATGGCGCGGACGATCGCCGCGTCGTGGGGATCGTCCGGCAGGCCGCGGACGAAGGACTGGTCGATCTTGAGGATGTCCAGCGGCAGGCGCTTGAGGTAACTCAAGGACGAGTAGCCGGTGCCGAAGTCATCGATGGCCAGTTGCACGCCCAGTTGTTTGAGTTGATGCAATACCGCCAGCGCTTCTTCGGCCTGGCTCATGATGAAGTTTTCGGTGATTTCCAGTTGCAGGAAACCGGGGTTGAGACCGTTGTCCTTGAGCAACTGTTCGATGCGGCCCAGCAGGTTGGGTTGGCGCAGTTGGGCGCCGGCCAGGTTGACCGACAGCGGGCCGGGATTTTCGTACAGCCGGTGCCATTCGGCCATCTGCCGGCAGGCGGTTTCCAGGACCCAGTCGCCGATTTGCAGGATCATGCCGTTTTCTTCGGCCAGCGGGATGAAGTGTTCCCGGGGCACGTCGCCAAAGGTCGGATGGTGCCAGCGGATCAGGGCTTCGGCGCCGACCAGGCTGTAGTCTTCGAGGCTGATTTTCGGTTGGTAGCACAGGCGCAACTCGTTGCGCTCGATGGCACGGCGCAGTTCGTGTTCCAGCGCCACGCGTTCGCTGGCCTGGGCGGTGAGGTCGCGGGTGTAGCTTTCGACACGGTTGCGGCCCTTGGCCTTGGAGCGGTACATCGCGGCGTCGGCGTTCTTGATCAGTGTGGCAACGTCGCAGCCATCCTTCGGATAGAGGCTGGTGCCGATGCTGGCGCTGATGAAAAACTCGTGTTCACCGGCCTGGAACGGCGCGGCGAAACAGTTGAGCAGTTTGGTGGCGATGTGGTCGGCATCGCTGGATTGTTGCAGGCCTGGCAGCAGGATAATGAATTCGTCACCCCCCAGGCGCGCCACGGTGTCGATGTCACGCAACTGTTCCTTGAGGCGCACGGCAATACCCTTGAGCAGCAGGTCGCCGACCGGGTGGCCGAGGCTGTCGTTGATGTGTTTGAAGCGGTCGAGGTCGAGGAACAGCACCGCGCCCTGGCCGCCGTTTTCCTGCTGGCTGTTGAGCGCCGTCAGCAGACGGCTTTCGAACAGCGTGCGGTTCGGCAGGCCGGTCAGCGGGTCGTGGTGTGCCTGGTAGTCGAGTTTGGCCTGGGCGTGCTTGAGGCTGGAAATGTCGGCGAACACCGCGACAAAGTGGGTGATGAAGTTCTCCCGGTTGCGCACGGCACTGATGGTCAGCCAGCTTGGATACAGCTCGCCATTCTTGCGTCGGTTGGAAATCTCGCCTTGCCAGTGGCCTTCGGCGGTCAATTGATGCCACATGGCCGCGTAGAACGCGCTGTCATGCAGGCCCGAGGCGAGCAGGCGTGGCGTGTGGCCCAGGGCTTCGCTTTCGCTGTAACCGGTGATTTCGGTGAAAGCACGGTTGACCGCGCTGATGTGCTGTTGGGTATCGGTGATCAACACGCCTTCGGCGGTGCTTTCGAACACGGTGGCGGCCTGTTGCAGTTTTTCCTGCATCAGGTGCCGCTCGGTGATGTCCCGGGCGATGGTCAGCATGCAGTCGTCATCGCCAATCGGCAGTGGTCGGCTGGATACTTCACAGAGTCGGATCTGCCCGTCGCTGCGGCGGATATGGCAGCTGAAGTCGCGGACAAAACCATCGCGGCGCAGCAGATCGAGCATTTGCTTGCGTTCATTGAGGTTGACCCAGATCCCCAGGTCCAGCGCCGAACGATCCACAGACATGGCGCTGTTGAACCCGGTGATGCGGCTAAAACCGTCGTTGACCTCCAACAGCAAGCCATCGCTTTGCCGTGACAGCAGCAAACCGTCGGGGGAGGCGTGGAAGGCCTTGGCGAACTTTTCTTCGGATGTTTGCAGCTGTTGCTGGGTTTCCTTGAGTTGGGTGATGTCCCGCACCACAACCACCAGCGCCGGTGTCATGTCGAGGTCGAACGGTTCGGCGGAGATCAGGCCGGTAAACACCTGGCCGTTGCTGCGGCGAAAGGGCATTTCCAGGTTGCGGATGCTGCCGGCCTGCAAGCGTTGCAGCAGTCCCGGCCCGACACCGGGAATCCCCCAGATGTTCAGGTTGGTGGCGGTCTGGCCAATGACGTCCTCGGCCTTGAGGCCGATTTGCTCCTCGAACGCTTCGTTGACCTCCAGCAGGCAACCGTCGCTCAGGCGCGCGATCACCAGAATGTCCGGACATTGCTGGAATACGGAGGCAAATTTCTGTTCCGACAGGCGCAGTGCTTCTTCAGTGCGCTTGGCGTCGGTGATATCGATCATCAAGCCGCGCAGCACCGGCTCATGCCCGTGCTCGATCAGGCTGACGATATCTCGCACCCACAGGCAGCGGCCGTCGGCGGTGATCACCCGGTAATCGAGGCGGTGATCGCGCCCGGCCAGTACTTCGTGATCGCAGAAGGTCTGGGCTCGGGTCAGGTCGGCGGGGTGAATGATGTTGCGCCAGAAGCCTGGAATCAGCCAATGGGACAGGGGATAACCGAGAAGGTCTTCGGCGTGGGGCGATACATAGCTGTAGGTGAAGTCCGTGACTTTTGCTTCCCAGGCGATGGCCGACAGGCTCTCCACCAGGCCGCGGTAGTGGTATTCGCTGCTGCGCAGTTCCTGTTCAAGGTCGACCCGGCGGGCGATTTCCGAGCTCAAGCGGCGGTTGATGCGGATAACCACCGCCAGCACGGTAGTCAGCAGCAGCAATCCGGGCAGGCCGTACACCAGCAAGTCACTCCAGAAAGTTCGATGATCGAGGACGTTACCGACCCAATGCTCCTGAATGGCGCTGATTTCAGCCGGGCTCATGTCCGCCAGGACTTTATCGAGAATGCCGACCAGCATCTTGTTGTTGCGGGGTACACCCATGGCCAGTTGATAGCGATAGGGCGTTTCACCGCTGACATACAACCCATCGAGCTTGAGTTGGCGCAGGCTCCAGACGCTGGAAGCCAGATCGCCTACCACTGCGTCTACTTCGTCGATGGCCAGCGCCTGCAGCGCCGAACTGACGTTGGGCATCGCCACAAGGTTCAAGTCGGGATGGTGGGTGCGCAGCAGTTCGTGGGGGGCGTAGTTTTCCACCACGGCGATTTTCAGGCCGTACAGGTCTTTCAGGTTATGTGGCTGAGGACCCCCGACATGGGCCAGGATGACAATCGGAAAATCCAGATAGGGGCGGGTGAACGACAGGTAATTCTGGCGTTCCGGGGTCGACATGATGCCCGGCAGCAGGTCCAGCTTGCCCTTCTTGGCCTGTTCCAGGACGGCGGTCCAGCTCACCGGCTCGATGGGCGTGAGCCGGGTTGCCAGCCTTTTGCGGATGACCTCAATGTAATCCGCGGCAAGGCCCTGGTAGCGGCCCTCATCGTCACGAAACTCGAAGGGCGGCCATGACGCATCGACACCCAGGCGCAATTCCGGGTGAGCCGCCAGCCAGCTACGTTCTTCGTCAGTGAGAGTCAGCGCGCCAGCCGTTGCGGTCCAGGTCATCAGCGACAGCAAAAAAAGCACGGTCGGCAGTCTGGGCATAACGGTCTCGTTATGGCTCGGGGGAATGTTTCGAGTGTAGACGGCTACAGGGCGGAGGGGGGAAGCAGGGGGATTTAATCTGTACAAAGCAAAACCCCCGGCCTGGGCCGGGGGTTCTGTTATCACTCGTCGAGGAAAGAGCGCAGATGCTCGCTTCTCGTCGGGTGGCGCAGCTTGCGCAGCGCCTTGGCTTCGATCTGACGAATCCGCTCACGGGTCACGTCGAACTGCTTACCAACCTCCTCAAGGGTGTGGTCGGTATTCATGTCGATACCGAAACGCATGCGCAATACCTTGGCTTCACGGGCAGTGAGGCCGGACAGTACTTCGCGAGTCGCTTCTTTAAGGCTCTCAACGGTTGCAACATCGATTGGCGACTGCATGGTCGAGTCTTCGATGAAGTCACCCAGATGGGAGTCTTCGTCATCACCGATCGGGGTTTCCATGGAGATCGGCTCTTTAGCGATCTTCAATACCTTGCGGATCTTGTCCTCAGGCATTTCCATGCGTTCGCCCAGCTCTTCCGGGGTCGGTTCGCGACCCATTTCCTGCAACATCTGGCGGGAAATGCGGTTGAGCTTGTTGATCGTCTCGATCATGTGCACCGGAATACGGATGGTGCGGGCCTGGTCGGCGATCGAGCGAGTGATCGCCTGACGGATCCACCAGGTGGCATAAGTCGAGAATTTGTAGCCGCGACGGTATTCGAACTTGTCTACCGCTTTCATCAAGCCGATGTTGCCTTCCTGGATCAGATCGAGGAATTGCAGGCCACGGTTGGTGTACTTCTTGGCGATGGAGATCACCAGACGCAAGTTGGCTTCAACCATCTCTTTCTTCGCGCGGCGGGCCTTGGCCTCACCGATCGACATGCGACGGTTGATGTCCTTGATCTCGGCGATGGTCAAACCGGTTTCGGTTTCCAGCGCGGTCAGCTTCTGCTGGCAACGGATGATGTCCGGCTGCAGACGACCAATGGCTTCAGCGTATTTGCCTTTGCCTTTGGCCAGGGCATCACTCCAGCTTTCGTCGACTTCGTTGCCCGGGAACTGGCGCAGGAAGTCGGCACGCGGCATGCGCGCATCACGAACGCAGAGCTGCATGATTGCGCGCTCTTGCTGACGCAGGCGATCCAGGGCACTGCGAACGCGCTCGACCAGGCCTTCGAATTGCTTCGGCACCAGTTTGATCGGCATGAACAGCTCGGCCAGGGCCAACAGCTCGGCAATCGCTGCCTTGTTGTTGCGACCGTGCTTTTTCAGCGCCTTGCGGGTGATTTCCATCTGATCGGCCACAGCGCCAAAACGCTGTGCAGCGATGATCGGATCCGGACCGCTTTCGGCTTCTTCCTCGTCATCGGAGGCTTCACCCTCTTCGTCGTCGGAATCGTCATCCGCCTTGACGGCTTTCGCGTCAATCGGCGGCGGCACTTCTGCCGCAGGCGGCGCGATGCCGTCGTCCGGGTCGATATAACCGCTCAGAACGTCGGACAGGCGACCACCTTCGGTGGTGACGCGGGTGTACTCGGAGAGAATATGATCAACCGTGCCAGGGAAGTGCGCGATTGCGCTCATCACCTCACGGATGCCCTCTTCAATACGCTTGGCGATTTCGATTTCGCCTTCACGCGTGAGGAGCTCCACCGTACCCATTTCGCGCATGTACATGCGCACCGGGTCGGTAGTGCGACCAATGTCGGTCTCGACCGCAGCCAACGCTGCAGCGGCCTCTTCGGCTGCGGCTTCGTCGGTATCGGCGTCGGCCAGCATAAGGGAATCCTTATCTGGCGCAACCTCGAATACGTTGATCCCCATGTCATTGATCATGCGGATGATGTCTTCCACCTGTTCCGGATCTGAAATATCCTCCGGCAGGTGGTCGTTGACCTCCGCGTAAGTCAGGTAGCCCTGCTCACGACCAAGTGTGATCAACTCTTTGATACGAGACTGCTGTTGCGCTTTTCCGGACATAACACCCTATCCACTGAAGGTCTTGGCGGGCAAAAAACAAGCCGAGGATTATACCTGAGCTATGACCTCACGCGCCAGTTGAGGTCGGGTTTGATGCGGAAACATTGCGACTCAAGAGGTCGCGCAGTTGATTTTTCTCTTCGCTGGTCAATTCGCTTTGACGCGCTTTTCGCAGAAGTTGTTCCAGGTTTCGCTCGCGTTGGCGGGCTGACAAGCTAGTAATGGTGTCGAAAAACTGTTGTTCAAGGTTATCTCCATCAATCAGCCATTCCTTTTCCGCCAAGGCCTTCAGCAAGCGGCCTTGTTCTGTGCCGTGCCAACGCGCAATCAGTTGAATTGAGTTTAGCTTGGGATTCTTCTGTACAGCTTCGAGCAGCGCCACCAGCAATTGCGTGTTGGTGTGATCCTCGGCGGCGAAGTGCCCGGCATCCTCGACTTTTTCGGCCAGTTGCGGGTGATGCAGCAACGTGCGCAAGGCGGCGAGGGTTGGCGGTTCTACGGCGGCGGGCACCCGTGGCGCGCGGGGTTGATCACGATCACCGCCCCGTTTGCCATTCTTGTCCCACGGTTTCTTGTCCCATTTCTTGCCTCCTGCACCGGGTTTCTTCGGCGTCCATTCCTGCTGCGGCACATACATTTCCTGTGCCTGCGGCTGATGATAGTCGCTGTAATCGGGCATCGCGTCGTAATCGATGCCCGGGTCGTAGGCCGGCGGTGCTTCTTGCGGGGCGCTTTGTGCCAGCTGACTGACCGCTTCACCGCTCAGGCCGGTGATTTCGCTCAGGCGCTGACGCATCAGGGTGCGCAGGTTGGCGCCCGGGACTTTGTCGATCAACGGCGCGGCGAGGGTGGCCATATGGGCCTTGCCCTCAAGCGAGCGCGGGTCGGCTTCTTCCGTCAGTTGCTGGAAGAAGTAATCGGCCAGTGGCTGCGCGTGCTGGTTGATCCGTGCGCGAAAGGCGTCGGTGCCTTCGGAGCGGACCAGAGTGTCCGGGTCCTCGCCTTCGGGCAGGAACAAAAAGCGTGCGCGACGACCGTCCTGCAGGCTCGAAAGTGTCGCCTCCAGCGCCCGCCATGCCGCATTGCGGCCGGCCTGGTCGCCGTCGAAGCAGAACAGCACGCTGGGCACGACGCGAAACAGCCGCTTGAGGTGTTCCTCGCTGGTGGCGGTGCCCAGGGTCGCGACGGCATTGCGCAGGCCTTGCTGGGCCAGGGCAATGACGTCCATGTAGCCCTCGACGACGATGATCTCGTCGAGGTTGCGGTTGGTCTTGCGCGCTTCATACAGGCCGTAGAGTTCCTGGCCTTTATGGAAAACCGGGGTTTCCGGGGAGTTCAGGTATTTCGGCTTGTCGTCGCCCAATACCCGGCCGCCGAAGGCGATGACGCGCCCGCGACTGTCGCGGATCGGAAACATCACGCGGTCGCGGAAGCGGTCGTAGCGTTTACCGCTTTCGGCGTTTTCGATCAGCAGGCCGGCATCGATCATGGCTTTTTGTTGCAGGGTATCGCTGCTCAAGTGCTTGAACAGGTTGTCCCAGCCAGGCGGAGCAAAGCCCAGGCCGAAGTCCCGGGCGATTTCGCCGGTCAGCCCGCGACCTTTCAGGTATTCCACGGCGGCCTTGCGCGATGGGTGGCTTTTGAGGGCCTGGCGATAAAAGTCGGCAGCGGCGCTCAGTAGCGGATACAGCGGCGAATCGGTCGGCTGTCGCGGTTTGTGCGGCCGGCCGCTTTCTTCGCGGGGGATTTCCATGCCGGCGGCTTTGGCCAGTTCTTCGACAGCCTGGACGAAATCCAGGTTGTCGTGGTCCATGATGAAGCCGAGGGCGTTGCCGCCGGCGCCGCAGCCGAAGCAGTAATAGAACTGCTTGTCGGGGCTGACGCTGAACGACGGAGTCTTTTCCTTGTGGAACGGGCAGCAGGCAGTATGATTTTTGCCGGCCTTTTTCAATTGCAGGCGCGAGCTGACCACATCGACGATGTCGGTGCGGTTCAGAAGGTCGTCAATGAAGCTCTGGGGAATTAGCCCGGCCATGGCGTTCTCGTCATCTGCGCTGAAAAGGAACCCGAAACGTACGGCGACCGAACGCGGTCATTGTTTGAGGCGCGCAAAGTGTGCGGCTCGACCAGTGTCGTCTGCGTAATCGCTGTCGGGAAGTGTATCTGCCGAAAATCCACTGACGTTAATGCCAATCAGTATTCGACTGTTTGAATGTGTTGCGCTGAATCCGCTGTGGCCAATCATAGGCCCCGGATAGCTCATCATCTGGCACGCAAGCAGGTGCCTTGGGCTGATCGTCGTGAGAGGAATCAGTGGGTGTGCTCGTCAGTAGCCTTGAAAGGCTCGTCAGAAAAGACGTGCACCGCTGGCAAAAGAGCCAGGTCTGACGCGGTGAAGCAGATTTGTCTCGGTCGCGTCTGCGGCTTTGACAGTGAAGCATCAAGCGTTTTACGCAAATGCCATAAGCCCGGCTGAGGGCCGGGCTTGGCAGAAGCTTGCTACGATCGTCTGTGTATTAGTACAGACGAACGGCGCGGCGCTGTTCGCGCTGAACTTTCTTGGCGTGACGCTTAACAGCGGCTGCTGCTTTGCGCTTACGCTCAGAAGTTGGCTTCTCGTAAAATTCGCGGCTACGAACTTCAGCCAGTACACCGGCTTTTTCGCAGGAGCGCTTGAAACGACGCAGAGCTACGTCGAAGGGTTCGTTCTCTTTTACTTTGACGGCTGGCATCCAGAGCTACCTTCATTCATTACCGGGGTCAACATCCTCGCGGCAAAAGAGCACTTGAAGACGTCGGTTTTTAAGGGTTGCGGATGTTAACCCCTCAACGCTCGGAATGCAAAGCCTCTGATCGAAAACCGCTGGTAGGGGCATCACGCGACGACTATTATGCGCGCCTTCGAATTCAGCCTAAACAAGGCGCAAACCCATGCTAGTACTGGGATTAGAAACATCCTGCGACGAAACTGGTGTCGCATTGTATGACAGTGAACGCGGCCTGCTGGCCGACGCGTTGTTCAGTCAGATCGACCTGCACCGTGCCTATGGTGGCGTGGTGCCGGAGCTGGCTTCACGCGATCACGTCAAACGCATGCTGCCCTTGATTCGTCAGGTGTTGGCCGAGGCCGACTGCGTGCCGACCGAGATCGATGCGATCGCCTACACCGCGGGTCCTGGCCTGGTGGGTGCCTTGCTGGTAGGGGCTTCCTGTGCTCAGGCGCTGGCCTTTGCCTGGGGCATTCCGGCCCTTGGCGTGCATCACATGGAAGGCCATTTGCTGGCGCCGATGCTGGAGTCGCAACCGCCGGAATTTCCGTTCGTCGCTTTGTTGGTGTCGGGTGGTCACACGCAACTGGTTCAGGTCGACGGAATCGGTCAGTACACGCTTCTGGGCGAGACCCTGGATGACGCCGCCGGCGAGGCCTTCGACAAGACGGCCAAGATGATGGGGCTCAATTATCCGGGCGGACCGGAGATCGCTCGCCTTGCAGAGCAAGGCGTTGCAGGGCGTTTCGTCTTCCCGCGGCCGATGTGCGACCGTCCGGGCCTGGATTTCAGCTTCAGTGGCCTGAAAACCTTTGCGCTGAACACCTGGCAACAGTGCGTCAACGCCGGGGACGACGGAGAGCAAGCCCGTTGCGACATCGCGCTGGCATTCCAGCAGGCCGTGGTGGAGACTTTGACCATCAAGTGCAAGCGTGCCCTGAAGGCCGCTGGCATGAAGCGCCTGGTGATTGCCGGGGGCGTCAGTGCCAACAAGGCGTTGCGCACTTCCCTGGAGAAAATGCTCGGCGACATGAAGGGCGATGTATTTTATGCCCGTGCGCAGTTTTGCACCGATAACGGCGCGATGATTGCCTTTGCCGGCTGCCAGCGCTTGCAGGCCGGTCAGCAGGAAAGCCTGGCGATCAGCGTGCAGGCGCGTTGGCCGATGGAGCAGTTGACCGCATTGTGATGAGCGGTGCTCATGTCCGGCGGCTAGAAATGCCGTTCGCGCCCGGCAAGCAGGTCGCGTAGATTGCCGCGATGTCGCCAGACGATCAGCCCGGTGAGCGTGCTCATGGGCAGCAGGGCGGCCGGTTCTTGCCAGGCCAGCAACGGCAAGGTCAGCGGTGTGGCGATGAGGGCGGCCAGGGAGCTGGTACGGGTCAGGTAGAACGTCAAGAGCCAGGTGCAGACCGCCAGAAGGGCAGCGGGCGGGTACAGTCCCAGCAACATGCCGGCAGCGGTGGCGACGCCCTTGCCGCCGCGAAAGCGAAAGTACAACGGAAACAGATGGCCGATGACGGCATAGACGCCGATCCAGGCCTGTTCCTGCTGCGAAAGACCCGCAAGGCGCGCAATCAGTACCGGCAGCAGGCCTTTGCAAAGGTCCCCGAGCAAGGTCAGGATGGCGAGCTTCTTGCCGGCCAGGCGCAACATGTTGGTGGCACCGGCATTGCCCGAGCCACTCATTCGCGGATCGGGGTTACCGGTCATGCGGCTGAGCAAAATGGCAAAGGACAGAGAGCCGAGCAGGTAGGCGAGGATCGCCAATAACCAAAACATGCTAACTATTCCGGGCGAGGAAGCCCTGATTCTAACGGCGCATTGCGCCCTTGTCGTGTAGCGGAGAGAAGTGCTTGGACAGAGTGTTTATCGAGGGCCTGGAAGTCGACACGGTGATTGGTGCCTACGACTGGGAGCGAGGCATCCGACAGTGCTTGCGTCTTGACCTGAGCTTCGCCTGGGATAATCGCCCGGCCGCAGCCGGTGATGACCTGACCCTGGCGCTCGACTACGCCAGTGTTTCCTCGCGCATCCAGGCGTTTGCCGAGCAGGCGCAATTCCAGTTGGTGGAAACCTTTGCCGAGCGCCTGGTTGAAGTGCTGATGAGCGAATTCAAGATCACCTGGATGCGCCTTAAGTTGACCAAGCCCGGGGCCGTCCCGGCTGCCACCGGCGGTGTGGGCGTGGAGATCGAGCGCGGATGTCGCTGACTCAGGTGTACCTCGGGCTCGGTAGCAATATCGAGCGTGAAACCCATTTGCGGGCGGGACTCGATGCTCTGGCGGCATTCCTTGTCGATATCCGCTGTTCGGCGGTGTTCGAAAGCCAGCCGGTGGGCATCAAGAGCGGGCCGTTCTTCAATTTCGTGGTGTCGGCGTATACCGATCTGCCGCTGATGGAACTTGATCGTCGATTGAAGTTCATTGAGGCGGATAACGGTCGTTACGCACCGGATCGCCGAGGTTTGCCGCTGGATATCGACGTATTGTTGTTCGGTGACCTGGTGGGCAATTTCGATGGCTTGATCTTACCGCGGGCAGAAATTCTGAAAAATGCGTTCGTTCTGTGGCCGTTGTCGTTGATAGCGCCGGATCGCGTGCACCCGGGCGCAGGCAAGAGTTTTGCGACCTTGTGGGCTGAAGCGCAGATCGATCAGGTGTTGGCGCCAGTAGCGTTCGAATGGCGCGGTGAACAGCTCACACCTTCAGATTTGTTGTGACCTAACTGACGTCTTCGCGAGCAGGCTCGCTCCCACAGGTACGATGCAATTCCTGTGGGAGCGGGCTTGCTCGCGAAGCTTTTCAGACAGACGTCGCCTCTTTGTAAGCCTTCAGCGCCTTGAGCCGCTCGCGCTTGATCTCCTCCCCCAGCTCCGGTCCCTTGAGGCCTTTCTCCAGCAACGGCTGAACCGCCACGCTACGCGCCGCAGTTGCCGCGCCGCGCAAGTAATCTGCCTGTGGGTAACTTCTTTCTTCCAGCCCTTTGCGCCCACGCGCATCCATCTCGCAGGCGGCGATGAACTCCTCGAACCGCTGTGGCCGACGGTAAATGTCGAAGCTTTGCAACAACTCCAGCAATGTCGATGGCTTCAGCTCAAGGGCGCGATGCCCATGGGTGTGGTACTCGGCCACCAGCAGCGCCAGTTCCTGGCAGTCCTTCGGCACCTTGAAGCGTTCATTGACCGCCTTGATCAGCTTCAGGCCCTTGAACTCGTGGGCAATGTGTCGCGGCCATTCATCCTCTGGCGTCAGTCCCTTGCCCAGGTCGTGCAGCAGGCACGCCCAGCGCACGGTGAGTGGCTGTTTGTGTAGTGCGGCTTGCTGCAACACGCTCAGGGTATGTGCACCTGTATCGATTTCCGGGTGATGGGCGGGTGGTTGCGGTACGCCAAACAGCGCGTCGACCTCGGGCATCAGAACCTTGAGTGCGCCGCATGCGCGCAGAACCTCAACAAATACCTGTGGCTGATCTTCCATCAGGGCGCGGGAAATTTCCTTCCAGCTGCGCTCAGGGGTCAGCGCTTCAAGTTCACCTGACTCGCTGAGTTGGTGCATCAGCGCCAGGGTTTCCGGGGCAACGGTAAAACCCAGCGTCGCGTAGCGCGCCGCGAAGCGGGCAACACGCAGGACCCGGAGTGGATCTTCGGCAAATGCCGGGGAAACATGGCGAAGCAGGCGCGCTTCAAGATCACGCTGGCCGTGGTACGGGTCGGTCAGGTTCTGCTGATCGTCCTCGGCCATGGCATTGATGGTCAGGTCGCGGCGGATCAGGTCTTCTTCGAGGGTGACTTCAGTGCTGGCGTGAAAAGTGAACCCGCCATAACCGCGTCCGCTTTTGCGCTCGGTGCGGGCGAGGGCGTATTCCTCACCGCTTTTGGGATGAAGGAACACCGGGAAGTCCGCGCCCACCGGGCGAAAGCCCTTGGCGAGCATTTCTTCGGTGGTAGCGCCGACCACAACCCAGTCGATATCGGTAACCGGTTTACCCAGCAGGCGATCACGTACCGCACCGCCGACTTTATAAATACGCATAAAAAACCTCCGTTAGCTCGACAGGATAACCGTTGCATCGAGCTTTCGGAGGCACAAACCGGATCAAAGATGGATGACGGCCAAGTCCAGGCGGCCGTAATCACCTTCGCTGTGCTCGCTTCTGGGCGGCACATGGTGGGTTTTCATGACCTGATCGCCTTGCAGGGTTTCCAGGTGAATGTCGAAGCCCCAGAGGCGGTGCAGGTGTTTGAGCACTTCTTCGGTCGAGTCCCCCAACGGTTTGCGGTCGTGCTGCTGGTGACGCAGGGTCAGGGAGCGGTCACCGCGACGGTCGATGCTGTAGATCTGCACGTTAGGCTCGCGATTGCCCAGGTTGTACTGTGCCGCGAGGGTTTCCCTGATGATGCGGTAGCCACCTTCGTCGTGAATGGCGGGCACCAGCAGGTCGTCCTTCTGGTCGTCATCGAGAATGCTGAACAGCTTCAGGTCGCGGATCACCTTGGGCGACAGGTACTGCAGGATGAAGCTCTCATCCTTGAAACTGCTCATGGCGAACTTGATGGCTGCCAGCCAGTCGGTACCGGCAATGTCAGGGAACCAGCGGCGATCTTCTTCCGTAGGCTCTTCGCACATGCGGCGGATGTCGCGGTACATGGCAAACCCCAGGGCGTAGGGGTTGATGCCACTGTAGTAGGGGCTATCGAAGCCAGGCTGGAACACCACGCTGGTGTGGGACGTCAGGAACTCCATCATGAAGCCGTCGGTGACCAGGCCTTCGTCGTACAGGTCGTTCATCAGTGTGTAGTGCCAGAACGTGGCCCAACCCTCGTTCATGACCTGGGTCTGACGCTGTGGATAAAAATACTGGGCGATCTTGCGCACGATACGCACGATTTCCCGCTGCCATGGCTCCAGCAGCGGTGCATGTTTTTCGATGAAGTACAGGATGTTTTCCTGGGGTTCGGCGGGGAAGCGTGCGTTGTCCTTGTCGCTGTACTTGTCCGCGCCCTTGGGAATGGTGCGCCACAGATCGTTGATCTGTTTCTGTAAATGTTCTTCCCGGTCCTTTTGCCGGCGACGTTCTTCTTCCGCGGAGATCGGATAAGGGCGTTTGTAACGGTCGACACCATAGTTCATCAGCGCATGGCAGGAGTCGAGCAGATCCTCGACCGCGTCGATACCGTGGCGTTCTTCGCACTGCATGATGTACTGCTTGGCAAACACCAGGTAATCGATGATCGAACTGGCGTCGGTCCAGGTGCGGAACAGGTAATTGCCTTTGAAAAAGCTGTTGTGCCCGTAGCAGGCATGGGCCACCACCAGCGCCTGCATGCAGATGGTGTTTTCTTCCATCAGGTAGGCGATGCATGGGTCGGAGTTGATCACGATCTCGTACGCCAGCCCCATCTGGCCGCGGGTGTAGGACTTTTCGGTGCTGAGGAAGTGCTTGCCATAGGACCAGTGGTGATAACCCAGCGGCATACCGACCGAGGCGTAGGCGTCCATCATCTGTTCGGCGGTGATCACTTCGATCTGGTTGGGATACGTATCGAGTGCGTAACCGGCCGCAATACGACTGATTTCGCGGTCGTAGGCCTGGATCAGCTCGAACGTCCATTCGGAGCCGGTGGAAATGGGTTGGCGTTTCTGCTCTTTGGCGGTCATGTCACTAACCTGCGCTGGAAGAGTTCACGGAAGACCGGATAGATATCCCCGGCCGAGACCAGTTGTTGCTGGGCAAATGTATCGGAAAAGGCTTCGGCGATGCGCTCGTACTCGAACCACAGGGCCTGGTGTTCGCGCGGGGTGATCTCAACGTAAGTGTAGTACTGCACGAATGGCATGATCTGGTTGATCAGGATGTCGCGGCAGATCGGAGAGTCGTCGTTCCAGTTGTCACCGTCTGAGGCCTGGGCGGCGTAGATGTTCCACTCGTTGCTCGGATAACGCTCGGCCATGATCTCCTGCATCAGTTTCAAGGCGCTGGAGACGATGGTGCCGCCGGTTTCCCGGGAGTAGAAAAACTCCTCTTCATCCACTTCGCGGGCGCTGGTGTGGTGGCGGATGAACACGACATCGATCTTGTCGTAGTTACGTTTGAGAAACAGGTACAGCAGGATGAAGAAGCGCTTGGCGATGTCCTTGGTCGCCTGGGTCATCGAGCCGGACACGTCCATCAGGCAGAACATCACGGCCTTGGAACTGGGGTTGGGCTGTTTGATGAGCAGGTTGTACTTGAGGTCGAAGGTGTCGAGAAACGGTATACGGTGAATGCGCGCGCTAAGTTTTTCGATTTCTGCTTCGATTTCCTGGATATCGCCGAAGTTGTCCGGTTCTTCTTGCTTGAGTCGCAGAAGTTCTTCCTTGGCTTCACGCAGTTTTGCGCGGCTGCTGCCGGACAGGGCGATTCGCCGGGCGTGGGCTGAGCGCAGGGTGCGGATGATGTTGATCCGCGACGGGTTGCCCTCGTTGCTGATCCCGGCGCGCACGGTCTTGAAGGTGTCGGTGCCGGTCAGGTTGCGTTTGACCAGGTTGGGCAGTTCGAGGTCCTCGAACATGAACTCAAGGAACTCTTCCTGGGTAATCTGGAAGACGAATTCGTCCATCCCCTCGCCGGAATTGCCCGCCTTGCCGGGGCCTCGGCCGCCACCGCCTCCCGGTGGCCGGGCGATATGTTCGCCGCTGGTGAATTCCTTGTTGCCCGGGTGCACGACCGTCTGCTTGCCACCGCGACCGTGATGAAGCACCGGCTCGTCGATGTCGCGGCCGGGAATGCTGATTTGTTCGCCGTGTTCCATATCGGTAATGGAGCGCCGGCTGACCGCCTCTTCGACAGCCTTCTTGATGTGATCACGGTAGCGCCGCAGAAAACGCTGGCGGTTCACCGTGCTCTTGTTCTTGCCATTGAGACGTCGGTCGATCACATAGCTCATGACTGCTCCTTAGAAGCTGTCCTGAAAGGGGCGAGCGGTTATGCAGCATCGGACCGGTGCCAAGGGATGTTCACGCTCCCCCAAGCGCTTTTGGATGCTGCCTGTACCTCGCTACCGACTTTCGAACACCTTCCAGAGGTCTGTGTAACAGAAAACGCGTACACAGGCCTCTGGCTGACGACAACCGGTCTGACCGGCAGCGGGTTACTGTGATTTTCTGACCCGCAGGTACCACTCGGACAGCAGTCGTACCTGTTTGTCGGTGTAGCCCCGCTCGACCATCCGTGTGACGAAGTCGTTGTGTTTCTGTTGGTCCTCTTTGCTGGCCTTGGCATTGAAGCTGATGACCGGCAGCAGGTCCTCGGTGTTGGAGAACATTTTCTTCTCGATGACCACCCGCAGTTTTTCGTAGCTGAGCCAGGTCGGGTTCTTGCCGTTGTTGTTGGCCCGGGCGCGCAGTACGAAGTTGACGATTTCGTTGCGGAAATCCTTCGGATTGCTGATACCGGCCGGTTTTTCGATTTTCTCCAGTTCTTCGTTCAACGCTACTCGGTTGAGGATCTCGCCGGTTTCCGGGTCGCGGTATTCCTGGTCCTGGATCCAGAAGTCGGCGTACAGCACATAACGATCGAAGATGTTCTGGCCGTACTCGCTGTAGGACTCGAGGTAGGCGGTCTGGATCTCCTTGCCGATGAATTCGATGTAGCGCGGTGCCAGGTACTCCTTGAGGAAGCGCAGATAGCGTTCGCGGGTCTCGGCCTGGAACTGTTCCTGCTCGATCTGTTGTTCAAGCACGTAGAGCAGGTGCACCGGGTTGGCGGCAATTTCGTGCGGGTCGAAGTTGAACACCTTCGACAGGATCTTGAACGCGAAGCGGGTCGACAGACCGTTCATGCCTTCGTCGACGCCCGCATTGTCGCGGTACTCCTGGATCGACTTGGCTTTCGGATCGGTGTCCTTGAGGTTCTCGCCGTCGTACACGCGCATCTTCGAGTAGATGTTGGAGTTTTCCGGCTCCTTGAGGCGCGAGAGCACGGTGAACTGGGCCAGCATCTTCAGGGTGTCGGGTGCGCAATGGGCTTTGGCCAGCGAGCTGTTGAACAAGAGCTTGTCGTAGATCTTCACTTCGTCGCTGACCCGCAGGCAGTACGGGACTTTGACGATGTAGATCCGGTCGATGAAGGCTTCGTTGTTCTTGTTGTTGCGGAAGGTGTGCCACTCCGATTCGTTGGAGTGCGCCAGCAGGATCCCGGTGAACGGAATTGCGCCGAGGCCTTCGGTACTGTTGTAGTTGCCTTCCTGGGTGGCGGTCAGCAGTGGGTGCAGCACCTTGATCGGTGCCTTGAACATTTCGACGAATTCCATCAGGCCCTGGTTGGCCCGGCACAGGGCGCCCGAGTAGCTGTAGGCGTCGGCGTCGTTTTGCGGGAATTCCTCCAGTTTGCGGATATCGACCTTGCCCACCAGCGCCGAGATGTCCTGGTTGTTTTCGTCGCCAGGTTCGGTCTTGGCCACAGCGACCTGGTTGAGGATCGACGGGTAGAGTTTGACCACGCGGAACTGACTGATGTCGCCACCGAATTCGGCCAGGCGTTTGGTCGCCCATGGCGACATGATGGTGTTGAGGTAGCGCCGTGGAATGCCAAAGTCTTCCTCGAGGATCGCGCCATCTTCGGTGGCGTTGAAAAGACCCAGGGGCGACTCGAAAACCGGCGAGCCCTTGATTGCATAGAAGGGCACTTTTTCTATCAGTTGCTTGAGCTTCTCGGCCAGGGACGATTTACCGCCACCGACAGGGCCGAGCAGGTACAGGATCTGTTTCTTCTCTTCCAGGCCCTGAGCGGCATGGCGGAAATACGACACGATCTGGTCGATGCATTCTTCCATCCCGTGGAAGTCTTCAAAGGCCGGATAGCGGCGGATGACCTTGTTGGAGAAGATGCGCGACAGTCTCGAGTTGGTCGAGGTGTCGAGCAGTTCCGGTTCACCGATGGCCAGCAATAGACGCTCGGCGGCGGAGGCGTAGGCGCTGCGGTCCTGTTTGCACAGCTCAAGATACTCTTGCAGAGAGAGTTCTTCCTGGCGTGTGGACTCGAAGC
The DNA here is from genome assembly GCF_019218985.1 of Pseudomonas sp. PDM30. NCBI lineage: Bacteria > Pseudomonadati > Pseudomonadota > Gammaproteobacteria > Pseudomonadales > Pseudomonadaceae > Pseudomonas > Pseudomonas sp. PDM30. The sequence continues at coordinate 713,173 of NZ_JAHUWM010000002.1, forward strand.
GTTGTTGGAAGTGGCTAAAGATACTCATGACGTCACCTCGCTCGATACGTGGAGCCGACGCCGGATCACTCAGTCGATGCTGGCAGCAACCGAACAGGCGATTGCTGTTTACCCCCCAGAACTCTCCCGGAGCTGACTACTCCGAAAGCTACTCCCGATGACCCGTGCGCCGGTGTACCGGCTCTCCCCTGTTTTGGATGGCCTGGGCTTAAGGATAGTTGGGAATTCGGGAGGTAAAGGCGAGATACGTAATTAGTTGTGGCAGACCGTTCGTCTGCCACCGCGCTAGCCCGCGGGAGCCGGGGCCTGCAACGTTACAAAAAAATTATTCAGTGGTGCCTTGCGCCGTTTCCGCAGGATACGTCGTACGCCACAACTCGAATCCGCCATCCATGCTGTAGACGTCGGAGAAGCCCTGGCTGATCAGGTAAGCGGCCGCGCCCTGGCTGGAATTGCCGTGATAGCAGACCACCACGGTCGGTGCATCGAGGTCGGCACCCTGGATGAAAGCGTGCAGGGAATGGTTGTCCAGATGCTTGGAGCCTGCGATGTGCAGGGCGGCAAAAGTGGCCGGGTCGCGGACGTCGACCACCACTGCGCCTTGTTCGCGCAGGGCCTGGGCCTGTTCCGGGGGGATACGTTTGAATTCGCTCATGGCGGGCTCCTGTGGCTCGGCTGAATGGGCAGTCTAGCGCGGGGCGCTGGCTGGCGATGTTTGGGGAATGGATGAGGCGACTGGCGGTACGGCATGACCGTGTTCATCGCATTTGCAGGACAGGCGCTCAAAGCTGTCGACGTTCATCAGGGTCAGGGCGCCGCCCCAGACACAGCCTGTATCGAGCGCCGAAACACCCGGCTCTTCGACGTTGCCTTCCAGCGCTGCCCAGTGACCGAAAATGATTTTCAGATTCTTGGTCTTGCGTTCCTTGTGCTGGAACCAGGGTTTGTAGCCAGGTGGTGCGGTATCCAGGCCTTCCTTGCTCTTTAGGTCGAGTTTGCCTTCGGCGGTGCAGAAACGCATGCGGGTGAAATAGTTGGTGATCACCCGCAGGCGCGTCACGCCTTTGAGGTCGTTGTCCCATTTCGCCGGATCGTTGCCGTACATGCCATCGAGGTAGGGCGGCAACAGGTTGTCGTCACGCAAGGCAGCCTCGACTTCGGCGGCACATTTCAAGGCCTTGCGCAGCGACCACTGGGGTGGAATGCCGGCATGGACCAGTACAAGGTTGCGCTGTTCGTCGTAGTGCATGAGTTTTTGCTGGCGCAGCCATTCGAGCAGTTCAGCGCTATCGGGCGCTTCAATGATCTCGCGCAGGGTGTCGGCCTTCTTCAGGCGTTCGATATTGCGTCCGGCCGCCAGCAAGTGCAGGTCATGGTTGCCGAGCACGCACACCAGCGATTCGCGAATGCTGTAGAGGAAGCGCAAGGTTTCCAGCGACTGCGGGCCGCGGTTGACCAGGTCGCCCACCAGCCACAGACGATCGCGTTTCGGGTCGAACGCCACTTGTTTGAGCAGGCATTGCAGCGCCTGAAGACAGCCTTGCAGGTCACCGACAGCGTACGTTGCCATCAGTGCAGGGCTCCGGGCACCGCCAGGCGGAAGGGCGCGATGATGGCATCGAAATGTTTACCGTCGTCGGACAGCATCTGATAGGTGCCTTGCATGGTGCCGACCTTGGTGGTCATGACCGTGCCGCTGCTGTAGGTGTGGCTCTTGCCGGGCTCGATCAACGGTTGCTGGCCGACCACGCCTGCACCGCGCACTTCTTCGACATGCCCGTCACCATCGGTGATGACCCAGTGCCGTGAAAGCAGTTTGGCGGGCATTTCACCGTTGTTTTGTACGGTGATGGTGTAGGCGAAGGCAAAGCGGTCGTGCTCGGGTTGCGATTGTTCTGCCAGATAGCGGGTGACGACGCTGACGTCGACCTGATAGCGAGGATCGGACATGCAAAGGGCCTTAAAAACGAAGCGGGACGCGGGGCGTAGCTGTTGGGGTTCAGTCTAGGCCAAGTATCGGGTAGTAGACCAGAGTGGCGTCCTACCCGATAGCGCTCATCGCCTGTCAGTCAGCGGCAGGCTTTTGTTCGCTGAGCTTGTCGGCCAGGCGCACGAACGCGGCCAGGTCGAGTTGCTCGGGACGCAGGCTGCCATCGACGCCGGCTGCTTCGATTTCGGCATTGCTCAGCAGCAGCTTGAGAGTGTTGCGCAGGGTTTTGCGGCGCTGGTTGAAAGCTTCGCGCACGACGCGTTCCAGCAGGCGGTGATCCTTGGCCGGGTGTGGCAGTACCGCGTGGGGTACCAGGCGCACGATGGCCGAATCGACTTTCGGCGGCGGGTTGAACGCGCCCGGGCCGACATTGAACAGGTGCTCGACCCGGCAATGGTACTGAACCATGATCGACAAGCGACCCCAGTCGCCACCACCAGGGCCGGCAGCCAGGCGCTCGACCACTTCCTTTTGCAGCATGAAGTGCATGTCGCGAATCAGGTGCGAGTTGTGCAGCAGGTGAAAAATCAGCGGCGTGGAGATGTTGTACGGCAGGTTACCGACCACGCGCAGGCTGCCAGGCGCGGCATTCAGGCTATTGAAGTCGAACTTCAGCGCATCGCCCTGATGCAGGTTGAAGTTGCTCTTGCCGGCAAACTGCTGGTTGAGAATCGGGATCAGGTCCTTGTCCAGCTCCACCACGTCGAGTTGCGCGCCGCTGCTGAGCAGGCCTTGGGTCAGTGCGCCCTGGCCTGGGCCAATTTCCAGCAGGCGGTCTTCTACCTTGGCATGAATGGAGCGCAGGATGCGGTCGATAACGCCGGCATCGTGCAGGAAGTTCTGGCCAAAGCGTTTGCGCGCCTTGTGTTGGTATTGCTCGGTCATAAACGGGTCTCGGCCATCTGGTAGGCGGTTTCCAGGGCGACTTGCAGGCTGCCGGTGTCGATCTTGCCACTGCCGGCCAGGTCCAGGGCGGTGCCGTGGTCGACCGATGTGCGGATGATCGGCAAGCCGAGGGTCACGTTGACTGCCGCGCCGAAGCCTTTGTACTTCAGCACCGGCAGGCCCTGGTCGTGGTACATCGCCAGCACCGCATCGCAGTGCTCCAGATATTTGGGGGTAAACAGAGTGTCGGCGGGCAGGGGGCCTCGAAGGTCCATGCCCTCGCCGCGCAGGCGCTCTAATGTGGGTTCGATGATATCGATTTCTTCATGGCCCAGGTGTCCGCCTTCGCCGGCATGGGGGTTGAGCCCACAAACCAGGATGCGTGGCCGGGCGATGCCGAACTTGTTTTGCAGGTCGGCGTGCAGGATTCGCGTGACGCGCTCCAGACGCTCCGGCGTGATTGCATCGGCAATCTCGCGAAGGGGCAGGTGAGTGGTCACCAGGGCTACGCGCAAGCCGCGCGTGGCCAGCATCATCACCACTTGCGCGGTGTGGGTCAGGTCGGCGAGGAATTCCGTATGCCCGGAAAAGGCGATGCCGGATTCGTTGATCACGCCTTTGTGCACCGGCGCGGTAATCATGCCGGCGAAATCTCCGCTCAGGCAGCCTTGGCCGGCGCGGGTCAGGGTTTCCAGTACGAAGGCAGCGTTGGCCTTGTCCAGTTGCCCGGCGACGACCTTGGCGTTGAGCGGTGTATCCCAGACATACAGGCTGTTGGCTGGCGCGGGTACATCCGGCCAGCTGTCCGGTGTGACCGGCAGCAAATCGACAGCCACGCCCAGTTGCGCGGCCCGTTCAATGAGCAGGTCGCGGCTGGTAATGGCAATCAGGGGGTGAGGCTGGGCTTGCGAGGCGAGCAGCAGGCACAGGTCGGGACCTATGCCGGCCGGTTCGCCGGGTGTCAGCGCGAAACGTTGGGGTTTCACTGCGCTGCCTGGTCGGCGCCAGGGAGTTTGATTTCCACGTACGCTTCGTCACGGATCTGACGCAGCCAGGTTTGCAGCTCTTCGTCGTATTTGCGGTTACGCAAAACGGTCATTGCTTGCTGCTCGCGAGCCTGTGTGGTGCTGTCGGTGGCGCGACGGCCAAGGACTTCCAGGACATGCCAGCCGTATTGAGTCTGGAACGGCTTGGACAGCTGACCTTGCGGGGTACTGGCCATCACTTCGCGGAACTCGGGCACCAGTGCGTTCGGGTCGATCCAGTTCAGATCGCCGCCGTTGAGGGCGGAACCCGGGTCTTCCGAGTAGCTTTTTGCCAGCTCGCCGAAGTCTTCGCCAGCCTCGATACGGCTGTAGAGCGAGTCAGCCAGGGCCTTGGTTTTTGCTTCGTCGCGGATCGGGCTCGGTTTGACCAGGATGTGGCGCACATGCACTTCATCGCGCATCTGGGTCTGGCCGCCACGCTTTTCGAGGATCTTCAGGATGATGAAGCCGCCCGGGGTGCGCATTGGCTGGGTGACATCGCCCACCGGCATGGTGCTCAGCAGGCGATCGAACGGCGGCGGCAATTGAGCGGCTTTACGCCAGCCCATGTCACCACCTTCCAGTGCGGTTTCGCTGGCGGACTTGGCGATCGCCAACTGACTGAAGTCAGCGCCTTGCTTGAGCTGCTGGTAAATCGCATCGGCCTGCTTGGCTGCACTCTGAATCGCGTCGGAGTTGGCGCTTTCCGGCGTAGGAATCAGGATGTTGGCCAGGTGGAACTCTTCAGACAGCTGCATTTTGCCCAGGTCCGACGCCAGGAAGTTCTTCACTTCCTGCTCGGAGACCTGAATGCGTTCGGCAACCCGACGCTGGCGTACACGGCTGATGACCATTTCGCGGCGAATCTGCTCACGTGCGTCGTCGTAGGACAGGCCGTCGCGAGTCAGGGCGGCGCGGAACTGCTCGACCGACATGTTGTTGCGCTGGGCAATGGTGCCGACAGCCTGGTTCAACTCTTCATCGGTAATGCGGATGCCGGAACGCTCGCCGATCTGCAATTGCAGGTTTTCGACGATCAGGCGCTCAAGTACCTGCTGCTCCAGCACGCTGGCCGGCGGCACGGCAGAGCCACGCTTGGCAATGGTTTGCTGAACTTCATGAACCCGTTGGTCCAGTTGGCTCTGCATGACCACGTCGTTGTCGACGATGGCCACCACCTTATCGATGGACTGTACGGCGGCGCTAGCCGCCGTACTCAGGAACAGCGCGCCCAGCATCAGCGGGCGCAGACAATCAGAAAGCTTGGTCTTCACGTTCACGATAACCTTGAATGCCTTTGTCGAGGAAGCTCTCTACCTTGGCGCCAGTCAGGCCGCCGAGTCCCTTCAGAACAATTTGGAGGAAGACGCCATGGTCGCCTTTTTCGTTTTGCGGTGCTTCCTGACTGAACTCGTCATAGGCAACCCAGTAACGGTTGATCAGGCGTAGTTTCCAGCAGCAGTTGTCGTACTCGAAGCCACCGAAGGCTTCCAGGGTACGGTTGCGGTTGTAGTCATACTGCCAACGGCTGATGGCGTTCCATTGCGGCACGATCGGCCAGATCACCGAGAAGTCGTGCTGTTTGATCTTGTAGTAATCCTTCACGTAGCCAGGCTGGCCAGGGGTGCCGTAGTCACCGCCACCAACGCTCCATTGACCGGTGTTCTGGTCGTAACGGACCTGGTCATTGCGATAGCGATAGCCGGCGTTGATGACCTTGTTCGGGTTGTCTTCAGGCTGGTAATGGAACATCGCGCTACCCGAGCGAGGGCTGCGGCTGTCCGGGTCCCAGTTGTAATCGGCCGTGGTGCGCCAGTCGCGGTTCCAGCGATATTCGTATTCCAGGGCGTAAGGCGAAACGTTGGCTTGCGTATCCTTGCGGGTTTTTGCATCGATACCCGGCAACTGAACTTCGCGGTCCTTGAAGTACAAGGCCTGGCCGACGCTGAGGCGTTGACGTTCGAAGCCATTGTCTTCGATCCAGCGGCTGGTCACACCCAGGGACAGTTTGTTCTCGTCACCGACACGGTCGGAGCCGGAGAAGCGGTTGTCACGGAACAGCGACGCATAGTTGAAGGTGTATTCGCTGGTATCGAATATCGGGATGTCTTCCTGGTCGACCTCAGGCACGTACAGGTAGAACAGGCGCGGCTCGAGGGTCTGGCGGTAGTTCTTGCCGAAATACTGGGTATTGCGATCGAAGTACAGGCCGCTGTCGATGCTGGCGATCGGTACACCGCGGTTCTGGTTGCTGTCGAATGTTCCCAGGAGCCTGTCCTGTTCTGCGGTCTGATTCGCAATCTGACCTTTGCCGGTGCTGTCCAGGTCCAGTTGATACTGGGTGTACTGGTACTTGAGCTTCGGTGTCAGGAAGCCGTAGGTCGTGTTCATCGGCAGGCTGATGGCGGGCGCGAGATTCAGGCGGTCGCCATTGGCGCGGGCCAGACCTTGAACGTTGTTATCAAGACGGGGAGAGCCGACACCGTCTTCGTCAAAATATGTTCCGCTCTGCAAATCCCGGTCAAACCGCACGAGCTCGGTGTTGTACGTGAAGTCCAGGCCTTCCGGATGATAAGGCAGCATGCCGTCGAGGGTGAGCTGCGGCAGGCGATCGTACGGCGTAATGTTCGACACGCTCGCCAGTTCGTATGCCTGGGCGTTCACGCGAGCGGAATAGCTGTCGCCACGATAGGTGACGGAACCTTGCTGGTTCACGTAGTCGTTGTTTTTGATGCCAATCTGGTCGGTCTGCAGATCCTGGAAGTAATACGGATCGCTGATCTTGGTGTAGTCGACTTGCGTGAGTACTCGCGAGTCGAGACCACCCTTGTGCTGCCAGTTGTACATGTAGCGGGTTTTTTCGGCGTCGCTCTGCTTGTCGCGTTCGTCGCTTTCGTCGTTGAGGTACGCCGCGCCGAACTGGCCTTCGCTGGACTTGGTCAGGTAGCGGAATTCGCCTTCCATCAACAAGCCGTGCTTTTCCATGTAGCGTGGGTACAACGTGGCATCGTAGTTCGGCGCCAGGTTGAAGTAGTACGGGGTGACCAGCATGAAGCCGGTATCGCTGCCGGTGCCGATGGTCGGCGGCAGGAAGCCCGACTGGCGACGGTCGTCGATCGGGAAGTAGATGTACGGCGTGTACAGGACCGGAATGTCCTTGACTCGCAGCGTCACGTTGGTCGCCGTACCGAAACCGGTGGCCGGGTTCAGGGTGATGTTGTTGCCCTTGAGCTGCCAGGCGTTGCTGTTCGGTTCGCACGTGGTGTACGTACCATCCTTGAGGCGGATGATCGCGTTCTCGGCACGTTTGGCGTACAGCGCATTACCGCGGATGCGGGATTTGTGCATCACGTATTCGGCGTTGTCGACCTTGGCTTCACCGGTGTCGAGCTGCACGTCGGCGTGGTCGCCGACGATCAGGGCACCGTTGTCGCGAATGCGCACGTTGCCGTTCAGTTCGCCACGGCTTTCGGCCTGATACAGGTTGGCTTCGTCGGCTTCGACCTGCATGCTGCCCTGACGCATGACAACGTCGCCGGCCAGGGTCGCAACTTGCTCATCCTGCTTATAGCGGGAGGCTTTTGCGCCGATAAAGGTTGGAGCGTCACTTTTATCCGTCTTGTCATCCATGCCAGGACGAATCGGTTCGATATAGGAACCGGAGCAATAAGGACCGGTTTCGGCCAATTGTGCGGCGGTAAGCTGCTCGCGGGGAACCCAGTCGAGGTGACTGTAGTCTGCGCTACGCGACTTCAGTCCACGGCCTTTGGATTCGGTGACCAGCACCGGCTTGGCGCCGGCGTCTTCGCTGGAACCGTTTTCGGCCGGGGCTTCGCCGGTGGCGGAAACTGCGCTGCCGTCATGGACGGGACGCGGTGGCAATGCAGCCGCCGGCGTCTTTGGCGCACAGTCCCAGGAACCCGAAGCAGAGACTGAGCAGTCAAACTGTTCCGCGGCGACCACGTAGGAAGTGGCAAGGGGTTGCAGCGCCAGCAAACTGCCGGTAACCAACAACGGAAATTTTTTACGAAACGCGGGGGATTTCAATGCCATCTTATTAGTCCGGGCTTCCTGCGTGCCATCTGCCCGCGGTGTGGGCCGCACGCCTCTCGATGGTCTGAAAAAGATGCTGGATAATAAAGCATGACCCGCTTGACGGCTAGCGCCGTCGGAGACCCTTGCAATGCCTGATCAAGATGTACGCTTGCAACACCTGAAAGTTTGGCTCGATGAACAATTGGCGACCCTTTTTGCCGAGCAGGGCTGGGGCGTCGTACCCCCGGCCACGTTGACTGCGGCCAGCAGCGACGCGAGTTTTCGGCGGTATTTCCGCTGGGAAGGCGGTGACAAAAGTTTCATCGTGATGGACGCGCCGCCGCCCCAGGAAAACTGCAAACCCTTCGTGGATATCGCCTTTTTGCTGGCGAAATCCGGAATAAATGTGCCGAAAATTTATGCCGAAGACCTCGAACGCGGCTTTCTTTTGCTCAATGACCTGGGCAACAAGACCTATCTGGACGTCATCGAAAGCGAAAACGCCGACGATTTGTTCAAGGATGCCCTGCAAGCGTTGCTGGCTTTCCAGCAGCTGCCGATGGTTGCGCCTCTGCCGAGCTATGACGTGGCCTTGCTTCGTCGCGAGCTGGAGCTGTTCCCCGAGTGGTACGTGAAGCGCGAATTGGGCATCGAACTGGACGCGGCGCAGCAAGTGCTCTGGCAGCAGGTCAGCGAACTGTTGATCGACAGCGCCCTGGCACAGCCAAAAGTCCTGGTGCATCGCGACTACATGCCGCGCAACCTGATGCTCAGCGAACCCAATCCCGGTGTGCTGGACTTCCAGGATGCGGTGTATGGCCCGGTGACCTACGACGTGACCTGCCTGTTCAAGGACGCATTCCTCAGCTGGCCCGAGGAGCGCGTGCACGGCTGGCTCGAAAGCTACTGGCAGCAAGCGGGTGCCCTCGGGATTCCGGTTCAGCCCGACTTCGAGGACTTCCTGCGTGCCAGCGACTTGATGGGCGTGCAACGTCACCTGAAAGTCATCGGCATTTTCGCGCGCATCTGCCATCGCGACGGCAAACCGCGTTACCTGGGTGATGTGCCACGTTTCTTTGCGTACATAGACGCGGTGATCGCGCGCCGCCCTGAACTGGCCGAGCTGGATGTGTTGCTGGCCAGTTTGCGTGCCGGAGTGAAAGCATGAAGGCAATGATTCTGGCCGCGGGCAAAGGTGAGCGCATGCGCCCGCTGACCCTGACCACGCCAAAACCGCTGGTTCGTGCAGGCGGCGTGCCGCTGATCGAGTATCACCTGCGAGCACTGGCCGCCGCCGGCTTCACCGACATTGTGATCAATCACGCCTGGCTCGGTCAGCAGATCGAAGACTATCTGGGCGATGGTTCGCGTTATGGCGTGAGCATTCAGTACTCGGCCGAAGGTGAACCCCTGGAAACCGGCGGCGGAATTTTCCGCGCGTTGCCATTGTTGGGGGATGAAGCGTTTGTCGTGGTCAACGGCGACATCTGGACCGATTACGACTTCAGCGTGCTGCATCAGCCCATCAACGGCCTGGCGCACCTGGTGCTGGTCAGCAACCCGCCCCATCATCCGGCCGGGGACTTTGGCCTGGTAGAAACGCGGGTGCTCGACGGTCAACCAGGGGCTGGCACCTTGACCTACAGCGGTATCGCCGTGTTGCATCCGCAGTTGTTCGACGGTTGCACCGAGGGGGCCTTCAAGCTCGCTCCACTGTTGCGCAAGGCCATGGCTGACGGGCAGGTGACCGGCGAGCAATTGAGGGGGCACTGGGTCGATGTCGGCACTCACGAGCGTCTGGCCGAAGTTGAAACATTAATAGAAGCGAGCCGCTGAGATGCTGTGGCCAGGGACTCTGATCGGAGCCGGAGCAGGCTTTGCCATAGCCAGCATTCCGGGGGCCATTCTCGGCGCGTTGTTGGGGCAGGCGCTGGACCGGCGCTTGCACCTGCAGAGTTGGGGGCATTTGCTGGAAAAACTTGGCGGTCGTCCGGTGCTGCGCAACGATGAGTTGCTCTTCGTGCTACTGGGACGTCTGGCGAAGTGCGACGGGCGGGTGGTGGATGGCCACATCCAGCAGGCCCGGGCGGAAATGCGCTCGCTGGAAATGTCCGAACCGGCCCAGCGTCGGGCGATTGCCGCGTTCAATCGTGGAAAATCGGGTAATGACCGCCTGCGCGGTTATCTGCGTCGCCTGAGTGCCCAGCCCCATGCGGCGGAAGGTGTGTTGCGCGCCTGCTGGCGAATGGTCTGGGCCGATGGTCGTGCCGGCAGCAGTGAACGTCAATTGATCGGCCAATGGGGCAAATGGCTGGGCTGGACGCCCCATCAGGTGCAGGTGTTGGCCCACGACTATGAGCCGCAGAAACGGCCATTGGGAAACAGTGTGCCAAGTTATCAGGACGCGTTGAGGCTTTTGGGGGTGTCGGCCACCACTGAACCGGCGCAGATCAAGCGTGCATACCGGCGCCTGCTCAGTCGTCATCATCCGGACAAGATTGCCGGCAGTGGCGCGACGGCGATGCAGGTGCGTGAGGCCACCGAGCGAACGCGTGAACTGCATAATGCCTATACGCTGATTCGGGAGCGGCGGGATTTTCGCTAGCCTGGAAAACTTGCTTCGCCAGTGATACCGCTATCGCGAGCAAGCTCGCTCCCACAGGTTCATGTCGTCCGCAATTTTGTGATCGGCATAAAAACTGTGGGAGCGTGGCTTGCCCGCGATGACGGCGCCTCGGTCTGTCAGCCCGACGGGTTCTGCGGATTCAACCAACCCCGCACCCGACGGAACAATTGCTCCTGTTCGGCTTTGGTATCCGGCAACGCCTTGAGCGCGACCTGGCTGAATGCCGACGTTTTCACCCGTTTGTTGGCCTGCAGACGGGCTAGCGCCGCATTGCGATCCAGCGGCTTGTCCATGTAGAAGATGTCGGCGGTCGGCAGTTTCAGATTCGGCGCCAGCTCATCCAGCTCGGGTTTCGCTTGAGCAGGTGTCTGCGCTGCGACCATGAGGAAGCGCTCGACTTGCGAAGGCGGCTTCTCGCTTAAATAGCGCGCCGCCCAATAAGCGCCGGTGCCATGCCCCAACACCACGATACTGCGGGCTCTTTGCTGTTCGGCGAATGCAATCGCGGCGTCGATCCGGGCGAAGATGCGCTCGGCATCTGCCTTGGACTGTTCTTCGGTGGTTTCGGTGACGGCCTTGTCGGCCACATCGGCCTCGCCTCCGGCCACCTGTTCGATAGGGGCTGCGGTCGTCGAGTCTTTACTGCCGGTTTCGGCGGGCTTGGGAGCCGGCGCTGCTTCCACGATTCGTGGCGCAATGGCGTCGCTTTGCAGGTCCGGCAAGGTGATACTCAGGCTGCTCCACTCGGCATCCGGCAATTTGCGCCGCAAAGGGCCGATCGCTTGCGGCCAGTCAACGGTTTCACCGGCGCCCGGGATGATAATCACCGCACCTTTAGGTTCGGCGGTATTGGCCGGTTTCCACAAGGCCAGAAAGGTGTCGGAGCCTGCTTGCAGTTGTTGCTGTTCCTGAGCCGGGATTTTTCGCTCAAGTGCAGTCGCTTCTTCCTGACTACGCTCAGGCAGCGGCTGACGTTCGAGTGGTTTTTCTTCGGCGGTTTTTTCCTCCGCGGCGGGTGCCGGGTCGGCCGCCTTGACGGAAAAAGCGCAAGGCAGGATCAGCGACAGGCACAATGCTGGCAGTGCCAGGCGGTAGACAGAGGGCATCGGGTATTCCAGGCCAGAAGTTGTTCCGGCAGCCTAATGGGTTGGTCAGTATTTGTCAGTGTGTGAGAGTTCAATGATGCTTTTTCGCTGCCTGTGGGTTATCGGCTGTTTGTGGTTTCCCTTGATGGGCTGGGCTGCCGCCGCGCCCCCGGCGCCCGCTGCCCAACTGTCCCCGGAACAACGGCACTGGCTGGCGCAGCAGGGCGAGTTGCGGGTCGGCGTGGTGTTGCAGGCGCCCTATGCGCAATACGATCGCCGCTTGCAGCGCCTGTCCGGGGTGAACGTCGAATTGATGAAGTGGCTCGCAAAAAACCTCAATGTCGAATTGAGCTGGCGCAATTTTCCCGATCTTGAGCAATTGGAAGCCGCGGCCCGCGAGGGCGAAATCGACATCGCTCCGGGGGTGACCCAGACCCCTGGCGGGCTGCGCCTCTGGCAGTTTTCCGACCCCTACATGCGGGTGCCGCAATTGGTGGTCAGCGATCAGAAAAGCGCTGGCGCGGTCGAGCTGGAAAAACTCGACAGCCAGACCCGCGTCGCCGTACGCATGCCCAGTGCCATCGCCGATTACCTGCGCAGCAACTACCCGCACCTGAATCTGCAAGGCGTGCCGATGGAACGCCAGGCATTGCAATTATTGGCGGGCCAGCAGGCGGCTTATGCGGTGGTCGATGAAGCGCAGCTGGGACGCTTGTCGGTCGAACCGGAGTTCGCCGGATTGGTCGTGGTGGGGGATGTCGGTCTGCCGCAGTTGCTGCGGGTGGCCACGCTCCGTGACAAACCGGAACTGGCGGGCATTGTCGAAAGTGCATTGCGGGCGATCCCGGCCAAGGATCTGGAGCAACTGCACAATCAATGGCTGCAGCCCAAGTATCCGCGGCTTACCGAGTCGCCGGGGTTTTGGCAGAACCTCTGCCTGCTGCTGGCCGTTCTGGCGATGAGTTGCATGGCCATCGTGGTCTGGCAGCGTCGCCAGCAGCACAACCTGGAGCAGCGCCTGTTGGCCGCGCAGGAAGACATTGCCTTGCGCGCCGCCAGCGAAGAGGCCTTGCGGCTCACCCAGTTTTCCATCGACCAGAGCACGGTCGGCATCCTCTGGGTCAACTGGGACAGCCATGTGCGCTACGCCAACCGCGCGGCGGAAAGCATGCTGGGCTATCCGGCCGGAGGGATCATCGATCGGCCCCTGATCGATTTCGAGCCCGGCCTGCACATGGACCGTTGGCTGAACCTGTGGAAGCGCGCCCGGGCCAGTGAGGAGGGCCCGCAAAGTTTCGAATCCAATTGCGTGCGGGCTGATGGCAGCATCCTGCCGGCCGATGTCTCGTTGAGTTTCCTGCGCTTTCGCGATGGCGAATACCTGGTGGTTTACCTCAACGATGTCACCGAGCGGCGCCGCGCCCTGGCGGCCTTGCAGGAAAGCGAGGCGCGGCTGCAAGGCATCGCCGCCAACGTTCCGGGACTGGTTTTCCGGCTGGAGCGGGCGCCAGTAACCGGTCAGATCGACTTTGCCTACATCAGCGAAGGCAGCGAAAGTCTGGTGGGTTACTCGCCGGCCACGCTGGCGCATCGCGATAAAGGCCTGCGCAGCCTCGTGCATCCGGATGACAAGGTCAGCTATCACCAGACCCAGGATCATGCGCTGGATACCGACAGCGACTGGTCGTGGCAGGGGCGAATCCTCACGCGTCAGGGCGAGCAGCGTTGGGCGGAAATCAAGGCCATCACCCGCCGGCTGGAAGACGGCGCCTATGTTTGGGACGGGATCGTCTGGGACATCAGCGAGAGCAAACGCATCGAAATTGAACTGGCCAGCTCCCGGGAACAACTGCGGGAGTTGTCCGCGCACCTGGAAAGCGTGCGCGAAGAAGAAAAAGCGCGCATTGCCCGGGAAGTTCACGACGAATTGGGGCAGATGCTCACCGTGTTGAAGCTGGAAACGTCCATGTGCGAACTGGCGTACGCCCAGCTCGACCCTGGTCTTAACGAGCGCTTGAACAGCATGAAGCGCTTGATCGCTCAATTGTTTCAGCTGGTCCGTGATGTGGCCACGGCATTGCGGCCGCCGATTCTCGACGCAGGTATTGCCTCGGCCATTGAATGGCAGGCCCGCCGGTTCGAGGCACGCACGCAGATCCCGTGTCTGGTGCAGGTGCCGGACAATTTGCCAGTGCTCAGCGATGCGAAGGCAATCGGCCTGTTTCGAATTCTTCAGGAGGCGCTGACCAATGTCATGCGGCACGCCCAGGCGCATACTGTTGAACTGACACTGACCCTTGAAGGCGACGAATTGTGTCTGACGGTCAGCGATGATGGCGTAGGATTTGTCGCCGCGCCTGGCAGGCCAACGTCCTTTGGGATCGTCGGTATGCGTGAGCGGGTGTTGATCCTGGGCGGTGAGTTGTCGCTGGAGAGTGAGCCGGGTGAGGGTACGACGTTAGAAGTGCGAGTACCTCTGGACGAAGCCTGAAGAATTTGTGGTGTCTGTGCTGACGCCTTCGCGAGCAGGCTCCCACAGGGGGACGTACTCCAAATGTGGGAGCCTGCTCGCGAATGATCTTGAACCTGGAGAAGAACGTGATCCGTGTACTGGTAGCCGAAGACCACACCATTGTCCGCGAAGGCATCAAGCAGCTGATCGGCCTGGCCAAGGACTTGCTGGTGGTGGGGGAGGCGAGCAATGGCGAGCAGTTGCTCGACACCTTGCGTAATGTGCCTTGCGAAGTGGTGTTGCTGGACATCTCCATGCCGGGCGTCAACGGCCTGGAAGCGATTCCGCGGATTCGCGCCCTGAACAATCCGCCGGCGATCCTGGTGCTGTCGATGCACGATGAAGCGCAAATGGCCGCCCGGGCGCTGAAGGTCGGGGCTGCCGGTTATGCGACCAAGGACAGCGACCCGGCACTGTTGCTGACGGCCATTCGCAAAGTGGCGTCAGGCGGGCGTTACATCGACCCGGAACTGGCCGACCGCATGGTTTTCGAGGTCGGTCTTACCGACTCGCGTCCATTGCACTCGTTGCTCTCCGAGCGCGAATTTTCCGTGTTCGAACGCTTGGCCCAGGGCGCCAACGTAAACGACATCGCCCAGCAACTGGCGCTGAGCAGCAAGACCATCAGCACCCACAAGGCGCGGCTGATGCAGAAGCTCAACATCACCTCGCTGGCGGAACTGGTGAAGTACGCGATGGAACACAAGCTCCTCTAAAGCACATCGCTATACCTGTGGGAGCGAGCTTGCTCGCGATAGCGGCGGGTCATTCAGCATCGATGTTGAATGTGATGCTGCCATCGCGAGCAAGCTCGCTCCCACAGGGATCTCCATCAAGTATCCGATTTCCGGCATATCCAAAAGCGACATGTTTTTGCAGCGGCTTTGCCGATTCTTGCGGCTTGCAGCTTGAAGCGTGCTGCTGCCCTATCCATCCCCGCCATCCTTGTAGGGAAATCCCTACCCCCAACCTTCCATCCGGCTGAGGCGAATCTCTCTTGCGCCCCGATTTGCGCGGTCCCCAGCGTCCACTAGGCTTAACCCCACAGCAGTCATCAATAACAAAGGTGTGGGTATGAGCCAGGTCGATTCAAGCGCAGGGGCCAATGATGTTCTGGTCAGCTTTCGTGGAGTGCAGAAGAGCTACGACGGCGAGAACCTGATCGTCAAGGACCTCAACCTGGATATTCGCAAGGGCGAATTCCTCACATTGCTCGGGCCGTCCGGCTCCGGCAAGACCACCAGCCTGATGATGCTCGCCGGCTTCGAAACGCCGACCGCGGGCGAAATCCTGTTGGCCGGGCGCGCCATCAACAACGTGCCGCCGCACAAGCGCGACATCGGCATGGTGTTCCAGAACTACGCGTTGTTCCCGCACATGACGGTGGCCGAGAACCTGGCGTTCCCGCTGACCGTGCGTGGCATGAACAAGAGCGACGTCAGTGCGCGGGTCAAGCGCGTGCTGAGCATGGTCCAGCTCGATGCCTTCGCCCAGCGCTACCCGGCGCAGCTCTCCGGTGGTCAGCAACAGCGTGTGGCATTGGCCCGCGCGCTGGTGTTCGAGCCGCAACTGGTGCTGATGGACGAACCCCTCGGCGCACTCGACAAGCAGCTACGTGAACACATGCAGATGGAGATCAAGCACCTGCACCAGCGCCTGGGCGTGACTGTGGTCTACGTGACCCACGATCAGGGCGAAGCCTTGACCATGTCCGACCGCGTGGCGGTGTTCCATCAGGGCGAAATCCAGCAGATCGCTCCGCCGCGCACCCTCTACGAAGAGCCGAAAAACACCTTCGTCGCCAACTTCATCGGCGAGAACAACCGCCTCAATGGCCGCCTGCACAGCCAAACCGGCGACCGTTGCATTGTGGAACTCGGGCGCGGTGAGAAGGTGGAAGCCTTGGCGGTCAACGTTGGTCAGACCGGCGAGCCGGTGACCCTGTCCATTCGTCCGGAGCGAGTGAGCCTCAACGGCTCCAGCGACCAATGCGTCAACCGCTTCTCCGGGCGAGTCGAGGAATTCATCTATCTGGGCGACCACGTCCGGGTTCGCATGGAAGTCTGCGGCAAGACCGACTTCTTCGTGAAACAGCCAATTGCCGAGCTTGATCCCTCGCTCGCCGTCGGCGATGTGGTACCGCTTGGCTGGCAGGTCGAGCACGTTCGCGCGCTCGATCCACTTTTAGAGGCGCATTGATCGCCCCGGCAACACCAACACCAACCCTGCACGTGGAGAGAACAATAAATGTTGAGATCCCTGAAATTCACCGCTTTGGCACTGGGCATGATGGGCGCGGCACACGCAATGGCGGCCGGCCCGGATCTGACCGTGGTGTCCTTTGGCGGTGCGAACAAGGCGGCTCAGGTCAAAGCCTTCTACGCACCTTGGGAAGCGGCAGGCAACGGCAAGATCGTGGCCGGCGAGTACAACGGCGAAATGGCCAAGGTCAAGGCCATGGTCGACACCAAGAGCGTGTCCTGGGATCTGGTAGAGGTTGAATCGCCGGAACTGTCCCGTGGTTGCGACGAAGACATGTTCGAGCAACTGGATCCGGCGCTGTTCGGCAAGACCGAAGACTACGTCAAGGGCGCCATCCAGCCTTGCGGCGTGGGTTTCTTCGTGTGGTCGACCGTGCTGGCCTACAACGCCGACAAACTGAAATCCGCACCGACCAGCTGGGTGGACTTCTGGGACACCAAGCAGTTCCCGGGCAAGCGTGGCCTGCGTAAGGGCGCCAAGTACACCCTGGAATTCGCACTGATGGCCGACGGCGTTGCGCCGAAAGACGTCTACAAAGTGCTGGCTGGCAAGGACGGTCAGGACCGCGCGTTCAAGAAGCTCGATGAGCTCAAGCCGAACATCCAGTGGTGGGAAGCTGGCGCACAACCGCCGCAATACCTCGCTTCCGGTGACGTGGTCATGAGTTCGGCCTACAACGGTCGTATCGCTGCCGTGCAGAAAGAAAGCAACCTGAAAGTCGTGTGGAACGGCGGCATCTACGACTTTGACGCATGGGCCATTCCAAAAGGTCTGGATGCCAAGCGCGCCGAAGCGGCGAAGAAATTCATCGCCTTCTCGGTACAGCCACAGCAGCAGAAGACCTACTCGGAAAACATCGCCTACGGCCCGGCCAACACCCAAGCCGTGCCGCTGCTGGCCAAGGATGTCCTGAAAGACATGCCGACCACCCCGGAAAACATCGCCAACCAGGTGCAGATCGACGTCAGCTTCTGGGCTGACAACGGCGAGCAACTGGAGCAGCGCTTCAATTCCTGGGCTGCGAAATAAGCAGAGGGCTCGCCCTCCTGTGAGGGCGAGCTTTTGTGGCGAGGGGGCTTGCCCCCGTTCGGCTGCGTAGCAGTCGTAAAACCATTGCATGCGGTGCATCTGATGCATCGGGAATGCAGGTTTCGGGGTCGCTACGCGACCCAACGGGGGCAAGCCCCATCGCCACAAGTTCGCTCCCACATTACCGATTGATCAAAGATTTGCGGAGTACGTCATGGCTATCGCCGTTCCCCTGAACGAGGGCACCAGCCCCACCTTGAAGCAGCGGCTCAAGCACGCCGAGCGGGTCAACCGCTGGAAGGCCCAGGCGTTGATCGCGCCGCTGGTGCTGTTTCTGTTGCTGGTGTTCCTGGTGCCGATCGTGGCGCTGCTCTACAAAAGCGTTGGCAACCCGGAAGTGGTCGGCGGCATGCCGCGCACCGTGACTGCCATCGCCAGTTGGGATGGCCGAGGCCTGCCCGCTGAACCGGTTTACAAAGCAGCGGCCGAAGACCTCGCCGAGGCTCGCAAGAATCAGACCCTGGGCGATCTGTCCAAGCGCCTGAACATGGAACTGGCCGGCTATCGCAGCCTGCTGACCAAAACGGCCCGCGCCTTGCCGCTTGCCACTGAACCGGCCTCCTATAAAGAAGCGCTGGAAGGCCTCGATGAGCGTTGGGGCGACCCGGCCTACTGGCAAGCGGTGCGCCGCAACACCAGCAGCATCACCCCGTATTACCTGCTGGCGGCTGTCGATCACCGCATCGACGACCTCGGCGAAATCGCCCCGGCCACCCCGGACCAGGCGATCTACCTCGACATCTTCGCCCGCACCTTCTGGATGGGCCTGATCATCACCGTGATCTGCCTGGTGCTGGCGTATCCTCTGGCTTACCTGCTGGCGAACCTGCCATCGCGCCAGAGCAACCTGCTGATGATTCTGGTGCTGTTGCCGTTCTGGACCTCGATCCTGGTACGAGTCGCGGCGTGGATCGTGTTGCTGCAATCGGGTGGCCTGATCAACAGCGGCCTGATGGCCATGGGCATCATCGATAAGCCGATCGAGTTGGTGTTCAACCGCGTCGGTGTCTACATCTCGATGGTGCACATCCTGCTGCCGTTCATGATCCTGCCGATCTACAGCGTGATGAAAGGCATCTCGCCGACCTACATGCGTGCCGCGATTTCCCTCGGCTGCCATCCGTTCGCCAGCTTCTGGCGGGTGTACTTCCCGCAGACCTATGCCGGTGTCGGCGCCGGTTGCCTGTTGGTGTTCATCCTCGCCATCGGCTACTACATCACCCCGGCATTGCTGGGCAGCCCGAACGATCAGATGGTCAGCTACTTCGTCGCCTTCTACACCAACACCAGCATCAACTGGGGCATGGCGACCGCACTTGGTGGGCTGCTGTTGCTCGCGACGGTCGTGCTTTATCTGATTTACAGCTGGCTGGTAGGCGCAAGCCGCCTGCGCCTGAGCTAAGGGGAGAACGAAATGCTGAGTCCTTATATGTCGCCCATCGAACGGGTGTGGTTCTACAGCTTGCGGATTCTCTGCGGCTTGATTCTGTTGTTCCTGATCCTGCCGGTGCTGGTGATCATTCCGCTGTCGTTCAACTCCGGCAGTTTCCTGGTGTACCCGCTGCAAGGCTTCTCATTGCAGTGGTATCACGATTTCTTCGCCTCGGCGGAATGGATGCGCGCCCTGAAGAACAGCATCATCGTCGCCCCGGCGGCTACGGTGCTGGCCATGGTCTTCGGTACGCTGGCGGCCATCGGCCTGACCCGTGGCGACTTTCCCGGCAAGGCGCTGGTGATGGCGCTGGTGATTTCACCGATGGTGGTGCCGGTGGTGATCATCGGTGTGGCCAGTTATCTGTTCTTTGCTCCGTTGGGATTGGGTAACAGCTTCTTCTCGCTGATCGTGGTGCATGCGGTGTTGGGTGTGCCGTTCGTGATCATTACCGTGTCGGCGACCTTGCAGGGGTTCAACCACAACCTGGTACGAGCTGCTGCGAGCCTGGGCGCTTCGCCGCTGACCACGTTCCGCCGGGTGACCTTGCCACTGATTGCGCCGGGCGTGATCTCCGGGGCGCTGTTTGCCTTTGCGACTTCGTTCGATGAAGTGGTGGTGACGCTGTTCCTCGCCGGCCCAGAGCAAGCGACCCTGCCACGGCAGATGTTCAGCGGCATCCGCGAAAACCTCAGCCCGACCATCGCCGCGGCCGCGACGCTGCTGATTGCCTTCTCGGTGATCCTGTTGCTGACCCTGGAATGGTTGCGTGGGCGTAGCGAGAAACTGCGTACTGCCCAGGTCTGAAGCCACACATCGATCCACTGCAACTTGTAGGAGCGAGCTTGCTCGCGATGGTCGCCAACGATAACGCGGGCCTTCTGAATGCCCGCGTCGCTCTCAGGTTCATCGCGAGCAGGCTCGCTCCTACAGGTGTTTTGTGTGGTTTCGGGACTCTCCGGTCATTCATGACCTGAATACCAGCCAACTCCAAATCCCCAGCTACTATTGTGCCCAGCTCCCCTATCTATAAGAGGCTGCGCACATGAGTCTTTCCTCTTTCAAAATCGCTCACAAACTGATCACCGGCGCAGGTGCCATCGAGCAGCTGGCCGCTGAGCTGACACGCCTGGACATCGACAATCCGCTGATCGTCACCGACGTCGCCCTGGTCAAGTCCGGCACGGTAGAACTGGCACTGGCGCAGTTGGGTGGCCGCTCCTACGAAATCTTCGACCGTGTGCTGCCGGACCCGGAAATCGCCATCGTCGAAGATTGCATGCAGGTTTACCGCGACGGCGGGCATGATGGACTGATCGGCCTGGGCGGCGGGAGTGCCATCGACATTGCCAAGAGCGTGGCAGCCTACGCCGGGTACCACGGTGCGCTGGAGGACCTGTTCGGTATCGATCAGGTCCCGCGTAAAGGCCCGCCGCTGATCGCCATCCCGACCACGGCCGGCACCGGCTCGGAAGTGACCAACGTCGCCATTCTTTCCGACAAGGTCGCGCAACTGAAGAAGGGCATTGTCAGCGACTACCTGTTGCCGGACGTGGCGCTGGTCAGTCCGCAAATGACCCTGACCTGTCCACGCAGCGTCACGGCGGCCAGCGGTGTCGATGCACTGGTGCACGCTATCGAGTCTTATCTGTCGGTCAACGCCTCGCCGATTACCGATTCCCTGGCTATCGGCGCCATCAAGCTGATCGCCAAGGCTTTGCCCAAGGCCTACGCCAACCCGTCGAACCTGCAAGCCCGGGAAGACATGGCCACTGCCAGCCTGATGGCCGGCATGGCGTTCGGCAACGCCGGCGTTGGCGCGGTGCATGCGCTGGCGTATCCGCTGGGTGGGCGCTTCAACATTGCCCATGGGGTCAGCAATGCCTTGCTACTGCCCTATGTCATGACCTGGAACAAGATGGCTTGCATCGAACGCATGCAGGATATCGCCGAGGCCATGGGCGTGAAGACCGCTCATTTGAGTCTCAACGAAGCGGCCGACAAAGCCGTGCAAGCCATGACCGAACTGTGTGCCGCCGTGGAAATTCCCCAGGGCCTGCGCAGTTTCGGTGTGCCCGAGGACGCCATCCCGTCCATGGCCGTGGAAGCAGCGGGGATCGAGCGCTTGATGCGCAACAATCCACGCAAATTGAGTGCCGTCGATATCGAAAAGATCTATCGCGCGGCGTACTAGAGCCATTGCCGCTGATGGATGATGGCAAGGTCCAATCATCGCGCTCACGGTGCGCGCGTCAAAGCATGAGGTATACAATGCGCGCCATCGTGATTCTGCTCAGTAAAGGTGCGTCATGCAGCCCTTCGTAATTGCTCCGTCGATTCTCTCCGCCGACTTCGCCCGCCTGGGTGAAGAAGTGGACAACGTCCTGGCCGCCGGCGCCGATTTCGTGCACTTCGATGTCATGGACAATCACTACGTGCCAAACCTGACCATCGGCCCGATGGTTTGCTCGGCACTGCGCAAGTACGGCGTGACCGCGCCGATCGACGCGCACCTGATGGTCAGCCCGGTGGACCGCATCGTGGGTGACTTCATCGAAGCCGGCGCGACTTACATCACCTTCCACCCGGAAGCCACCCAACACGTCGACCGTTCCCTGCAACTGATCCGCGAAGGCGGCTGCAAGTCGGGCCTGGTGTTCAACCCGGCAACCCCGCTGGACGTGCTCAAGTACGTGATGGACAAGGTCGACATGATCCTGCTGATGAGCGTCAACCCGGGCTTCGGCGGGCAGAAGTTCATCCCTGGCACCCTCGACAAATTGCGCGAAGCGCGGGCGCTGATCGATGCTTCGGGCCGTGACATTCGCCTGGAAATCGACGGCGGCGTGAACGTGAACAACATTCGCGAAATCGCTGCGGCTGGCGCTGACACCTTCGTCGCCGGCTCGGCCATCTTCAATGCGCCGAACTATCAGGAAGTCATCGACAAGATGCGTTCCGAACTGGCGCTGGCTCGCCCATGAGTGGTTTTGAGCAGCTGTTCCCGGGGCAACTGCCGCGGCTGGTGATGTTCGATCTGGACGGTACGTTGATCGACTCGGTCCCGGACCTGGCAGTGGCTGTGGACAAGATGCTGCTCAAACTCGGTCGCCAATCCGCCGGTCTGGAAGCGGTGCGCGAATGGGTCGGCAATGGCGCGCCGGTGCTGGTGCGTCGGGCGCTGGCTGGCGGTCTTGATCATGCTGCGGTCGATAACGACGAGGCCGAACGGGCGCTGGAGTATTTCATGCAGGCTTATGGCGAGAGCCATGAGTTGACCGTGGTTTACCCCGGCGTTCGCGACACCCTCAAATGGCTGCAGAAGCAGGGCGTCGAGATGGCGCTGATCACCAACAAGCCGGAGCGTTTCGTCGCGCCGCTGCTGGATCAGATGAAAATCGGTCGTTATTTCCGCTGGATCATCGGCGGTGACACCCTGCCACAGAAGAAACCCGATCCGGCCGCGCTGTTCTTCGTGATGAAAATGGCCAATATTCCGGCTTCTCAGTCGTTGTTCGTTGGCGATTCGCGCAGCGATGTGCTGGCGGCGAAAGCGGCGGGAGTCAAGTGCGTAGCCCTGAGCTACGGCTATAACCACGGCCGACCGATCGCGGAAGAATCGCCGGCGCTGGTGATCGACGACCTGCGCAAACTAATTCCCGGTTGCCTGGATCCGGCCGCTGAGATAACGTTGGCCGACGCTGTCAAACCCCCTTCTGGAAACGCCATCGTGGTGGTCACTCGCAAACTCTGGATGAAAGTCATCAAGGCCCTGGCCCGCTGGCGTTGGCGCGCCTGACTTGATCCTGGCCGGTTTCCGGCGCGTTTGCATACCTGACTGTTCGATCCTCAAGCCACGAGGCACCTCATGATCCGCGAAGAATTCCTGCGTTTGGCCGCTGCCGGCTACAACCGCATCCCGCTTGCCTGCGAAACCCTGGCCGACTTCGACACGCCGCTGTCGATCTACCTGAAGCTGGCCGACGAGCCCAATTCCTACTTGCTGGAGTCCGTACAGGGCGGCGAGAAGTGGGGCCGTTACTCGATCATCGGCCTGCCGTGCCGTACCGTGCTGCGGGTTCACGATCATCACGTCAGCGTGACCGTCGATGGCGTCGAGACCGAAAGCCACGATGTGGAAGACCCGCTGGCCTTCGTCGAAACCTTCAAGGCTCGCTACAACGTGCCGACCATTGCCGGCCTGCCGCGCTTCAACGGCGGCCTGGTGGGTTACTTCGGCTATGACTGCGTGCGTTATGTGGAAAAGCGCTTGGGCAAATGCCCGAACCCGGACCCGCTGGGCGTACCGGACATTCTGTTGATGGTGTCCGACGCCGTGGTGGTGTTCGATAACCTGGCCGGCAAGATGCACGCCATCGTCCTGGCCGACCCGGCGCAGGAAGACGCCTTCGAGCAAGGTCAGGCACGCCTGGAAGAGTTGCTGGAAAGACTCCGTCAACCAATCACCCCACGCCGTGGCCTGGACTTCAGCAAGCAACAATCGGCTGACCCGGTGTTCCGCTCCAGTTTCACCCAGGACGATTACGAAAAAGCCGTCGACACTATCAAGGAATACATCCTGGCCGGTGACTGCATGCAGGTCGTTCCGTCCCAGCGCATGTCGATCGATTTCAAGGCGGCGCCAATCGATCTGTATCGCGCACTACGCTGCTTCAACCCGACGCCTTACATGTACTTCTTCAACTTCGGCGACTTCCACGTCGTCGGCAGTTCACCGGAAGTATTGGTGCGGGTCGAAGACAACCTGATCACCGTGCGCCCGATTGCCGGCACCCGTCCGCGGGGAGCCAATGAAGAGGCAGACTTGGCGCTGGAAGAAGACCTGCTGTCGGACGACAAGGAAATCGCCGAACACTTGATGCTGATCGACCTCGGTCGTAACGACACCGGTCGCGTATCGGAAATCGGCTCGGTGAAACTCACCGAGAAAATGGTCATCGAACGTTATTCCAACGTGATGCACATTGTGTCCAACGTCACCGGGCAATTGAAGTCCGGGCTGACGGCGATGGATGCACTGCGGGCGATTCTGCCGGCAGGCACCTTGTCCGGTGCGCCGAAGATTCGCGCGATGGAAATCATCGACGAACTGGAGCCGGTCAAGCGTGGCGTCTACGGCGGTGCGGTCGGTTACTTTGCCTGGAACGGCAACATGGACACCGCCATTGCGATCCGCACGGCGGTGATCAAGAACGGCGAGCTGCATGTACAGGCCGGTGGCGGCATCGTCGCCGACTCGGTGCCGGCGCTGGAATGGGAAGAGACCCTGAACAAGCGCCGCGCGATGTTCCGTGCCGTTGCCCTGGCCGAACAAACCCCGGAAAGCTGAACTGACTACAAATCCTGTGGGAGCGAGCTTGCTCGCGATAACGGTGGGTCAGGCAACATCAATGTTGCCTGTGAAGCCCTCATCGCGAGCAAGCTCGCTCCCACAATGACTTCACCACCATAAAAAACGCGGCGCCTGTGAGGGCGCCGCGTTTTTTATTGCCTGCACATCAGAAGTCCAGCGCAACACCTACGTTGATGCCTTGTTGGGTGAAGTCGTCGTCCTTGCGAATGTTATAGCTGGCGCGCAGTGCCAGGTCCTTGGTGAGGTTGTGGCTCACCCCCAGGTTCACACGCTGCAAGTGACTTTGCGGGGTGTAGCCTTCCAGCGTGAACTGGTTGTTCGGCAGGCTGTTGAGGTTGATGTCCACGTCCTGGGTGTCGTCGTTGTACTCACGCTCGATTGCCGCTTCGCCGAACACCTGGGTTTGCGGGGTGATCTGGTATTTGCCCTGCAGGCCAGCGCCCAGGCGCCGGGAAATACGCTCCTGATCGGCAAAGGTCAGCGCCGTGGAATTGTTGCCGTCCTCCGAGTAACCATCGACTTGTACCTTGGAGAAGTCGGCGCTGACAAACGGCGACAGGTGCCAGGGGCTGCTGGCTTGTTGCGCAATGTCGTAACCCACGCGTGCGCTGAAGGCTTCGACGTAGCCGCTGGTATCGCCTTTTTCGCCGCGTTCGTTGACGCCCAGCTGGAATTTACGCTTGAGGCTGTCGTAATCCAGATGCCCGGCCGTCAACGCCGCGTCAGCCCACACACGGTTTTGCTGGTACTGGGCGAATGCCGTGCCCAGGTAAGTGTTGAGCTTGTAGTCGGAGTCGTTGTTGCCGGCTTCGAGTTCCTGGTTATAGAAACCGGCGACCAGACCAACACGCCAGGCATCGTCGAGACGATAGCTGCCGCCGATGTTCAGGTTGGCGCCGTTGCCGTCGGCGCTTGCCACGCTGTCCTGACCGTCAAAGTCCTGATGCTGTCCGCCGCCGGAAACAATGGCTCGCCATTGGCCGACACCTTGCCAGTTTTCCCAATCGGCCAGCCACTGGTTGCGCAATTCATCCTGATGCGCGCGCACGGTGCCCTGGGCCATTTCCGGCAACAGGGTCAGCTCCCACGGCGCCGCCAGCAGGGAGTACGCGTAATCGGCGATCAGGCGCTGCCCGGCTTCGGTGGGGTGCACCGAGTCGTTGTAGATCAGCTTGGTCGGGTCCGGCGTGGCGCTGTTGATGCCGTAGCGGGCGTTCTCGGTGCAACCGCTGCCGCTGAAGCAGGTGGTGATGAGGTTCTGGTCGGTGGCCAGGCCAAACTGTGCCGGGTTGGCGAACGTCTCTTTGAGCAATACCGGAATGTTCAGCGGGATGACTTCTGCATTGATGTTTTGCAGTCGGCTTACCAGTTCAGTGTTGAACTGGGCGCTGAGCTGGGACGTGAACGCTTGCAGCGGGGTGCCGTTGAATGCGGGGGTAAAGCCGATATCGGGTAGCAACCAGACCATGACGTATCTGGCGCCGGCGGTTTGCAGCGTCTGCACGCTGTCGGCCAGGCGGTCGGCGGCGGCACTGGCCTGTGGCAGGCTGGTGACGCGTCCTTGCAGGAAGTCGTTACCGCCACCTGACAGGTAATACAGTGCGTTCGGGTCGGCACGGAAGTTATTGGATGGAAGATAGCCGGCCCGGGTGCGTTCGCCGGTGGCGGAGGTGCTGGTAATCGAATCAAGAATCTGGTCGGTACGGTAGCCGCCTACAGCCCAGTTGTTACCATCGGGCTGGCCGTTGTTGGCGCGTACCGCCGAAGATGATGAAGCGGTCTGGTCCGCCGAGAACCCCAGTTTTCCGCCCAGAATCTGTGTGGAGTTGAGCGAGCGGACTTCGCCGCTGCCATCCAGGTACACCGGCCCGGTCCGGTTGGTGAAGCGCTGCGTCGCCCCGGCAGGCCCGCCCGTGTCGGCAAAGGTCCCTGCATCGTTGAGGCTGTCCCCGAAGACAACGAAATTTGTATAAGGATTAGGTGCGGCGTTCGCCTGGGCGCATGCGATCGCGAGCAAGCATCCTGCGAGCGGTACAAACAACGTCTGTTTGATCATGAGCAAGTCCGTTTATTTATTGTTTTAGTGAACGAAACGACAGTACCAAAAACTTCCGGCCTTTTGCCATCTGTCGCGAAGCCTTTGATAGTTTCGCGGGCAGCACCCCCGGCGATATTGCGCGCTCTGCCCAGCTAAGTTACTGTGCCGGGACGTACGAACGAGACCTTCCCCGTGTTGATCATCAGTAAACTCCTGGATCAAGTCATCAAGGCACACGCCCGCTGGCGTTGGCGCGCCTGAATTCTTTTGCCGGCTTCGCCGGACTTGTACCGCTTTGCCTTCTTTACCTGTTTGAAATGCCGCTTTGCTGGCGCTACACCGGCACCTGACAAAGTGCAGCGCTCTGCGGGTAAATCATTCGAAGGCCATCTTTAAAGTCAGTGAATTCAAGAGGTTCTTAACGCCATGTTGCTGATGATCGATAACTACGACTCCTTTACCTACAACGTTGTGCAGTACCTGGGCGAGCTCGGTTCCCAGGTTAAAGTCGTGCGCAACGATGAACTGACCATCGCTGAAATCGAAGCCCTCAACCCTGAACGCATCGTTGTGTCCCCCGGTCCTTGCACCCCGACCGAAGCCGGCATCTCGATTGAAGCGATCAAGCATTTCGCCGGCAAGTTACCGATTCTTGGCGTCTGCCTCGGCCACCAATCCATCGGCCAGGCTTTTGGCGGTGATGTGGTGCGCGCCCGCCAAGTGATGCATGGTAAGACTAGCCCGGTATTTCATGAGGACAAGGGTGTATTCGAAGGCCTGAATCGTCCGCTGACGGTGACCCGCTATCATTCGTTGATCGTCAAGCGCGAAACCCTGCCCGATTGCCTGGAGCTCACGGCCTGGACCCAGCTCGAAGACGGCTCGGTCGACGAGATCATGGGCCTGCGTCACAAAACTCTGAACATCGAAGGCGTGCAGTTCCACCCTGAGTCGATCCTCACCGAACAGGGCCACGAACTGTTCGCCAACTTCCTCAAACAAACCGGCGGCACGCGCTAAGGACTTTTCATGAACATCAAGACAGCCCTGAGCCGTATCGTCGATCACCTCGACCTCAGCACCGATGAAATGCGCGATGTCATGCGCGAGATCATGACCGGGCAATGCTCGGATGCGCAGATTGGCGCGTTCATGATGGCCATGCGCATGAAGAGCGAAAGCATCGACGAAATCGTCGGTGCCGTGTCGGTGATGCGCGAACTGGCGGACAAGGTCGAACTCAAGACCCTCGACGGTGTGGTCGATGTGGTGGGCACCGGCGGTGACGGTGCGAACATCTTCAACGTGTCCACGGCTTCTTCCTTTGTCGTCGCGGCGGCCGGTTGCACCGTGGCCAAGCACGGCAACCGTGCGGTATCGGGCAAGAGCGGCAGTGCCGATCTGCTGGAAGCCGCCGGTATCTATCTGAACCTGACCCCGGTGCAAGTGGCGCGCTGCATCGACAACGTTGGCATCGGTTTCATGTTTGCCCAGACCCACCACAAGGCCATGAAGTACGCCGCCGGTCCGCGCCGCGATCTTGGCCTGCGCACGCTGTTCAACATGCTCGGCCCGCTTACGAATCCGGCCGGTGTGAAGCATCAGGTGGTCGGCGTATTTACCCAGGCCTTGTGCCGGCCGCTGGCGGAAGTGTTGCAGCGCCTGGGCAGCAAGCATGTGCTGGTGGTGCATTCGAAGGATGGCCTGGATGAATTCAGCCTGGCAGCACCGACCTTTGTCGCTGAACTGAAGGACGGCCAGGTCACCGAGTATTGGGTCGAGCCGGAAGATCTGGGCATGAAGAGTCAGAGCCTGCATGGCCTGGCCGTGGAAAGCCCGGCGGCTTCCCTGGAACTGATTCGCGATGCCTTGGGCAAGCGCAAGACCGAGAACGGTCAGAAAGCGGCCGAGATGATCGTGCTCAATGCCGGTGCCGCACTGTACGCGGCCGACCTTGCCAGCAGCCTGAAAGAAGGCGTTGCCTTGGCGCACGATGCGCTGCACACCGGCCTCGCTCGAGAAAAGCTTGAGGAACTGGGTGCATTTACCGCGGTATTCAAAGTGGAGAATGAGGGATGAGTGTTCCGACGGTTCTGGAAAAGATTCTGGCGCGCAAGGTTGAGGAAGTCGCCGAGCGTAGCGCTCGCGTCAGCCTCGCCGAGCTGGAAAACCTGGCCAAGGCGGCCGATGCACCCCGCGGTTTTGCCAAGGCGTTGCTGGCCCAGGCCAAGTTGAAGCAACCGGCAGTCATTGCAGAAATCAAGAAAGCCTCGCCGAGCAAAGGCGTGATCCGCGAGAACTTCGTTCCCGCCGACATCGCCAGAAGCTACGAGAAGGGCGGTGCGACCTGCCTGTCGGTGCTCACCGATATCGATTATTTCCAGGGCGCTGATGCCTACCTGCAGCAGGCCCGTGCGGCATGCAAGCTGCCGGTGATCCGCAAGGACTTCATGATCGATCCGTACCAGATCGTCGAAGCCCGGGCCCTGGGGGCCGATTGCGTGCTCTTGATCGTTTCCGCGCTGGATGACGTGAAAATGGCCGAGCTGGCAGCCGTGGCCAAAAGCGTCAACCTCGATGTGCTGGTGGAAGTCCATGACGGCGACGAACTGGAGCGGGCCTTGAAAACCCTCGATACTCCGCTGGTTGGCGTGAACAACCGTAACCTGCACACTTTCGATGTCAGCCTGGAAACCACCCTCGACCTGTTGCCGCGTATTCCGCGCGATCGTTTGGTCATCACCGAGAGCGGCATTCTCAACCGCGCCGATGTCGAACTGATGGAAATCAGCGACGTCTACGCGTTCCTGGTCGGCGAAGCGTTCATGCGCGCCGAAAGCCCGGGTACCGAGTTGCAGCGTCTGTTCTTCCCTGAGCGCGGCGTGCCTGTCAGCGGCTCAACCCTAGACTAAAAAGCATCGCGAGCAAGCTCGCTCCCACAGGGTTTGATGGTGGCCACAAAATCTATGAGCTGCCGGGATCAAATGTGGGAGCGAGCTTGCTCGCGATAGCGGCATAAGAAGCACCACAGACTTTATGTCCTACGGAATACCTTATGACCTCACCAATTTCCCTGACCATCGAAGCTGGCCTGAAAGCCGAACAGGATCTGTTGGCCTCGGTATGCGCCGGCGACGCGGAGGTCGGCCTGCTGTTTTGGCAGCCGAGCGATCGGGCGCTGGTCATGCCGCGCCGTTTGAACCGCCTGCCCGGTTTCGAG
Source organism: Pseudomonas sp. PDM30 (assembly GCF_019218985.1). NCBI lineage: Bacteria > Pseudomonadati > Pseudomonadota > Gammaproteobacteria > Pseudomonadales > Pseudomonadaceae > Pseudomonas > Pseudomonas sp. PDM30. Next base: position 742,746 of record NZ_JAHUWM010000002.1, read on the forward strand.
GCTGCATGTGAAGTGTCGGCGGCGGCAGGTTGGCCGGTGTTGTTGCGTGAAACCGGTGGCGAGCCGGTGCCGCAATCGGCCTCAACGATCAATATCGCACTGGTTTACGCGCCGCCGCGCAGCGAAGGGGATCTGAATCGCATCGAAACCGGTTACCACCGTTTGTGCGATCCGATTTGTCAGTTGCTGGATGAGTTGGGTGGTACTTCGTCCCTGGGTGAAATCGAAGGCGCTTTCTGTGACGGTCGCTTCAACGTCAACCTCGATGGACGCAAAATGGTCGGAACCGCCCAGCGCTGGCGCCAGAGTCAGGGTGGGCAGCGTCCGGTAGGACTGGTGCACGGAGCGATGCTGATCGATAACGAGCGAGCGTCAATGGTCGCCGCGGTCAATCGTTTCAACGAGGCGTGCGGTCTGGAGCAACGGGTACGCGCCGAAAGCCACATCGCGCTGCATGAGAAGTTCGCGGCACCCAATGCACTGGCACGTCTGGACGAACTCTACCGGTTGATGTTGGCGCAGATGTTCAGCGGCTAGGTTTTCGAGCTTATCGCGTACCGAAGACCACCATGGTCTTGCCTTTGACGTCCACCAGGTTGCGTTCTTCAAGATCCTTGAGCACGCGACCGACCATCTCCCGCGAACAACCGACAATCCGCCCGATTTCCTGACGGGTCACCTTGATTTGCATGCCGTCGGGGTGCGTCATGGCGTCTGGCTGTTTGCACAGCTCCAGCAGACAGCGGGCGACTCGACCGGTTACATCAAAGAATGCCAGGTCACCGACCTTGCGCGTAGTGTTGCGCAGGCGCTGTGCGATTTGTCCGCTGAGGACGTAAAGAATATCCGGATCCTGCAGGGACAACTCGCGGAACTTCGCGTAGCTGATTTCTGCGACTTCGCATTCAACCTTGGCCCGCACCCAGGCGCTGCGCTCCTGCTCCAGGCCGGCCTGCTCAAACAGACCCAACTCGCCGAAAAAGTCCCCGGGGTTCAGGTAGGAAATGATCATTTCCCGGCCGTCGTCATCTTCGATCAGGATGGTGACTGAGCCTTTGATGATGAAGAACAGCGTTTCCGAGCGGTCGCCGGCACAAATGATGTTGCTCTTGGCCTGATAACGGCGGCGCTGGCAATGCATCAACAGCTTGTCGAGGTTCTTGATCTTGGGGTTGGGGGCAATAGCAACCATGGTTGTATCCCGAAAAGACTGCACGGTGTGTTTGGTTTTTATGAATAGTGAACGCTGGAGTAAAGCTGGCCATGCGCCATTGAATTGGCGTCAGCTTAACAGACATTTCCTGCAATATTCGAGCATTTACCTACAAGGCAGTGGGATATGTCCTAGGACGCCGGGCGCTGTCAATCACGGGGCCTGTGCTAAGCTGGCGACCCTTTTTTATACAGTGGAGTCTTGGCGATGAAGGCACGCATCCAATGGGCTGGCGAAGCCATGTTCCTCGGCGAATCCGGTAGCGGTCATGTCGTGGTCATGGACGGTCCGCCCGATGCCGGCGGACGTAACCTGGGTGTCCGGCCGATGGAAATGTTGCTGCTGGGTGTCGGCGGTTGCAGCAATTTCGATGTGGTCAGCATCCTCAAGAAGTCCCGCCAGGCGGTCGAAAGCTGTGAGGCCTTCCTCGAAGCCGAGCGCGCGACCGAAGATCCAAAGGTGTTCACCAAGATCCACATGCATTTCGTGGTCAAGGGCCGCGGGCTGAAAGAAGCCCAGGTCAAACGTGCCATCGAGCTGTCTGCCGAGAAGTATTGCTCGGCCTCGATCATGCTCGGCGCGGCCGGTGTCGAGATTACTCACGACTACGAAATCATCGAGCTCGGTTGAATCGACATTCAACTATCATAAAAGCAGTGCAGACTCTGGCGATCCCAAGCTGACGTCTGCATAATGCGCCACTTTTTTCAGGGTAGTGGCCCGTCAGCCGACAGGCCTCGCACCCGAACAGACAACCAAAATCGCCATCGCGAAGAGGTGTTAACCGTCCTACGCAGGTGCGTTGTTCGCATCTGACGGGCATGCTTGATCACGCGGCCGGGCCGCAAACACATAGAGAGTTTTTAACGGTGAAAAGCAAACTCAAGCTCCACGGGTTCAATAACCTGACAAAGACCTTGAGCTTCAACATCTATGACATCTGCTACGCGGAAACTCCGCAAGACCAGCAGGCTTACGTCGAGTACATCAATAAAGAGTACAACGCGAAACGCCTGACGCAGATCCTCACGGAAGTTGTCGATATCATTGGTGCCAACATCCTGAACATTGCCAGTCAGGACTATGAGCCACAGGGCGCCAGCGTCACGATTCTGATTTCTGAAGAACCGGTGACCCCGACCGATAGCCAGATCGAAGAGTCCCCGGGCCCGTTGCCCGAAATCATCCTGGCCCACCTCGACAAGAGCCACATCACGGTGCACACGTACCCGGAAATCCATCCGGACGACGGCATTGCAACCTTCCGTGTGGACATCGACGTGTCGACTTGCGGGGTCATTTCACCGCTTAAAGCGCTCAACTTCCTGATTCACCAGTTCGATTCGGACATCGTGACCGTGGATTACCGTGTGCGCGGCTTCACCCGTGACGTTGAAGGCAAAAAACACTTCATCGACCATGAGATCAATTCGATCCAGAACTACCTCTCCGATGACACTTACGACGCGTACCAGATGACCGACGTGAACGTGTACCAGGAAAACCTGTTCCACACCAAGATGCTGCTGAAGAACTTCGAACTGGATAACTACCTGTTCGGCGACGCCACCAGCAACCTGTCCTCTGAGCAGCGCGCCCAGGTGACCGAGCGGGTGAAACACGAAATGCTCGAAATCTTCTACGCGCGCAATATGGCGTAAGATTTTCGGACACAAAAAAGGCGACTCCCTCACGGCAGTCGCCTTTTTTATGTCTTGCCCTTGTAGGAGCAAGCTTGCTCGCGATGGACGTTAACGATAACGCGTGTTTTCTGGGTAAACGCGTTGCTCTCAGGTTTATCGCGAGCAAGCTCGCTCCTACAAAAAACTGAAATCAGATCCGATAAGTACTCTTGGTCATCACCTTGGCCATCAGGCTCATCCCGAACTTCACCGGTGCCGGAAAGCGGAACCCGCCAGCATCCAGCGCACTTTCGGCATGTTGTTCTTCGTCGATGCGCATCTGCTCAAGAATCGCCCGGGATTTTTCATCCTCGGCCGGTAATTGCTCCAGATGTTCGTTCAGGTGTTTGCACACCTGGTCTTCCGTTGCCGCAACGAACCCCAGGCTGACTTTGTCGCTGATCAGGCCGGCCACTGCGCCAATCCCGAACGACATGCCATAAAACAGCGGATTGAGGATGCTGGTGTGGCTACCCAGTTGATGGATGCGTTGTTCGCACCAGACCAGGTGATCGATTTCTTCTTCGGCGGCATGCTCCATCGCAGCACGCACTTGCGGCAGCTTGGCGGTCAGCGCCTGTCCCTGGTACAGCGCCTGGGCGCAGACTTCGCCGGTGTGGTTGATGCGCATCAGGCCGGCAACGTGGCGCGTGTCTTCGTCGCTCATTTTCGCATCCGGCTGCACGATGGCGGGCGACGGACGGTACGGCTGGCCGCTGAAGGGCAGCAGTGTGCGCATCGCGGCATCGGCTTGCAGCAGAAGGCGGTCAATTGGCGAGTAGTGACGTTGGGTTGTCATGCTGACCTCCGGGGGAATTTCGGCGGCCAGTTTAACCCAATCGGCCGGGGAAGGTTTGCGCTGGGTCATTGTGATGCAGAGACTGTGACAGTGTCGTGATGCCTTTTGTGGGAGCGGGCTTGCTCGCGAAGAGGGTCTGACATTCAGCATCCATGCTGGCTGATACTTCGTCTTCGCGAGCAATCCCGCTCCCACAGGGGGAAGCAGTAATCAGCCCGGCGGCCAGTGCATCTGGCGCTGACCCAGTACGTGCATATGTATGTGATAGACAGTTTGCCCACCCAGTTCATTGCAGTTCATGACGACGCGGAAGCCGTCTTCGCAACCCAGTTCCTTTGCCAGGCGCTGGGCGGTGAACAGGATGTGCCCCGCCAATGTCTTGTCGTCCTCGGTCAGGTCGTTCAGGGTGCGAACGGGTTTCTTCGGGACCACCAGGAAATGTACCGGTGCCTGTGGGGCAATGTCGTGGAAGGCCAGAACCTGGTCGTCCTCGTAAATGATCTTCGCCGGGATTTCCCGGTTGATGATCTTGGTGAACAGAGTATCCACAGCTGTTTTCTCCGTTGTTTGGGCTGGCCTGAGTGTACTCATGGCGTATGCCTGCGCCCAGCCTTTTACCTTGGGTTGGATCAGCGCGGGCAGTAGGCCTTGTTGACCATGCCGGCGATTGTGCGAGTCAGCCACCGCGAGCCAAGCCGCGGCAGGAAGGCGAACCAGCGGTTGCGCCGCCCGGGAATGATGATCGCCTTGTTCTTTTCCAGTGCGCGCACGGTGTAGAGCGCCACTTCCTCGGGGCTCATCAGCAGTTTGCTGTTGGTCAGCTTTTCGCTGTCGAGTTGCGCGGTACGGAAAAACGCCGTGCGGGTCGGCCCGGGGCAGAGCACCGAAACCGTGATCGCACATTTTTTCAGCTCGACGCGCAATCCTTCGGAAAAGTGCAGCACATACGCCTTGCTGGCGTAATAGGTGCTCATCCACGGCCCCGGCTGAAACGCCGCCACAGAGGCCACATTCAGAATCTGCCCGCCGCCTTGCAGGGCCATGCTGTTGCCGATGGCATGGCACAGGCGGGTGAGGGCGAGGATGTTCACTTCGATCAGGTCTTGCTCGGTCATCCAGTCCTGGGCCAGAAACGGGCCGCATGTGCCGATACCGGCGCAGTTGACCAGCAGATCGATTTGCCGGTCGCCTTCTTCCAGCTCCAGCAGGAATCCGGACAGGCGCAGCGGCTCGCCCAGGTCGCAGGCACGGAACAGCACTTCCACGCCGAACCGTTGGGTCAGTTCAATCGCAATACTTTCCAGCTGATCACGTTGTCGGGCCACCAGAATCAGGCTGCGGCCGCGCCGGGCCAGCGCTTCGGCCATTGCCAAGCCGATGCCGCTGGAGGCGCCAGTGATCAGAGCGTAACGGGTCATGCAGTTCTCCATCGCAACAGCTCCGCGCCGCGACGCAGGTGTCAGGGGCCAGGAGCGCTGTTCATTCTTTCGCAGAGTCTACAGGGGGCTGGGCCTCTTCGGCTGCATCGTCGGAGGAATTTGGCACCGGTTCGACCTCGACTTCGATTTCTTCGGTGGTGACCGAACTGCTGTCGTAGCTGCTCTGGGCGGCACTTTTGTATTCTTCCCGTATCGCTGTGAGACCACCGGCCAGCGAGCCGAACAGAACCAGCGCGATAACGATCAGCCACAGCGAAGACAGTACCTTGACTGCGGTACTGTTCGGCGGAGGCGGCGGGCCGTAGCGGTTGGCGGTGTCGTTGCCCGGCACAACCATGATCACGAACGGAAAGAAACTGCCAACGAACGGCACCAGGTTCAGCAGCCACAGCCAGCCGGACCAGCCGACATCGTGCAAACGTTGAACGGTGATCTGGATGCTGACGAATACAAATCCGATGAACAGGATAAAGGCCAGCAAGCTGCCCAATATCAGGCCGGCGGTCGAATCTGCGCCGATGATAGCCAGGGCGACCAAGGCAAACACCCCGCAAACGGCCAGGAGCACAGTTGACAGCACCAGCGTCCAGGCGAGGTAGCGCAAGCGGCCGATACGGCCATCGAAACTGAAGGGTTTGAGCGTGGCGAATTCCGCTACGGCTTCGCCGACGGGCGCGCGCGGCGGCGCGTAAGGGGACTGCGGATCTGCAAAAGGCGCCTGGCTGCCGGCCGGAGCATGGTCATGAACGTCGGCGAGGTTCAGCTCGATCGGCGTTTCCGCTTCGATGCGGGCGTCGATACCGGTTTTGCTCAGCGCCTGGAGATAGGTCTGGGCATCGGCGTGCGACAGGTTGCGTTTGAGCGCTACCGGACGCCCGGTGAACAGGCGCTCAATGGCCGTGATATCGCTTTTGAACAAATCGGCGAGATTGAGCTTTGCCGTGGTGATGTCGACACCGGGCAGCAAGGCGCCCTCGAATACGATTTTGAAATGATTTTCGCCCATGTGCGAAGCATCCTTGTCGCGAGAGGTTGAAAGAACAATGTTGTGCCCGGGCGAGTGTAAGTCCGGCCGGGCAAGACTGGCCAAGGTTTGCTGTCAGCGCGGCCAGCGTTTTGGCAGCTGGGCGGCATGCTCCAGGGCCTGGCGGTACTCCGCGTCGAGACGCGCAATCAACTGCTCGACACTCGGCAAGTCTTCGATTTCTCCCACGCCCTGGCCTGCAGACCAAACGGTCTTCCAGGCTTTGGCCTCATCGCTCACGGGTTTGAGCTTGGAACCGAAGTTGATCTCGCCCTTGCCTTGCAAGGCGGCCATGTCGAAACCGGCGGCCTCCAGGCTCTTGCGCATGAAGCTCGCGGGGACACCCGACACGGCTGGAGTATGGATGATGTCTGCCGCTTTGGATGTCAGCAGCATTTCTTTGTAGGCGTCGGGCGCGTGACTTTCGGTCGTGCCGATAAATCGTGTACCAAAGTAGGCCAGATCCGCGCCGAGCAATTGAGCGGCAAGAATTTCGTGGCCGTGGTTCAAACAGCCGGCCAGTAACAGTGTCTTGTCGAAAAACTGGCGGATTTCGGCAATCAGTGAGAACGGGCTCCAGGTCCCCGCGTGTCCACCGGCGCCGGCAGCCACGGCGATCAAGCCATCCACGCCTGCTTCGGCCGCTTTCTCGGCATGACGACGAGTGGTCACATCATGGAACACCAGGCCGCCGTAGCTGTGCACCGCGTCGACCAGTTCTTTCACGGCGCCCAGGCTGGTGATCACGATCGGCACTTTGTACTCGACGCAGATCTGCAGATCCGCCTGTAAACGAGGATTGCTGTTGTGGACGATCAGGTTCACGGCATAAGGCGCGGGATTCTCCATTGTCGCCAGCCCGGCTTCGATTTCTTCCAGCCAAGCCTTGAAACCGCTGCTTTCGCGCTGGTTCAGCGCCGGGAAGCTGCCGACCACGCCCTGGCGACAACAGGCGAGTACCAATTGCGGATTGGAAATCAGGAACATCGGCGCCGCCACTACGGGCAGACGCAAACGTTCTTCGAGCAGAGCGGGCAGCGACATTGGAAGTACCCCGGGTAAGTTGTGCCTGGTGGATTTAGAACGGCCGAACGACGACCAGAATTACGATAGCCAGCAATATCAGAACCGGCACTTCATTGAACCAGCGATAAAAGACATGGCTGCGGGTGTTCTCGCCACGGGCAAAACGTTTTACCTGGGCGCCGCACATGTGGTGGTAGCCGATCAGCAACACGACCAGGGTCAGTTTGGCGTGTATCCAGCCACCCTGGCTGAAGATGCCTGGATTGAGGTAGATGAGCCAGCCGCCGAAGATCAGCGTGGCGATCATCGCCGGGCCCATGATGCCCCGGTACAGCTTGCGCTCCATGACGCTGAAGCGTTCCTTGCTGATCGTATCCTCACTTTGTGCGTGATAAACGAACAGTCGTGGCAGGTAAAACAGGCCGGCAAACCAGCATACGACGCTGACGATATGAAACGCTTTGAGCCACAGATAGAGCATTTTTGGTTATTCCCCAATTCACGGTAGTGGGAATAGTAGGGGGTTGAGCGTCCGCACGTCACCTTGACGGTTGTCGCAGGGGCGCGCGGCCCCTATTATCGACGGCTTTCCAGTGGGTTCGTTGAGGGCAGGTTTATGGTCAAGGTCGGTATCGTCGGCGGCACGGGTTACACCGGTGTCGAACTGCTGCGTCTGTTGGCGCAACATCCGCAAGCTGAGGTGGTTGTCATCACTTCCCGATCCGAGGCTGGCCTGGCCGTGGCCGACATGTATCCGAACCTGCGAGGCCATTACGACGGCCTGGCGTTCAGCGTTCCGGACATCAAGACCCTGGGTGCCTGCGATGTGGTGTTCTTCGCCACACCGCACGGTGTTGCCCATGCCTTGGCGGGCGAGTTGCTGGCGGCCGGGACCAAGGTCATCGACCTGTCGGCGGACTTCCGTCTGCAAGATGCGGATGAATGGGCCAAGTGGTACGGCCAGCCGCACGGTGCACCGGAGTTGCTGGACGAGGCGGTCTACGGCTTGCCGGAAGTCAATCGCGAACAGATCAAGAAAGCGCGCCTGATTGCCGTGCCGGGCTGCTATCCAACTGCAACGCAATTGGGTTTCCTGCCATTGCTCGAAGCCGGCCTGGCCGATGCCGCGCATCTGATTGCTGACTGCAAGTCCGGCGTCAGCGGTGCCGGTCGTGGCGCTTCCGTAGGTTCGTTGTACTCCGAGACGTCGGAAAGCATGAAGGCTTATGCGGTCAAAGGTCACCGTCACCTGCCGGAGATTCGCCAGGGGCTGCGTCGCGCAGCAGGCAAGGACGTCGGCCTGACCTTCGTTCCGCACCTGACGCCGATGATTCGTGGCATTCACTCCACACTCTACGCAACTGTTGTTGATCGCTCGGTGGACCTGCAGGCGCTGTTTGAAAAGCGCTACGCCAACGAACCGTTCGTCGATGTGATGCCGGCCGGCAGCCATCCGGAGACGCGTAGCGTACGGGGTGCCAACGTCTGCCGCATTGCCGTGCATCGCCCTCAGGACGGTGATCTGGTGGTGGTGCTGTCGGTGATCGACAACCTGGTCAAAGGTGCTTCGGGTCAGGCCGTGCAGAACATGAACATTCTGTTCGGGCTGGATGAGCGTCTGGGCCTGTCCCACGCCGGCATGCTGCCGTAAGCGTTATCGCGTACAGCAAAAGGCCCGTCTGACGGGCCTTTTTGCATTCCGGGCCGGCGACTGGATTGGTTGATATACCATAACAATAGTTGACCGCTTTTCTAGGAGAAGCGGATAATGCGCGTCATCACGCAATATGACGGCGTAACGCCGGGAGATAGTCAGCATGAGCGTCGAATCCTTCACCCCCACGGCTTTGCAATTCACCCACGGTGCCGCGCACAAGGTGAAGAGCCTGGTCGATGAAGAGGGGAATGATCGCTTGAAGCTGCGCGTATTCGTTACGGGCGGCGGTTGTTCAGGTTTTCAGTACGGCTTCACCTTCGATGAAGAAGTGGCCGATGACGACACCATCGTCGAGCGCGAAGGTGTGAGTCTGGTTGTCGATCCGATGAGCTTCCAGTACCTGGCAGGTGCCGAGGTGGACTACCAGGAAGGTCTGGAAGGGTCGCGTTTCGTCATCAAGAACCCGAATGCGACCACCACTTGTGGCTGCGGTTCTTCGTTCTCGATCTGATCGGCGCACCTGTTTCACAGAACGCCGCACGGCCTCAGGGCCTTGCGGCGTTTTGCTGTCTGGTATTTATGCGGGGTAGATGGCGCCGAGGACCCGTAATCCACGGGCGCCGGTAACGCTTGGGCGATTGGCGGCGATGCCTTCGAGGCAGCAGTGAGCGAGCCAGGCAAACGCCATGGCTTCGACCCAGTCAGGATCGACGCCATATGCTGATGTGCTGCTGACTTTCGCCTTCGGCAGCAGACTGGCCAGGCGATTCATCAGTGCGGCGTTATGCGCGCCACCGCCGCAGACCAGCACTTCTTGAGTCTCTTTCTGGGCGCCTTGCAGCGATTCGATGATGGTCAGTGCGGTCAGCTCAAGCAGCGTTGCCTGTACGTCTTCGGCAGCGAAGGTCGGCAGCTGCGCCAGGTGCTGCATCAACCATGGCAGGTTGAAGACTTCCCGGCCGGTGCTCTTCGGGCCTTGGGTGACGAAGAAGGGGTCGCTGAGCAGTGCCTTCAACAGATCGGGTTCAACCTTGCCGCTGGCGGCCCATTGGCCGTCACGGTCATAGGTGTCGCCGCGCTGCTGATGAATCCAGGCATCCAGCAGCACATTCCCTGGGCCGCAGTCGAAACCGGCCACCGGTTTGCCGGGCTCGATCAGGCTGAGGTTGCTGAAACCGCCGATGTTCAGTACGGCACGGTTGCCGGCCCGCTCTTCGAACAAGGCTTCATGAAAGGCTGGAACCAGCGGAGCGCCTTGACCGCCGGCGGCTACGTCGCGGCTGCGGAAGTCGCTGACCACGGTGATACCCGTCATCTCGGTCAGCAGCGCCGGATTGCCGATTTGCACCGTGAAACCGCGCGCTGGTTCATGGCGAATGGTCTGGCCATGGCTGCCAATCGCGCGGATATCGTCAGGGATGAGGTGCTGTTGAGCGAGGAGGGTATTGATGCCCTGTGCCGCGAGCTTTACCCAGTTTTGCTGGGCGATGGCGGAGCGGGCAATCTCGTCCGGACCGCTGGCGCACAAGCCAAGCAGCTCTGTACGCAGGGAATCGGGCATGGGGATGTAGTGCGTGGCGATCAGCCTGATCGCCGGGGTCTGCTCGATCAGCGCGATGTCCAGGCCATCAAGGCTGGTCCCGGACATCACACCTATATAAAGCGCCATGACTTAACGCTTGGCCGAAGCCAGCTGAGTGGCTTTTTCCTGGTCCATGCGCGCCATCAGCGGTTGGCTCTGTGCCAGGAAGCGTGCGCGCTCGGCTTTGGAGATTGGATCGGCCATCGCGACTTTCTGGCCCAGCGGGTCGACGTGCACGCCATTCACCTGGAACTCGTAATGCAAGTGCGGACCGGTGGAGAGACCGGTGGTGCCGATATAGCCAATCACCTGGCCCTGTTTCACCGTGCCGCCAGTCTTCACGCCTTTGGCGAAGCCTTGCATGTGGCCGTAGAGCGTTGTGTAGGTGTTGCCGTGCTGGAGGATCACGGTATTGCCGTAGCCACCACGGCGGCCGGCCAGCAACACCTTGCCATCACCGGCAGCCTTGATCGGCGTGCCGCGCGGTGCAGCGTAGTCGACGCCTTTGTGGGCGCGGATCTTGTTCAGGATCGGGTGTTTGCGGCCCATGGAAAATTTCGAGCTGATGCGGGCGAAGTCCACCGGTGTGCGGATGAACGCCTTGCGCATGCTGTTGCCGTCAGCGGTGTAGTAACTGCTGTTGCCTTGTTTGTTGGTGTAACGCACGGCGGTGTAGGTTTTGCCGCGGTTGGTGAAGCGCGCCGATAAGATCGGGCCAGTGCCGACGGCCTTGCCGTTGACCACTTTTTGCTCGTAGATCACGTCGAACTCGTCGCCCTGGCGAATATCCTGGGCGAAGTCCACGTCGTAGCCAAACACACTGGCCATGTCCATGGTCAGGCTGTGAGACAGGCCGGCCCGGGCTGCGGACTGCGACAGCGAGCTGTTGATCACGCCATGAACGTAAGCCGAGCGCACGGTTGGTTTTGCGGTAATGCGGTTGAAGGTATAGCCCTTGTCGTTCTTGGTCAGGCTGATGCTTTCGAGGTCGTTGAGCTTGCTGTGCAGGTTGGTCAACTGACCGTCAGGACTCAGTTCGAATTCGAGTTTTTGCCCGTGCTTGAGCTGGCTGAACTGCTTGGCCTGCTTGTCGCTGGCCAGCACGTCGTGCACCGAGGTGGCCGGGAGGCCGACTTTCTCGAACAGCGTAGAGAGGGTGTCACCCTTGGCGACGATCACTTCCCTGTGGCTTGCCGTCTTCTTTTCTTCGACGACCGGCACCGGTGCAGGTTCGGCTTGAGCGGTTTCCTGGGTGTCTTCGGCGCTGTTGTCGATCTGCGCGAAGGGGGAGGTTGCTGGTTCATTTGTGGCTTGAACGGCGTCAGCAGCGTCTTGTTCTTGTGTCAGTTGTTCAGCAGGGCTTTCCAGTTCAAGACTCAGGGTTGTCTTTTTGGCTTCGACATCGCTGGAAGGGAATACCAGGAGCGCCAGACTGAGAAGGGCGGCGATGCCACTTGCAGCAAGCAAGTGGGTCTTCGGGTAAAGCGGCGGCGCTTTAGACGATTCTGTGGTCATAAGTGGTTTTGACTTTGAAAAAAGATGAATTGGAAAAGATGAATGACATGATGAAGATGAAATAACTGTATAAAATATAACCAAATCATCTCTGAAGCAAGTCCGTAGGCACTCTGTCTGCGGATTGGCGTCCGTGCGCCGGGCAAACCTTGTATTTGACGCGCGATCTTGTATGGTTGGTTCCCTTTGAATCTGAGCCTTGCGGGTCTGTTATGAAGTCGGTTGAAGAGCAGCTAGCGCTGATCAAACGTGGTGCGGAAGAACTGTTGGTCGAGTCCGAGCTGATTGAAAAGCTCAAGCGTGGCCAGCCGCTACGTATTAAGGCGGGCTTCGATCCAACGGCTCCGGATCTGCACTTGGGTCACACCGTGCTTATTAATAAGCTGCGCCAGTTCCAGGAGCTGGGGCATCAGGTGGTCTTCCTGATTGGTGACTTCACCGGGATGATCGGCGACCCGAGTGGCAAGAGTGCCACGCGTCCACCGCTCACTCGCGAGCAAGTCCTCGAGAATGCCGAGACCTACAAGACTCAGGTCTTCAAGATTCTGGATCCGGCAAAAACCGAAGTGGCATTCAACTCCACCTGGATGGATCAGATGGGGCCGGCCGACTTCATTCGCCTGACTTCGCAATACACCGTGGCTCGTATGCTCGAGCGCGATGACTTCGACAAGCGCTACACAACCAATCAGCCAATCGCCATTCATGAGTTCCTTTATCCGCTGGTTCAGGGTTATGACTCTGTGGCTCTGCGCGCAGACGTGGAGCTCGGCGGCACCGATCAGAAGTTCAACTTGCTGATGGGGCGTGAGCTGCAGCGTGGTTATGGTCAGGAAGCCCAGTGCATTTTGACCATGCCGCTGCTTGAAGGTCTGGATGGTGTGAAGAAGATGTCCAAGTCCTTGGGTAACTACGTCGGCATCCAGGAGGCGCCGGGTGTGATGTACGGCAAGCTGGTTTCCATTCCGGATGCGCTGATGTGGCGTTACTTCGAGTTGCTCAGCTTCCGCTCCATGGATGAGATCAATGCATTCCGCGCTGATGTCGAGGCGGGTGCCAATCCGCGCGATATCAAGATCAAGTTGGCTGAGGAGATCGTTGCGCGCTTCCATGGTGAGGAGGCTGCGGCCAATGCTCATCGTGCCGCCGGTAACCGTATGAAGGATGGCGAGCTGCCGGATGATCTGCCGGAAATCGAATTGACTGCTGCCGAAGACATGCCGATCGCTGCTGTCCTTAATAAAGCGGGGTTGGTTAAGAACTCGGCGGTGGCGCGAGATCTCCTGGGTTCCGGTGGTGTACGTATAGATGGTGAGGTTGTCGATCGCACCTTTATATACGCACTGGGCGCGACCCATGTTTGCCAGGCCGGGAAGAAGGCATTTGCGCGTATTGCGCTCAAATCCGAATAAAGCTGAAATAAGGGGTTGACGGCGAATTCTAGAGGCCTATAATTCGCCCCACTTCCGGCGCAGTCGAAACGGAAAACTCCTTGGTAAACAAAGAGTTACGCAGTTTTCGGCAGCAGGTTGCTTCAGTTCATCGAAGCCGAAAGGGAGTTGAAAAAGAGGTGTTGACAGCAGCGTGTAACGCTGTAGAATTCGCCTCCCGCTGACGAGAGATCTGAAGCGCAAGTGGTTGAAGTTACAAAGGA
>NZ_JAHUWM010000030.1:0-320 GCF_019218985.1 Pseudomonas sp. PDM30
ACATTCGCCGAAAATTCGAATTTCTCAACTAAGAGAACTCACAAATTTTACCTTAGCCTGATCCGTTACCAGTGAAAGTAACGTTCAGTCTATCTTTCTATCACATACCCAAATTTTTAAAGAACGAACTAGTCAAAGACTAGAAATCAACATTCACCATCGAACCGATGGAATGCTCATTTCTAAGCTTTATACAATCAGAAGCAGTAGTGGTGGAGCCAAACGGGATCGAACCGTTGACCTCCTGCGTGCAAGGCAGGCGCTCTCCCAGCTGAGCTATGGCCCCGTATTTCTACAGGCGTTTCCCACACAAAATTGGT
>NZ_JAHUWM010000031.1:0-317 GCF_019218985.1 Pseudomonas sp. PDM30
CTCAACTAAGAGAACTCACAAATTTTACCTTAGCCTGATCCGCTACCAGTGAAAGTAACGTTCAGTCTATCTTTCTATCACATACCCAAATTTTTAAAGAACGAACTAGTCAAAGACTAGAAATCAATATTCACGCTGGAATATTCATTTCTAAACTCTAACGAAACAGACTGCCTTAAAGGCTGGCCTCTCGTCTTCTTCAATGAATCAAGCAATTCGTGTGGGAACTTATGGAGCAGCTGAGTCGTCGATTAAGGAGGTGATCCAGCCGCAGGTTCCCCTACGGCTACCTTGTTACGACTTCACCCCAGTCATGA
>NZ_JAHUWM010000032.1:0-312 GCF_019218985.1 Pseudomonas sp. PDM30
TGTGAGGCGTTGAGCTAACCAATACTAATTGCCCGTGAGGCTTGACCATATAACACCCAAGCAATTTGACTACTCGAAAGAGCATCAGATTGCGGTGTGTGAAGACGAAACGAACCGAAAGTTCGACGCTCACAAAACACCGATTTTTATCACATACCCAATTTGCTGAAGCGAGGCCGACCGGTCACGACTCAGTACCCGAATTTCTTGACGACCATAGAGCGTTGGAACCACCTGATCCCATCCCGAACTCAGCAGTGAAACGATGCATCGCCGATGGTAGTGTGGGGTTTCCCCATGTGAGAGTAGGTC
>NZ_JAHUWM010000033.1:0-297 GCF_019218985.1 Pseudomonas sp. PDM30
ACCAATTTTGTGTGGGAAACGCCTGTAGAAATACGGGGCCATAGCTCAGCTGGGAGAGCGCCTGCCTTGCACGCAGGAGGTCAACGGTTCGATCCCGTTTGGCTCCACCACTACTGCTTCTGATTGTGTAAAGCTTAGAAATGAGCATTCCATCGGTTCGATGGTGAATGTTGATTTCTAGTCTTTGACTAGTTCGTTCTTTAAAAATTTGGGTATGTGATAGAAAGATAGACTGAACGTTACTTTCACTGGTAGCGGATCAGGCTAAGGTAAAATTTGTGAGTTCTCTTAGTTGAG
>NZ_JAHUWM010000034.1:0-265 GCF_019218985.1 Pseudomonas sp. PDM30
GGTTGCTTCAGTTCATCGAAGCCGAAAGGGAGTTGAAAAAGAGGTGTTGACAGCAGCGTGTAACGCTGTAGAATTCGCCTCCCGCTGACGAGAGATCTGAAGCGCAAGTGGTTGAAGTTACAAAGGAAACTTTGAAAGCTTCTGAAAATAATCACTTGACAGCAAATGAGGCTGCTGTAGAATGCGCGCCTCGGTTGAGACGAAAGATCTTAACCAACCGCTCTTTAACAACTGAATCAAGCAATTCGTGTGGGTGCTTGTGGAG
>NZ_JAHUWM010000035.1:0-262 GCF_019218985.1 Pseudomonas sp. PDM30
CGTGTGCGCTGAAAATCACTGTGGGAGCGAGCCTGCTCGCGATGCGGTCGACCCGGTCAACCTCCCTGGAGCCTGACACACCGCCATCGCGAGCAAGCTCGCTCCCACATTTTGATCGCCGCCGAGCGCCGATTTCGTGTGCGCTGAAAATCACTGTGGGAGCGAGCCTGCTCGCGATGCGGTCGACCCGGTCAACCTCCCTGGAGCCTGACACACCGCCATCGCGAGCAAGCTCGCTCCCACATTTTGATCGCCGCCGAGC
>NZ_JAHUWM010000036.1:0-259 GCF_019218985.1 Pseudomonas sp. PDM30
TTGCTCAGGGTCGCGGTGTAGGTGATCTGGCCGCCTTCAGTGATGTTGCCGGTGGCGGTGAGGGTCAGCCCGGTGTTGTCCACGGAATCGGTGATGGTGGTCACGGCTGGCGTGGTGTTCGGCACCAGGTTTTCGAAGTTGCCGCCGGTGGTACTGGTGATGGTGGTGCTGACGGTGCTGCCGTTGTTATAGACGTCGTTGGCCGCAGTCGGGACGTTCACGCTGCCGCTGGTCTGGCCCGCCTCGATGGTAATGACCG
>NZ_JAHUWM010000037.1:0-257 GCF_019218985.1 Pseudomonas sp. PDM30
GCTGAGCTATGGCCCCATAACAAAATTGGTGGGTCTGGGCAGATTCGAACTGCCGACCTCACCCTTATCAGGGGTGCGCTCTAACCAACTGAGCTACAGACCCAATTTCGAGCGCGTAACTGTTAGCTTGGAGCTATCAGCTTGGAGCTTAAAGCTGCTTCTATCGTCTTCTTCAATGAATCAAGCAATTCGTGTGGGAACTTATGGAGCAGCTGAGTCGTCGATTAAGGAGGTGATCCAGCCGCAGGTTCCCCTAC
>NZ_JAHUWM010000038.1:0-255 GCF_019218985.1 Pseudomonas sp. PDM30
GGTTCTTTTCGCCTTTCCCTCACGGTACTAGTTCACTATCGGTCAGTCAGTAGTATTTAGCCTTGGAGGATGGTCCCCCCATATTCAGACAAAGTTTCTCGTGCTCCGTCCTACTCGATTTCATGACCAAGAGATTTTCGCGTACAGGGCTATCACCCACTATGGCCGCACTTTCCAGAGCGTTCCGCTAATCTCAAAGCCACTTAAGGGCTAGTCCCCGTTCGCTCGCCACTACTAAGGGAATCTCGGTTGATT
>NZ_JAHUWM010000039.1:0-238 GCF_019218985.1 Pseudomonas sp. PDM30
TGTGAGGCGTTGAGCTAACCAATACTAATTGCCCGTGAGGCTTGACCATATAACACCCAAGCAATTTGACTACTCGAAAGAGCATCAGATTGCGGTGTGTGAAGACGAAACGAACCGAAAGTTCGACTCTTGCAAAACACCGAAAGCTGTCACATACCCAATTTGCTGAAGCGAGGCCGACCGGCCGCGACTCAGTACCCGAATTTCTTGACGACCATAGAGCGTTGGAACCACCTGA